>JAMONP010000018.1 GCA_027065695.1 Desulfuromonadales bacterium | reverse complement strand
GCACCGTGCGGATCGGATGGTGTGTTCTGGCACACAACCTCTGGAAACTCGGGCAAATGGCTAATCAACAACAAGAAGTGCTCGTCCGAGAACTCGCCCAGGCGGCTTGACCTGTCGACACTCCGCCAAACCCGTCAAGGGATTGGTGCGTTTAAATTCAGCTCAAAGCCAAAACAATCAACGAAAGACGACAAGAACAACGGCAATCGACAGAAAAGGTCTGACGTGATTTTAAAATTCAGTTGATGGTCAGACCTACTTGCCGAAAATTCACCTTTTGGGGACAGGGTCTATCTATACCTTAATTCGTTAAAATTTATTTTTGACGTAGTGCACTAGTTCTTTGTCAGCCTTGAGTTCATGTTGAATAAACCATTCTTTCAACATGTCAAATAAAATAAAAAAGTTTCTTTCATCTCTGGCGATTAACGAACTTTTAAGGTTCTGGAAATCATCAACAAATTTCCTATGCTCCATAATGTGTTCTTTTGTTTTGGGATAATTATATTTAACCATATATTTTTCTTCTGACTCAAAGTGAACAGAAACAAAATTACCTACAATTTCAATATACTTCCAAGTCTTAGATTCTTTTCTCAAATTTTCATCTTGCAATACATCATAAAGGGTATTCATTAGATTAATTAAAATTATATGGTGAGAATCAAATGCGAATAGACCACTAGAGTACTCATTAGACCAGTAGATAAATCTATTTTTTTTGGGGGGATTATTTACACTATTAACAAAGAGAATGAAATCATCTAACCGCAAAGGCTTAGAATAAAAATAACCTTGGATTTCATCACAATTCATATTAGCCAATTGCTCTACTTGCTCTACTTGCTCAACCCCCTCCGCTACCGTTTTCATATCGAGCTTTTTGGCTAGATACATAATAGAATCAACTATAGCATTTGTTTTTTTGTCTCCCACCATACCATCTACAAATAATTTATCTATTTTAATCGTATCAAGTGGCAATTCTTTAAACAATTTTAGAGAAGCATAGCCAGTTCCAAAATCATCAAGCGCAAACCTAAGCCCATCTTCTCTTAATCTATTTATAGTATCTATAGCATTTTGCTTGTTTCCTATTAATGCACTTTCTGTTATTTCTATTTCAAACAAAGAATGAAAATCTTTTGTGTGGTTTAACGTGCTTATTACATCTTCGTAAAAACCATCTTTATCGAAATAACTCGCAGAAATATTAAAAGAAATTCTAATTTCTTCTTCAAATGTTTTAGTAAAAATTTTTCTCGCATCATCCGGAATTCTTCTAAGTACCCATTTATCTATTTCAATAATGCTGCCATCTTTTTCAGCCTGAGGGATAAAATGATTTGGGCTAATTAGCTCCCCATTTCTTGTCAACCGTATTAGCGCTTCAGCTGCGTGTGTTTTTTTTGTTTGCATATCTATTTTAGGCTGATAATACAATGTAAACATATTATTTACACTAGCAGTAGACACTTGAGTGCTCCATAATATAAGGGAGTTGAAAAGATTGCATAAATACTAAATAATATTAGTTACTTAAGTATGAAAAGCCTCTATAATGGCAGGTATCCTTACTAAGGGAAATACCGACAAAAACAAAGGCTTCTCATGCATTACATGCATCACAAAAATATCAAGTGCTTGGTACGAAAACAACTTAAAAATGAATTTCCGCACTGGAAACGTCTCACTAAAAAGGAAAAAATGCTTTTAAAAGCATCAGGGGCTACTGAAAACTGGCTTACTAGAGTACTTTTCAACACCCTTTTATGGCGTTTCAGGTTAATCGGCGTATATTGCTGAGCGTCTCAATTGCTTGGTGTGTGGTATTTGGAAAGGGGCTTGGACGGCTATTCCCCTCGACTAAAACGTTGCCGATAGGCCATAGGCTTTAATCCCGTCTCTTCAACAAAGACCTTCCGGAAGAAGCCACCGTCACCGTATCCCACCTCCCAGGTAATCTCTTCAAAACTTTTATTGCTCTCCTCCAACAATCGTTTAGAGGCTTCCACACGGACCTTGCGAATATAGTGTAGTGGTGTAACTCCAGTGGCGGCGTGGAAGCGGCGCTCGAGGGTTCTTTTGGTAAACCCGAACCTTTTGGCCAACTCCGAATAGTTGAATTTCTCTGAATAATGATTTTCTACCCAGGTCTGAACTCCCAGAATGGCTGTATCATGATGGTTCTTTAAAGATCGGAATACAGAATAGGGGGATTGGCTGGCTCTGTTGAAATCGTAGACCATGACTTTGGAACTTTCTAAGGCCACCTCCGAACCGCAATATTTTTCGACCAGATAAAGTGAGAGATCCATCCCGGCTGTGAACCCTGCGGAACAGAACAACCGGCCCTCATCCGTGATGATTCGTTCCAGTTTGAGATTTACCGCTGGGAATAGTTTTCGGAAATTATCTGCAAAAGCCCAGTGGGTAGTCGCGGTTTTTCCATCTAGAAGGCCTGTCGCAGCCAAAAGAAATGCGCCGGTGCAGACACTGGCGATGTCTGACCCTCTATCTGCATGCCCCTTTATCCAATCAACGGCCCCTGGGTATCGCTCACTGTTGAGAGACGCCAAAGAGGAGATCACCACAAGGTCTGCTTGTTTCGCCTCTTCCATACTCAAGTGAGGAATAACGCGCATGCCGGTTCTCGTCTCGAACGGCTTGCCGTCAATGCTCACTAACTTCACATCGAAATAGGGGGACTCTTTGCCGCCCATCAGCCGGTTGAACAGACTCCCAGCCTGGTGGAACACATCCAATGGCCCGGTGAAGGTAGAAGCAACGGTGTTTCCAAATGCCAAGATCAGAACACGCTTCATAAAGAATTATCTCTTATGTCGTAATCACATAATATTTTGTCGTTTATGTCACTTTCATAGACGTTTGGCAAGAGCTAAACTGATCCTAAGATTTTGACAACGGGCATATTGAAAATTTATAACAAAATGGAGGCCAGCATGTCTTACGAATTGATTGATGTCAGCATCGAAGCGAAGGTGGCAATACTGAGGATTGATCGGCCAAGAGCACTTAATGCTCTGTGTGACCAACTCGTTGATGAAATGACGGATGCCTTGGATGGCCTGGAAAGCAACCCTGATGTGTCTGCGCTCATCCTGACAGGAGGGGATGAAGTGTTTGCAGCCGGTGCAGATTTGAAAGAGATGACAGGCAAAACTTTTGTCGAGGTAGTCGCGCAGAACTTTTCTGGGTGTTGTCACCGCCTGGCCAAGTTTGAGTTGCCTGTGATCGCGGCGGTGGCAGGATATGCTTTGGGCGGCGGCTGCGAACTCGTGGAGATGTGTGACATCGTTATCGCGGCTGAATCGGCTAAATTCGGACACCCCGAAATATCAGTGGGTACAATGCCCGGTGCGGGTGGCACGCAGAGGCTACCCTTAGCCATCGGGAAGCACAAAGCCATGGACCTTCTGTTGTCAGGAAGAATGATGGATGCCAAAGAAGCTGAGTTGGCGGGGCTTGTCTCAAGGATAGTCCCCAGAGAAGAGCTTTTGGAAACTGCTCGTTCCGTAGCTCAAACCGTGGCCTCATATTCCAGGCCGGTACTCAAGCTCCTCAAACAATCAATACTCCAGGCTCATGCCATACCACTAAGCGAAGGGCTTGCCTTTGAGCGCAAACTCTTTCAGATGACATTCGGCTTTGATGATCGTAAAGAGGGGATGGAGGCGTTCATTGAAAAGAGAAAGCCTCGCTTCCTGAATAGATGATATGCATACGTTTAAAATATGTATCCCGCCAATTTGAGCTTTGATTTTAGGAGGAAAAATTAATGAGCCAAATATTCCCAGACCCGATCAGAAACCTTCCGAAGGCCGATATCCCTTTGAAAGGTTTAACAGCCTATCTCTCACAGTCAGAAACTCACCAGATCCTGTTTATGGATTTTGATGAAGATGTTGACTTGCCTGAACACTCTCATGCGGCTCAAGTGGGAATTGTATCAGAAGGGAAGATTGAACTTATTGGTGGCGTGAAGAACTGTTACAATAAAGGTGATCGGTATTACATCCCGGCAGGGGTAAAGCACTCGGGGAAAATTTATGCCGGATATGCTGATATAGTTTTTTTCGATGAACCAAGCCGATACGCAAAACAGAGAGAATGAAATGGATATGATTGTGTCTTAAAAACTACGCCGCTGACACAGGGGATGAGGTTTCTCGGTCACCAAGGTGTCTAGCACTGCCCTTTACCTATAAGTCGAAACTCAAAAAGAAGCTAACACGTAAGTGCTTGTTTTTGTGTAAAGTGAGACCATCATAGTGTTATTGCCCAAAATTCGTAACCCATTGATATCTATGGACATAAATATTTGTGGGTAAAGGGCAGGTCTAGGACACTTTTTATGAACACTCAGTACTCAACATACAAAGCACGAAAGGTATATGTCGATGGCTAAGAAAAAGATGGTTATCATTGGTGAGGCTCTCGCCAAGCAGGGTTATTGCAGAATCAGCTTACGCAAGAATCTTGTCGCCAGGATTGATGTCGAGAACTGGGCAGAGGTCTTAGCCCAACACTTCGACAAGACCTTGCACGAGATGTTTACAGCCGTTCACGAAAACCCAGGTCTCTATGAGGACCTGTTTCGTCGAGACTGGAGTAAAGATCGCCTCGAAGTTAGTCTGACCACGGCCCGCACTGTGCCGTCAAGTTTTCAATGCTCGGTTGGCTATGAGGAGAAGGAAGCTAATGATTTCGATTCCGAGTTAGTGAAGGCTACTGAGTAGCTTTCAACTCTCAGATACCAAGGTCCCGGATCATGAAGGCGGGTGTGTCAGTGGCAGGGTTTCTAGGAATTGCCCACAGTCGATGTTTTCGACCGGCCAGACTTGCTGGCACAACTTCTAGGACACCTGCTGTTTTGACGTTTCTGCCCATTTGCTGTCAATTGCCGAGTGTGTCTATTGCTTGGTGAATGAGGTTTTAGGGAGATTTTTTTATTAATCCTCTCGCAACTCATTCTTACATGTCCTCGGGATTTATAGCGCACTACGTTTATTGAGAGAGCAAACGAAATCATTGGCACCCACAACAATCAACACAATCGCAGCTGACCATCATCATCTGCGTCAAAATTCGCATCCTCTTTGACCGGGACTGGCTTCTGTTTGACCGGCTCGACAGGTAAAGAGACCTTTTCCACTGTTTCCTCAATCGGATTTGGTTCTTCAGCTACCTGCCGTCCCCCCTCTGCAGCCCTCTTTGCCAGCCTGTCACACCGCTCATTAAAGGGATGTCCGGCATGGCCACGTACCCATTTCCAGGTGATCTCATGTTTGCGGGAAAGAGTATCAAGCTGTTTCCATAGATCCTGATTAGCGAGAGCGTCCGGGTCTTCCAGGCGACCATTGCGGGCCCAGCCATGAATCCACTTGCTTATCCCCTTTACGAGATACTGTGAGTCACTGAACACATGGACTTTACTCGGGCTGTGCAAGGCTTCCAACCCCCTGATGGCGGCCAGAAGCTCCATGCGTTGCGAAGTGGCCGCAGGCTCGATACCACTCAATTCCTTTTCGTGCTCTCCATAGCGCAGGATCACTCCATATCCTCCAGGTCTCGAGTCATTGCCTGATTCGTTCTCTGGTTCTCCAGCTGATCCATCCCCAAGCGTTCCGCCTGATCCATCACAGTAGAGCTCGACCGCGCCCGGTGGCGGTGGGGTGAAGGCGATTTCCAGAGATTCAAACTCCAACTCACGTAACAGAGGTATCAATGCTGAGAGATTCGGTGCTTGTCTCGTCAAACTTGTCAGGGGAACCTCCAGGCCTACGTCATAGCGGACGGTTGCCAGAGTTTTCGAGAGCCGGGCCTGGTCTGCGTAGGTATGTAAGTTTTCTTTGCGCTTCTTGCCACTAACCAGATGCTTCCACTTGAGAACGTCCTCCAGGGAACCGAATCGCCGTACCAGTTCTGCAGCAGTCTTTTCACCTATTCCGGGAACTCCAGGAATATTATCTGAGGTGTCACCGGCCAGCCCCAAGACATCCGGTACCAGCTCTGCCGGGATGCCGAAACGGTCGAGAACTTCCTGTGGGCCCGAACGCTTGTCCTTCCCTGTCTTTTTATCCTTCATAGTGTCAAGCAGGCCGATCCTGTTGTCGACAACCTGCATCAAATCCTTATCTCCGGTGACAACCGTGACCTGGATTCCTTCCGTGGCATAGCGGCGGGCCAGGGTAGCAATCACATCGTCGGCTTCAAATCCGGGAGCTTCCAGGGAAGGAATATTGAGCGCCTGCAAGATTCTCTTGATGTACGGGATCTGGGGCACAAGGTCATCGGGCATGGCGTCACGATTTGCCTTGTATTCAGGATAGATTTTTCTGCGGAAGGTCTCTTCCCTTGGGCGGTCAAATATGACGGCCAGATAATCGGGACGGTTCTCCTGCAGCAGGTCCAGAAGCATCTTTGTGAAACCGAATACGGCATTGGTCGGCATACCGTCAGAGGTGGCAAGGTCTCTGATGCCGTAATAGGCGCGATAGATATAGCTGGAGCCGTCCAATAAGTACATCTGCGGTAATTTCACGTTTCCTCCCAAGGAGTGCGACAGGCTGCCAGAATCGCACATCCTGAGAATTCAGCAATATATTTTTGACAAAATGCCGTCGAAGTTTTTGCGTTTTTCCGGTTTCTAAGGTTTAATGTCTTTTCATGTTTTCTGTTATCTTCCTGGTGGAAAGGTCTTATGACCAACAAACGTAAACCGATCATCGGCGTTATAGGCGCGTCACAACCCTCATTTAAAGGGCTGCGTGTGGCCGAAACAGTAGGTCGTGAGATTGCTCTTCGTGGTGCAATACTTGTGTGTGGTGGCCTGGGTGGGGTTATGGCAGCGGCTGCGAAAGGAGCGGTTGAAGCCGGGGGAGAGGTTGTCGGCCTCCTGCCGGGACCTGATAACCTCTCGGCTAACCCTTATATCACTATTGCCGTGCCGACCAATATGGGTCATGCACGTAACGTGATTATCGCCCATACAGCAGAGGCCCTGATCGCGGTGGAAGGGGAACATGGAACCCTCTCTGAAGTGGCGATCGCCTGTAAACTTGGCAAGCCGGTCTTTGTGCTGCCCGGGGGGCCACAGATCTCCGGGGTTGTCCCTGTTCTTTCTGCAGAGTCGGCGGTTGCCCTTGCTTTTGAAAGTTTGAAATTATGAGCCATAAAACCGACTGTAACCTGAGTCATTCTGAAGAGTTTTCTGCGGGTATTATTGAGTGGTTGCGCGGCAAGGGTTCAATCCTTATTGTCACCCATGATCATCCGGATCCGGATGCGCTCGCGGCTGCTTTTGCCTTGCAGCATCTGGTCCTGGTCAAAACAGGACAAGAGGCAACCATAGCCTTTGGCGGTGTGATCGGTCGCCGTGAAAATCTGGTGATGGTCAGTGAGCTGGAGATTAAGTCAAAGCCGATCAGGGACCTTGATCTCGACACTTTTAATGCGATCTGTATGGTTGATACCCAGCCAGGGACAGGCAATAATTCTTACCCGTCGGATCGACGCGTAGACCTGGTGATCGACCATCATCAACTTAAAGAGCAAACCCAGTCTTGTCGTTGGGTTGATGTGCGCCCGGAATACGGTGCCTCCGCAAGTATCCTTTTTGAGTATCTGCAGTCTCAAGAAATCAAGATTGCCACCAAACTGGCAACAATTCTTTTTTATGCAATCAAGTCGGAGACAGAAGATCTTGGCCGCGACTGGAGCAAGTCGGATCGTGATGCCTACCTGCAATTAATGCCTCTATGTAATAATCGCATCCTGCATGAAATTACTCGTCCGAAGTCATCACGGATTTATTTTAAATATTTTGAGGCAGGTTTGAAGAATGCAAAAATTTATGGCAACGTATTGATTTTTAATCTTTACGACATAGATCAACCGGAGATTGTTGCTGAAATTGCCGATTTCCTGATGCGGGTTGAGGGTGTAGATATCGTACTGGGTATGGGCTGTTACCTTAACGAAGGAGTTCTCTCCATGCGCACCAGTCATCAGGAGACCCACGCCGGGGGCCTGATGCAGAAAGTTATCCTGGAGTTAGGCTCCGGTGGTGGACACAGTATGACCGCCGGTGGACAGGTTCGCTCCTTGCTAACTGCATCGGGCAGGCAGAGTGAAATGGAGGATGTACTGACTGGGCGGCTGTTGGCTGCTTTGGGTCGAGAATATTCTGAGCCGGAACTACTGGTTACCGGGTAGCGTTGTCTGCGTTGACAGCCCGAGATATCTGGAGTATAAAACGCGCCATGCCTTGCTTTATCCAACAATTGTTATGCCTGATGTTTGTCTCCCTGTTTTTTGCCTTGCCTGCCGGTGCGCTTGTTGAGATTGGACTTCCCGGTGAAGAGCCTCTGGTTATTGAGGATGTTTATCTGCGCGAAGGGACGGCTTTTATTTCCATAGACGATGTTTTGTCTGCTCTTAAGCTCGAAGGTGCGTGGAACTCAGTGGCGCATGTCTATGCGATCCACACGCCACATGGCAAGGCTATTATTTCGCCAGGCAGTCAGTTTATTAAGCTTGGTGACAATCTTATTCCAATTACTCATCGCCCGCGTTTTATTGATGGCAAGCTACAGGTCTCTGAAGTATTCCTGTTGCGCCAGTTGGCACCACTTCTGACCAAGCCAATTTATTATAGAAATCACAACCCACCGACTGTGACTGAAAGTGAAGACCCTCTTGATCGCTTGTTTGCTTTTTTGTTGCGCAAAAAGGCACCGGTTGCTGACGGTGGTAAGTGGGTGGTGTCCATTGACCCCGGACACGGCGGTGAGGATAGTGGCGCCCTCGGTTTAAATGGCAGTAAAGAAAAAGCCGTGACCCTTGCAGTCGGTCAGCGTTTGGAAAAGCTTTTGAAAATGCATCAGGATGCTCCGGTGGTGCTGACGCGTGACGGCGACTATGCTCTTGATATGAAGAACCGCTTGGAGATCGTTGCAGAAGGCCAGGCTGATGTGTTGATTTCATTGCATGCTCAAGCGTTCTTTTCTGCGGAAGCGTCGGGCGTGAACCTTTATGTTCAGCCACAGACAGAGCGAGACGTCTCAGATGGCGCGGTTGCCGAGAATCTCAGTATAAAACTGGCCGAGAATTCCAGTCTGGAGCTTGCCGGGATTCTACGGCAGAAACTGGAAGACAGAGGTTTCAATGTGCACGACATTAAAGAACTGCCGGTTTACCCCCTGGGTCGTGGCGATCTGCCGCGAGTTTTGGTGGAAATGGGTAGTCTGACCAATACGGTCGACCTGACCATGCTACAGGATCCAGGCCGACAGCAGGACTTTGCTCGTGCTCTTTTCGATGGCTTACAGGCATTCTTTGATACTTTTTCAGTTGATACCCCGGGAGAAATTCAGGGAGAAGCTCCAGGAGAAACCTTATGAGTTCTACCAGACAACTTCGTCACGATGGTCGCCAACCAAACCAGCTACGCACAATCAAGGTCGAGCGTGGCTTTACCCTATATGCCGAAGGCTCGGTGCTGATCAGCTTCGGTGAAACCCGAGTCCTGTGTAATGCCTCTGTTGAAGAGAAGGTTCCACCGTTCATGCGTGGTCAGGGCCGTGGTTGGGTGACAGCTGAGTACAGTATGTTGCCCCGTTCAACGCAGACGCGTTCAGTCCGCGAAGCTGCCCGAGGCAAGTTGGGTGGTCGTACCATGGAGATCCAGCGACTGATCGGTCGCGCCCTGCGCGCCGTGGTTGACTTTGAACTGCTTGGCGAGCGCACTATCGTCATTGACTGTGATGTCTTGCAGGCTGATGGTGGTACCCGTACAGCATCGATTACCGGAGCCTGGATTGCGCTTGCTGATGCAATTGATGAATTGCTTTCTCAAGGGTTGCTCAAAAAGTCTCCTTTGAAGGACAGTGTCGCCGCGGTCAGTTCTGGCATCATCAAAGGTCAGCCACTTCTCGATCTTGACTATGTGGAAGATTCAGGTGCCAGTGTTGATATGAATTTTGTTATGACCGGTGATGGTCGTTTTGTTGAAATTCAAGGGACAGCTGAAGAAGAACCTTTCAGTGATGCCGAGTTTGGTGCTCTGCGCAACTTGGCCGTTGAAGGCTGTCGGCAGTTGACACAATTGCAGCAGGAGGCCAGAAGCCAGACATGATGGAACTGGTGGTGGCCACCCGCAATGCAGGCAAGCTTAAAGAGATACGGCGTTTGCTCGAATCGCAAGGTGTGAACGTTCTTGGCCTCGATAATTTTCCTGACGCACCGGAGGTGGAAGAGGACGGCGATACCTTTACGGCCAATGCAGCGAAGAAGGCAGAAACCATAGCTCGTGTCACCGGATTGTCCTGTCTGGCAGATGATTCCGGACTGGTTGTCACTTCATTACAGGGGCGTCCAGGAGTTCATTCCGCGCGTTTCTCCGGTGTCGATGCTGATGACCACAGCAATAATTGTAAACTTCTCGATGAGATGACCCTTGTACCGGGGCAACAACGACAGGCCGCTTTTTGTTGTGTGATGGCTCTGTGCCTGCCGAATGAACCGACTCGCTTTTTTGAAGGTAAGGTAGAAGGGCTGATTCTGCAGCAGCAACGAGGTGCCGGTGGCTTTGGTTATGACCCGCTTTTCTGGCTCTCTGAGTTCAATTGCACCATGGCCGAATTGCCGATCGATACTAAAAACAGGATCAGCCATCGTGGTCAGGCCTTGCGTCAGGTTATTGATTATCTTACTTCTCGTTGAGAATTAATCCCGCAAACATTAGGGGAAAATCCCTGAAAGCTGTTTTCTTGGAAAATTTTACTTTATTTTTTTTCTAACGGTGTTTAATATACGTGGGTCTTGTATACAGTATGCAGTTTTTCTAATTAGTGGCGAACCGGGAGAGAGAAGCAAAAACGGTTCGTGACATATTGTGGTAAGGGATATCAATATGAGATTGTCAAGTCGTTGGCGAGGGCCTCCTCAGTAGGCGAGGGCAAGGCGTTGTGTCTTGTTCTGTTTGTCGTGCTGGTTTCGGCCAGCTCTCGAGTAGGTCTTTTTCGAGTTTTTTCATCACAACACATTGAGTAGAGGATCAAAATCATGCTACTGACGCAAAGTTCTGTGGGCAGAAAGATCATCATGGCCGTTACCGGTTTCGTGTTGGTCGCGTTTGTTTGTGTGCACCTTCTGGGCAACTCGTCCGTGTTTATCGGTGCAGACGCAATCAACGCTTACGCGCAGAAGCTGCATAGTCTCGGACCATTCGTCTGGGTCTTCCGGCTGGTTATGCTGGCAGCTTTTGTAATTCACATCTTTTTCGGAATTCAGTTGACCTTGGAGAACAGGGCGGCGACTCCTGAAAAGAACGTGCAGATCAAGCGCTTGAAGACGGGTTTCGGTGCAGAAACCATGATCGTCTCGGGTCTGGTGATACTGGCTTTTGTCATATATCATCTATTGCACTTCACCTTTCGGGTGACCAATCCCGATATCTATGTTCCTCTCGGTGATCATGGCATGATCAATGTCTTTGTCATGATAGTCCAGGGGTTCAGTAGTGCCCTGCCGGTTATTATCTATTTGGTCGGCCTGTTCTTCTTGTTTCTGCATGTCAGTCACGGCATCCAGAGCCTGTTCCAAACTCTGGGACTGAGCAACGACAAGTCACTTCCGTTCATGGGAATGGTCAGCAAACTGGTTGGTGTTGTTCTCCTCGTGGGATACATCTCCATTCCAATGCTGGTTGTTTTCGGACTCATCAAGCTTTAGGAGGTCGATTTAAATGATACTCGACGGTAAGTGTCCAACTGGACCTATTGAAACTTCCTGGGATCGCCATCGCTTCGAGTCGAAGCTGGTCAATCCTTCGAATAAACGTAAATTCAAAATTCTCTGCGTCGGTACCGGGCTCGCCGGTGGTGCCGCGGCTGCTTCCCTGGGAGAGCTTGGCTATCAAGTCGAGGCCTTCTGCTACCAGGACAGCGCCCGCCGCGCACACTCCATCGCAGCCCAGGGCGGCATCAACGCCGCCAAGAACTATCCGAACGACGGTGACTCCATCTATCGTTTGTTCTACGATACCATCAAAGGCGGTGATTTCCGCGCCCGCGAAGCAGACGTCTGGCGTCTGGCCCAGGTGTCGAACAACATTATCGACCAATGTGTCGCCCAGGGCGTACCCTTTGCCCGTGACTACTCCGGCTACCTGGACAACCGCTCCTTCGGTGGTGCCCAGGTCTCCCGTACTTTCTATGCCCGTGGCCAGACCGGTCAGCAGCTGCTGCTCGGTGCCTATGCGGCATTCTCCCGTCAGGTGAAAGCTGGTACGGTTAAGCTCTATGAGCGTCGTGAGATGCTTGACCTGGTTGTTGTTGACGGTGTCACCAGAGGCATTACCTGCCGTAACATGGTCACCGGTGAGATTGAATCTTATTGGGGTGATGCGGTTATTCTGGCGACCGGTGGTTATGTCAACGTTTTCTACCTTTCCACTAACGCCATGGGCTGTAGCGTTACTGCCGCCTGGAAGGCTGCCAGGAAAGGCGCCTACATGGCAAACCCCTGCTACACTCAGATTCATCCAACCTGTATTCCGCAGCATGGTGAACATCAGTCGAAACTGACCCTGATGTCCGAATCGTTGCGTAATGATGGTCGTTGTTGGGTGCCCAAGAAAGCAGAAGACTGCGAGAATCCGGCTGGTGAAATCGCTGAAGATGATCGTGATTACTACTTGGAACGCAAGTATCCTTCTTTCGGTAACCTGGCTCCGCGCGATATCGCTTCCCGTGCCGCCAAAGAGCAGTGTGATGACGATCGCGGCGTTGGACCTGGCAAGCGTGGTGTTTACCTCGACTTTGCCGATTCAATCAACCGTCTCGGTGAAGACACGATTCGTGAGCGCTACGGTAACCTCTTCGAGATGTACGAGAAGATCACCGACGAGGACGGCTACAAGCAGCCAATGCGCATCTACCCGGCACCGCACTACGCCATGGGTGGTCTCTGGGTCGATTACAACTGTATGAGCAATGTGCCCGGTCTGTTCGTGCTCGGTGAAGCAAATTTCTCCGTACACGGCGCTAACCGTCTCGGTGCCTCGGCATTGATGCAGGGCCTGGCTGATGGCTACTTTGTCATTCCTTACACCATCGCCGGTTACCTGGCGACTGTGAAGCCTGGTGAAGTGACCGACGAGCATCCCGAGTTTAAGAAATCTGCTGAAGCGGTCAAAGCTGAGCTCGACAAGCTGCTTGCAGTCAACGGCACCAAGACTCCTTCCGAATTCCATCGTGAACTCGGTAAGATCATGTGGGAGAACGTTGGCATGGCTCGTAGCGATGAAAGCCTCAAGGAAGCCCTCAAGCTTATCCCTGCGCTTCGTGACGAGTTCTGGAAAGATGTTAAAGTGGTTGGTACCAATGAGCAGTTCAACCAAGAGCTCGAAAATGCCGCCCGTCTGGTTGATTTCTTCGACTTTGCTGAAATCCTCACCAGGGATGCGTTGAACCGTGAAGAGTCGTGTGGTGGCCACTTCCGGGTCGAACACCAGACCGATGATGGCGAGGCCATGCGTAACGACGAAGATTTCTGTTACGTTGCCGCCTGGGAATTCAAAGGCACGGGTGTTGAACCCGAATTGCACAAAGAGCCTTTGAAATTTGAGAATATCAAGCTTGCTGTAAGGAGTTACAAATAATGAAACTCAAACTTCACGTATGGCGCCAGAATGGCTCAAATGATAAAGGACGACTGGAGACTATAGATGCTCCGGATGTCAGTCCAGACCAGTCCTTCCTGGAGATGCTTGACGATGTCAATCTGGTTCTGGCAAGAGCAGGCAAGGATGTTATTGCTTTCGACCACGACTGCCGCGAAGGTATCTGCGGGATGTGTTCCCAGGTTATCAACGGAGTTCCTCACGGTGGCCAGGAGCGGACCACCGTCTGCCAACTGCATATGAGGCAGTTTAACGACGGCGACGAGATCTTTGTTGAGCCCTGGAAGGCACGCGCTTTTCCAGTGATTAAAGATCTGGTGGTGAATCGTAACGGTCTGGAAGTAATTATGCAGGCTGGTGGTTACACCTCTTGCCACACTGGTGGTGTTGCCGATGGTAACGCCCTGTTGATTGGCAAACCTGTTGCTGACTACTCCATGGACGCTGCCGAGTGCATTGGTTGTGGTGCCTGTGTTGCATCCTGTCCCAACAGCTCGGCGATGCTGTTTACCGGCGCTAAAGTGGCTCAACTGGCGGTTCTGCCGCAAGGTAAGGTTGAAGCTCAGAAACGGGTTATGGCGATGACTGAAGCTGCCAAGGAGTTTGGTTTTGGCAACTGCACCAACCACTACGAGTGCCAGGCATCCTGTCCTAAAGGGGTTGACGTCAAATTTATTGCCAAGCTGAATCGCGAGTATATGAAAGCGCTAGTCAGCTAAGTAACAATAAGATTACCTTTAATGGTACTAAAAGGGCGGGCCGTCAGGTTCGCCCTTTTCTCATCTCTTGCGTAATAAAACAGTACTGAATTCCTCCAGCATGTGATTGTGGATGACTTCGCAACCATTCTTCTCGTATGCTTGCCTCACGTCGAAATTGTATTCCCACAAAATCCCCGAGAGCAATAAGGTCCCACCAGCCTTCAATTTGGCGCTTAACGATTGTGCCAGACCAAGCAGGATATCACCATAGATGTTAGCCAGGACAATGTCGAAGTCACTCTCCGTCACAGCGTTCAGTACTCCTGTGACATGAGTGACCCGGTCTCTCAGCCCGTTGAGTCGGCAGTTGCTCTCAGCGGTCTCCACAGCTTTTGGTTCGATGTCGACACAAACGGCATGTTCTGCTCCGAGATGCAAGGCAGCAATGGCCAGGATACCGGTACCGCTGCCGAGATCAAGGACTCGTGCTCCAGATATGCCAGGTAAGCTACCGAGTATTTCCAGACAACTCTCTGTCGTTTCGTGTTCTCCTGAGCCAAAGGCACCACGTTGCATCACCAGGTCGGTGCGGTTGTCATTCGATGGTGGGTGATTGGCAGGAATGATGCGGAATTTTGATCCGATATCGAAGGGGGTGTAGGTCATAGCCCCTGACTCCGCAAAATCAACAGGGCAACTGTATAGGTTGCTGCAGAGCAGAGTGTGGACAACATGACGATAGTTCCGGCCAACTCGGCGTCTCCCTTGAGTTGGTCAGCCATTATGTAGGTGGCTGTCGCTGCAGGTGTTCCGGCAATCAGGACGCCGATGCCGAGATCCATCCCTCTGACGCCCAGACTGATCAGCAGGCCAGCAGCCAGGATTGGCATCCAGATTGTTTTTATGCCACTCACAAGAGAGGCCTTGACCAGATCGCCACGTAACTTTTCAAGGGAAAAACCGCCACCAAGTGCTAGTAATGCCAACGGCAGAGTCATGCCGGTTGCGATATTCAGACTCCGTTCAAAAACCAGAGGTATTGGCAGGTCGAGAAAGCTCCAGAATATTCCTAAGAATGAGGCTAAAATCAGTGGGTTCAGGGTGATCTGACGAAGCCAGAATGTAAAGCCTCGTTGTTCTCCTCCGCCACGGTGTGGCCAGAGCAGGGCCAGGATGGCAAAGAGGTTGAGAAAAGGGACCAGAAAACCCATCAGAATGCCCGCTTTGGTCAAGCCGGTCTCACCGTAGGCATTGAGGGTGATGGCCAACCCCATGTAAGCCAGGTTGCCCCTGAATGAACCCTGGCTGAAGACACCGCGAACCCTATCCGGGTAGCCTCGAAGGACAGTATAAAAATAGGAAGCAATGAAGGTTATTGCTACGGCAATCACTGAACCGATGATCAAGCGGCCGTTGAAGTTAGCAAAGAAATCTGCTGTGCCAATTTTATAAAAGAGCAGTAGTGGTAGGCAAACGTAGTAGACCAGCTTGTTGGTCTGCTTGAGAAAGGCTGCGTCGATCAGTCCCAAACGGCGTAATAGCCAGCCGAGGGCAATAACCGAAAAAACCGGAAGTACTATATTGATAATGTCAATCAAAAGAGACATCTGCCATCCTGATGTTAGTTAAAACCCAGAGGACAGAATACATAAGACGTGAGCTAGAATACAGTACAAAAAATAACAGTATTGTATCGATCAGGAGGTGTTTTAATGCTTTTTGCTTTTAAATTGATGATTACTATTTATGGGGGTTTCTTTTAATACCTTTGTGTAATATTCTACACATATAGATCAGGCCGTACAAGCACTCAAAGCCATAGGTAAAATTAATGCTGGCTTCCAAGAAAACATTTTATCTACGTCTGGTGATTATTGCTGTGTTGCTGTTGTTGGTGACTTCCCTGCACTACATGACGACGACGCAGTTGTTCAAGGCTCACGATATCTATCGGCGTCTTTACTATGTGCCGATCATACTTGGCGGCATCTGGTTTGCCCTGCGCGGCGGCATAATGACTTCAATCCTGGCTTCATTATTCTATATGCCTCATGTGCTTTTTCAATGGCAAAATAACCCGAAAATAGCTCTTGCACAGTATCTGGAAATCATTTTATATAATGTAATCGGTTGTCTGACTGGTTTTCTTGCCCAGCGTGAGCGCCAGCAGAAATTACGTTACCAAAAAGCGGCCGAAACCCTTGAAGAGAGTTATGGTAAGTTGCGAGATCAGGCAGACCAGATTATTGAAATTGAAGAACAGTTGCGGCGAGCAGACCGGCTCTCGGCCCTCGGTGAACTCTCCGCTGGTATGGCTCATGAAATTCGTAATCCGCTCGGTTCAATCAAGGGTACCGCAGAAATTCTGCGCGATGGTGTTTCCGCTGATGATCCAAAACTGGAATTTGCTGAGATACTGATCAGAGAAGTGGATCGCCTGAACGGAGTTCTTGAAGATTTTCTGTGCTTTGCCAAACCGGCACCTGTTGAACATGGCCGGTTTCTGCTTGGCAAGGTTGTCGGGGACGTGCTTGATCTGACTAGACAACAGGCTTCCCGTAGCCATATTGAAGTGAAACTTGCTTTGGATGATGATATTGAGATACCTGGACAGGGGGAACAGATCAAGCAGGTGCTGCTCAACCTGATGTTAAATGCTATACAGGCTATGCCGGATGGTGGTCTCATCGAGGTTTCCTCAAAAAACTTTCAGCACGAAGTTCACATTAAAGTGAGTGATAATGGTCCAGGGATTGCCCTGGAAGATCGGGAGCGAATTTTTAACCCATTTGTGACGACTCGCGACAGTGGTACTGGGCTTGGTTTGTCCATCACACAACGTATTGTGCATGCCCACGAGGGTCACATTGTCCTCGACAGTATTGCCGGGAAGGGTGCAAGTTTCACAGTTTGTCTGCCATTACCTTTCATAACAACAAAGGAGAACCCCGTAACATGACTGCTGGTCTTTCTCATACCAATTCTGCCAAATCCCCACGCAAGGTTCTGCTGATTGACGATGATGCCTCTCTGCGCCGAGTCACGGAATATTCCCTGCAATCAGCTGGTTTTCAGGTTATCAGTGCTGCTGATGGTGAACAGGGCCTGGTATCTTTCAAGGCAGATCATCCAGAAGTCGTGATCACCGATATCCAGATGCCGGGTCTCTCTGGCTATGAAGTATTACAGCAGATTAAGGCAGAACGTCCGGAAACCCTGGTAATTGTGATTACTGCTTACAGCTCCATTGAAAAGGCCGTTGAAGCAATGAAGCAGGGCGCATACGACTACCTGGCCAAGCCTTTCAGCCGTGATGAGTTGGTGCTACTGGTTGATAAGGCCTTTAATCTGCTTGGTCTGCAGGAGGAGAACCGGTGGCTTCGGGATGAACTGGAACAGCAGATTGATTTCAGTCATATGGTCGCTATATCCGATGTCATGCAAGACGTTTTTGATGTTGTACAAAGGGTCGCACCGACCGAAGCGAGTGTTCTGATTACGGGCGAGAGCGGCACGGGCAAAGAATTGATTGCACGGGCGATTCATCAGGGTGGAACGCGTAACAAGAAACCGTTTATCGCTATCAATTGTGCTGCAATCCCGGCGAACCTGCTGGAAAGTGAACTCTTTGGTCATGTTCGCGGAGCATTTACCGGTGCGGTGAGGGATCGCGCCGGGAAATTCGTAGAAGCAGATGGTGGCACCTTGTTTCTTGACGAGGTTGGCGAGATGCCGACGGAGCTGCAACCCAAGCTGCTGCGAGTACTCCAGGAGATGGAAGTCGAACCTGTAGGGGGTAAGGTCCGTTCCGTGGATGTCCGCATTGTTGCAGCGACCAACCAGGATGTGGAAATCGCCATGGAGGAAGGCCGCTTCCGTGAAGATCTCTATTATCGTCTGGCGGTTATTCCGATTGAATTGCCGCCTTTGAGAGAGCGTGCTGATGATATACCACTGCTGGTCAGGCATTTCCTGGAACGCTTCAGTGTCGGGACTCCTGCAGATATCAGTGACGTCGCTCTTGAGAGTATGACGGCTTATGCCTGGCCAGGAAACGTCAGGGAGTTACAAAATGCTGTTGAACGGATGGTTGTCCTGAATCGCGGTGAACAGCTTGACCTGCATGATTTGCCAGCAAAAATTCGCTCGACACCATCTGCAGCCAGAAGTCAGATTGTAGAACTACCACCTGACGGTTATTCACTCGAAGCGGTTGAGATGGAAGTGGTTGTTCAGGCCCTGGAACGTAACAATTGGAATCAGACTCAGGCTGCAGCCTTTCTGCAGGTTCCGAGGCATACCCTGATCTACCGGATGGAGAAGTATGGTATTAGGAAACCTTGATATGTAGTGGTGGCAGCGAGGGTGTTGTCATGATACTATGCCACGCTTTGCACAATTGCCTGACTTTAAAACGATATTCACCAGACAGATAAAGGAGGTTTAACCCATGTCATGGTTTGGTAAGATCATGGGAGGAAGTGTTGGTTTCATGCTGGGTGGCCCTATAGGTGCCATGGTCGGAGCTACACTGGGCCATACATTGATCGATGGCAAGGCTGAATCAGGTCGAATGACCAGTCAGGAACAGCGTCAGGCGGTGTTCTTTACGGCGATGTTCGCTATGCTCGGCAAGATAGCCAAAGCCGATGGTAAGGTCTGTGAAAATGAAATCAAGCTTGTTCGCAGTTTTATGCGCGACAAACTACGCCTAGATACGGCAGCACAGCAATTTGCCATGGGTGTTTTCAATGAAGCGAAAGACAATCAGATTCATTTTGAGGATTATGCCCGCCAGTTCGGTCAGGTTTTCCAAAGAGAACAGCAACTGCGCATGATGTTTTATGAGATGCTTTTTTCCGTAGCCATGGCCGATGGCGTGTTACATCCAGACGAAGAAAAAATTCTGCGTGCCGCACCATCTTTGCTCGGTTTGCACAGCGATATTTACGATACCGTGAAACGCAAGTTCGTCAATGATCTTTCGCACCACTATGCCATTCTTGAACTCAAGGATGGAGCAGATATGAGTGCGGTCAAGAAAGCCTATCGTAAACTGGTCAGTGAATATCATCCTGACAAAATCATCTCCAAAGGTCTGCCTGAAGACTTCATCAAGTTTGCCGAGGAGAAGTTTCGCGAGATCAATGAGGCTTATGAGGCGATAAAGAAGGCTAAGGGGTAATCTGGTTTTAAAGCTTTTATTTTGAAAGCAAGGATTTGTAAGTGAAAATCAACATGACTCATCTCCGCCAGCTTGAGGCGGAAAGTATCCATATTATCCGCGAGGTGGCGGCCGAGTTCGAGAATCCGGTGATGCTTTATTCGATCGGCAAGGATTCCTCAGTGATGCTGCGTCTGGCGCTCAAGGCTTTTTATCCGGCCAAGCTGCCATTTCCCCTGATGCATATCGACACGACCTGGAAATTCAAAGAGATGATCGAATTCCGTGATCGCACGGCACGAGAGCATGGTTTTGATTTGTTGGTTTATACCAATCAGGAAGGCGTCGCTCAAGGGATTTCACCGTTTACTCATGGCTCGGCACTTCATACCGACATTATGAAGACTGAAGGCTTGAAGCAGGGTCTCGACAAGTACAAGTTTGATGCTGCGTTTGGCGGCGCTCGCCGTGACGAGGAGAAGTCGCGGGCCAAGGAACGCATTTTCTCTTTCCGCTCCGGGACCCATCGTTGGGATCCCAAGAATCAGCGGCCGGAACTCTGGAATCTTTACAACGCCAGGGTCAAGCCTGGAGAAAGTATCCGCGCCTTCCCGATATCCAACTGGACCGAGCTTGATGTCTGGCAGTATATCTACCTTGAGAATATCCCGATCGTACCTCTCTACTATTCCAAAGTGCGTCCGGTGGTGGAACGCGACGGTATGCTGATCCTGATGGATGATGACCGCATCAAGCTGGCTCCAGATGAAGAGGTGCAGATGAAATCGGTCCGTTTCCGTACCCTCGGTTGCTATCCGCTAACCGGTGCGGTTGAATCGGAAGCTGCAACCCTGCCGGAAATTATCCAGGAGATGCTGTTGACCAGGACTTCGGAACGGCAGGGCCGGTTGATTGATCATGATTCTGCTGGCTCGATGGAGAAGAAAAAACAGGAAGGCTATTTTTAAGCGGGAAGAATAACCTTCGGCACGCGGGACGAGGGACGCGAAAACCTTAAAGGTTTTGACTTTCTCGTACTTCGTCCCGCGTACCGGCTTATAGGAGTTTTCAAATGGCCCATCAGTCTGAATTGATTGCCGAAGATATTTTAGAATACCTAAAATCCCAAGAAGAAAAATCGATGCTGCGATTTATCACCTGCGGCAGCGTCGATGACGGCAAGAGCACCTTGATCGGGCGGCTGTTGTGGGATTCGAAACTGGTGTTCGAGGATCAACTGGCGGCATTGGAGGTGGACAGCAAGCGGGTTGGTACCCAGGGTGACGAGATCGATTATGCGTTGCTGCTGGACGGTCTGCAGGCAGAGCGCGAGCAGGGGATCACTATCGATGTGGCCTATCGCTTTTTCTCCACCGACAAGCGTAAGTTCATCGTTGCGGATACGCCCGGACACGAGCAATATACCCGCAACATGGTGACCGGTGCTTCGACTGCCGATGTGGCGATCATTCTTATCGATGCCCGCAAGGGTGTGTTGGTCCAGACCCGCAGACACAGCTACCTGGCTTCTCTGGTCGGCATCCGCAAGGTGGTGGTGGCGATCAACAAGATGGATCTGGTTGACTATGCCGAGGAGCGCTTCCTGTCAATCAAGGACGATTACGAAACCTTTGCCAAGCCGCTTGGTTTCGACGAAATCACCTGTATTCCCATTTCTGCCCTGAAGGGCGACAATATCATTGCGCCGAGCGCGCAAACCGACTGGTATCACGGCCCGACTCTGATGGCTTTTCTGGAAACGGTCAAGGTTGACAATATGGCCGCAGCCTCACCCTTTCGTATGCCGGTGCAGTGGGTTAATCGTCCCGATCTCGATTTTCGCGGCTTCTGTGGCACGGTTGCATCCGGCAAGATCTGCCCCGGTGACGAGGTAACGGTGACTTCGTCTGGTCAGAAAAGTCGCATAGCTCGCATTGTCACCATGGACGGTGATCTGGAAGAAGCGGTCGCCGGTCAGGCGGTCACCCTGACTCTGTCTGATGAAATCGATGTCAGTCGCGGAGACCTGCTCTGCGATCCCCTCAACCGCCCGGCTCATGCCGATCAATTTGAAGCTCACCTGGTTTGGATGCATGAAGAAGCTATGTTGCCGGGGCGCAGCTATCTCCTGAAATCCGGGGCGACCACGGTTCCGGCGCAGGTCAGTGATCTGAAATACAAGGTCAACGTCAATACCCTGGAGCATGTGGCCAGCAAGACTCTTGGGCTCAACGAAATAGGTGTCTGCAATCTTTCCCTTGGCAAGGCAATTTCCTTTGATCCCTACCAGGAGAATCGTGCTACCGGCAACTTTATCCTTATTGATCGCATGACCAATGTGACGGTGGGGGCGGGGATGATCGATTTTGCTCTGCGCCGCGCGACCAATATCCACTGGCAGGCTCTCGATGTTGACAAGGGCAGCCGCTCTGCGATGAAGAACCAGAAACCTTGTGTGCTCTGGTTTACCGGTCTCTCCGGTTCCGGCAAGTCAACCATTGCCAATCTGGTTGAGAAGAGATTGCTCTCTCTGGGTAAGCACACCTACCTGCTTGATGGTGACAATGTCCGTCATGGTCTTAATCGCGATCTTGGCTTTACCGATGCCGACCGGGTCGAGAATATCCGACGTGTTTCTGAGACAGCCAAGCTTATGGTCGATGCCGGCATGATCGTGCTGACGTCTTTCATATCGCCGTTCAAAAGCGAACGCGATATGGCCCGGGAAATGCTGGGTGAAGGGGAGTTCTGTGAAGTGTATGTAAGCACGTCACTGGAAACCTGCGAAGCTCGCGACTCCAAAGGTCTCTACAAAAAAGCCCGTGCCGGGCAGTTGCAGAACTTCACCGGTATTGATTCTGCTTATGAGGTCCCGGAGAACCCGGAAATTACTGTTGATACTGGTGAATCTCAGGCTGAAGAGTTGGCTGAGGCGATTGTCAGGATGGTTCTGGGGGATGATCCGGTGTTTGATGTTCCGGATGGAACCGAACGATAAACTTCTCGAAGGGCAAAAAGCAATTAGCCGCGGTGAAAATCTGTCAAGGTCTGTCGTTTAAAACCAAAATCAAGAGCTTAGAGCTTTTGTCTTTACAGATTTTCACAGATCCTGACCGCGGCTAAACAAAGGTTTTAGTTTTGACTATGCATGTAAATGAAATTGATTTTGAGAAGGTTTGTGCTATTGCCCGCGAGGCGGGTGCAGCGATCATGGAGATTTATGCCGGTGAGTTCAATGTTGAACTTAAGGGCGATAAAAACCGGTACGAGGGACGCGGTACGAGGGACGAGGAAAGCAAGTAACAATAAAACCACTGGTTTCGATTAAATGTTTTGATTTTCGCGTCCCTCGTCCCGATCTTTTTTAAGTAACACAAATTTGGGGGGTATAAACTAAGCTATGTCAAAAACGGCACTAATAACCGGAATAACTGGCCAAGATGGCGCATATCTCGCCGAATTCCTGCTGAAAAAGGGCTACATCGTCCACGGCATCAAACGTCGGGCATCGCTATTTAATACTGATCGCATTGATCATCTTTATCAGGATCCGCATATTGAGCATCGTAATTTTATTCTGCACTATGGTGACCTGACTGATGCGACCAACCTGATTCGGATTATTCAGGAAGTGCAACCGGATGAGATTTATAATCTGGCGGCTATGTCGCATGTTGCGGTTTCCTTCGATACTCCGGAGTACACTGCCAACGCCGATGGTCTTGGGACCTTACGCATTCTCGAGGCGATACGCATCCTTGGCCTGGAGAAGAAGACGCGTTTTTACCAAGCGTCGACTTCAGAACTCTACGGTAAGGTACAGGAAACGCCGCAGAAGGAGACGACGCCGTTTTATCCGCGCTCTCCATACGGTGTAGCCAAGCTATATGCCTATTGGATCACGGTCAATTATCGCGAGTCTTACGGTTACTTTGCTTGTAACGGTATCCTCTTTAATCACGAATCGCCGATCCGTGGCGAGACTTTTGTCACCCGTAAGATCACTCGTGCGGTAGCACGCATGGCGCTTGGCTTGCAGGATTGCCTCTATCTCGGCAATCTTTCTGCACGCCGTGACTGGGGACATGCAAAAGATTACGTCGCGGCTCAGTGGTTGATGCTGCAACAGGACGAACCGGAAGACTTCGTTATTGCTACCGGCAAACAGTACACAGTGCGTCAGATGGTGGAAGCCGCTGCCAGTGAACTTGGTATTGGCCTGTGCTGGGAAGGTGAGGGCCAGGATGAAATCGGCATCGTTGATACCGTTGATGCGGGACGCGGGACGCGGGACGCGGTATTAGAACCTGGGCAAGTGATGGTAAGGATTGATTCACGCTATTTCAGGCCGGCAGAGGTTGAGACCTTACTTGGTGACCCGACGAAAGCGAAGCAGAAGCTTGGCTGGGAGGCGAAAACCAGCTTCGAGGAAATGGTCAGTGAAATGGTGAGGGTTGATCTGGGTCTCGCGCAACGGGATGAACTGGTTAAGCGTGAGGGTTATCAGGTTTTTGATTATCATGAATAAAGAAGCTAAAATCTTTGTAGCCGGTTCCAACGGCCTGGTTGGTTCAGCCATCGTCCGTCGCTTGCAGTCTGGTGGTTATACGAATCTGCTGACCCCGGAGATTGACGAGATCGACTTGACTGATCAGAGGGCGGTTGCCGCTTTTTTTGCGGCTGAGAAGCCTGAATATGTTTTTCTGGCGGCGGCCAAGGTTGGTGGTATCTATGCCAATAACACTTATCCGGCAGAATTCATCTACAGTAACCTTGTCATCCAGACCAATGTGATTCATCAGGCTTATCTTGCCGGGATAAAGCGCCTGCTGTTTCTTGGCTCGTCGTGCATCTATCCGAAAAACGCCACTCAACCAATGAATGAGAATGCCCTGCTTACCGGTTTGCTGGAACCGACCAATGAGCCTTATGCATTGGCCAAGATCGCCGGTCTGAAAATGTGTGAAGCGTATAATCGTCAGTATGGCACGCAATTTATGGCGGTGATGCCGACCAATCTTTATGGGCCTGGAGATAATTTTCACCCCGAGAATTCGCATGTTTTGCCTGCTTTGATTCGTCGTTTTCACGAAGCGAAGACGGGACATGGCACGCGGGATGTGGGACTCGCAGGTCAAACCAGGAATTCTGTTGTCGTTTGGGGTAGCGGGACACCGATGCGTGAGTTTCTTTATGTGAATGATATGGCGGATGGTTGTGTATTTGTGATGGAGCTTGATGATGTGACTCTGTCTCGGGAAATGCTGAGTTATCCTGAGCCTTGTTTTGTTAACCTTGGTACCGGGGTTGATGTCACGATCCGGGAACTGGCGGAAACTATTAAAGGTGTCGTTGGTTACGATGGCGAGTTGGAGTTTGATGCCAGCAAGCCGGATGGTACCATGCGTAAACTGCTTGATGTGTCTAGGGCGAAAAAGTTGGGTTGGAAAGCTGAGGTTTCGCTTCGAGAGGGGATCGTTAAGACTTATCGGTGGTTTTTAGAACATAAGGAGGAAGTAAGGGTTTAAGGGTAAAGGTTAAAACCCTATACCCTGTACCCGTCTTTAATTATGCAAAAAGAAGCCAAAATAATTCCCGTCGTACTTTCTGGCGGCGCAGGTACGCGTCTATGGCCTTTATCCCGAGAACTCTACCCGAAGCAGCTATTGCCACTAGTTGGAGAACGGACCATGTTGCAGGAAACCGTGCTGCGTCTGGAGGGGCTCCCTGACCTTGGCGCGCCGATGGTTGTCTGTAATGACGACCATCGTTTTATGGTTGCTGAGCAGTTGCGTCAGGTAAGCCAGACGGCTGGGAGTGTGATCCTTGAACCGGTTGGTCGCAATACGGCTCCGGCGGTGGCGGTGGCAGCGTTACAGGCAATGGAGACTGGTGCGGATCCAGTTCTGTTGGTGTTGCCTGCGGATCATGTCATTCGTGACGCTGCGGCTCTCTGTGCTGCGATCAGTGCCGGTGTTGATGCGGTGCAAGGGGGGGCATTGCTGACCTTTGGCATTGTACCGACCTCGCCGGAGACGGGTTATGGTTATATTCGTCGAGGCGAGCGACTCGGAGATAGAGGTGAGGCGCCAGGAGTGAGGAGCCAGGTGAATAACACTCCTCACCCCTCACCCCTCTCACCTTACGAAGTCAGCTCATTCGTGGAAAAGCCTGACCTTGAAACCGCAGAGCGATATTTGGAGAGTGGCGACTACTACTGGAACAGCGGTATGTTTTTGTTTAAGGCATCGGCATATCTGGGTGAGCTGAAAAAGCATTCGCCGGAGATGTTGACGGCATGTCGTAAAGCCTGGACGGGGAGGGTGACCGATCTGGACTTTACCCGGCTTGATGCCGAGGCTTTTGCTGCCTGTCCTGCAGATTCAATCGATTACGCGGTGATGGAGAAGACGGAACGTGCCGTGATGATCCCTCTTGATGTCGGCTGGAGCGATGTCGGTTCCTGGGCGGCGCTCTGGGAGGTTGGTGAGTCTGATGGCTCATGTTCTGATAGCCGTGGCAATGTCACGGTCGGTGATGTATTTGATCTCGATTGTAATGATAGCTATATCTACGCTGGTTCGCGACTGGTGGCTGGTATCGGCCTGCAGGATGTAGTTGTGGTAGAGACGGCTGATGCCGTACTGGTCGCGGCTAAGGACCAGGTTCAGAAGGTCAAGCAGATTGTTGAACAACTTAAAAAGCTGGGACGGGAGGAGCATCTGCTGCACCGTCGTGTCAACCGCCCCTGGGGTGCCTACGAAGGGCTGGATGCGGGTGATGGTTTTCTTGTCAAACGAATTACGGTTAATCCCGGTGCCAGCCTCTCTCTGCAATGCCATCAGTATCGTGCTGAACACTGGATAGTCGTGCGTGGGATCGCAGAAATTACCTGCGAAAATGTCATCCAGACCCTCGAAGCGAACCAGTCTTTTTATATCCCGATTGGTGACAAGCATCGTCTGAGTAACCCTGGTGATGAGATTCTGGAGATTATTGAGGTGCAGACGGGGGATCATCTGTCGGAAGATGATATTGAGCGGTTTAGCGATCAGTATGGACGTTAGAAGATCGGAACGAGGGACGCGGGACGAGGGACGCGAAAACCTTGAAGGCAGGAACGCGGAACGAGAAAACCTAAAAGATTTGGACGAGAACACCTTGAATTTGAAGGATTTAGTATGAACCCTACTTTTTTTTATTCTTTTGATGCTGTTTTTGCTTTTGACTATCGCGTCCCGGGGATATTTTCATCATGAAAATATCCTGCTTCAAAGCCTACGATATCCGCGGTCGAATCCCCGACCAACTTAACGAGGATGTTGCTTACCGAATCGGTCGCGCTTTTGCGCAATTTCTGCGGCCCAAAACCGTGGTGGTTGGTCAGGATGTACGGCCGACCAGTCCGGCGTTGACGGCTGCTCTGGTTAAGGGGCTGACCGAGGGTGGGGCCGATGTCCTGGATATTGGCTTGTGTGGTACTGAGGAGGTTTATTTTGCCACTTCGCATGCCAAAGCTGATGGTGGTATTATGGTGACGGCAAGCCATAATCCGGCGGATTACAATGGCATGAAGTTGGTGCGCGAAGAGAGCAGACCGATCAGCGGTGATAGTGGCCTCAACCGGATTCGTCAGCTTGCTGAAGAGGGAGACTTTGATCCTGTCGTTAAAGCCGGCCAGGTGTCACCTTACGAACCTCGGGTTGCTTATATTCGTCATTTGCTCAGCTATATAGATGCTTCGGCCTTGCGCCCTTTAAAGATAGTGGTAAATGCCGGTAATGGCTGTGCCGGGCCGCTGCTCGACCTGCTTGAGCGACAGTTGCCGCTGGAGATTATCAAGATTTGCAATGAGCCGGACGGGACTTTTCCCAACGGCATCCCCAACCCGTTGTTGCCGGAGAATCGCGGTATCACGCGAGACGCTGTGCTTGAACATGGTGCCGGTCTTGGTATCGCCTGGGATGGTGACTTCGACCGCTGTTTCTTCTTCAATGAACATGGCGAATTTATCGAAGGTTATTATATCGTTGGTTTGCTCGCGGCAGCATTTCTCTCCAGACAACCGGGTGCGAAAATTATTCATGACCCACGTTTGACCTGGAACACCATTGATATTGTGCAAAAGGCTGGTGGGCAGCCTGTGATGAGTAAAACCGGTCATGCCTTCATCAAGGAACGCATGCGTGCCGAGGATGCCGTTTACGGTGGCGAAATGAGTGCCCATCACTATTTTCGCGACTTTGCCTACTGTGACAGTGGTATGATTCCCTGGCTACTGGTGGTTGAATTGATGTGCCGTCAACGCAAGTTGCTCTCCGAGCTGGTTGGAGAACGGATGCGCATGTTTCCCGCCAGCGGTGAAATCAACCGGACTCTGGAGAATCCGACGGCAGCGATTGCTGCTGTTGAAACGAAATATGCTGCTGATGCCGTCAATATTGATCGTACTGATGGGCTTTCGATAGAATATCCTGACTGGCGCTTTAATTTGCGGATGTCGAATACTGAGCCGGTGGTGAGGTTGAATGTAGAGTCGCGAGGGGATCAGGGGTTGATGAGTCTGAAGACTCGGGAATTGTTGGATTTTTTAGGTGGTTTATAAGGTGATATGAGTTTGAGGCTTGTAGTTGAGCCTTTCTGCAGAATAATTAAAGGTCAAGACCGTCGGTCCCGGCCGACAGCCGGGTAACTTTCTTTCCAAAGCCAAAGAAAGTAACCAAAGAACGCTTTGCGCGGCGCTAGGCATTTCTTGCTCGTAGTGGTCGGTGCGTAAACCAGTAACTGCTCTTGATGAATAAGGTTTCCTGCTGTTTTATTTTTGCTGCTGAGCTGTTGTGGTTTGCCAGGTTCTCGGCAGGGCTGTTGCAGCAACGGGTTACAAAATCGCAAATCAAGCACAAGCTATAAAGCTTAGCACCAACCTTTAGTTTGTAGGGTTCAAAAAAGCAGGGATTGGTCTTCGGTGCCACGCAGCACAAACGTATTCATTTATCTTTGTCGCTGAACAAAACACCGACCACTGGCGCAAGAAGTGCCCTCCGCAGGAGCAAGCCTTTTTGCATACTTTTTTGGCGTTGTAAAAAGTATGGCGTCTGTCGGGACGCGACCCGACGGTCTTGATTATGGTTTTTCAACAAAATAATAAACAGTAAAAACAAACTGAAACAGGCAATATAATGAACAAAAAAACCAATTCAAATACGCGCGCTACATCCCCCAATATCCTGGTAACCGGCGCCGCCGGCTTCATCGGTTCCCACCTTTGCCAGCGTCTTCTGGCCAGAGGCGACTCCGTCATCGGCCTGGACAACCTGAACGATTACTATGATGTAACACTCAAGGAAAATCGTCTCAAGCAGTTGACTGACAAGGATAATTTCACATTTATAAAATGTGATCTCGCAGATCGCGGCGCTATGGAAAAACTCTTTGCTGATGACAAGTTTGATGTCGTCGTCAACCTGGCCGCCCAGGCCGGGGTGCGTTATTCTCTGACCAACCCGCATGCTTATATTGATGCAAATCTGGTTGGGTTCATGAACATCCTTGAAGGCTGTCGGCATCAGCAGGTTGGACATCTTGTTTATGCCTCATCCTCTTCGGTTTATGGTGCCAATACCAATATGCCGTTTTCGGTACACGATAATATTGATCATCCGGTGTCACTCTATGCTGCCAGCAAAAAGGCGAACGAGCTGATGGCGCATACTTATGCTCATCTTTATGGACTGCCCTGTACCGGTTTGCGCTTCTTCACCGTTTATGGCCCCTGGGGACGCCCCGATATGGCTCTGTTTCTCTTCACCAGGGCAATCCTCGCCGGTGAGCCGGTTGATGTTTTTAATCATGGCCGCATGCGGCGAGATTTTACCTATATCGATGATATTGTCGAGGGTGTTGTCCGCGTGATCGATCAACCGGCCCGGCCGAATCCTGAATGGTCTGGCGATAACCCAGATCCAGGGACCAGTGCAGCACCTTATCGGGTCTACAATATTGGCAACAACAACCCGGTTGAGTTGATGCATCTGATCGAAACGCTCGAAAAGGCTCTTGGCAGGGTTGCTGTAAAGAATTTTATGCCGATCCAGCCAGGTGATGTTCCTGCCACCTGGGCCGATGTTGATGCCTTGAGCAATGATGTCGGCTTTCGCCCGGCAACGTCGATTGAGGATGGTGTCGGGAGCTTTGTAGAGTGGTATAAGGGGTATTATTCATGAGTTCCATTGTTGCCATAGTCGGTCGTCCCAACGTGGGCAAATCGACGCTTTTCAACCGTATCCTCGGCAAACGTAAGGCTATTGTCGAGGATTTTCCGGGTGTGACCCGTGATCGCAATTATGCGGAAGTGACTCGTTATGAGAAGCATTTTACTCTGATCGATACGGGTGGTTTCGAGCCGGCCAGCAGTGAACGCCTGCTTTCGCAGATGCGGGAACAGTCACAGTTGGCCATCGAAGAGGCTGATATCATCATTTTCCTGATGGACTGTCAGGAGGGTTTGAACCCTGCCGATGAAGAGGTTACCCACATGCTGAGGCAGGTGGATAAACCCGTATTGTTTGTGGTCAACAAGGTCGATGGCCCAAAACAGGAAGAAAATCTCGGCGAGTTTTATGCTCTTGGTGTTGACGAACTCCACCCGGTTTCGGCGGAGCATCGTCTCGGTGTAGGCGGTCTGGTCGATGAGATTCTCAGGTTGATGCCTGATCATGTCCCCGTTGATGACGACTCCACCGAGACTCGTATGGCTATCGTCGGTCGTCCCAATGTCGGCAAGTCTTCACTGGTCAATCGATTGCTCGGCTATGAACGCGTGGTTGCCAACCCGACGGCTGGTACAACCCGCGACAGTGTGGATACACCCTTTACCTATAATCAGCATCGTTATGTGCTGATTGACACGGCCGGTATTCGGCGTAAGGGCAGAGTGTCACAAAGATTGGAAAAGTATTCGGTCATTCAAGCGTTGAAAGCTCTGGACAGGGCCCATATCGCGCTGGTGGTGATTGATGCAGAGGAAGGTATCACTGACCAGGACCTGACGATTGCCGGCTATGCTCATGAGCGCGGGCGGGCGGTAATCCTGTTGGTGAACAAGTGGGATCTACTCAAAAAAGATAACCGGACCATGAGTGAGTATATCAAGGATGTCCGCGCAGCCTTCCGCTTTCTTCCTGATAGCCCGATTCATTTTGTCTCTGCTCTCAGCGGCCAGCGTGTCAGCAAAATCATGGCAGACGTTGAGATGGTTAGCGATGAGTTCAATCGTAAGGTGTCGACATCTGATCTCAATAAACTTTTGAAAGATGCCGAACATAATCATCAACCACCGATGTATCGCGGCAAACGACTCAAGTTTTTCTACATCACCCAGACGGCTGTCCGGCCACCCACCTTCGTCATATTCGTCAACAAAGCAGAGGGGGTTCACTTTTCTTATGAGCGTTATTTGATGAACTGCCTGCGGCAGACTTTTGGTTTTGTCGGTTGCCCGATTCGTTTGAGGTTTTCTGATCGGGAGCACTAAACTTTCTTTACTTGACAACACTCAATGAAGTATATTGATTCCCATTTAATTTCCGATTGTTACGCTGGTTTTCTGTCCCGAAATTTACTGCTTAACCTTCTTAAGAAGAGCTTATGAGTCTCGTTGGTAGCCTTGAAGATCTCGGTCTGGGAGAAATCCTGCAGATCGTCAGCCTGAGCCGCAAGTCTGGTGTGTTGAATTTGACCAGCCGTGACCGTGAAGGGCGCGTTGTTTTTCATGATGGCCAGGTTATTCGTGCGTCTGCGTCGACCTTTCCAGAGAACATCGGCGATCTTGTTCTGCGTGCGGATCTGGTCGATATGAACACATTCAAGCAAGCTCTTGTTATCCAACAGAGAAACAATGATGGTCGCCGTATTGGCGACATCCTTGTGAGTAATTTTGGTGTTGACCGCGATGCCATTGAAACGGCGGTTCGCACGCAGGTTGAAAAGGTGGTTTACAGCTTCTTCAGCTGGGATGAGGGTGCTTTTTCTTTCGAACTTGGCGAGTCGGATGAGCTGGCTGATACCAATTTCAATCCGCTGCAATTTATGCTCGACCAGGGTCTCAGTCCCCAGTGGCTGGCCATGGAGGGCAGTCGTCTACTTGACGAGAAACGGCACCGTGGAGATGATGTCGATGAGCACGGCGAATCCCTGGTTGATATTGATCAACTCCTGGTCGAAGTTAAAGGCGAGATCTATGGTAAAAAGCCTGGTTCTGTTGCGAGTGATGTTGAAACCGAACAACTGCAGGAGGTTGTAGAGAAGCAGGCTCAGCCCCGCAGGTTTATCGTGGTCGACGATGATCCGGATACCGCCGAGCAGATTGCCAGCCTGTTGCAAAAGCGTAAGGCCCATGTCCACGTTTTTACCAACTACCGCTCTTTTCTTGAAGCTGTTTCATCTGCTGATTCGCAATCTACGACCCTGGTCATCGACCTCATCATGCCGCGTCGTGATGGCAACGGTGTCCTTGGCGGACTGGAACTTCTTGAGGAAGTGCGCAGCAAGTATCCTGACTTTCAGGTTTTGGTCATGTCGGATTATCCCAATCAGGAGGCGGAAGAGAGTCTTCGTCGTCTGGCTGTGCCGGTTCTTTTTACCAAACCGAAGAAGAACGAAATACTTGAGGATCGTGGACGTAATGGTCTGGTCTCTTTAGTTGATGAAATTGTTGCCAGTGGCATTGATGAAACTCCCGCTAGTGGGAGGCTGGCGGCAGAGGCTCAGGTTCAGCAAGCTCCTGATGACGTAGGCATGCATAACCTTGGTGCGGAACTACTTAAGGAGATGGGGGAGATAGAAGGCAATGTCCTTACTCAGGCCCCTCCGCAAACTCCAGGTCTACACCTTCTGCGTGGTATGCTGCAGGAGTTGAACAACCCTTCTCTCGGCGGCGGCATTATCCTGTTGATTTTGCGGTTTGCCAGCGAATTGATGAATCGAGCGGTTATTCTTCTGGTCAAGGATGACGAAATTGTCGGTCTTGGGCAGTTCGGTATTGAACTGGGAGGCGAATCCGCAGATGTCCGGGTGCGTAACACTCGATTGCCGAAAGCACAGGAACATATTTTCACTGAAGCTCTGCAATCGTTTGCGCCTTACCACAGAGAACCACGGCAAACAGAGTGGAACGATTATCTTTTCGATCATTTGGGTGGTAAGCGTCCTGAGGACGTCTTTGTCGGCCCACTGATTAGTGAAGGTCGGGTGGTCGCCGTACTTTATGGTGACAATTTGCCTGACGAAAAGCCGGTCGGTGATACAGAATCATTGGAGATTTTTCTCTCTCAAGCGGGGTTGGCAATGGAAAAAGCACTCCTTGAGCGAAGGATAATGAGTAACAAAGAAAAAGCTAGGGATCTGTAATCAATGATCAGAATAGACCAGTGACCAGTGTTTGCTGATAACGGATCACTGATAACTAGATTTTGGGAGTCTGTGTTGTGAGTAAGAAAATTCTGATAGCTGAAGACTCACTGACTATGCGTTCGCTGATTGTTTCGACGATTGCGGCGATGGGCGATTATGAGACTGTTGAGGCGGCAAATGGCTTCGAAGCCTTGCGTATTCTGCCGCGTGAGAAGGTCGATCTGATTATTACTGATATCAACATGCCGGATATCAACGGACTTGAACTGGTCAGCTTTATCCGTAATAACGAAAACTATCAGGAAACCCCGCTCTTCATCATCAGCACCGAGGGGAGTGAGCGTGATCGGGAGAAAGGTATGGCACTCGGTGCCAATGCGTACATCGTCAAACCTTTTGCTCCTGACCAATTGCAACAGCTGATTCGTGAATACCTGGGAGACTGACAGTCTTGATGATCTGTAACGACCGGCAGACATTTAAGCAGGCCTGGAGGAAGATTTGTCCGATATAAACTCTTCCCAGGCGCTCAAGGATTTTATCAGTGAAACTGAGGAGATTATTGAATCCCTCAGTCTTGACCTGATCAAATTGGCTGATGCGGTCGATTCCAGCGATTGTGATCCTGAAGTTCTCAACGGTATCTTCCGGGGTGCTCATTCAATCAAGGGTCTGGCTGGCATGTTCGGCTTTGACGATCTGTCTGAAATCTCCCATTCCATGGAGAGTCTCCTGGACGGTCTGCGTCTTGGTAAAGTTCCCTTCTGTCAGTCCCTGGTCGACACCTTGTTCAGTGCTCTGGATGTTTTGATCCAGCTGATCGACGGTAAAAGTAATAATGAGAATTTTACCATCGATCTCAGCCCTATCCTGACACAGATCAGCCAGGCGGCTGAAGGTGATGTTCAGGCTGAGGAAGATCCACTGGCCGCTCTGAATATTGATCCTGCTATTCTAAATGTGTTGACCGAGTATGAAGAGCATCGGCTGCTTGAAAATATACGTAAAGGCCGGCGCCTTAATCTCCTGCGCGTGAATTTCGATCTGGCCACTTTTGATCAGGAATTGGCTGAAATAACCCAACAGCTCAAACAGAAGGGTGAGGTCGTCAGCACTCTGCCCTCGCCAGGTGACATCGGCGAGCGGATCGCTTTTCAAATCCTTTTCGGCAGTGATCTTACTTCCGTTGACATCGAATTGTTGTTGGGTCGTGATGACCTTGATATCCACACCTATGGTGATGATGCCGGTGATGGTGATTCTGGCGGCGATGTGGATGATGTCTCTGGACAGGAGGCCTCGGATTCTTTCGTTCTTGGTGGTCCAGAGGCGATTGGTGATCCAGATTCCATTGGCAAGACGACCGCTATGGCAACAACAGCGGTTGAGTCACCTTTACCTGTAAATCTCGAAGGTACTGAGGGCGGCGGTTCGTTGCGGTCAATCAGTCGCACGGTTCGAGTCGATATTGATAAGCTTGACCTGTTGATGAATATTGTTGGCGAACTGGTCCTGTCCAAAAGTTCAATTACTGATATCAGTGACCGTCTTAAGGGGAGTGGTGAAACAGAGTTGGTGACAGAGTTGGGCAAGGCCACACGTATACTGGAGCGTCGCTTGCATGAATTGCAAAAGGGAGTCATGGCTGTGCGCATGGTCCCCGTAGGTCAATTGTTTGAAAAAATGACCAGGATTGTCCGGCGGGTTGCTAATGAGCAGGGCAAGAAAGTTGATCTTGATATCCGGGGCGCGGATACTGAGCTTGATAAGTTGATCATCGAAGATGTTTCCGATCCTCTGATGCACATCATTCGTAACGCGATCGATCATGGACTGGAAACCCATCAGGAACGTCGCGCTGCTGGCAAGCCGGAGAAGGGCCTGATTCAACTCTGGTCTTCGCAGAAAGGCAATCATGTTGTTATCGAGGTCCATGATGATGGTCGTGGCATCGATACTGACAAGGTGCGTCGTAAGGCGCTTGAGAAAGGCTTGATTACTAGCACCCAGGTGCTGACTGAGGAGGAGGTCTATGAACTGCTCTTTTTACCAGGATTTTCGACTCGTGACGAAGTTAGCGATCTCTCCGGCCGTGGGGTCGGGATGGATGTTGTTAAAAACAACATAGCAGCACTCTCCGGGATGATCGAGGTCAAAAGTGTTTTGGGGCAGGGGACCAGCATGATTATTACTCTGCCGATCACCCTGGCGATTATCAAAGCGTTGATTGTGCAGGTTGGTGAAACAACCTATGCCATCCCGATCAATTCTGTGCTTGAAACTCTGATGATCAATGACGATGCCATTCAGACTGTCGAGAAGCGGGAGGTTATGGAATTGAGAGAAAGCACTGTGCCGTTGCTGCGTCTTGAGCAGGTTTTTGGGTTGCCGGAGGCTGTTAAGGACGCTGAGCATAGTCTCTATGTTGCGATTGTGGGTCTGGCAGAAAAGCGTATGGGTTTTGTCGTTGATGAACTCCTGGGGCAGCAAGATGTTGTTATCAAGTCTCTCGGCAAAGCACTTGCTTTTGTCAGGGGAGTCGCTGGAGCTGCAGAATTGGGCAACCAGAAAACCATCCTGGTTCTTGATGTTGCCGGGCTGATGAGCGAAGCGCTGCGAGGTGAGTCTTCATTCTGATGATTCTTTGCAAGTGCGTCAATGTATGAGACTTATTTCGGGCTGAAGGAAAGACCGTTCAGCAAAACTCCGGACCCGCGGTTCCTTTTCTTGAGCCGCGGTCACCGCGAAGCTTTGGCACGCATGCAATACGCGGTTGAAGAACGGGACTTGGTCCTGCTGACCGGCGAGATAGGCTGTGGCAAGACGACTCTGTCGCGAGCGCTGATGGATGTTCTGGATGATTCTTTCAAGGTGGTCTGTCTGATAAATCCACGTTTGACGCCGCTGGAATTTTTAAGCAGTCTGGCGCGTCATCTTGGTGTTGTCGACCCGGCTCGCTTCAAAGTGGATGTGCTTGAGCAGATAGGCAAGATCCTGTTCGAGTATTATGAAAACGGCAAGACGCCAGTCGTTGTTATTGATGAGGCACAACTGGTGCCGCACAAGGAGACCTTCGACGAAATCAGGCTGCTGACTAATTTTCAGCTGGATGATCGCAACCTGATCAGTATTGTTCTTATGGGGCAGCCGGAGTTGAAACGACGACTCAAGCATCGTGCCTATGAACCACTGCGACAGCGGATAGGCATGCAGTATAATCTGAAACCGCTCAACCTTGAAGAAACGGTGGAGTATCTTGATTTCAGAATCCTCAAAGCTGGTGGCAGGCCTGGTTTGTTCAGTGCTGCCGCTGTTGCAACGATCTTTGCCTATTCTACGGGGATACCGCGCATGATTAATCATGCGGCCTCGTTGGCCTTGCTCGAATGCTTCGGTCGGGGAGAAGACATGGTTGGGGAGGCGGTTATGGAGGCGGTTATGTTGGAATTGGATGGGTGTTGGTGAGGTCTGGTAACAATAATAACTGACAACTGTATTATGGATATTGCTGAGATACGAAAAAAAGCGAAAGCTCAAAAAAAGCCGGATGACCCCGTAGTTGAGTCTGCCGGGGTAATTGCGTCTGAGCCACTTGAGGCCGCTGCTGATGTTTTAGTGGATGGGTCTCCAGTGGCAAGGTCTGGCATAGCTGAGCCCGGTTCTGATGCAGCTGTCGAGGTGTCAGGGGGCGATCTGTTTGCAACCCAGGAAGCTTCTGATGGCCTGGATCGACTTTTTGCTGTGACCGAAGAGTTTGCGCTGTCGACGGAGCAGTTCAATACGGATATTGCCGAGAATTCTGGAGATGTTCAAACTCAGACCAGGCGTCAGTATCTGGCTTTTCATCTCAGCGATGAAGAATATGCACTGGACATCACGCAAATTAACGAGATAATCAAGGTCAGGGAGTTTACTGATATTCCCAGAGCGCCCGATTTTGTTCTGGGGATTATCTCCCTTCGCGGTGTTGTTGTGCCGGTTTTTGATCTGCGCCTGAGATTGAATCTTGGCGAGCCGGAATTGATGCCAAGCTCACGTATCATTGTCTGTTCGCTGCATGACACCACTGTCGGCCTTCTGGTTGACAGCATTAACCAGGTTATCAACCTTGTTGATGAAGACATAGAACCACCACCCGGGGTTTTATCGGGCTTGGAGCGTGAAATGGTGACCGGCATTGGCCGTTATCAGAAGCGCATGATCATTTTACTGAATTTAACCCGTGTGTTAGATCTGCAGAGTATTAGACCTTGAGGATGTTAACCTTTGAGGATATTAAATCTTGTAGATACTGAACATTGAACCAAGTTGACAAGTAGAAATTTGCAAAGGAGACCTTCGTGATAAAGAAAAAGATCTTGATTGTAGAGGATGAAGTGAGCTTGCTTAAGCTGGAAAGCATTCTGCTGACTTCAAAAGGGTATGAGGTCCATGGTGTCGGTGATGGTCAGGCTGCGCTTGATGCTATCGGTGATGTCAGACCGGACCTGGTTTTACTTGATATCATGCTGCCGGAAATTGATGGTTTTGAAGTTTGCCGGCGTATCAAGGCAGATGATGAGACCAAGCATATTCCTGTGATTATGCTGACGGCCAAGAAGAGCCGTGAGGATATGGCCCGCGGGGAACAGGTCGGGGCTGACTGGTATATCACCAAACCGTTCAAGTCGGCGATGGTTATTGAGACCATCCAGAGGTTTATAGAATAAGCGTATGTCAGCACTTACCGGTGGATTATCTATAGCGACTTCTGATGCAAAAGAACTCCATCAGGAGGTACAGCTCGCATGTTTTAAAGTCGGGCCGGAGTTGTACGCTCTGGATATCATGAAGATCAAGGAAATCATCCGGCCGCAGAAATTGACTCCCATTCCCAAAGCGCCATCCTTTATTGAAGGTGTCATTAACTTGCGTGGGGCAGTAATTCCTGTCGCTGATATGCGCAAGCGTTTTGACCAGCCAATCAGTGAAGAAAACAGTAAAATCCGTATCATCGTCTGTTCTCTTGCCGGCAAGTTGATAGGTTTGCTGGTTGATGAAGTTACCGAGGTGAAACGTTACGGGCGGAAGGACATTGCCCCGGCACCCCAATTTATCAAAGGGCCCCAGGCTGGTTATTTTCTTGGAGTGGCCCGCTGCGACGATGACTTGATCATGCTGATTGACCTGGAAAAAGTCCTTTCAAGTGACGAAAAAATCGAACTGCAGAAATTGGTACACGATTGAGGTTTGTTGATGATTGTTAAATGCCCTTCTTGTGCTGCCCGTTTCCGGATGGATCATGAAAAACTGGCCGGTAAACGAGTCACCATGCGTTGTGCCCGCTGTCGCAACCCGTTTAAGGTTGAACTGCCGCACAGTTCATGTGTTCAGGTAGAGAGGAAAGTGCGTGTGATGATTGCACACAGCGACTCTGAACTCTGTGGCACAATCAGGAAGCTTGTTGTGGATGCTGGTTTTGAGGTTTTGCTCGGTCATGATGGTGCTGAGGTTCTTACCGTCATGGATGCCTCTCGTCCAAAGATCGCTGTTGTTGACGTCGCCTTGCAGGGCCTCTATGCATTCGAAGTGGTTGACAAGGTCAGATGTCGTCCAGGATTGGCCGATGTCAAGATTATCCTTTTGTCATCTGTCTATAACAAGGCTGCTTATAAACGCGCACCAACTTCGCTCTATGGCGCTGATGATTATATCGAAAAACATCATATTCCTGATGATCTGGTTCTCAAAATCAATCGCTTGCTGGCAGGGGCGGTCCCCGCACCAGGGCCGACCGCAGATGGCGAAGTAGAGAAGTCCGGGGTGCAGCTGACGCCGGCCGAGGGAACATCACAATCCCTCGCTTTCATCAATGCTGTTAACGAGAAAATACAGACCGCTGAAGATCACGAGATCTCTGCGGCTGATGTCCCGGAACGTGATCGTGCCGAACGACTGGCCCGGGTGATTGTTTCTGACATCTCTCTCTATTATCAGGATCGTATTGACGAAGGGATTGTCAAAGGTAACTGGTCGGAATTGTTGGCCACCGAGATCAAAGAAGCCAGGAGATTGTTCCGTGAGCGATTCCCCAGACCTGAAATACAGAACAGTAAGATCCTTGAGGCAGCGTTTTTGGACTTGTTGGAGAAACGACGGCGGGAATTAGAGGATTAAACCGGTTGTCAGTTATCAGATAAAGCAAAAGCATTTAGCCGCAGATGCAATCTGATAACATCTGATAAATCTTAAGACAGAAACCATAAGCCCTTGGTCTTTGACCTATCAGACCTGATCAGATTTTATCAGCGGCCCAATAAAGCCTTTAGGGTTTGGATTTAAACAACAATCAGTTATCAGATTACAAATCACTGTCTTTTTGATTGGAATGACAATGGAAAAAATAGAGCAAATCAGCAACGCATTGAACTCCCCTGACGAAGAAATCCGTTTGCAGGGCTTGCGCGATTTGGCTGCTTCTGAAGCCATTGACGGTCTTGACCTGATCTTTGTGGCGTTTGGTGATGTCAGTTGGCGGGTGCGTAAGGAGTCGATAGCCCTGTTTTTAACACTGCCGGTCAGTCGTGAATTGATCGGTGAGATCATAGAACTTCTGCATGCCGAAGAAAATGCCGGGTTACGGAACGCTGCTGTTGAAATCCTGTCCCGAATGGGCCGGGATGCCGTGCCGATGCTTCTGGATCAATCCCGATGCCCTGACCACGATGTGCGTAAGTTCATTATTGATATCCTCGGTGATATTGCTGCCCCAGAGTCTATTCCGACACTGATCCGTGGTCTGGAGGATGACGATAGCAATGTGCGAGCTTCGGCTGCTGAAAATCTTGGTAAGCTGAAAACCGCCGAGGCAGTACCGGCTCTGCTCAAGGCTATGCAGCATCCGGATCTTTTGCTGCAATTTACCATCCTCGAAGCATTGAGCAAGATTACCGCCCCGGTCCCCATGACAGAACTGCTTCCATACAAAGATGAAAAACTGCTGCGTAAAGCTCTGGTCGACTGTCTTGGCAAGGCCGGAGATGCTTCGGCAATTGGTGAACTGGTTGCCGCCTTGACAGATTCCATGCGCAATGTACGTGAAGCTGCCATTCTGGCTCTGGTGGAGATTTCATCCCGGCACCCTGAACAGGTTCGTCGTCAGCTTGCGGAATGTGAAAAAGGCCCGGCTGCCGTTGCTGCTATTGGTTATCTGGATGATGAATGCAACGATACACTCAAGCGTGCTTCGGTAAGAGTCCTGGGCTGGCTTGCTGCCGAGGATGCTGTTGAGCCTTTGTTGCAATTGCTGGAATATGAATCGCTGCAGCAGGAAGTGATGGCGGCGCTTGTGGATATCGGCAATGCGGCTCCCCGAATATTGCTGGCTTCATGGACTGCCGTCAGGGGCAATAGCCGTGCCTGTCTCGCCTATGTTTTTGGCGAGTCTGAGTGCGCTGAAAGCTTGTCGCTGCTGCAAGAGGGGTTGTGCGATGTCGATCCGCAAATTGTCCGTATGTCGGCATATGCTCTCGGTAAAATTGGTGCCGTACAGATGCTGCCAGACTTGGTCGAGTGTCTGCTGAGTCACTCCAGTGAAGTTCAGGATGCAGCGTCACAGGCCTTGATCTCTCTGGGACATCAGTTCCCTGATGAGACATTTGCGGCTTTACAACCGCTGCTGGCTCATAATGAACCGAGACAAAGAATGTTTGCCGTGATGGTTCTGAGGGAGCTGGGAAACCCTGCCGTTCTGGAGACTTTGAGCATGGCGTTCAAGGACTCTGCTGCCGAGGTTAGAAGGGCTGCTGTCAAGGTCTTTGAGCATTATGCTGTTGGTGAACATATCAGCACATTGCTTCTTTCTCTCACTGATGAAGACGCCGAAGTACGGCGAACTGTGGTTGAAATCCTTGGCAATTGTAATGACGATGAGGCCCTCGACGGTTTGCAGCTGGCTTTGCAGGATGAGGACATCTGGGTGCGATCGTCGGCTGTGCGTGGTCTCGGCCGGATTGCTGGCCCTCAGATTGCAAGTGGGCGCAGCATAGCTCTGGTGGAACAGGCCCTGACCGATCCCGTCGGTCTGGTGAGCATTGCCGCTCTGGAAACTCTGGCCGATCTTGCTGGTGCCGATGCCGGCCCGCAGATGATCGCCGCTCTGGACCATGCTGATGAGGAAGTTGTGACAGTGGCTATGAATCTCCTGACCCATTCCGGTGCAGTGGACTGGATTCAAGCTCATGCGGAGAGATTGATTAATCATCCTTTCTGGACGGTTCGCGCACAAGTTGCCCGCAGTGCTGTTGAAGTGCTTGGAGCTAGCGTGAGGCCCATGCTGGAAGATAGATTAAGGATCGAAACCGAAGAAGTGGTGCGACAACAGCTGACAAATTTGCTTGCTGAATTACCTGTGAATTGATTCAATAGATGCTTTTTCTGACCCCGGAAATAAAGATGAGTGCGGATGAGTTCCGTTTGTTGCGGGACTTTGTCTATCAGCATTGCGGCTTGAATTTTACTGAAGATTCCAAGTACCTGCTGGAAAAGCGTATGGGCAAGCGCCTGCAACAGCACAACCTGAAGACGTTTAAAGATTATTACTATTTTTTGCGCTACAACCCAAACAAAGACCAAGAACTTTCCGAGGTCATTGATCAGTTAACGACCAATGAAACCTATTTTTTCAGGGAGGACTTTCAACTCAAGACCTTTGTTGAAGATATTCTCCCTGAAATTCGCAAACGTAAAGAGAAAGAAGGCAAGAAGACTCTGCGCATCTGGAGCGCCGGTTGTTCTTCCGGCGAAGAGCCTTACACCATAGCTATGCTGCTGCTTGACCAGCCTTGGCTGAAGTCATGGCGTGTTGAAATTATCGGCACAGACATAAGCCAGAGGGTTCTGCATATGGCTCGCGAAGGAGTCTATGGTGATGCCTCTTTCCGCAGTACTGATCCTTTACAAAAGTTGCGGTTTTTCACCGGGATCGAGGGGAAATCACGGATTAAGGATGAAGTCAGAAACCTGGTCTCTATTAGCTATCTGAACCTTTTTGATACGACCAGGATTGGCCTGTTAGGAAAAATGGATGTCATCTTCTGTCGCAATGTCATAATCTACTTTGACAAGGCCGGGAAGAAGAGTGTAATTGGAAACTTTTTGCAGAGGCTGGTCCCTGAAGGCTTTTTGTTGCTTGGCCACTCTGAGTCTCTGATTAACCTCAGTACATCTTTCCAGCTGAGACATTTCCAGCATGACATGGTTTACCAGAAACCCGTGATCGCAAGTGCGGTTGTCAGGGGCCTCTCATGAACTCAAGTAGAGGTATGAATCCAGGTAAAGTCAGGGTGCTGGTTATTGATGATTCTGCTTTCAATCGTCGCACCATTGTAAAGATGCTGGAATCACTTCCTAATGTTGAAGTCATCGGCTATGCCTGTGACGGTGAAGAAGGCTTGCGTAAGGTGATTGACCTGCACCCGGATCTGATTACCCTTGATCTGGAAATGCCGCGCATGGACGGCTTCACGCTCTTGCGTATCGTTATGCAGAAACAGCCCACGCCTATCATTGTTGTCTCCTCCCGATCTGACGATGAAGATGTTTTCAAAGCTCTTGATCTCGGCGCTGTTGAGTTTGTGCCGAAACCCTCGTCCAAGGTCTCACCGGTTCTGATGGATATTCGTGAGGAACTCCTGGCAAAGGTCCAGGAAGTGACTTCTGCCAACCTCAAGAACGCTATGGCGCACACCCGCAACGCCAACCGGCAGATCGACAGAGCTCCGAAGCGTGCCGCCAGGCTCAGCACTCTTGCCGATGCTGTTCGCAAGGATTTTCGCATGGTTGTTATCGGCTCATCTACAGGTGGGCCACCGGCGCTACAAAATGTTTTTTCTGCTATACAGGATGAAATTCCGGTGGCCTTTGCTGTTGCCCAGCATATGCCGCCGGATTTTACGCGTGCTTTTGCAGAGCGTCTCAACCGTTTCTCCGCGCTCAGAATTCGTGAGGCGGAAAATGGTGACCAGGTGAGACCTGGAGAGGTTCTGCTCGCACCGGGTGGGAAGAACCTAGAGTTTTTTCCGCAGGGTGTCGAAATTATAGCCAAGGTTTCCGAACCGCAGGGGCATCAACGTTATCTGCCGTCAGTAGACACACTGTTTTCCAGTGCTGCCACCATTTTTGGCCGACGTCTGCTTGGTGTTGTACTCACCGGCATGGGCAATGATGGTGCCATAGGTGTCCAAGTCATTAAAAATAATGGTGGCACCGTCTTTGCTGAGGCTGAAGAGAGCTGCGTTGTTTTCGGTATGCCGAAAGAAGCGATTGCAACTGGTTTGGTTGATCGGGTTGTTCCTTTACCTGCGGTGTGCAAGGAAGTTCTGCTGCATTGTGGCTGTAAGTGAAAAAGGACAAGGCACGAGGAAGTTAAAACCTTAAACCGAAACCATGGTTTTATTGTTGGTCGGTTTTCTCGAACCTTGAACCTCGTTCCTGCCTTTAACAGATTAGAGCTGGATATTTTTTAGCAGGATTGTTATCATTCTCAGGTTTTAGTTTGGGGATAATAACTGAGGAGCTAGTGCATGAGTCATCATGACGAAGAAAATGATGTTGCTGGTCGTGCCGACGAATTTCTGCAGGTTTTCAAGAAGGGGGCCGAGTTCACTCAGGATCTCCTTAGAGAAAATGAGCGGCTCAGGTTTCGCGTCGTTAAGCTGGAGGAAAGTCTCAAGGAAAAGGGCTATGACGTTGCTTCTGAGGCTCCTGAAACCCTTGAGTTGAAAAAGAAGATCGCAGCCCTGGAACAGGAAAAAGCCGAAATTATGGGGCAGATCAAACAAGTTGAAGAAGAAAATCAGAACTTTGCAAATCGCTATGTTGAGATTGAGGAAGAGAATAACATGCTCGCCAATCTCTACATTGCTTCTTATCAATTACACTCCACACTTGATTTCAAGGAAGTTCTGCAGATCATTCTTGAGATTGCTATCAACCTGATTGGTTCAGAAGAATTTGGTGTGCTCCTCCTGGATGAGAAGACCAACCGCCTCGAACCTGTCGCCAGCGAGGGCATTGAGACATCGAAGCTTCCTTCTATTGCTATCGGTCAGGGGATTATCGGTGAGGCAGTCAAGACTGGTGAAAACTACTTTATCTCTTCGATGGCAGGCTATGAACGCGATTTTGAGAAGCCGTTGGTTTGCATTCCACTGAAGATAAAAGAACACGTCATTGGTGTGATTGTCATTTACAAATTGTTGACGCAGAAAAATGAATTCACAAATGTTGATTATGAACTTTTTACCCTGCTGGCCGGACACGCAGCTACGGCGGTTTTCTCGTCGCGGATGTATTCCGATTCAGAGCGGAAGCTGTCGACTATACAGGGCTTTATTGACTTATTAACCAAATAGATATCTTTGCACAAAAGACTTAAGATGGCTCTGCAAACTAAGACTTAAGATGGCTCTGCCATCGGGAACGGGGGCGTGATTTCATGACTGGTTATAAAGTTCTTGTTGTTGAAGACTCACCCACTATGCGACAGCTGATTGTTTTTGCGCTGAAGCGTATTCGTGGTTTCCAGATCTTTGAGGCCAATGACGGCGTGGATGGTTTGAAAAAGTTGAGCGCGGAGAAGTTCGACCTGATCCTGACCGACATCAACATGCCGATCATGGACGGTTTGAAACTGGTGAGCATGGTTCGTAATGATCCGAACTATAAGGAAACGCCGATTATTGTCATTACCACGGAAGGTGCCACGGAAGATCGTGAAAGGGCCTTGGCTCTGGGCGCTGACGAATATATTACCAAGCCGATCCAGACGATGAAAATTCTGGAAACGGTAAGAAAGTTGATGGGTATTTAACCCTCTCGATAAGTGAAAGTACTAATCAAAAGATAAACAGATAAATATGGAGGCTGGTTTGTCAAAAGAAGAAGCGATCGAAGTCGAAGGTAGTGTTATTGAACCCTTGCCGAATGCAATGTTCAAAGTTGAGCTCGATAACGGGCATGTTGTCCTGGCGCATATCTCCGGGAAAATGCGCAAGTACTATATCCGCATCCTGCCGGGAGACCGGGTGACAGTGGAACTCTCACCTTATGATCTCACCCGCGGTCGCATCACTTATCGCGCCAAGTAACTAGTCTGCAGGCGGCAGATACGGTTGGGCCAGATGTCTGCTCAGACACCGTACATGATAATAGCCGGGCCATGACAATAACCGGCTTATGCCGGTTTTCATGTTTCCGCTAGGAGCTTGTCCGACAATAAGGGGCGAAGCGAAAATCCAGAAGTTTGAGAACAGATTTTGGCCCGTTTGAGAGTAATAGCCATAGCTATTGGTAGAAAGGGAGCTGAAATATGGGCCAAACAGCTGGGTTTGCAGCCGATCATGGATTGTCGGACAGGCTCCTAGAGCTGTTCAGGAGGCTGATAGTCTCCTTGTGGAGGAAGTATGCAGGAACGTTACAACCCCTTGGAAATTGAAAATAATTGGCAGGCCCAGTGGTCTGTAAGTAAGCCGTGGAAGGTCTCCGAGGACGACAACAAGCCGAAGTATTACCTGCTGGAGATGTTCCCATATCCCTCCGGCCGTATTCATATGGGGCATGTGCGGAATTACTCTATAGGCGACGTCGTGGCGCGCTTCAAGCGTTTGCAAGGCTACAATGTGCTGCACCCGATGGGTTGGGATGCCTTTGGTATGCCTGCCGAGAATGCTGCTATCCAGCACGGTACTCATCCGGCGATATGGACTCGGGAAAATATTGCCAATATGCGCACCCAGCTTAAAGGAATGGGGTTTTCCTATGACTGGGACAGGGAACTGGCAACCTGCGAACCTGATTATTATCGCTGGGAGCAACTGATATTCCTGAAGATGTTCGAAAAGGGGCTGGCATACAAAAAAAGCGCTGCTGTTAACTGGTGCCCGGAGTGTGAGACGGTTCTCGCCAACGAGCAGGTGGAAGATGAGTGCTGTTGGCGATGTGAGAATAAGGTCGAGCTGAAAGAGCTTGACCAGTGGTTTTTCAAAATCACTTCCTATGCCGAGGAGTTGCTCGAATGGACCGATAAGCTGCCTGGGTGGCCTGAGTCCGTCTTGACCATGCAGCGTAACTGGATCGGCAAGAGCACCGGCTGTGAACTCGATTTTGCGGTAGACGATCTCGATGAGAAGGTCCGTGTTTTTACGACACGTCCCGATACGCTGTTTGGTGCCACCTTTATGAGCCTGGCCCCGGAACATCCTCTGGCAAGCGTTCTTACCGTGCCGGAGCGTCGCGAAGAAGTCGAAGCCTTTATTGATAAAGTACAGAACGCTGACCAGATACAACGGTCGAGTGATGAATACGAGAAAGAAGGGGTTTTCACAGGTTCCTACTGTATCAACCCTGTGAACGGCGCCAAAATCCCTGTATTCCTGGCTAATTTCGTTCTCATGGGGTATGGCACCGGTGCAGTTATGGCCGTGCCTGCGCATGACCAGCGTGACTTCGAGTTTGCCCGCAAATACGAGCTGCCGCTGCAAGTGGTGATTCAGCCTGAAGGTGAAACTCTTGATTCCGCCACGATGGAAGAGGCTTGGGAAGGGTCGGGCACGATGGCCAACTCAGGCAGCTTTGACGGCCTGGATCATGTCACCGGCAAACAGAAAATTACAGAATACCTGGAATCGCAGGGAACCGGTCAGAGCTCTGTCAATTACCGTATCCGTGACTGGCTGGTTTCCAGACAGCGTTATTGGGGCACACCGATTCCTGTCATCTATTGTGATGCCTGTGGCACTGTGCCGGTCCCTGAAAAAGATCTGCCGATAGAACTGCCAACAGATATTGAGTTTACCGGTGAGGGTGGTAGCCCGCTGGCGAGTCTCGAATCTTTTGTGAATACTTCCTGTCCGCAATGTGGTCAACCGGCAAGACGAGAGACCGACACCTTTGATACTTTTGTTGAGAGCTCCTGGTATTACATGCGCTACGCCAGTGCGCATTGTGAGCAATCGCCTGTTGATCGATCCGCGGTTGATTACTGGCTTCCTGCAGATCAGTATATCGGCGGGGTTGAGCATGCCGTTCTGCATCTCCTCTATTCCCGTTTCTGGACCAAAATTATGCGTGACCTGGGCATGGTTTCCATTGATGAACCCTTTGAGAATCTGTTGACCCAAGGGATGGTTTGTATGGAGACCCAGTCTTGTCCAGAGCATGGCTGGCTCTATCCTGAAGAAGTTGAGGATGGTCGTTGCGTACGTTGCCAGGCAGAGGCTGTCACGGGGCGCAACGAAAAAATGAGTAAATCGAAAAAGAACGTCGTTGATCCCGACGGACTGATCAAACGATATGGTGCTGATACGGCACGTCTGTTTACTCTGTTTGCCTCGCCTCCAGAGAAGGATCTCGAATGGAATGATCAGGGTGTGGAAGGTTGCTTCCGCTTTCTAAACCGGGTCTGGCGTCTAGTGTATGAAAATCATGTGAGCGTCGTTGCTGCTGGTGAAGTTGACACCACGAGCCTGCAGCCTGCGGCGAGGGATTTGCGTCGTCAGGTTCACCGTACGATTAAAAAAGTAACGGTTGATATCGACGGCAGTTTTCATTTGAACACGGCGATAGCGGCCGTTATGGAACTGGTCAATGCGATCTCGGCTTTCCCGGATAAAGAAGCGGCACCGGAAGTGCTTAAAGAGGCTATTGAAGCAGTTGTCCGTCTGCTGTCACCATTTGTGCCTCATATCTGCGAAGAGTTATGGCAGAATCTTGGTCATGAGGATTCTCTGCAAGAGAGCCGCTGGCCAGTTTGGGATGAAGATGCTCTGGTTGTGGACACGCTACTCATTGTCGTACAAGTAAATGGCAAGGTTCGCGGTAAGGTAACTGTTCCTGTTGATGCTGACAAAGAGACTGTCGAAGCGACAGCCTTAGCAGATACGAATGTCTCTCGCTTTATAGAAGGTAAAACTCTCCGCAAGGTGATTGTTGTGCCTGGTCGACTTGTTAACGTCGTTGTTGGATAAAGTCCGTGGTTACATGATGAAATCCATGATTGCAGGTTAAACCCGTAGTTGCAGGATTGATCCTATGCGTATAGTTGTAATTCTCTTCGTTGTTCTGCTTGCCGGGTGTGGTTATCACGTTCCAGGTACTTCAACACCCTCTCGTTTGTCGTCACCCTCCAGCTTGTCAACAGATGGGGGCGCTTCATCTGATAGCTGGGTTGGTGGCGATGCACGTGTTCTCTACGTTCAGCTATTTGAAAACCAGACTGCGAACCCGTATCTGGAGAATTACCTTAGCGATGCTCTGGTTTACGAGTTGTCCCGGTCGAGACAGGTGGAGTTGACGGAGAATCCGGACCTTGCTGAGGTCAGGCTTGTCGGAGAGGTTAAAGATTTTAGTAGCAATGCGATTGCTTATGGTACACAAGATCGGATAACGGAATATCGTGTAGAAATGAAAATCTCTGTACGACTATTACGTAAAGGTAGTGATGAAGTCCTCTGGCGGGTGAGTTTACTGCGCAGTCAGGAGTACCCTGCTGCTGTCAATAAGAACCTCCAGCTTGAAGTTGAACGCCTGGCAGCACAACAGGTTTCACGACGCCTTGCCGAAGATATCAATGCGGGCCTACTCAACAGTTTCTGAGTCCATCATCAACAATGTCTTTGCGAGAATTGCAAAATATGATTCAGGCTGGAACCATTCCCGGTCTGATTTTGCTTTATGGGCAGGAGTCCTACTTTATAGAAGAGGGGCTGCGGGCTGTCCGCAATGCCGTTGTCTTGCCGCAGGATGCCGATTTCAATCTGACCATATTTTATGGCCGGGATTTCAAAGCCAATCAAATCGTTGAGCAGGCCAGGACCTTCCCAGTTTTTGCAGAACGTCGCCTGGTTATTATTAAAAACCTTCACGAGGCATCAGCGGATCAGCTTGATGGCTTGTTGGCTTACATTGAAGACCCGGTCCCGGAAACTGTACTACTCTTGACAGCAGAGAAAATTGATGCCAGACGTAAGATTTATCAGCTGCTCAAGAAGATCGGGACTGTAATCGAATTCAAGAAAATCTATGATAATCAGCTGCCATCATTTGTGCGAGAACTGGCAAAATCTGCCAATATAACCTTAACTGGTGGTGCCCTGAAGCTCTTCTGCAAGAGGGTCGGTACCAGCCTTGTTGAAGTCCAGGGAGAATTGGAAAAACTTGTAGGCTACCTGGGTGAGCGCGATCTCGCTGATGAAAGCGATGTCTCTGCTATCGTTTCGGATACCCGTATTGAAAGTGTCTTTGATCTAACGGACGCTCTCGGACAGGGCGATAGCTCCACGGCATTACAACTGCTTGACCGCCTTCTGGCAGAGGGGCAGGCACCACTTATGGTGCTGGCTATGATGACTCGCCATTTTAGACAAATGTGGAAAATCAGGGAGTTGATAGCACAAAAAGTGCCACAAAAAGAAATGCCAAGAAGAGTTGGTGTCAGTCCTTATTTTCTGAAAGGATTGATGCAACAGGCTGGCCGGTTTGAAAACAAGCATTATCGACAGGTTTTCTGCCAATTTCTGGCAACGGATCTGGCTTTGAAGTCAAGTGGGGGAGAGCCGAGGATGCATCTGGAGCAATTGGTGCTTGAGATTGCGGGGCTTGGGAAAAAATAACAAGCTTATAACCAAAACAAAAGCAAAACAATACTTAAGCAATTAACTAACGCAAAGACGCGGAGACGCAGAGAAGGATGGAGTTGAACGGGGGAGCAACCCGTTTTCAGGCGCTCCCCCATGTTACTTGTTGTTTGAAGGGTTTTTTACTCGGTGACTTCCGTGTTTATCAGTTTTGCCAGACGGCTGATTTTACGACTTGCCGTTGCTTTGTGAATGACACCTTTGGTAGCTGCTTTGTCGATATACGGAATAGCCTTTTCAAGCAGAGTTTTTGCACTGTCCATATCACCTTCTGCAATGGCTATGCGAATCTTTTTGATATAGCTGCGCATCGTAGAACGAATATGTGTATTGCGAGCGTTACGGATTTTATTTTGACGATTACGTTTTTCTGCTGATTTGTGATTGGCCACTTTTATCTCCTCCGGCGCAGTTTATTGCATGTATTATTGTCTGAGCGTCAGTTTTATAACATTCGCGGAAGCCGCAGTCAAGATAAATAAATTCCAATTTATAAAAAAATAGTGTTTAATTTGAATAAGTTATGAGTAAATATCGGGGATTAATGAAAAATAATCCCAGAAAATACGGTAGTGAGGGTGAAAATTCAGTGTCAGTAGACAGCCAGGAAAAGAAACAGATTACCAGGGCGACCGGAGTTCTTACTGCGGCAACCATGACTAGTAGGGTTGCGGGCCTGGTTCGTGACATGGTTGTCGCAGCTGTATTCGGTGCCAGCATGGTCACTGATGCTTTTTTTGTAGCTTTCACAATTCCCAATCTTTTGCGGAGATTCTTTGCTGAAGGGTCCCTTACTGCGGCCTTTGTGCCGACATTTACTGATGTTTTGCACCACGAGGGAACTGAGGAAGCGCGCCAGGTCGTCCGTATCTGCTGGACACTTCTGTTGTTGGTGCTGGCAGGTGTCACCATGATAGGAATCCTTTCGTCTCCCTGGTTGGTTAAAGCGATCGGCTATGGTTTCTCCGGAAGCGTAGGCAAACTGGCTCTGACAGACCTGCTTAACAGGTTGATGTTCCCTTACATTTTCTTTGTCAGCCTGGTGGCCCTGTTTGCAGGGGTTTTGAACGTTTCCGGGCACTTTCTTTTGCCTGCCATCTCGCCGGTCATGCTGAACCTGGCCATGATTGGATCGGCAATTGTTCTTGCACCAAGGATGGAGCAACCGATTGTTGCATTGGCCTGTGGTGTATTGGTTGGTGGGGCTATCCAGTTTGCCATGCAGATCCCTGTACTCTATCGTTATGGTTATGACTTACGCCTGGATTTCAACTTTCGTCACTCGGCTGTTGCCAGAATAATTCGACTCATGTTACCGGGGATCCTCGGTGTTGCTATTTATCAGATCAACGTCGTGGTGACGCGTCTGCTTGCATCTTTCCTGCAGGAAGGGAGTGTCTCTTGGCTTTATTATGGTCAGCGCTTGTTTGAATTTCCTCAAGGCGTTTTTGTCGTGTCTCTGGCGCAAGCGGTTTTACCGACGATGAGTCGCCAGGCGGCGGCTGATGATATGGAAGGTTTCCGTGACTCGTTGCGTTTTGCCCTGGTTTTGATCCTGCTCGTGACAATCCCTGCCTCGTTGGGTCTGGTTCTTTGTAACCAGGCTGTTTACAGCTTGTTTTTCATGCGTGGGAATTTCTCTTCCTTTGATGTCTCACAGGCGGCCCTGGCGTTGTCATGGTATGCACCGGGTCTTCTCTTTGTCGGCATCAGTCGTGTTGTTGTGCCATCGTTTTACGCGATGAAGGATACCCGTACCCCGGTTCTGGTTTCCTTCTGGACGCTTCTGGTTAATGTTGTCGCCGGGCTTCTGTTGATGCAATATATGGGACATGCGGGGCTGGCTCTTGCTTTGACCATCGCCTCTGTTTTTAATGCTGTTGTTCTGACTCTTTTGCTTTCGCGACGACTCGGTGATCTGAACCTCTCAGCGCTTTTCCGCATCACTCTTCGCATGATTCCTGGTCTATGTTTCATGGCTATTGTTGTGGTTCTGATTCTTGGTCAGGTCGACTGGTTGCTTCCAGGGTCTTTTGGGTTACGTTTTGTATTGTTGGGTTCTGCAGTCCTTTGTGGTTGCCTGGTTTATGCCGCCGGCTTATGGATCTTTGGCGTCAAGGAGATACAGCAAGTCTGGACTATGTTTACATCGAGGTTAATCTCTTTTAGAAAAGGCTGACAGATGGCGAATAAACAGTGGAACATGTTATCCTTTGAGCATGGAACCGTGGCCGTTGTGGCAAAAGGAGATTGTTTGAGCCGGATCTTTTTTAAATGTTCATCGGAGACTGCCTCAGCATTGGTAAAGCGGCTTTATCCGGAGGCAAAGCAGTCTTCTCCAGCGCTGATAGATAAATGCTTAAAGCAATTAGCAGAGTATTTTCTCGGTAAGCGCTGTACTTTTGATATACAGACTGATGACGATTCTCTATCTGTTTTTGCGTGCAAAGTTCAGCAAGCATTACTCAAAGTGCCTTATGGTTCGGTTGTTTCTTATAGTGAGTTGGCGGCGATGGCAGGTTCCCCTAAGGCTGCCAGAGCTGTTGGCAGGGTCATGTCATCGAATCCGTTTCCATTGATAGTGCCGTGTCATCGTGTTGTGAATGCTGACGGCAGTATTGGCCGCTATTCCGCCGCGCACGGCTCCATGACCAAAGCCTGGCTGATTGATTTTGAGCGAGGAATCGTCGAGGGATAATAATCTGTTGAATTATTCTGGCTGTGTCTTAACATGAAACCCCTGACCTGCATTGTACCATTGGTTTTATCTCTCTTCCTCCTGAATGCCTGTAGTGATAGGGACTATCTGTTACAAAGCGTTAAGGGTCAGTGGTCCTTGATGTCGCGTGCACAGCCTATAGATGACATCCTTGAGCAGAACAGCGAGTCACAGAATATTCGCGATCAGTTGATCAAAGTTGTTGAATTGCGTGAATTTGCTGTCAGTTCACTGAAATTACCAGATACCGGTAGCTATAGGCAGTATGTCGACCTTGGGCGTCCCTACGTCGTTTGGAATCTGGTTGTTGCTCCAGAGCTCTCTCTTAAGTTGAACCAGTGGTGTTTCCCTTTTGTCGGTTGTGTTACCTATCGTGGCTATTTTGACGAAGCTTCAGCCACCACCCTGGCGCAAAAGTATTCTAAGCAGGGTTTCGATGTCGATGTCTACGGTGTCCAGGCATATTCAACCCTGAACTGGTTTGACGATCCGGTTCTTAATACTTTTCTTACCAATGATGACTTGCGCCTCGCCGCTCTCCTGTTTCACGAAATGTCACATCAGGTGGTCTATGTGCCGAACGACACAGACTTTAATGAATCATTTGCCAAGACGGTAGAAATGGAAGGGCTGCGTCGGTGGCTGCAAGGCTCTGATTCCCACGACTTATGGGCTCAATGTTTACAACGCGAAGATCAATCTGCTGATTTCTATGAGTTTCTTGCCGGGATTCGTGCCAACCTGGGACAAGTCTATGCTTCTAGTCTTGATAATAACCAGAAACGTTTGGCCAAGCAGGAAATCCTGGCGCATGCCTTCGATGAATATGAACGTTTAAAGAGACGTTGGCATGGTTATGTCGGCTTTGATCAATGGATGCAAGGGGGCCTGAATAATGCACGTTTATCGTCTGTGGCAACCTACAATGATCTGGTCCCGGCGTTTCAAACGTTATTGCGCCAGGTCGATAATGATCTGTTCAAATTCTATGCTGAAGTAAAAAAACTTGGTAAACTTCCTGAACGTGAGCGCAATGCCAGGTTAAAGTCTTTGTCTCATCGTCTTAAGGTGCTCTTAATTAAGCCATCATCTCTTCAGTATGAATGGGCCTCTATCATGAGGACGGACCAACCTTTCTTCTTGAGTTAGTGGCTCACATTGTGTACATTGATAGCAAGCCCTAATTAGGGAGAAAAGATGCTTGGTGCGATTGCAGGAGACATCATCGGTTCGCGATTTGAGCATGCCGGGATCAAGAGTAAGGATTTCGAATTATTCAATCGTCAAAGTATTTTCACTGACGACACAGTTCACACTGTCGCCTTGGCAGACAGCCTTCTGCATAAAATTCCTTATCAGGAAAAGCTCCGCGAATATTTCATCTACTATCCCCATGCTGGCTATGGTGGCCGCTTCCGACGTTGGGCTCGATCACCGCAACCAATGCCATATGGCAGTTATGGCAATGGGTCTGCCATGCGTGTCAGTCCCATCGCCTGGTATTATGATAGTCAGGATGAAGTTCTTGAGGCAGCGCGACGCAGTGCCGAGATGACCCATAATCATCCGGAAGGTCTTCGTGGTGCCCAGTCTGTAGCCGGTGCGGTGTTTATTGCCCGAAAGGGTGCTGACAAAAAGCAGATCCGTAATTTTATCCAGGATACGTTTGCCTATGACCTTTCCGGGTCAATAGATGAAATCCGTCCTGGTTACAGCTTTGATGTGTCATGCCAGGGATCTGTTCCCTATGCGATATTGGCATTTCTGGAATCAACAGATTTTGAAGATGCTATCCGTAACGCAGTCTCGCTAGGGGGGGATAGTGATACCCAGGCTTGTATTGCCGGGAGTATAGCGGAGGCTTATTATGGTGGGGTGCCAGTTGAAATCGCGGATGAGGCTCTTGCCCGCTTGGATTCACGGCTTACAGATATATATAAGAAATTTCAAGATAGACTGTAGCTCGGGACGCGAAAGTCAAAAGCAAAACTTGCGCGTCCCATTAGAATACTATTCTCCCCAAACCAGAAATGCAGCAATCCAGCCTTGTTTGCCATCAGCGGTCTGCACCTTAACCCATTTCCCCTGTTTTTCTAAAAGTTTTACAGCCATCCCTTTTGAGAGTTGGAAGACCACAGCATGATTGGTGCCTGGCCCCTGGCGAACATTGGCGTTGTTACCGGTGACCACGACACTTGGGGAGTTGCTCAGCAGGGCCCGATGTACCCATCCGCTGCGGCCGCGATAATCCTTGACCCTATAATAGTCAGAACCTTTCTCGATGATTGTCAACGGGTCGTAGGGATTTAGCTTGGCAATAACTTCGGAAGCCATCGCATTTGGTGCGGAACGCATCTCTGTGCCTGAAAAACCAACGGACATGTTTTCTGCATAACTGATTGCCGCATAGCCGACTGACAATGTCACAAAGTATGCCAATATGATTGAAAGTCTCAAGATGGAATGTCTCTTCATAGCCCTCTCCTTGTTTTTTGATTGAATATCTTTTATAAATATCCATGCTAAAATAACCGATAACATAATAATTTCAATTAAAAAATCAATTTATTATGACCGCACAGGTATCAATCAATCCTTGAGTTAATGAGCATAATCGTCTATTTTATCTCATCGACAAACAGGAGGTTTGAGATGCTTGTATTGAATGAAAAGGCTGAAATATCCGGTCTTATCCGTGCCGCAGAACATATCTGTGTTGCCGCACGTACGGCTCCGAAAGGCAAGGGGCAAGATCTCCTGGTTACGGCGATTATTACTGATGATGACAAGCAGCAACTCCGGAAGAAGATGGAGGAGATCGGTCAGCGTGACGAAGTTGCGTTTTTTCAGCGTGACGCCGGTAACCTGGAGCATGCTCCGGTTGTCGTCCTGATTGGTACCCGTAAGCTGCCTTTGCGACTCCCTGCTTGTGGTTACTGTGGTTTCATCGATTGTGATGCTATGCTTGATGCTGGTGGAACATGTTCATTTAATAGTGGTGATCTTGGCATAGCTCTTGGTTCTGCGGTTGCCATGGCCGCAGATTTTCGTGTCGACAATCGGATTATGTATACTGCCGGAAAAGCGGCCGTTGAACTCGGTATGCTGGGCGACGATATCAAGATAGCTTACGGCATTCCACTTGCGGCCAAGGGCAAGAATCCATTTTTCGATAGAGGGTAGATGCCTGCTCACAATATAGGCAATTATAGCTACAGTTGCTTGATTTGTTTGCATAACTTTTAAACGCCGTACTTTTATTCATATCAATCTCTTTGGTTTTTTGGCTGTAAAGCTTTTAAAATCCGTGTGTTATATTTGTTTGTCGGTGAGTTTTTATTTAGGCAAGCAATTTGCATTTACATGAAATTTGCGCAATAGTTGTGTCTTGGCACTACCCTGTTAAATATGACATCTGACATTAAATTGATAGAGGAGCACCAATTATGAGGAAAGTCGAAGCCATCATTAAGCCCTTCAAGCTGGATGAGGTGAAAGAAGCGTTGAATGAGATTGGAATTCAGGGGATTACGGTCAGTGAAGTTAAAGGTTTTGGCCGTCAGAAAGGTCACACAGAGCTGTATCGTGGTGCAGAATATGTGGTCGATTTTATCCCCAAGATCAAGATGGAAATTATTGTCTCTGATGACGCCGCTGCCAAAGTTGTCGAGGTGATTGGTGAAGCCGCCAAAACCGGTCGCATAGGTGACGGTAAGATATTTGTGACCCCGGTTGATGAAGTCGTCAGGATCCGTACAGGTGAAACTGGTGACGATGCCCTTTAATTAGATAGCAGGTCGTTCTATTTAACTGACGATAACAGCAAAGACATTTCCTAAAGGAGAAAGTGAAAACGATGACCCCACAAAAAGTAGTCAAGTTTGCCCAGGATAACAATTGCAAGATGGTCGATTACAAGTTCCTCGATTTTGTCGGTATCTGGCAGCATTTTTCCACACCTATCGGTGAATTCAGCGAAGACATATTTGAAGAGGGCATCGGTTTCGATGGTTCTTCGATCCGTGGCTGGCAGCCGATTCATAACTCGGATATGTTGATCATGCCAGATCCTGGTACAGCCAAGATAGATCCTTTTGTCAAGGTTTCTACCCTCAGCCTGATTTGTAACATCATTGATCCGATCACCAAGGAAGGCTACACCCGCGACCCGCGCTATATCGCCCAGAAAGCGGAAGCGTACCTGAAGTCAACCGGTATTGCTGATACAGCCTACTTCGGTCCCGAGCCGGAATTCTTCATCTTTGACGATGTTCGTTATGCTTCTAGTGCCAATGAGTCTTTCTACTCGGTTGATTCGGTCGAAGGGACCTGGAATACCGGTCGTGAAGAGTTCCCCAACCTCGCTTACAAACCGAGCCACAAGGAAGGCTACTTTCCTTGCGCGCCGACTGATTCTATGGTTGACCTGCGTAACGAAATGGTTGAAGTACTACAGAGTGTTGGCATGACCATTGAGGCCGTGCACCACGAAGTCGCCACTGGCGGCCAGGCCGAGATTGACATGCGCTTTGATTCGCTGCTCAGCATGGGTGATACCCTGCAGTGGTTCAAATATATCGTCAAGAACGTCGCCATTCAGAACGGCAAGACCGTCACCTTTATGCCAAAGCCAATCTTTGGTGATAACGGTTCCGGTATGCACTGCCATCAATCACTCTGGAAAGATGGTGAGAACCTGTTTGCCGGTGACGGCTACGGTGGTCTCTCCAAAATGGCTATGTACTACATTGGCGGCATCATGAAGCACGCCAAAGCTCTCTGCGCCTTCACCAACCCGAGTACCAACTCTTACAAACGCCTGGTGGCTGGTTACGAAGCTCCGGTTAACCTAGCTTACTCCAACCGTAATCGCTCCGCATCCCTGCGTATCCCGGTGACTGACAATCCTAAATCGAAACGTGTCGAGTACCGTACACCCGATCCGAGCTGCAACGGCTACCTGGCGTTTGCTGCACTGATGATGGCTGGTCTCGACGGCATTGAGAACAAGATTGACCCGGGCGATCCGCTTGACAAGGATATCTACGGTCTCTCCCCTGAAGAGTTAAAAGATATTCCGAGTGTCGCCGGTTCTCTCAGCGAAGCCCTCGATTGTCTGGAGGATGATCACGACTTTCTGCTCAAGGGCGATGTCTTCACCAAAGACGTTATTGAAATGTGGGTTTCCTACAAGCGCGAAGCTGAAGTTGATGCAGTGCGCATGCGCCCATGTCCTGAAGAGTTTGCTCTTTATTTTGATTGTTAAGACAAAAAGGTTAGTAACTGTTCAGCTAAATCTATGTTTTACAAAAACTTCTGTCATCCTCGAATGATTCTATCGGGGATCCACGGTTCTAAAATCTGGATTCCCGATTACACCCTCGGGAATGACAATCTTTGATAATGATGGATAGTTACAAAGGTTAAACGAGAAAGCCCCCGGTTTGTTGGCCGGGGGCTTTTTTATGCTTCTCTTAGCTCTAATTGAGATTGAAGGCTCTTGCTTCGCCCTACAGAGCATGTTTTGCCAGGTATCTTTTGACGGTGTCGGTTGAGGCATGAATAATCTCGCAACGGCGTTCGCGATCTTCCAGGCCGTCAAGGCAGGCTGGGCGCTGCGGGTCTCTACCGATTGCCTGGTTAACAGCATCGGGGAATTTAGCTGGATGGGCCGTCGCCAGGCATATAACCGGATAATCGCCAGCGGAGAGATCTTTGCCGACCTTGATGCCGGTGGCCGTGTGTGGATCAAGGACATAGCCGGTGGCATTATGGAAATCACGAATAGTTGCCAGTGTCTGATCATTATCTACGGAAGTCGACAGGAAAGTCTCATGGATTTCAGCTATTTGTTTAGCTGTAAATGAAAGCTTGCCGGTTTTGGCAAACTGCTGCATGGCAGAAGTCAGCTGCTTGGAATCCTCATTGAACAGGTAATAGAGATAACGCTCCAGATTGCTTGCATTCTGAATATCCATTGAAGGCGAGAAGGTGGGGTGAACTTCACTGCTCGAATAGTCACCGGCGTTAACAAAACGCGCAAGAATGTTATTGGCGTTGGTGGCAAGCACCAGTTTCTCTATTGGCAGGCCCATTCTTTTAGCGATATAACCGGCAAAAATATCTCCAAAGTTACCGGTCGGTACCGAGAAATAGACCTTCTTGGCTCCGGTCTGTTTGCGCACTTGACCCCAGGCATAAAAGTAATAGACAACCTGGGCAAGGATGCGTGCCCAGTTAATCGAATTGACGGCACCGAGAGCGTATTGCTTTTTGAATTCAAGGTCGCCGAAAGTCTCTTTGACAATCTGTTGACCGTCGTCGAAGGTGCCTTCAATGGCAAGGTTAAAAACGTTGGCGTCGGTGACCGTTGTCATCTGCAGCTCCTGCACCGGTGAGACCTTCTTGTGCGGATGCAGGATGAAAATATTGATGTTCTTTTTGCCGCGCACGCCGTAAATGGCTGCACTGCCGGTGTCCCCTGAGGTGGCACCGAGAATATTCATGTGCTCACCCGATTCCGCCAGCAGGTATTCGAAGAGGTTGCCCAGGAACTGCAAAGCAACATCCTTGAAGGCGAGGGTGGGGCCATGGAAGAGTTCCAGGATGTATAGGCCATCCTGATGAACCACCGGGGTGATATCCGGATGTTTGAAGCTGGAATAGGCCCGGTCGATCATAGTCTTCAGGTCAGCGGACGGAATGTCTTCGATAAAATAGCTCATGACCTGGAAGGCGAGCTCCGGATAGGCCAGTTTGGCCAGTGCGTCGAGATCGCCGGGGGTAAGGTGAGGGATGGTTTCCGGTAACAACAGGCCGCCATCCTCAGCCAGACCCATCATTACAGCTTGTTTAAAGGGGATATTTTTGACCTGACCTCTGGTGCTTTGGTATTTCATCTTGTCACTTCCTTCTGTTCTTTTTTAGTGGACCAATATTTTAGCAGGTGTTTCCCCTTCAAGGAAGTGGGAATAGGCATAAAGGTTAAGGGCAAAGGCATTACATCAACGGTTACTACTCAACCCATATCAATGCCAAGCGTAAATGAAGAGGGCCTCTGTTTCAGGGGCGTTACAAATAAATAATACAGAATACAGACACCTGGTAGATAAACGACAACAGAAAAATCAATCAATCTGCACAGGAATAGTATCTAATTGCCAGAGCTCCCCATTTGTTTTTATGACAAAACTATCGTAATCATTGCCCGCAGCAGTTTTCCAGTCTGTGTCCGTGCCAATCTGCACGGGAGCGAGTCTTCTTGTTGCTGTACCGTCTCCAAGTTGCCCATATGAGTTGTTGCCCCAAGCCCAGAGTGTGCCGTCGGTTTTGATGGCAATGTTGTGATTGCCGCCAGTATAAATAGAGTCCCAATTGGTTTGTGAGCCGATCTGTGTCGGAACGCCGCTTGATGTGGTCGTTCCGTTGCCCAGTTGTCCATATGAGTTGTTGCCCCAAGCCCAGAGTGTGCCGTTGATTTTGATAGCAATGGTGTGATGGTCCCCTGCGGCGACAACCTGCCAATCGGAGTCGGTTCCAGTCTGCACCGGGGCGTTCCTTTGCGTGGTTGTCCCGTCACCCAGTTTACCGTAAACGTTCTGTCCCCAGGCCCACATAGACCCGTTTGTTTTGATTGCAACAGTGTGATAGCCCCCTGCCGAAACAGATTGCCAGTCAGTGTCGGTTCCGACCTGCACCGGTGTGTATTTTTGAGTCGTTGTTCCATCTCCCAGTTCGCCGTTGTCATTGCGTCCCCATGACCAGAGAGAACCATTGGTTTTGATCGCGTGGTTTCTCTCACTACCGGAGTCAACAATCAACCAGTCTGTGTCTGTCCCCATTTGGATAGGGGTTTTGGCAATGCCACTTGGGCCAATACCTAACTGCCCGTAGCTATTGCTGCCTGACGCCCAGAGTGTGCCGTTGTCTTTCCGGGCAATAGTGTGTTGATCTCCTCCGACAAGGATTGTCCAGTCGTTGCCGGGAACGGTCTGATTAGGAAAGTCGTTGGAGATGTAGGTTCCGTCCCCAAACTGGGCGACATTGTTCCAGCCCCAGGCCCACCATGAGCCATCTGCTTTCAGAGCGCGTTGAGTGTTGCCGCCCGTATCAATAGTGGCCCAGGCATCGCAGATATCACCAATGCCATCGCCATCCGTGTCTACTTGGCTTGGATTGACCATGGTGGGACAGTTATCGTCTGCACAAATGCCATCGGCGTCGAGGTCAACGCAGTTGTATGATGCTGAGTCGCCCCAGGTCGCATTGGTGTTGCCGTGGCAGGCAACCGAGGAACAGGTTCCACCGGAGGGGAGGAAAGCATAATCAAAATATTTACCAGAAACAGGAGATAAGCTGTACTCCTGGTCTATGTGAGTCGCTGGATCGGTTATGGTTGTGCCATCATCTGTTGTGTAATGGTGGCAGACTTCACACGAGTAAGCTGCGTGTTCTACGTGGCTGTTAGCCTTGAGTGACGCTGTTGTATAAGCAGGAGGATTGCCGTGACAGCCGTCACATCCGAGGATGGCTCCTCCCCAGGAGATCGCTGCGCTGCTTGAGTAAGTACCGGTCGAACGAGAGGTGCCATCGGTGTGGCAGTAGATATTCAGACAATCACCGTAGGCGTTCCCTGGGCTGTTATCTCCTGAGTATGAGGCATTTGTGCCTGCGACTTGTGTACGAAAATCGACATCAATGTAGCCATTGACGTGTTTGGCTGCCAAACGAGATGTTGGGGAAGGATATCCTCCCAGGTGACAGAAGTTGCAGCCATAACTGCTGATTTCGGGGTCGTAATGACAAACCTGGCAATTAGAAACACTGCCGCTGAAGCTGTATTCAGTCAGTAAGTGATTAGGGTGACTCCCTGAACTGATGACGACTCCACTGCCACCAACATGAGAACCCAGGTCGTGGCAAGTTCCGCACTGGCCTGAGGCTGTATCGCCCCATGCGGGTGTGGTGTACGTTGGAGGCGCGGTCGGGTTGGCTATCCCTTGAGCGGTGCTGTGGCAGTAGACGTTGGAGCAGGTGCCGTAAGCGCGGGGATCAATGCCATCAGACGGGGGCACCGTACCGGTTGCGATGTTGTAAAGTGGTGTTCCCGTTTGCAGTCTGACGTCCGTTGCATCAAAGGTCCAGTCAACTGATCCGTTGACGTGTTTTCCGAAGTCAGTAATCGTATAAGGATCGGTTCCGGAGATAATTCCGCTGTGGCAGGTTGTACAGGCAAGCACGAAACCCGTTGGCGAGACATGTCCCTCGTGAGAACCGCTATTCGGGATGTCACTGCTTGAGGCTCCATGGCATGATCCGCATTGACCTGAGGCAGCATCACCCCACTGCGGGGTGGCATTTTTGCCGCTGCCTTGATAATTGCCGTGACAGTAACTGCTGCTACAATCCTTCAAACCAATGGCCGCATTGTATGTTGCCGCGGGGTTGAGTACGGCTTCAAACTCAACATCGGTATTCACACCATTCGCGTGTTTCATGTAAAGACCATCGTAGCTGATGGTTGTACCGTCTTCGGTTGTGCCGAAATGGCAGAGTTGGCACCCAATTTGGCTGTCCCCGGCGTGCGGTACATGACTGTTGGCATCTTCAGTACCTGCCGGACCTGATATGTAATCCGGCATGCCGTTTGCTGTGCTCAGGCCGTGACAGCCGTTACAACCCATTGAACTCCCGCCCCATTCGGGAACACGGAACATATTGCCACCATATGCCGCAGGGAGTTGTCCTGTTGTCACGCTTAATTCTCCAAGGCTGTGACAATAAGTTGCGCTGCACGAGCCATAGGCTGTTTGCGGGATGGTGTCACCTGAATATGCTGCAGAAGTCCCTGCAGCTGTCGGGTTGAAATCAACATTGATGCTGCCATCGACGTGCTTGTCCATACGGTTATAGGTCGAATCGCCATAATCGACATTATTCATATGGCAGGGTTCGCAGGTTGCTGATTCCCCGAGGTAGTGGCAGGCTTGGCAACTCATAATGGTGTCAGTATTGCCGAAAACGTAGGCGAGATGGGCAGTATGGCTGCCTGTTGCCATTGCTGGTGTGAAGCCAGAATGAACACCGCCGTTATGGCAGGCTTTGCAGGCCCCTACAACTGCCCCGCCCCATGAGGGCGTCTGGTAGTCGGGGGCTTGAGTCGGGTCTGTCTGACCCTGGACATTACTGTGACAGTAGACGTTGTCACATTGGCCATAAGCGGGAACCGCCGCATTGTAACCGTTTGCAAGGGTATAACGACTTGACTCCGTTCCTGAGTAGGTGCCGGAGTCAACACGTAGATCGTCAGGGTCAAAACGAATTTCAGAGAGTTCATTTAAATGGACGGATGTTTTGTGGCAAGTATCACAGGAGGGTGTATTGCTGAGACGTCCTCGGTCAAGATGAATCCCATGGCTTTGCCAGACAGGTGGGTAGGTATGGCAAGCATTGCAATCGGCAGAGAAACTACTCCCGTTCGTACCATTGTGACTATGGCAATCGGTACAGATCGCAGCAGCAGTATGATAATCACCAGCACCAGTTCCGATTGTAACAGCGTCGCCATGGCATTTTTCACAGTAGCCGTTGGCTGTGCCATCGGTCTGATCGTTCCAGAAAGTATATTTCAGGCTTTCATCAAGCACTGACGGCGAGGAGTAGTCAAGTGCTGTAACCGCATTGTAGGTAGTCGTTTCTGCCGACTTTCTGAGGACATAATAATTGGGGAAGTCAGGATCGTAAGAATGACCGCTGTGACAGATCAGGCAGCCAACCTTTTCGCCGATATTGTCGCCGTGCTCTCCATATGTATGGCAGGTCTGACAGAGGGAGGATTTGTCCGGCTGGCCAGGTCCGTCACTGCGAAGCAATTTGCCATCTGAAACGCTGAGGCTTTGACCCGCTCCGTCAGCCGTTGCTGCATCTGAGTCAACAAAATGAACGCCATGACAAGAGGTGCAGGAGACTCCACCATTGACCAGATTAATGCTGGCATTGTCTTTGTTATTCAAATTTGCAAAGTACTTTCCTGGATTTGCTGCTACGGAGGCACTGTAGTTGTCAATGATGGGGTGAGTCAGCCAACCATGATCATTGATGACCCAGGACTGGTGGCAAGCTCGGCACATGACGTCGGACGAATTGTTGCCCTTAACAAGCAGTTTGGGATTGCTTGTTGCGGCTCCATGAGGGTTGTGGCAGCGTGAACAGGTTATTCTGCCCGTAGAGGTGCCGTAACGGGAATAGAACTCTGGATGTTCGGTTTGCGTTGGCGCTTGAGCTCCTGCTGCGGCCAGGGTATCTGATGGCGCAGACCAGGTGTGGGACGTTTGCTCGGCGCCTGGCTCTCCTGAACCATGACCAAAGGCGTTGCTTGCATCCCCCGAAACAAAGCGAGCGTTGGTGTGACCATCAAGTATGACTGGTGCCCCATCGTTGAGTGTGGTATCTCCAGAGGTCAAGTGGTGGCATTTCAGACAGACGTTGTCGCCACCCAGTTGATTGATTGTCCGACCTGAGAGGTGACATTCTTTACAATCGAAAAAATGTACTCCTGGCTCTGCTGCCCATACCTGAGAGAAAATTATCAGAGCTGAAAAGATTAGTAAGCTGAAGCGACTCCACTGTCGAAACATATGCTATATCCCCCTTAAAGCTACAGCTACCCCTTTTAATCACGTGTACTTTCGGTGATATCGCTACTATTCAAAACGATATGGATGAAAACATGGATGGAAGTCATTAATATCATTGAAATGGCAATTATTTGCACGGATATCACGGTAAATAACATGCAATTAACATTCCTTTAATTAGTAATCGACAAGGTTGTGCGTTGCTGTGTGCTGGATAGGGAAAAGTCGACAACACAGATTGGTTATCGACCTTGGTCTTAGAGTGGTCCGGGGGCTTTATTCGTATTCAACCTGCATCTGGCTACCTGTTTGTGGCTTCAGATTGAAACCGTGGGCACTGCCCCAGAAGGAGATGACCTTTAAAAGGAGTTTCGCGGCGGTCATCTCGGAAACCCTGCTCGCTTCCGGGACGATTTCCACGACATCAACACCTCGCAGGTCGATCTGTTTTTTCGAGAAGAGTGATTCGAGCAGTTCGATCATCTGGTACCAGAAAAAGCCCCCGGGTTGTGGTGTGCCGACACCGGGAACGACAGCCGGGTTAAATACGTCCATGTCGATAGAGAGATAGACAGGACCTTCAATAGAATTTACTTTATGCAGGAAAGACTCCCACTGTTCCTTGCCGCGCAGGTCCCAATCCAGAAACAGGGTGATGCGGGGTTCATCTTCAACCAGATCAACTTCACTTTCATAGACCGACCGAACGCCAGCTATGACGATTTTATGCCCCTGTTCGAGCAGGCGGGTGACCGGGCAGGCATGGCTATACCTGTTGCCTGCGTAACTGGTGCGCATGTCGCCGTGGGCATCGAGAAAAAGTACCGTACCTGGCTTCGGCATACGAGCGGCAACGAGTGCTGGCGTCAGGGAATGTTCACCACCGAGTCCGACGAACAGGTTGTCGATAGGTAAAGAAGCAACGTGTTCAGTAAGTCTGGCATGAAAATCGGCGTCGATTTCTGATTTGTCGTCGGCAAATTCAGGCAGAACGCTGAGCTTCATATGTTTGAATGGTGACCAGCCGGCATCTTCCTCGTAGAACTCGAGTTGCTCGGTGGTTTCCAGAATAGCTTTGGGAGCCTCAGCTGTTCCCGGTTTGAATGAGACAGTTCTTTCCAGAGGAATCGGCAGGATCAGGATATCAGCTTCCTCGGTTGATGCGTTGGGCATGGCTAGGAATTCTAATGTGTCGGGCATGTGGATGATCCTTGTGTGCTTTAGTGATACGTAAGAAAGGGTTAGACGAAATACAGAATACAGACACCGGGTAGATAAAACGATATATTTTTCAAGTTCGTTGTTCAAAAATGAGTAATAGCTGCTGGGCTCGAACCATGATAACCTGGAATAAGAAGGGGTCAGCCCTTGTCATGGGACAAATTGAAGCCGGAAACAAGTAGACATCCCGATCCGGGATCGAACCAAGATAAGTCATTGAAATAACAGTAATAAGGTAGGCTTTTACCCCCTATAAACAGCCTATGGACTGCTTTTCAAGGGCAAAAATGGGCTTATAACTCAATTGCAGGGTGTAATCATGACTGGAGGCGAAAAAGATATTCCCAATTTGCCATAAGTATATTGCGTAGACCCAAAATTTTAGAGATAGCGATTTCCATGACAGGCTCATTCGTGACATTTGGTGTTTGTCTATTACTAAAATGTCGACATGGTGTGCAACGGAAATTTTCCTTCAAATATTTGAAGGAATAAGTTGCTGTTTCTAGCACCCAGCGTTCAGTTCCTCCGCCACAGCTTCAGTCATTGCAGTCAGTAACAGGTTTAAATCCTCATTACTGATAACATAAGGTGGCATGACATAAACCAGTTTGCCAAAAGGACGAATCCAGACGCCTTTGTCGACAAAACGTTTGGTGATTGTGGCCATCTTGACTGGTTGGTTCAACTCCAGAACGCCTATTCCACCCTTGATACGCACATCGGCTACACCGTCCCAATTCCGACAAGGCAGCAGGTGCTGAGCAAAGGCTTTGGACATTGCGGCGATGTGTTCTTGCCAGGGACTGTCGACCAGTAGATCAATGCTGGCATTGGCGACAGCACAGGCCAGTGGATTGGCCATAAAGGTTGGACCGTGCATAAATGCGTTTGGAGCATTGCTAGAGATGGTCCGGCTGATCTCCTCTGTTGTCAGCACAGCTGCCAGGGTCATGTAGCCACCAGTGATGGCTTTGCCTAGACACATGATGTCTGGGGTAATGTCAGCTTGTTCACAGGCGAACAGCGTACCGGTACGGCCAAAGCCGGTGGCTATTTCGTCAGCGATTAACAGAACATTATGGACATCGCACAGCGCGCGAGCCTGGCGAAGATATTCGGGAGCATAGAAGCGCATGCCTCCAGCACCCTGCACGATTGGTTCAAGGATGACAGCAGCAATTTTTTCGTGATGAGCTTCAATCAGACTGCGAAAGCTGGTGATATCATCGTCCTGCCAATCAGCATCATTGACAACCATTGGTGCGTCGGCAAAGAAATGTTCGGAGAGAACCTCAGTAAAGAGATGATGCATGCCGGTTTCTGGATCACAGACGGCCATGGCACCACAGGTGTCACCATGATAACCACGGCGAATCGTCAACATGCGTTGTTTGTCAGGTTGACCTTTTGCGTACCAATACTGGATGGCCATTTTTATGGCGACTTCGACACTGACAGAACCGGAATCGCAGAGAAAGACCCGTTCGAGAGTTTCGGGGGTCAACTCTACCAGGCGTGCTGCCAATTCTGCGGCAGGACGATGGGTCAGGCCGCCAAACATGACATGTGCCATCTTGTCTAACTGTTCTTTGGCCGCGTTGTTGAGAACCGGATGATTATAACCGTGAATCACCGACCACCAGGAAGACATGCCGTCGATCAGCTCACGACCATCTTCCAGGGTCAGACGAACGCCTTGAGCATGTTTGACAGGATAGGGCGGCAGGGCACCCTCAAGAGGTGCATAGGGATGCCAGAGGTGGGTTTTCTCAAAATCTAGCCAGCTGTTGTCATTCAGGAGGTTAGGCATGGTGGCTATTCCTGTTTTGGTAATAATTTATGACGCACCCAGGCCATCAGCAAGGTAACAACCAGTGCAAGCACCATCAGCAGACCAAGGCGGCTGGTCAGAGTTTCCGCTCGCTGCCAGCTGGTTCCACCAAGGTAGCCAAGTCCGGGATAGCTGATTCCCCAGAGAATTCCGCTGACAATAGTATAGCCACAGAAAAGAGCAGGCCGCATCTGGCTGGCTCCAGCAACAAAAGGGATAAGCCCGCGAATTGGCCCCAGGAACCGGCCGAAAAAGACGCTTCTGCCGCCATGTACAACAAAAAAAAGTTCCGTCATATGTAACAAACGCTGACGTTTTTTCAAAAGACTCCACTGCCAGAGATGAACCCCAAAACGTGTGCCCAGCCAGTAGCTGAGCAGGTCACCAAGCATGGCCCCCAAAGCTGCTGCAGCCATGATCGCTCCTATTGGTGCCTTCCCCTGGAAAGCCAGCCAGCCACTAAAAACAGTCAGCACGCTGCCTGGCATGATCAAGCCGATAGCAACGAGCGCTTCAAGAAAGGCAATCACAAAGACTGCTGCGACGAAAATCATCCCGCCCGGTAAGAGATTAAAGATGTCTTGCAGCCACTGTTCCATCATGTTTTTTGTGTTAATTGATCAGAGTTTGAATTGCTCATGCCCAAGGTTTGAATTGCTCATGCCATGAGTCAAAAATCTTTACTTTATATTGCCCATGCCGGGCCAATGAAGTGCGTACCATATCTGTTGTGCGTTTGCCTTTTTGGGTCTTGGAAAAGAAGAGGTCGGCATAGGCGATGATTTTCTCCTCCAGGGCTTGTGGACGCATGTCGCGTAATGGCAGTGACAAACCCTGTAATTTTATGTCCTCAACAGTCAGGCCGACCCCGATGTGGCGTTCGCAAACCAAGGCATGGCGAGGCAGGTTTTCTTTGGACAGTAATTCTGCGCCAAGAATTCCGTGGGCAATATAAGGTTTGTCACCATGACAGCCAAGTATAGGCGTGTCAGTGTAAAGCATGCCGATATCATGTAGCATGGCGGCTTGTTCGATAAAGTCTATATCGACAGATTCACTTCGACCAACATGATCAGCTACTGTAACGGCCAGTCTGGCAACCTGGTGACTATGCGCAATCAGTATACTTCTGGCCATAGCATGGCCGTCATAGTATTTGCTTATCAGATCAAGTGGCGGCACGGGTGAAAGGGCTTTCCTGGGTGCTACGTCCAATAAATGCAAGCTGATGGACAATTATCCATAGCTGTCTCAATTTTGGACTCAGGTGCCCCGGTCGGGTTGTGAACTATAGCGTTCTCATGGTCGTGGCCGTTGTGGCTCTCCTTCATACGGAAGACCTCTGGGCAGACCTGAGTGCAGACTTCACAGCCGATGCAGCAGTCTGGGTCGATAGCGGGTATTTGTGACATTGAATAGGCTCCTTATCATGGTTATGGATCAAACCGACAGACCCGGTTTTTAATTCATACCGTAGCGTTTGATTTTTTCAACCAGGGTTGTGCGATTAATTTTTAGAAGATTGGCGGCACGGGCCTTGACGTTACTTGATTTATCCATGGCCTGCTTGATTAATGTCTGCTCAATATACGCGACCGTTTCAGCCATGTTCAAGCCTTCATCAGGGATATGCAGTGTCGGCAAGTGTCCGTTTTCCTGAGAAACGTTGCCAATCTGGGGCGGCAGATCCTGTAGATCAATAACGTTGCTGTCGGTCAGGGCAACAGCTCGTTCAATGGCATTTTCCATCTCTCGAACATTGCCTGGCCATTCATAACTCTCCAGAGCTCTTATTGCATCCAGTGTCAGATCCAGTAATGGACGGTGCATATCCATACAGATTTTTCTTAGAAAATGTTTAGCTAGCAAAGGAATGTCTTCACGCCGCTTTTGCAATGGCGGCAGAGGAATAGGGATAACATTCAGTCGATAGTAGAGGTCTTCGCGAAATTCACCGAGACGAACTTTTTCCTCAAGGTCGGTATTCGTTGCAGAAATCACCCGTACGTCCAGTTTTGTTGGATGTGTCGAACCAACCCGTTCGATTTCCTGTTCCTGTAGAACACGCAGTAGTTTCATCTGCAGGTGCAGAGGCATGGTACCTATTTCATCAAGAAAAATGGTTCCATGGTTGGCTAGTTCGAATTTCCCCGGTTTGTCTGCAACGGCCCCGGTAAACGAACCGCGTATATGACCGAAAAGTTCACTTTCCAGTAACTCGCCTGGTATCGCTCCACAGTTTATCGGAATAAATGGTTTTTCTTTACGTGAGCCATTGAAGTGGATAGCGCGTGCCACCAACTCTTTGCCGGTTCCGGACGCACCAAGAATGAGTACGGTTGAATCTGTGTGGAGGATCTTTTCCATGCGGGAAAAGACTTGCTGGATGGCTGGGCTATTGCCAATAATGTTATCAAATTTGTATTTGCCGCGTAATTGCTGGCGCAGATAAAGATTTTCAGCAACCAGACGGGTTTTTTCGACAGCCTTTGTAACCAGTACCTTCAGTTCTTCAAAATTGAGGGGTTTGGTAATGTAGTCAAAAGCACCTTCCTTCATTGCCTTGACAGCCGTTTCAGCCGTTGCGTTGCCGGTGATAAGGATGACGTTGCAAGGCAGGGAATGCTCTTTAACATATTTAAGGATATCTATGCCGCTTACACCTGGTAGAAAGAGATCGGTGATAACGACGTCGTAGCTCTTTCTGGAGAGCAATTCTATTGCATCTTCACCAACTGCGACAGCTTCCACCTGATAGCCTTCAAGCTCAAGGAGTAGGGTTAGACTTTCCCGGCTACCTGGATCATCATCTATAAACAGAATACGGGCGATATTGTCCATGACCGGCAAGGCTCCCAATTTTATCATAAAGTTGCGTCATGAAATTGACGTTTTGCGTAAATTATCATGGATATTGAGGGTTTGCAAGGGCAATCAGCTTGGTCTCCTGATGAAATCTCAAGGCTGAAGAGAAAACCAAGCTATATTGGGACCAGATTCATCTTTACAGAGAGATTATGATTTCAATGCGATTAGAGATAAAAATTATCAGTTATATTAAAGGGTTGAAAATAGAACGGTTTTTCGCTTGACACTCTTTGCCTCGTTTTGGTTAGATTAACCTCTGGGAAACCTGTAAGTATTTAATTTTGTTATAAAATTTTAACGCGACTAAATATTTACCAAGGCTGATTAATTTTATTGTAAATAAACTTTTACCTTTAATCTGAATCCGTTAGTACTCACAGGAGGTTGTCGGACTATACGGGTCTGGTCGTAAATAGTCCGACAGTCTTCTAGATTCAGGTTTGAGTTACGGATCCAGCTTTTGAGGAGGAACAATGCCAATTAAGAAATTTCACAAGGTTATGGCTGCTAACCGCGGGGAAATCGCTATTCGAATTTTCCGTGCCTGTACGGAACTCGGTATCAATACGGTGGCAATATATTCAGATGAAGACAAACTTTCTCTGCATCGTTATAAAGCTGACGAGGCCTACCTTATTGGTAAAGGCAAAGGACCTGTTGATGCCTACCTAAGTATCGATGAAATTATCGACCTGGCTCGTAAAAAGGATGTGGACGCGATTCATCCAGGCTATGGTTTTCTTTCTGAAAATGCTGAATTTGCTGAGGCCTGCGAGCGGGCTGGCATTGTTTTTATTGGTCCGACTCCTGAAATCCATCGTCGCGTCGGCGACAAGATCTCCGGGCGTAAGGTCGCTGTTGCTGCCGGGGTCCCGGTTGTGCCTGGGACTGATGATCCGATCCGCACTGAAGAAGAGGCGCTGATATTCGCCAAGGAAGCCGGATATCCGGTCATCATCAAGGCGAGTTCCGGTGGCGGCGGTCGCGGCATGCGTGTTGCCTATAATCAAAAAGAGCTTCTCGAAGGGCTTAAATCAGCAGCTTCGGAAGCCAAGGCAGCTTTTGGTGATGCAACCGTTTTTATAGAGAAATTCGTGGAAGATCCAAAGCATGTCGAGGTGCAGATCCTCGGCGATAATCATGGTAATATTGTGCATTTCTACGAGCGAGACTGCTCCATTCAGCGTCGTCATCAGAAAGTGATCGAGATTGCTCCATCGCTCTATCTCAATAACAAGAAGCGTAAGGAAGTTTGTGACTACGCTCTGGCTCTGGCCAGGCACGTCGGTTACCGGAATGCCGGAACTGTCGAATTCCTGATGGACAAGCAGGGCAACTTCTATTTTATCGAGGTAAACCCACGTATTCAGGTCGAGCACACCGTTACCGAACTGGTCACTATGCGCAACCTGGTACAGGCACAGATCCACATCGCACAAGGTTACAAACTCAGTGATCCAGAGATTGGAATCAAGAGCCAGAAGGACATCGAACTGCGTGGCTATGCCATCCAGAGCCGTATCACCACCGAAGATCCAAAGAATAACTTCGCACCTGATTTTGGTACGATCAAGGCTTATCGGACTGCGGCCGGTTTTGGTGTGCGCCTTGATGCTGCTGCTGGGTATGCCGGGGCGCGGATTACTCCGCACTACGATTCCCTACTGGTCAAAATATCGACCTGGGGGCTGACTTTCACAGATGCCTCCCGCACCATGCACCGTGCACTGCAGGAGTTTCGTATCCGCGGCGTAAAGACCAATATAGGCTTCCTCGAACGGGTGATTACACATCCGGTTTTTCTCGAAGGAAAGTGTGATACATCGTTTTTGGACAAGCACCCCGAGGTCTTCCAACTGGCGTTCAAACAAGACCGTGCCAACAAGATTCTCAGCTATATCGGCCACACTCTAGTCAATGGTTACCCCGGTATCAAACCGGAGAAACGCCTCAATTTTCGTGATCTTCGAGAGCCAGATGTCCCAGAGATTGCATATGGTCAGCAGCACCCACGTGGCACCCGTGATATTCTGCTCGACAAGGGTCCGCAAGGGCTGGCCGACTGGGCTTGCAAGAACAGGCAGCTACTGATCACCGATACCACCTGGCGCGATGCTCATCAATCACTGATGGCGACCCGTTTTCGCACCCATGACCTCGACCGAATTGCCGAGGCCACAGCGCATCTCGGCGGCGGGCTTTTTTCGCTCGAGATGTGGGGTGGGGCGACCTATGACGTCTCTATGCGGTTCCTTACTGAAGATCCTTGGGATCGGCTTGAACGTCTGCGCAAGAAAGTGCCGAACATCCTGTTTCAGATGCTGCTGCGTGGCTCCAATGCTGTTGGTTACACTAATTACCCAGACAATGTGGTCAAAGATTTCACCGTTAAGGCCGCGGAGAGTGGCATCGATGTGTTCCGGATCTTTGATTCACTGAACTGGACCAAAGGGATGCAGGTGGCGATGGCGGCTGTGCGTGAGCAGACCGATGCCATTTGTGAAGCCGCAATGTGCTACACCGGTGATATCCTCGATCCTAAACGTGACAAGTACCCACTGCAGTACTATGTTGACCTGGCCAAAGAACTTGAAAAAATGGGTGCCCATATCCTGGCTATTAAAGATATGGCTGGGTTACTCAAACCCTTTGCTGCCGTGAAATTGATCAAAGCGTTGAAAAACGAAATCAGTATTCCGATTCATCTGCACACTCATGATACTTCAAGCAACGGTGGTGCCATGCTGATGATGGCTGCCCAGGCCGGGGTCGATATTGTCGATGTGGCACTTTCATCGGTCTCTGGCCTTACCGCCCAGCCGAACATGAACGCTCTGCTTGCGACCCTGGAAGGATCGATCTGGGATCCGCAACTTGACCAGAAGGGTCTGCAGGAACTGGCCAACTACTGGGAAAGTGTCCGCACCTTTTATGCTCCGTTCGAATCGGAGCTGCGTAGTGGTACCGCACAGGTTTACCACCATGAAATCCCAGGCGGCCAGTACTCCAACTACAAACCACAGGTTGAAGGTCTGGGACTCGGCCATCGATGGGAAGAGTGTAAGGAAATGTATCGTAAGGTCAACGACCTTTTCGGTGACATTATCAAGGTCACTCCATCCTCCAAAATTGTCGGTGATATGACGATGTTTCTGGTGCAGAACAATCTTGAACCTGAAGATGTTTTTACCAAAGGCGAAGAGCTTGCCTTCCCGCAGAGCGTGATCGACTTCTTTAAGGGTATGATCGGTCAACCGGTCGGCGGTTTCCCGCCGGAACTACAGAAGATCATCCTTAAAGGCGAGCAACCGCTCACCTGCCGTCCTGGTGAATTACTTGAACCTGTTGATTTTGCAGCTAAAAAAGACGATCTGCAAACTAAACTAGGTCACGACGTGAGCGATCGTGATGTCCTCTCTGCAGTTCTCTACCCGGGAGTTTTTGAGGAATATGACCGTTTTCGCCAGGAATACAGTGATACATCTTTCCTGCCGACCCCGGTCTTCTTCTATGGACTCGATGTCGGTGATGAAGTCAGTATCGATATCGAGGCAGGTAAGACCCTGATTATTAAACTGAACGCCATCGGTCGTGTCCATGAAGATGGTACCCGCAACATCTATTTTGAACTGAATGGTGAACCAAGAGTCGTTTCAATCAAGGACCTTTCGGTTGAACCCGATGTGGTCAGCCATGAGAAGGCTGATCCGGCTAATTCCAGGCATGTCGGTGCGCCGATGCCGGGTAAGGTATTTAAAATGCTGGTGAGTGTCGGTGAGAAGGTCTCTGCCGGAGATACTCTGTTGACTACTGAGGCAATGAAGATGGAGACCAATGTCAAGACCAAGGTTGACGGTGTGGTTGCCGAAATCCGCTTTGATGATGGCAATCAGATTGATCAGGGAGACTTGCTGATTGTTCTGGAGTAATTTGGGCTGCTATGGCTGCGGCTGTGAAGTCATAACTTTACAGTTTACCATTATTTGTGAACTGCTCAGTGAGCGTGAATTGAGGCTATATAGTTGACAAGATTGCCTTTAGATTTAACGATAAATTGATGGATTCTTCAGTCCTGATAAATTCCCAGCAGGTTGGACCTTGACGTACGAAGGACATTTCCTTTATAACAAAAGACTATTCTTTGAGGTCGTAATACCCATTTGACTTTTTAAAAAGGAGGCAGTATGCGCAAAAGTGTAATTAAGAAGCTTGTCCTGGTCGCTTTGCTGAGCATGGTTGTTCCGGCAACCGGTTTTGCCGCTGATACGATCAAAATTGGTGTGGCAGGCCCCCATACGGGTGACCTGGCTCCCTATGGAATCCCGACCATGGAAGCTGCAAAGATGGTTGCCGAACAGGTGAATGCCAAAGGTGGTGTCCTTGGTAAGCAGATTGAAGTTATTCCCATGGATGATCAATGCAAGCCAGAGATCGCCACTAACGCTGCAACCAAGCTGGTTTCGCTGGATGTTGATGTCGTCATCGGTCACGTTTGCTCCGGTGCCACCAAGGCGGCTCTTGGTATCTACAAGGAGGCAGGTATTATTGCTGTTTCACCTTCAGCAACCAATCCTCCTCTGACTCAGAGCGGTGATTACCCCAACTTCTACCGTACTATTGCTCCAGATGATGATCAGGGCAAACTTGCTGCTGAATTTGTTACAGATAAGCTTGGCGCCAAGAGGATTGCCATCCTCCATGACAAAGGCGATTACGGCAAAGGGTTTGCCGATTTCTCCAAGCAATTTATCGAAGCCGGTGGCAAGGCTGAAGTAGTCCTTTTTGAAGGTATTACTCCTGGTGCCATGGATTATTCTGCTGTTGTACAGAAAGTCCGTCGTGAGAAGGCTGATGCTGTTATTTTCGGTGGCTATCATCCTGAAGCCTCCAAGCTGGTTTCCCAGATGAAGAAAAAGCGCATGAAAATTCCTTTCCTTGGTCCTGACGGTGTTAAAGGCGATGGTTTCCTCGAAATCGCTGGCAAAAATGCTGAAGGTGTTTATGCAACCGGTCCGATGGATGTTTCCAACTTGGCTGTAAACCAAAAGGCCAAGGCAGACTACGTCAGTAAATACGGTAAAGAGCCAGGGACTTTCTTTGACCAGGGTTATGCCGCAATGCAGACTGTTCTGAATGCCATCAAGGTTTCCGGCGGCACCGAGTATGCAGGTCTGGAAAAAGCTCTCAAGAGTTCCTTTGTTGACACTGCGGTTGGCAAAATCAAGTTTGACGCCAAAGGTGATGCAGAAGGCGTCGGTTTCTCCGTATTTCAGGTGCAGAATGGTAAATTTGTTGAGCTGAAGTAGCTGAAGTAAATGATCGAATACGACGAAATAAATCGGGGGTCAGGCTCAATGGCCTGTCCCCCGCGTTTTTTGTGTTAGAGTATTCAACAACCAACTGCCATTCCAGTTGGGATCTCACACTCACTAGGTTGGAACTACACCCTTAAGGATTGCGGAAAACATCGATGGAATATTTTCTTGAACTCTCCAGTAGCGGCTTGGTCCGGGGTAGTATTTATGCCCTGATCGCGCTGGGTTATACGATGGTCTACGGCATAATCCAGTTGATCAACTTTGCCCATGGCGAAATTTATATGATCGGAGCTTTTGTCGCCCTGATCGTCTCCGGAGTACTGACGATCTATGGTTTTTCCGGGGTCTCGATCCTGATCCTGGCTGGTCTGATCGCGGTCATTTACGCAGCAGCCTATGGTTATACTCTGGAAAAGATTGCTTATCGCCCCTTGCGAAATGCCCCACGGCTTTCTCCGTTGATCAGCGCCATTGGCATGTCGCTGTTCCTGCAGAATTACGTTCTTCTGGCACAAACACCGGATTTCCTGCCATTTCCTGCACTGATTCCCGATTTCGACTTCATGGAGCCGATTGCGCATATTATGGGTTCGGCTGAACTGGTCATTCTGGTGACCAGTGCTGTCAGTATGGTCGCTCTGACCGTACTCATCAAATATACCCGAATAGGCAAGGCAATGCGTGCGACTCAGCAGGACATGACCATGGCTCGCCTGGTTGGGGTCAACGTCGATAATGTCATCTCCACTACCTTCATTATTGGATCAGTTCTGGCGGCAATCGGCGGTGTTCTGGTTGGCTCTTACATTGGCCAGATCAATTTCTATATCGGTTTTATGGCTGGTGTTAAAGCCTTTACGGCGGCCGTTCTCGGTGGTATCGGCAATATCCCTGGTGCAGTGCTAGGTGCCATGGTTCTGGGGCTGACAGAGGCTTACGCAGCAGGCTACATTTCAAGTGCCTATGAGGATGTTTTTGCCTTCGGGGTTCTGGTGTTGATACTGATATTGCGGCCTTCCGGTCTGCTTGGCAAAGCTGTCACACAAAAGGTTTGAACTCTCTGTTGGTGAAATCACTTTGTTGCTGTGAACTCAAATGATTGATAAATCTGGTGGTTGATAAATACGATGGTTGATAATTTTAAACGATCTTTTCTGGTCGCCCTCTGGTTTGTGTTCCTGACCTTTCCCTTGATGGTGGTCAAGGTTAATACACTTAAGAATATTGTTGAGTGGCGCTGGATAAACATGCTCTGGGTTGCCATCGGTGCCTTTGTGCTTTCTCTTGTCTGGCGTTGGGCAATGGCTCGTCGGCAACTCAAAAGTAAAGCAGCTGAAATCGGCGAAGAGGGCTTGGTCAAGCCAGGTTTGGGCCAGCGGTTGCTGGAGGATCCCAAAGTATTCAAGCCGGTTCTGATTGTGCTTGCCCTGGTGACCATAGTTTTTCCACTGCTGGTCGACATCTATCAGACCAACATTATGGTTCTGGCTCTGATTTTCGTTGTTCTTGGCCTGGGTCTCAATATCACGGTTGGCCTTGCCGGTCTGCTGGATCTAGGTTATGTCGCTTTTTTTGCTGTCGGTGCTTACACCTACGGAGTCCTGAACACTTTCTGGGGGTTCGGCTTCTGGATAAGTCTGCCAATCGGCGGCTTGATGGGCGCTTTGTTTGGCATAGCACTTGGCTTCCCTATATTGCGTTTGCGTGGTGATTACCTGGCTATCGTTACGCTTGGTTTTGGGTCAATCGCCAAGATTGTTATCGAGAACTGGGAAGAAGTTTTTAATGGTGCCAAGGGCATAGCCGGGATTCCACGACCTGGATTCTTCGGTGCCGAAATGAATATCGCTTCGGCAACGACTTATACTTACTACCTGATGATTCTGATGGTTCTTTTTACCATCTTCATTACCAACCGACTTAAGGATTCACGTATCGGACGCGCCTGGATGGCTTTACGAGAGGATGAGATTGCCTGTGTAGCCATGGGGGTTGATATGGCACGAACCAAACTCTCGGCTTACGCTTTTGGCGCTTTCTGGGCTGGCTTGGTTGGCGTAGTCTTCGCTGCTCGCAATACTTATATCAATCCGAACAGTTTTACTTTCATGGAGTCAGCGCTGGTCCTTTCTATCGTTGTAATGGGTGGTATGGGCTCGATAATCGGCGTTATTATTGCTGCCCTGGTGCTGATCCTGATGCCCGAATATCTAAGAGCCTTTTCTGAATACCGAATGCTGATGTTTGGTGCCGTTATGGTGTTGATGATGATCTTCCGTCCCGAAGGGTTGATTGCCAATGTGCGCCGGAAATATGCCGGTCGCACGGTGAAGACGGAGGAGGCCAATGCCTGAGACTCAGCCAATACTTGAGACCACGCCAATACCTGAGACCAGAAAAATACTGCTTGAGGTCAAAGACCTGACCATGGATTTTGGTGGTCTGCGCGCTGTTGACGCTGTCTCTCTGAATATATGTGCTGGTGAAATCGTTGCTCTGATCGGCCCGAATGGTGCTGGCAAGACAACGTTCTTCAATTGTGTAACCGGGATCTACAAACCGACCGGAGGTGATGTCCTGGTTCATCCACCTGAAAAGAAGACACAGAAGATAAACGGTTTCAAGCCGAATCGGGTCACCACAATAGGTATGGCCCGAACCTTTCAAAATATTCGTCTCTTCCAGAATATGACGGTCCTCGAAAATGTTATGATCGGTCGGCATTGTCGCACCACAACCAACATTGTTGGTGCCATATTTCGTGGCAGTACCACCAAACGTCAGGAACAAGAGACTATAGACATATGTTATGATCTGCTGGAAAAGGTCGGCCTGGTTGAGTTTGCCGATGAGTTTGCCAAAAACCTGCCTTACGGTGCTCAGCGTCGCCTCGAAATTGCCAGAGCCATGGCGACAGATCCGTTTCTGCTGCTTCTGGACGAACCCGCCGCCGGCATGAATCCCCAGGAAACCAAAGCTCTTGATGAATTGATTGTACGTATCTGCAATACGGAACAAATCGCAATTCTGCTGATTGAACACGACATGAAACTGGTTATGAATATTTCACAAAGAATTTACGTCATGGAGTACGGCAAGGAGATTGCCCAGGGGACGCCTGCGGATATTCGTAGTAACCCGAAAGTTATTGAGGCTTACCTCGGGGAGGATACCGATGCTTGAACTGCGGAATGTAGATACCTATTATGGTAATATTCAGGCACTTAAAGGGATTTCTATTGATGTCAATGAAGGTGAGATTGTCACTTTGATCGGTGCCAACGGCGCAGGCAAAAGCACAACCCTTATGACGATCTGTGGCGTGACCCCGCCGCGCAGTGGTGAGATTTATTTCAAGGGCACGCCGATTCATAAGATGCCAACCGACAAGATTGTTGCCATGGGCCTCGTCCAGGTTCCAGAAGGTCGCCGGATTTTTCCAAACATGTCGGTTCTTGAAAATCTGGAAATGGGAACTTTTCTTCGTCGCGACAAAAGTGAAATTCAGAAGGACATCGACTATGCTTTCGATCTCTTCCCGATCCTGGCCCAGCGTCGCTCACAGATGGGCGGGACTTTGAGTGGTGGCGAGCAGCAGATGTTGGCGATTTCCCGGGCCTTGATGGCGCGTCCGCAGGTGCTGTTGCTGGACGAACCTTCTCTGGGTTTGGCACCATTGATTATCAAGCAGATTTTTGAAATCATCAAAAAGATCAACCAGGAACAGAAGACGACAGTATTCCTGGTCGAGCAGAATGCCAACCAGGCTTTGAAACTGGCTGACCGTGGTTACGTTATGGAGAATGGTCGAATTACTTTGACGGATACCGCAGAGAATTTGCTTGATAATGAGCAGGTCAGGGAGGCTTATCTGGGGTTATAACTTAAAATTAAATGAAGCTTTATCACGTCCCACACCGTTCGGAGTGATGATGCGCCGGTGGCGCCATCATGTCAAAAACAAAATCCTGTCATTCCGCTGCAAAACCGGCTTGGCCGCTCATGATACTGTCCCGTGCACTTATCAGGGCTTCGACATGCTGTCGGTCACTATTGATCAGCGCCTCGAAAAACCCCGCATCCTGGTTGTTGCGAAAATCGACAACGGCGTCGAGATGAAAGGCTGCTAGCCGCTCCTCAACCTCGATCGCGGATTCCAGAGACTTGAGGGGTGTTGTCTGACTTGCTTTGGCCAGAGTAAGGACCCCCTGGATGACTTTCTCTCCCTCATGGTATTTCGCCAGGCTCTCTGCATTGCCGATGAATTCGACCTCCTGGCAATTTATTGCCAGTTTAATGATGTTGGCGTGATTCAATTCCTCTCTGGCAGTCTTGGTCCAGAGCTTGTGCAGAAACGGTTCGTCACGAAACTGTTCAGCATAGAGGAAATAGAGCTCTGCACAGATTTCTTCAATATTTTTACAGATTTTCAGTATGTCCAGAGTCTGAGTATTCAATTTTTGTCTCCATAGATGTTGTCGTGTTTTCCGTCCGTTCCAACCACGCCTTCAAAGCGGCCTCTATTTCTACTATCACACGCCCCCTGTCAGTGGCAACCATAATCATGGAGGGCCAAAGCACAGACATGGCTATCCTTCCTGTCAATTATCGTTTACAATTAATATGTCTGGATTATGGGTGGCATTATGGTACTGCTCTTCGGTATTGGCCTTGCTGGCCACGTCGGTGTGCTTTTAAACCTCTTTCTGCCGTAATCCTGGCAGCCAGCAAACCAAAGGCACCTCCAGACCGGAGGTGTTATGAGTCAAGGACATAGGTACCGATGTGCTTTTATTGTTCCACTCTTTGCGATTGAATTTGAAATGTAAATCTTTTCCGGGCGAGAGAGGGCAATAATTGTCCTCTTCTGCTCTCTTTGTTTCCAGGAGTCCGACAGGTTCCTAGCCAGGGCCATCGAGTATCTCTGAGAGGAAGTCGATTAACCGTTCAGTGAGACCTTCGATGTCAACACCGAAGAAGAACTTCGTAGCAGCCAGACTGAGGACAAAGACAATCATTGCCCCAATAATTTTCTTCATAACAATGACTTCTCGGCTGAGTATATCGTCAATTTGCTGGTTTGCCAGTTGCCCGAGGCAACAGAAAGTTGCCTGGTAAGTTTAGTGATACCGAAATCACCGCAAAAGCGAGAAGTTCCGCCCAGTTTGAAAGCATAACATTGAAAGCATAGCATTTGACAAAGAGAGACGCCCTTCTTATAGTGGCATCCGGTTAAATCTTGGCACATCAATAAAATTCTTGTTCAGACTGATATAAAGGAGAGAAATAATGAGTAAAACATTCAAGGTGGCAGTGCTGTCTGGTGACGGTATCGGACCTGAGGTTATGGCCGAGGCTTTAAAAGTTCTGGATGCTGTGCAAGATAAATACGATGTAACCTTTGAGCGTACCTTTGCCAATGTCGGCGGGATCGCTATAGATGAAGATGGCGCGGCTCTTCCCGAAAAGACTGTTGACATCTGCAAGGCCTCTGATGCCATCCTGTTTGGTTCGGTCGGTGGCCCGAAATGGGAGAGTTTGCCGCCCGATGAGCAACCGGAACGAGGGGCGTTGCTGCCATTGCGCAAGATTTTTGGACTTTTCTGCAACTTGCGACCGGCAATCATCTTTCCGGCACTGACCGGTGCCTCAAGTTTGAAGGAAGCAGTGATCGGTGGTGGTTTTAATCTTCTGGTTGTGCGTGAACTGACCGGCGGTATCTACTTTGCGCAGCCCAAAGGGATAGCAGGTGAGGGTGGTGAGCGTACCGGTTTTGACACTATGAAGTATTCTGATGCAGAAGTTGAGCGGATCAGCCATGTGGCTTTCCAGGCGGCCCGTAAACGGGACAAAAAGGTTTGTTCCATCGACAAGGCGAACGTGCTTTCTACCTCGGTTCTCTGGCGGGAAGTTGTGGAACGGGTTGCCAAAGAGTATCCCGACATTGAACTCTCCCATATGTACGTTGACAATGCGGCCATGCAGCTGGTGCGTTGGCCAAAGCAGTTTGACGTCATGCTCTGTGGCAACATGTTTGGTGACATTATATCCGATGAAGCGGCTATGCTGACCGGCTCTCTCGGCATGTTACCTTCTGCATCTCTGGCAGAAGGCACGTTTGGCATGTACGAGCCGTCAGGTGGCAGTGCTCCGGATATTGCTGGCCAAGGGATTGCCAACCCGATCGCGCAGATACTTTCAGCATCAATGATGCTGCGTTATTCCTTCGGCATGATCGAAGCTGCTGATGCTCTCGATGCAGCCGTAGAGAAAACCCTTAATCAGGGCTGTCGTACCGGAGATATCTTCCAGGGTTTAGACGGCGAAAAGAAAGTTAACACCGTAGCCATGGGTGATGCGATTATCGCGAACCTTTAGAAGGTTTGTGGCGCGTGGCGTGAAAAGGCAAAATAATACGGACTTATAACCCAAACAAAGGCAAAGCAATACTTAAGCAATTAACTAACGCAAAGAAGCGAAGACGCAGAGAGTAATGACTTTGATTGAGATGTTTTCCAGAGATTTAAGAGCTTTTTCTTTGCGTTCTTTGCACCTCTGCGTTTAACCTTTTTTTGGGTTATTGAACCGAAACAATAAAAAGGGACAAGAAGATGAAGGTTGGTATTGTTGGTTGGCGTGGCATGGTCGGCTCGGTCCTCATGCAGCGCATGCAGGAAGAAAACGATCTGGACGGTATAGAACCGGTGTTTTTCTCCACCTCACAAGCAGGACAGGAGGCACCAATGGGCGCAGGTACGCTCAAGAGTGCTGATGATCTTGCCGAGTTAAGTAAGCTGGATGTTGTGATCACTTGCCAGGGTGGTGATTATACCAAGGTGGTTCATCCTGAGCTACGCAAAACAGGTTGGGATGGTTACTGGATTGATGCCGCCAGCGCCTTGCGGATGGATTCAAATGCCGTGATTATCCTTGATCCGGTTAACCGCAGCGTCATTGATGATGCCCTGGCTAGCGGTGTCAAAGATTTTATCGGTGGTAATTGTACGGTCAGTCTGATGCTCATGGCAATTGGCGGCCTGTTCCGCGCCGGTGTTGTGGAGTGGGTTTCATCAATGACCTATCAGGCAGCCTCCGGTGCCGGTGCGCCAAATATGCGCGAATTGCTGAGCCAGATGGGGTCTCTGCAAGGCTCTGTTGCCAATTTGCTAAACAACCCGGCTTCAGCAATCCTCGATATTGATCGCAAAGTCACCGGGAGGTTGCGCAGCAATGATCTGCCGACCAAAGAGTTCGGCTATCCGCTTGCCGGCAGCTTGCTGCCCTGGATCGACCGTGAAGTTGCAGATGGTCAGAGTCGTGAAGAGTGGAAGGGCTATGCCGAGACCAACAAAATCCTCGGTTATGCTGAGCCAATTCCAATTGATGGCATCTGTGTTCGTGTCGGTTCCATGCGCTGCCACAGTCAGGCGCTGACGATTCGGTTGAACCAGGATCTGCCGATCTCTGAAATCGAAGCACTTATCGACAATGATAACGATTGGGTCAAGCTGGTCCCCAATACCAAGGACGATTCTTTGGCGGGATTAACTCCCACAGCTGTTTCCGGAACGCTGGCAATTCCGATCGGCAGAGTCCGCAAAATGAAGATGGGTCCGCAGTATATTTCTGCTTTTACCTGTGGAGACCAGTTACTCTGGGGGGCTGCAGAACCACTGCGGCGTATGCTCCGCATTCTCATGGAAAAAGCATGAATTGATTGCTGTCACGGAAAATGGACTTTACCAGTCCGGACAAACACTCCTGCACAGACTCGATCCACGGGTGAAAGTCCTGTCGAGTCTGTTGCTGGTTGTGCTTGCCTTTGCTGCGACAGACTGGATACGACTTTTTGCCCTGGTGGCCACCGTTGCGATTATCCTCTGCTTGACCTCCCCTTTGCTTAATCCGGTATTGCGCCTCTGCTGGATGCTGCGCTGGTTCCTGCTCTTTAACCTGTTGATGCATCTGCTGCTGTCTCCCGGGCGTACTCTCTGGGGCCTCAGTTGGCTTTCTTTTGATGGACTACTGATGGGAACTTTCGTATGCGTGCAGGTGCTCCTGGCGACCGTGTCTGCTGCCCTTCTTGCCATGACTACATCGACAGAAAAGCTGACTAGGACTTTCGGTTGGTTTGTACAGCCATTGCAGTGGCTGGGATGTAAAACAGAAGAATGGCAGAAAATATTACTGCTCACTATGGATTTTATCCCGGTTGTCCAAGAAGAAATCCATGCTTCAAGATCGTCTGGTGTTGAACCTCATGCCGAGTCGGCCAAGGTCGGTCGCTGGTCTGTGTGGATGCAGACACTTCAAGACTTCCTTTTGCGGTTGGTAAATAGGGGGGACGCCATTGCGTATCGTCTTGCAACAAGTGAAGACACCATGCCTCTTCCTAAAGAACTGCCCCCATTTATGCCCATGGCCCTCCGGGATCAACTTTTCTCTTTAGTATTCACCCTTGTGATTATCTGTTATTGGCTCGCCGGATGAGTTACATGCGTACAATCTTTCTGAGTATTGAATTTGTTGGTACCGCCTATGTTGGTTGGCAAAACCAGACCAACGGTCTTGCCGTCCAGGAAGTTGTTGAATCAGCATTGGCTCAGGTTCTCAAGCAAAAGGTTCGTATTCATTCTTCCGGACGAACCGATGCGGGAGTTCATGCCCGCGGCATGGCGGTGCATTTCAAGACAGCAAGCGACATTCCCCTGCAAGCTTTTCGAGACGGAGCTAATCGCTTCCTTCCTGCTGATGTAGTTATCAGGGAAGTTCGTGAGATGCCGGAGGGCTTTCATGCCAGGTATTCTGCCAAAGGCAAGTGGTATCGCTATACGATTTATCTTGGTGATGTGCGCTCACCTTTGTCTGCCCAGACAGCCTGGCACCTGCGTGGCAATCTGAACCTGGATTTGTTGCGCTCCGCGGCCTGGTTTCTGGTTGGCAAACACGATTTTCAAGCCTTTCGTTCTTCCGGTTGCGTCGCTAAAACAAGTGTCCGTGAGATTTTTAAGATCGACGTTACTGCCGACCGTGAATTCGTCTATATCGATATTAAAGGCTCGGGTTTTTTGCGAAACATGGTGCGGATAATAGCTGGTACGCTGGTTGAAGTTGGCCAGGGCAAACGACCGGTAAATGACCTGCAAAAACTCCTGCAGGGAGAAAAAGGTGTGATTTGCGGGCCGACAGCACCAGCCCATGGCTTGTGTCTTCAAGAAGTCTGGTATTAGTCGATTCTCCTTGACTAGATGTGCACCCTGAACTAAACATGGCGGTTAATTATTGACCCCTTAGATGGAGATATTGGTGATGATCGATTCCAAAATCCGCGAAGGTTTGACCTTCGATGATGTTCTGCTTCTCCCTGCCCATTCTAAAATACTGCCGCGCGATGTTGATCTGACCACTTACCTGACTCCTCAAATTAAACTGAATATCCCTTTAGTTTCTGCTGCAATGGATACAGTTACTGAAGCGCGTACGGCCATCTGTATGGCTCGTGAGGGCGGAATCGGTATTGTCCATAAAAATATGTCTCCGCCATCACAGGCCCTGGAGGTTGATCAGGTCAAGAAATCCGAGAGCGGTATGATTGTTGACCCAATTACAATGCGCCCGGAGCAGAAAATTTTCGAAGCTCTTGAGTTGATGAAAAAATATCGCATTTCCGGAGTGCCTATTACTAAAAATGGCTTATTGGTCGGCATCCTCACTAACCGTGATTTGCGTTTTGAGACCCAGCTTGACCAGGCAATTGCCAATGTTATGACCAAGGACAAACTGGTTACCGTGCCGCCCGGTACAACTCTTGAGGAAGCTAAGAAACACCTCCATGAACATCGTATTGAAAAACTGTTAGTGGTTGATGATGATTATGTTCTGCAGGGATTGATCACCATCAAGGATATTGAGAAGGTTCGCAAATATCCCAACTCCTGTAAGGACGATATCGGTCGCTTGCGGGTTGGTGCTGCGGTCGGAGTTGGCGATGATCTGGAAGAGCGTCTTGACCTGTTGGTTAAGGCCGGTGTCGATGTTGTTATTATCGACACGGCTCACGGCCATTCCCAGTCAGTAATCGATGCGGTTGCCGAGACCAAACGCAATTATCCTGAACTTTCACTGATCGCTGGTAATATCGCCACGGCTGGAGCTGCCGAAGCTTTGATCAAGGTTGGTGCCGATGCGGTTAAAGTCGGTATCGGTCCTGGTTCGATCTGTACGACACGTGTGGTCGCCGGTGTCGGCGTGCCGCAGATTACGGCTATCTCCGACGTTGCCAGACTCACCCATAAACTGGGTGTGCCATTGATTGCCGATGGCGGCATCAAGTATTCCGGTGAATTGCCAAAAGCGATCGCTGCCGGTGCTGATACAATCATGATTGGTTCTCTGTTTGCTGGAACCGATGAATCTCCGGGTGAGACGATCCTCTTCCAGGGTAGAACCTATAAATCCTACCGTGGTATGGGCAGCATCGGTGCTATGAAGAAGGGCAGTAAGGATCGCTATTTCCAGGGCGATGAAGCCGACGTCAAGCTGGTTCCGGAAGGCATAGAAGGCCGTGTGCCTTTCCGTGGCCCACTCTCCGCAAACATCCACCAGATGATGGGCGGCTTGCGCTCTGGTATGGGTTATACCGGCTGCAAGACGCTTAAGGATTTGCAGAAGAATGGTCAGTTTATGCGGATTACCAATGCCGGTTTGCGTGAGTCGCATGTTCATGATGTCAATATCACCCATGAAGCGCCCAATTACCGGATAGAGAAAAACTAGTTAAACCAGGTACGAGGTACGCGGGACGAGGAACGAGTAGAATCAAAAGAGGTTAACCTGAGGGACTGGTTCCACAAATGCCTGTCCTTGGATTTAGAGGCAAAATGCAAGATATCCATGCTGAAAAGATACTGATCCTAGATTTTGGATCACAATACACCCAGCTGATCGCCCGTCGGGTGCGTGAAACGCACGTCTACTGCGAACTGCATCCCTTTGACATGAGCCTGGATGAGATCAAGGCGTTTGCTGCCAGCGGCATTATTCTCTCGGGTGGTCCAAAATCTGTTTATGATGCCGATGCTCCGGCCATCGAAGAAGAGCTCTTTGAGCTCGGTATTCCGGTCCTTGGTATCTGCTACGGTATGCAGTTGATGTGTCATCACTTTGGTGGCAAGGTGGTCCCGGCTGGCAAGCGTGAGTATGGTCATGCCGACCTGTTGGCCAAAGGAACTCCCGGTTCGCTCTTTGACGGTTTCTTTGCCGATGGCCATAGCCCGGTCTGGATGAGCCATGGTGATCATGTCGAAGTTGTACCGCAAGGTTTCGAGGAAATTGCTGTGACCGAGAACGCCCCGGTTTGCGGTATTCAGAATGTTGAGCGCAATCTCTACGGTGTGCAGTTTCATCCTGAAGTTAATCATACGCCGCGCGGTGAACTCTTGATCGATACCTTCGTGCGCAAGATCTCCGGCTGTACTGGCCAATGGACGCCAGGGCATATCATCGACAATGCAATTGCGCGGATTCGTGAACAGGTTGGTGATGAAGAGGTCATCCTTGGTCTTTCCGGCGGGGTGGATTCTTCAGTCGCTGCGGCGCTTATACATCGCGCCATCGGCAATCAACTGACCTGCGTTTTTGTCGACAACGGCCTGCTGCGTCTGGGTGAAGGCGATCAGGTGATGTCCTCTTTCGCTGAAAATTTCGGCGTCAAGGTTATCCGCGTCGATGCTGAAGACCGTTTTCTCAATAAGCTCGCCGGGGAAACCGATCCCGAAAAAAAGCGCAAGATTATTGGCAACCTGTTTGTCGATATTTTTGAAGAAGAATCAAAAAAGCTGGCCAATGCCAAGTGGTTGGCTCAAGGTACCATCTATCCTGACGTCATTGAATCGGCAGGCGGCAAGACTGGTAAGGCGCATAATATCAAGAGCCATCATAACGTTGGTGGTTTGCCAGATTACATGACTCTCAAGCTGCTTGAACCCTTGCGAGAGCTGTTCAAGGATGAGGTGCGCGCTATCGGTGAGGAACTTGGTCTGGCACACCGCATGGTCTGGCGTCATCCCTTCCCGGGCCCTGGTTTGGGGGTACGCATTCTTGGTGAAGTCAAAAAAGAATATTGCGATATTCTGCGCCAGGCTGACGCCATCTACATCGAAGAACTCTATCAGAGTGGCCATTATGACAAGATCAGCCAGGCTTTTGCGGTCTTCCTGCCGGTGAAGAGCGTTGGTGTTATGGGTGACGGACGTACTTATGAGTATGTCATTGCCCTGCGTGCCGTAGAGACCAAAGATTTCATGACCGCTGGCTGGTATCCGATGCCATATGCTGATTTAGCACGCATCAGCAACCGTATTATCAATGAAGTACGTGGAGTTAACCGGGTTGCTTATGATATTTCGAGTAAGCCACCGGCGACAATTGAATGGGAATGAATCAGTAGGGCGTGGCAATGACGCATTACAAGCTAAATCTGATAAGAAGAGCGGTAATGGAACTCAATTCTGTTGCCGCTTTTTTGCCTTTATTTTACTTTTTATGAACTCTGTAAAGTCCATTTATCGTCATTCCCGCGAAGGCGGGAATCCAGGGGTTTACTGGGGTTGACAAAAATATGGATCCCCGCATTCGCGAGGATGACGACTTTTGCAAGAGGCTCGGGATAATTAAACTAAAACAGCCGCAAGCGAACAGAACTTTGAAGTATATGTGATACAGTGAGCATCAAAAGAGCAGCGCGGAGGTGAATCAAACCTGTCTGTGAGTGTTTTACAAACAGATTAACCGATACGGATTAACGCTGTATTATTACGGGAGGATTTATGACGCAACAGGAATATGAAGTTCTTATCATAGGTGCCGGTCCCGCCGGGGTCGCCGCCGCCTACCTGTGTCACCAGCAAGGCATTAGTTATCTCCTGATTGAATCGGGTAAGCGGGTTTTTCAGGGCATAGCAACCACTTACCCCGCTGGCAAAAATGTTTTTCCATCACGACCTAAGGATAGTGAAGAACCCTTTCGAGTCACGGCTCTGCAGCCACCGGACAAACCGGTGACGGTAGAAAAATATCTGCAGTATGTGGAACATTTTGTTGAACATGAGGAACTGAACCTGCAGTTGGAAACGCAGTTTGAAGATGTTCAGGAAGAACGGCAAGGGTATCTGGTGTCGACCTCTAAAGGAGCGTTGCGGGTGAAGCGCATCATTCTCTCTTTTGGTAGTAGTATCCCCAAGGAGTTGACTGTTTATGGGGATGCCAAGATGGTTGCCAAGACCCTCGATGATCCAAAAAAATATATCGGCATGCGAACCCTGGTAATTGGCGGAGGCAATACGGCCGCCGATGTTATCAGTTCGATTTTGCGTGCCAAACGTGAGGCTGAGGATGACCAACCGGTTTACTGGGCCCATATTGCCGCGACTTTTGATGTTAACAAAGAAACCGCGCAGCGCCTAGGTGAAGAGATCCTGCTCGGCGGTCATGTTCGGTTGCTGCCTGGGGCTCAACCGCGCATTGGTGAGGTTGACAAGTATGGGGTCGACCGTCTGGTTATACGAACCAGCGAGGTGAGGCAGTCTGATGGCATTGAAATTTACAATGCATTAAGTTTTCCGATGCAGAATGTCTTGGCCTGTATCGGTTCTCAAGGTCCGCTGCCGGTTTTCGATAAGCTTGGCTTACAATCGATTGCCTGTACTGAGGGCGTTTGCCGGGTTGCCAAGGAAGGTGACCGGCTGCTCTTGCTGACCGCTGATTTTGAATCTACCAGGAAAGGGATCTATGTCATTGGCGGTGGTATCTCTCCGTCCTTTATGTGTATCAGTGGCAGTTCCATTCAGGAGCGCAAGCACCCCAACCTGATTCATACTGCAATCAATGATGCCTACACGGTGGTGATAGCCATACGCGAAAAGATAGATGGCGAGCTGTCTAAACAGTAAAATGGGTGGGTGTAACTTATAGCTGGTTTTTCTGGATCAACTTAAGGCTGACCAGCGTGATTTTGCGCCATTTCATCGTTGCCGCGATACTGGTCGGATTTGTAGAAATGGCATATTTTAAAAAACAGACTGTCCACTACTGGATCTTTGCAGTTGTTATATCTCTGTTTATGGGGTTGGTCTGGCAAGCGACTCGTCTTACTCACGAGCTAGCGCTTGAATCTTTGATAACTACTGGTGGTGAACGTTTAACCCTTTATGCCGGCACTCTGCGCGGAGCCTTGAGCCGTTATGCGTATCTGCCATATGTCCTGGCTCAGAATGAAGCGGTACGGGAGTTACTTGATCGGGGCGTCTCTGCCGAAAGGGTAAATCGTTACCTTGAAGAGTTGAATCGTGAGGCTGGTTCCGATGCCCTCTATGTGATGGCTGCCTCAGGCACGACTCTGGCTTCGAGCAACTGGCGTGAGTCGTTCAGCTTTGTGGGTAATAACTACGGTTTCCGTCCTTACTTTTTCGATGCGCAACAAAACCGCCAGGGGCGTTTCTTTGCGATTGGTGTCACCACCGGACTACCCGGTTTATTCATGTCTCATCCCGTCTATCGACAAGAACGTTTCGTCGGAGCCGCTGTCGTCAAGGTTGACCTCGATCCTCTTCAGGATGACTGGAGCCGAGGTGGAGAGACTGTTCTGGTCAGCGACAACAATGGTGTGCTCTTCCTTGCCAGTCGTGATGAGTGGAAATACAGAACCCTTGCTCCCTTGAGCGAAGTACAGAGAGCCAGCATTCATGCTGGCAGGCAATATGTCAACCAACCCCTGCAGTTATCACCATTACAGACAATAAAAATCCTGGGTGAAGGACGGCGTATTGTCCGCGCTGAAGGCATCAGTTACCTGATGTTATCCAGACCTTTAGCTGGTATGGACTGGGAACTGCATCATCTGACACCTATGACTCTTGTAGAAGAGCGTACTCAGGCAGTGGCTATAATCGGCATTGCTTCGGTACTGCTGGCGCTGGTACTGGTCATGTATGTCCGCGAACGACGCCAGAAACAGCTGTCTCGACGTAAAGCCAGAGATGCCGAAGCCATGCGCGAGTTGAACTTGCGTCTGCAGGAGGAAATAGACGAACGTGATCGAGCTGAGAAAGCTTTGCTAGATGCTCAAACAGAATTGGTGCAGAGTAGCAAATTAGCCGCTCTCGGACAGATGGCAACCGGTATTGTTCACGAGTTGAACCAACCGATTTCAGCCATGCGTACATATGCTGCCAGTGGGCGCTTGCTCCTTGAGCGCGAGGAGCCGGATAAGGTGCGTGAAAGCTTTGCGTCGGTGGAGCGGCTCACGGACCATATGGCATCAATCACTGCCCAGCTCAAAACCTTCGCATATAAAGCCCCTAAGCTGCGTAAACCTGTCGTGGTGCAGGAATGTCTTGATGGGGCACTGGCAATGACGGATCCTCTGCTCAGCGAAGCCGAGGTGTCTCTTCGCAAACAGATACCGGAGGAGCCGGTCGTCATAAGTGGTGATCGTGGTCGGATAGAGCAGGTTCTGGTCAATCTGATTCGTAATGCTGTGGATGCCATGCGTGGAGCTTCAAAACGCATATTGAGGATTCAGGTCCTTGTTCAGGAACAGGAGGCTGAAATCGTTTTTGAGGACTCCGGTTCAGGGATTGAAGAAAAAAATCTGGCAGAACTCTTTAATCCATTTTTTACAACCAAGGAGGTTGGCAAAGGCCTGGGGTTGGGGCTGTCGATTTCCTATCGTATTGTCACTGACCTTGGCGGAACAATTCATGCAGCGAATAATCATGACCGGGGGGCCAGTTTTGTTGTCCGGCTGCCTCTTTTGAATCAAACAAAGAAAACCGATAAGGTAAAAGAGTGATTTGTCACAAGGTTTACCTGATTGATGATGACGCGGAGATGCGTGCGGCAACGGCCCAATGGCTGGAACTTGCCGGATATGATGTCACGACCTTTCCGAATGCTCCGACGGCCTTGGCGCAACTGAACGCAGAGATCGAAGGTATAGTTATCACCGATGTAAAGATGCCGAAAATGGATGGCATGGAATTCCTTGCTCGTCTGAATTCTTTTGATAAAGAGATCCCGGTGATTTTAGTCACCGCACACGGGGATGTTCAGATGGCAGTCGAGGCAATGCGCCAGGGGGCCTACGATTTTATCGAAAAGCCCTTCGCACCGGAACGAATTCTTGATGTGATCCAGCGGGCTTGTGAAATGCGTCGTCTGGTGATGGAGAACCGTGATCTTCGTCGTCGTTTGTCAGATAATGTTGATATCGATCAGCGTTTGCTCGGCAACTGTCCGGCTATCAGACATTTGCGCGAAGAAATTCTCAATGTATCCGATACCGATGTTCCGGTGTTGATCCAGGGAGAGACCGGTACGGGAAAAGAGGTTGTTGCCCGCTGTCTACATGATTTTGGTGCCCGTAAAGATGGCAATTATGTTGCGATTAACTGTGGTGCTGTTCCGGAGAGTATGTTTGAAAGCGAGCTCTTTGGTCATGAGCGGGGTGCCTTCACAGGGGCAGACCGGCGTCGCATCGGCCGTTTCGAATATGCCCAAAAAGGCTCCCTGTTTCTCGATGAGATCGGCACTATGCCCCTGCCGCTACAGGTCAAGGTGCTGCGGGCTTTACAGGAACGGGAAGTGGTGCGCATTGGCTCTAACGAGCCGCAACCGATCGATGTGCGACTAATAAGTGCCACCAACAAGGATCTGCTGGATGAATGTTCTGCCGGGAGATTCCGTGAAGACCTCTATTACCGAATCAACGTGGTTGAGTTGCGTGTGCCGCCGTTGCGTGAGCGCGGTGGCGACATACTGTTACTGTTTGATTATTTCAGCGCTCAGGCCTCAGCAACTTACAACCGTCCGGCGGTGCCGTTGAAGGACCAGGATGCCGGCCTTCTGATGGCCCATAACTGGCCCGGCAATGTACGTGAGTTGAAGAATGTTGCCGAGCGTTGTGTTCTTTCCTCCTTACCTGAAGAGCAAAGACTGTCGGCAATTTTAAGGAACCCTAATATGGAAGCCGTGCTGCCGGAGGGCTCTTCACTGCAGGATCTGCTACGTCACTATGAACGCTGCCTGCTTGAGCAGGCGCTGTTACGGCATAAGGGCGATGTGCAGTTGGTGATGGAAGATCTTAATTTGCCACGGCGCACGCTGAATGAGAAAATGACTCGTTATAAGCTGGAACGCAAAGATTTTACTTGAGCAGGTTAGGCAAGATATTGCTCATTGTCCACGAAAAATCGGCAAGGTTTCGCCGAAAAATCCTTCCAAATCATCATAAAGATCGAATCCACTAGCACTTTCCACGCTGGCACATACTTTGCCTTAATAATTTCTATTGAAGCTCAGTATCATCTCGTGATCCATACAGTATACTGTACTGATTGATCCGTTACCGGGCACGGGACTCTGTGTCAGGAATTTTTTTACCCCACACTGAAGGAGGAACAGAAATGAAGCTTTCACAAAGCCTGTTAATGATGGTCCTGCTGGCCTGTACACTCGTCTTGACTGACGGTGCAACCAACACCATCGAAGCCTCAGCGGCCGTGTCGTGTGAGGACGCTGGCAGTATCGATGCTCAAGTGGCGCCTGAAGCCGAAGTTGTCGGTTTTGACTGCTCCTTTAAGGACTATAAGGGTGTCAAATCGTTGCATTTCGCGGTTACAGTCAAGAATGTCTCCAGCGTCGATCAACGCTACCGGGTCAACCTTTTCCTGGACAATGGTAAGGCTGTAGGTGGATTGTTGCCGCGCAAAGGCAAGCCGCCGGTAGTCAAACCGGGCGAAGAAGCGTCTTTTACCTACCCTATCCAGGGTATGGCTGAGAAGGCTGGCAAGGTGACCCTGCTGGTCAAGACTGTAAGCCAATAAACCACGATTCAAGGAGGTATTATAGAATGAAACGCGTGCTGACAACCATTATTGTATGTGTGGCCCTGAGCCTGCCTGTTGCCGTTGCGGCAAAGACCAACTTCATCTCCATCGGTACCGGTGGTACCGGCGGTGTCTACTATCCCTATGGCGGCGGTCTTGCAGAGGTTTGGACCAAGAATGTCAAAGATGTTAAGGCCGTGGCGGAAGTCACTGGTGCCAGTGTTGAGAATATTAAGCTTGCCCATCGCGGCGAAACCGTGGTCGGTATGGTTATGGGTGATGTTGCTTTCCAGGCGTACGGCGGCGTGGGCAAGTTCGATGGCAAGCCTCAAAATGTCCTGGCTATGGCAGCAATGTATCCGAATGTGCTGCAGTTGGTCACTCTGAAAGGCTCTGGGATTAAAAACGTTACTGATTTTGCAGGCAAGAATATCAGTCTCGGCGCGCCTGGTAGCGGTACTGCCTTCATGGCAGACCTGGTACTCAAAGCGATCGGCGTCGATATGAAGAGTTTCGATACGAGTCGTCTGTCGTTTAACGAGACAGCCAATGCTCTCAAGGATGGCACCATTGATGCTGGCTTCTGGGTTGTGGCTCCAGGCACCAGTTCCATTATGGACCTTGCGAGTACTCACGATATAGAAATCATCTCTTTCACCCCCGAGCAGCAGAAGAAGGTTACCAGTAAGTATGGTTTCTACTCCAGTTGGGATTTAGACGGTGGAACCTACCAGGGGGTTGACAAGCCCGTTCCAACTATCAGTGTCTGGAACGTGATCATCGTCCAGAAGAGCCTGCCTGATGACCTGGTCTACAACCTTGCCAAGACGCTGTTTGAAAACAATGAGTTTTTGCGTAAAATCCATCCATTTGCCAAGTACTCAACTCCGGAAAATGCCGTGGGCAAGTCGCCAATCCCACTGCATCCCGGTGCCATTCGCGCCATTGAAGAGAAAGGCGTCTCTGTTCCAGCCAAACTGAAACCCTGATCATAGCTGTATGAGCGCCGTCCCTTTTTGGGGACGGCGTCCATTTTTATGAACCGAATGCATTTTGTTACCGCCCATTTCAAGTTGTTGTTGATCCTTGCTTCTCTTCTGATTGGTAGCTGGTATATGGCTGCAACGACCGGTTTGGAGCTCAGAATCGAACCGGTCGCTGGTGGTGCCCCTCTACTGGTCGCACCTCTGGATGAAGGGGAAGGTTTCACTCTTTACTATATACATTCTGTAGATAAAGAGCCGATATGGGAGGTTCACAGCGTGGATCGTTCCGGGAATATTTTTATCGAGGAGGAACGTTTTGTTATGGTTGGCGCTGGTATGGGTGACCTGCCAGGACGAGGTCATTGGGTTGGTCACGATGGGCTACAGATGATCAAGGGAATGCACTACCTGCTCGGCGAGTTTGTGTTGCGCATCGGCAGCCCTGGAGTTGACCACACGATTCTCTGGAGAGACACGCAAACTAATCTGTCTGCCATAGCTGCCGGCACCGCAGTACTGGTTTCGGCTCGTCCTGTCAAACGCTTTTACAGCATCTGGCGCTATTGGGTGCCACATGCTGCAACACCTCAATCAGGAGCAGTCGATGTCAGAAGTAAAACCCCAGCAACCGATTAAAGTCCATGTTGAGCATTACGAAGATATCCCTCCGGAGGATCAAAACCTGAAACTGGTCGCGACCATCGCCAGGGTTGTCTTTGTTCTGGCCGTCGCCCTGAGCCTTTTTCAGCTCTACACTGCCGGTCTTACGGCGATGACAGCCCTTCTGCAACGCTCGATACACCTCGGCGCGATCCTCTGCCTGACCTTCCTGATCCATCCTCCGTTCAAGGGAGCCCGCAAGGACAAGTTCAGCGTCTGGTTGGTTCTTGATCTTGCTTTGGTGGCTATCTCTCTCTACACCATTTTCTATCTTGGCTTCAACATGGAAGAGATCTTCGAGCGTCAAGGAGACTGGCTTCCCGCGGACGTTGCTGTGGGTGTGATCGGTGTCTGTCTGGTCCTTGAGGCTTGCCGTCGGGTGATCGGTAACATCATGGCAGGTATCTGCCTGTCGTTCTTGCTCTATGCCTACTTCGGCCAATATATGCCGGATCTGATCATTCATAAAGGCTACACTATTGAACGCATGTCAACGACTCTTTGGTTGACCACTGAAGGGGTCTTCGGTATCCCGCTCGGCGTGGCTGCGACCTTCGTTTTTATCTTTGTGTTATTTGGCTCATTTCTGGAGACGACTGGTGGCGGCAACTTCTTTATCAACCTGGCTTACTCCCTGACCGGTCGTTTCAGTGGTGGTCCAGCTAAAACTGCGGTAGTCGCCAGCGGCTTTATGGGATCGGTCTCCGGGTCTGCGGTGGGCAACGTGGTGGCTACCGGTGCCTTCACTATTCCAATGATGAAGCGGGTAGGTTACCCAGCACACGTGGCGGGCGCAGTGGAGGCTGCGGCGAGTACCGGAGGGCAATTGATGCCGCCGATCATGGGAGCCGGTGCCTTTCTTATGGCGGAGTTCACTAACACCAGCTACCTTGAGATTGTCAAGATTGCGGCGGTTCCGGCCATCCTGTATTACGTCACCGTGCTTATGTTCGTGCACTTTGAGGCCCAAAAGCTAGGTCTGAAAGGTCAACCGAAGGACCAACTGCCCAAGGCGTTTGAGGTCATTAAAGAGAACCTGCATTTTCTCATCCCGATAGTCGTCCTGATCTCTGCTCTAATGTCCCATGTCTCGCCGATGAGGGCAGGGTTCCTTGCGGTTGTCAGCACCTACGCGGCCAGCTTCATACGCAAGAAGAGCCGCATGAATTTCCGCCAACTGCTGGATACTCTGGAGCTCGGGGCTAAGAATGCGGTCATGGTTTCAGTGGCCTGTGCTGCGGCTGGTATCATTGTCGGCATGGTCTCATTGACCGGCCTTGGTCTGCAATTCAGTCATCTGGTTATAGAACTCTCCATGGGCATCAAAGTGTTGGCCATCTTGCTGATTGGTGCTGCTTCGCTAGTACTCGGCATGGGTCTGCCGGTCACTGCCTCTTATATCGTATTGGTGATCCTGGCTGGTCCGGCATTGCAGGACATGGGTGTACCGATCGTGGTTGCCCACATGATCGTTTTCTGGTATTCCCAGGACTCGAATGTGACCCCGCCGGTGAGTCTCGCCAGTTTTGCCGCCGCCGGTGTCGCCGGTGCCAATCCGATGCGCACGGCTTTCACCTCCTGGAAACTGGCCAAGGGTATCTACATCATCCCGATTGTTATGGCATACCGGCCGTTACTGATGAATGGTACACCCTTTGATGTGATAACGACCATGCTGGCCACCCTGATTGGCCTGATTGCCTTTGCCGCCTGTCTGGATCGCTACTTTCTCGACCACGCGACCTGGTTCGAGGTGCTGCTGCTCTTCGGCGCAGCGACCTGTTTGTTCTGGCCGGGTGTTTTATTCGACCTGCTTGGCCTGATCCTGTTCGTTGCTGTGGTGCTCAAACAGTGGCCACGCCGTGCTGCTGTGCGTGAACGCATGCGACCACAGCCTGCAGATCAGCCGCTCGCGTGAAGAATCTATAGTAAGGAGAAAATATGACCTCAATCCCAACCCCGACTTTCCGGGGAGTCTATCCCATTCTGGTGACACCTTTCGATGCTCAGGAGCAACCAGATTTCGAATCTTTTGATCGCATGATTCGTTTCATGGCAGATATCGGTGTTGACGGAGTGACCGTGCTCGGTGTGCTTGGCGAGTCCAACCGTATGCTCGATGCTGAGCGCGAACAGCTGATTCGTGTGGCTGTGAATGCCGCTGAGAAACGCATTCCGATCGTGGTCGGCACCAGCCACAAGGGGACCTTAGCGACCCGTGGTCTCTGTCAGATGGCCGCGGACCTTGGTGCCTCGGCCGTTATGGTCACCCCCTCGCAGGAACCGGTACCTAGTGAAGAAAGGATATTTGACTACTTCCGGCAGGTTGCCGATGGGCTCTCAATCCCGATGGTCGTTCAGGATCATCCTGGTTCCACCCAGGTGCACATGTCGATTCCCCTGTTGCTGCGGCTGGTTCGGGAACTTCCACAGGTCGCTTGCTTCAAGGAGGAGGGCTTGCCAACCCCGGTTCGTGTGCAGGCACTACTGCAAGGTATGACCGAGCGTAGTGTTCCTATCCTCACAGGCCTAGGTGCTCTCTATGGTTTGTTTGACCTGCGTAGTGGTAGCAGCGGCTTTATGACCGGTTTTGCCTTTCCCGAAGTGCTGATGGCCATGGTCCAGGCTGTGCGCGAGCAACGTCCGGAAACCGCAGCAGCCATTTATAAATACTTCTTGCCGCTTATCGCCTTTGAACAGCAACCAGGCATCGCCGTCCGCAAGGAACTCTTCCGCCTGCGTGGTCTGATTGCCGACAATACCGTTCGTCACCCAGGCGTTCCGCTCAACCCAACGGCCGCTGCGCAACTTACGGAATTGTTGGCAGAACTGCTGCCGAGTAGCGATCTGACTAAGCGCCTGGATCTATCTGTATTCGTCGCTTAACAAAGGCCAGACACTTACAGTTGGTCAGATTCAATCCACTCAGAAGCCAGGAGAATAAAGATGGACTTGCAATTACAGGATAAGGTCGCTCTGGTCGTAGCCTCAAGCAAAGGCCTGGGTAAGGCAATTGCCGCTCAACTCTCTCAAGAGGGCTGCCATGTCATGCTGACCAGTCGCGATGTCGCTCGACTGGAGTCAGCACGCCAGGAGTTGCAGGCCAAAGCAACAGGGAAGGTGGCCTGCCACCCTTGTGATATCACCAAGGCCGCGGACATCACCGCTCTGGTGGCTGCCACCCACGAGAAGCTCGGAGCCATCGACATTTTGATTAACAACGCTGGTGGCCCTCCGGGTGGTAATTTTGAAGATATTGATGATGCTGTTTGGCAGCAGGCTTTTGAACTCAATCTGCTCAGTTGCGTGCGCATGATAGATGCGGCCCTACCTGATCTCAAGCAAAAGGGCGGACGTATCATCAATGTCACATCATCGTCGATCAAGCAGCCGATTCCCGGTCTGATCCTCTCCAACGTGTTTCGTATGGGGTTGCTCGGTCTCGGTAAAAGCCTTGCTAACGAGCTGGCGCAATACAATATTCTGGTCAACACCGTGGCTCCGGGACGCATATCCACCGATCGCACCCTTTATCTTGATCAACTCAAGGCAGACAAGCGTGGCGTGTCAGTGGAACAGGTTGAAACCGAAGCACAGAAGCTCATTCCGCTTGGTCGTTACGGTGAGCCGGAAGAGTTTGCGCGGATGGTGACCTTCCTGGCCTCACCAGCCAGTTCTTATGTTTCAGGTACCGCCATTATGGTTGATGGGGGTATGGTTAAGGGGTTTTGAATGGTCTGGTAGTAGAGATGAAAGACTGACCCCCCTGTTCGCTGGGCTCACTTTGCAGTCTCTGAAAGATAAGGTTATCAGCATGATGACTTGCGTAGCGTCTTTAGTGCCGATAATCCGGCATCGATCCGCAAGATGAAGTTCGATGAAGTGCTCGACGATATTCTCCTCGAATTTGTTCATACTAAACTCGATCTTTACAAAAAACTGAATCAGCCGGACGTAAACCGTACCTTGAAGAGTATGTGGTATAGCGAGTATCAGAAGGACACTGGAACGTTGGATCATACTCGGCAGCATAGTTATAATGTGAACCGAGTTGTGGCATGTGGTGCGAGAAGAATCTGTGAATTCTGCCCTTTTTGGGAGTTGCCGCGACCATCGCGTTCTGTGAACAGAGTCAGATTCCTTATGATTGATGGTACAGTTACTGTCGGTCCGAATGCTGACTTCGGCGATACCGATTGGCGCATATATCTGTGATAAAGTTAAAGAGAAGTTTATTCCGTGACCTTGTTCATGCCTGTTCTGGATAAAATATTCACAAAACCTTAAACCGTAACGCTTTACATTAATAACGTATGCTGTTACTGTTTTCCTATGCTTAAATCATTCAATTGCAAAGAGACGCAAAAAGTTTTTGAGAGGATCTTCTCTAAAAAACTGCCACAAGACATTCAGGTGAAAGCCAGACAAAAACTTGTGTTGCTTGATGCTGCCTTTGAATTGACCGATTTACGTGTTCCTTCAGGGAACAAGCTGGAAGAGCTGAGGGAAGATAGAAAAGGGCAACATAGTATTCGTATTAATGACCAATGGCGCATTTGCTTTGTTTGGAAGGCTGGTGATGCGTACCAAGTTGAAATTGTCGACTACCATTAGCTCATACGGTTTTTTATTAAAGGCAGGAGCGAAACGTTATGAAGAATAAAGAGATGGCACCAATACATCCAGGCATAATCCTCCTTGAAGAGTTTTTGCAGCCGATGGGCATCAGTCAGTACCGCGTGGCAAAGGACACGAGTGTGCCAGCTCGGAGAATAAACGAAATAGTCCATTGTAAAAGATCAATTACCGCTGATACCGCTCTCCGCTTGGGAAAATTCTTCAATATGACTCCGCAGTTCTGGATGAATCTACAAAGTCGTTACGACTTGGAAGTTGCAGAAGATAATTTGGCAGACAAACTTGAAAAAGAAGTTAACGCCTATCAAGCCGCTTAGCAGTCAGTCGCTCCCTTAAAGCTGAAGCTGAGTTCGATATTGAAACACTCGATTCTGTCATCTTAACAGTAGGAGCTTTTATGAAAGATTTTCAAATGCTCTACTGGTACTGGCTGGTCTTCGGCATGATCTTGATCCTACTGGAGCTGGCGGTGCCTTCATTCACAATTTTCTGGTTCGGTTTGGGGGCTCTGGTTGTTGGCATTTTGCTGTTGCTCGTGCCTGGAATCAGTCTGACTGTGCAGGTTCTGATCTGGATTGTCGCTTCGGTTGTATTTGTAATCTTTTGGTTCAAAGTTCTTAAGCCGCGTATGATAGACCGGACCAAGGCCGGGGTCTCCATGGAAGCCGTGTTGGGTGAAACGGCCATGGTGACCCGCATACCCGAAGGTGCTCGCCGTGGTGAAATACGTTTTGCGGTGCCGATGCTCGGTTCAGATACCTGGCCGTTCATCAGTGTTGATGAGGTTGTCGTTGGAGAAAGAGTCATGGTCCAGGATGTTTCCGGTAACACAATGGTGGTCAAGAAAGTTTCTAAATGATAGCCCGACGGGCTGCTAGCCAAAGTAAAAAGGAGAATTGAACATGGGCGCTCTGATCGTTGTCGTTATTTTCGCAATTCTGGTTATCACCACCATTAGCATGGGCGTACGCCTGGTGCCACAGGGCAGCAAGTGGGTCGTGCAGAGGTTCGGGAAATACACTAAAACTCTCAGTCCTGGCTTGAATATCATCATCCCCTATGTAGATATCGTCTCCTACAAGGTTACAACCAAGGATCAGGTGCTCGATATAAACTCACAGGAAGTCATCACCAAGGACAATGCGGTCATACTGGCCAACGCCGTCGCCTTTATTAACGTGATCAGCCCGGAAAAGGCTGTTTATGGAATTGAGTCATATCATCTGGCAATCCAAAATCTGGTACAAACCTCACTACGTGCAATTATCGGTGAGATGTCATTGGACGCCGCTTTGAGTTCTCGTGATGCGATCAAAGCCAATCTGAAAGCTGCAATCTCCGATGATATCAGCGATTGGGGGATTACTCTGAAAACCGTTGAGATTCAGGATATCAAGCCCTCACCGACTTTGCAGAAGGCGATGGAAGAACAGGCTGCTGCTGAGCGTGAACGGCGAGCAACGGTTACCCGGGCCGGTGGTGAGAAGGAAGCCGCCATTCTCGAGGCCGAGGGCCGCCTCGAGGCGTCCAAGCGTGATGCCAAGGCGCAAGTAGTACTCGCCGAGGCGACTCAGTTGGCAATTACCAAGGTGACCGAGGCGATTACTGACAAGGAATTGCCAGCCATGTATCTGCTTGGTGAGAAATACATTAATTCAATTCAGGCAATGGCTACTTCGCCCAACGCGAAAACCGTGCTGCTGCCGGCTGATCTGCCGAATGCGTTGCGTGGGATTCTGGGTGCGGGGAGCAAATAAATTTCGTATTAAATTTTAAGAATCCGGCGGCAAGGTGTTTGCTGATTTAGATATCAATATGCCTGAAGAAACGCTTGCGAAAGCTCGTATTGCTCAGCTTATCGTGCAGATCATTACTAAAAGCTATATGACTCAAAAAGAAGCAGCGGAAGTTTTAGGGATGACTCAACCCAAGGTGCCGTTGATTATGAATGGTCACCTGGAAGCGGGTGGCCATTTCCTCGTTTGTCAGATAGGATATCCACCCAATGATCAAAGCTATCTCAATAACTATACTCAAGCTGATCGGCTGGCAGGTATCTTTCTCTCTACCAGCTCGGGACAAGTATGTCCTGACCTGTGCTCCGCATACCAGTAATTGGGATTTTCCTCTTGGTCTGCTGGGTATGTTGGCGTGTGGCTTACGTTTTAACTGGGTTGGCAAGCATACCCTGTTTAAAGGGCCGCTCGGGCCAATCATGCGGGCGATTGGTGGTATTCCGGTTGATCGACTTGGAAGTACTGGCTTCCTTAAAAAAGTGATCAAACTTTTTGCGCGCCGCGACCAATTTGTGATGGCGATCTCTCCAGAGGGAACGCGTAGCCTGACAAAGCAATGGAAGGAAGGTTTTTACCGTATTGCCTTGGTAGCCAGAGTACCAATCGCTCTGGCGTATATCGACTATCCACGCAAACGGATTGGTATTGACCGTATGTTTGAGCCGAGTGGCGATATTGAGGCGGACTTTACTATTCTGGAGGAGTATTACCACGATAAAATTGGTAAGCGACCGGAGATGCAAGGGCCCGTCAGGATCAGAGAGGGGGGCTTGTAACAGGGGGTCTTTGAAGTGAAAATTATGGCAATAAAACCGTATCTACTTTTGAGGAGTTTGTTCTTTGTTGTAAAATGTGATGATGTCATTAGTTATAAGCCTTCCTGAGCTGAGTGGTTTGGGGTGATTCCTTAGGGAAGATCAGTTCAGGGGGCCACATCGATAATCCCCTCTTCTGCCAGTTTCTGACGCTCCCGCTTTGACAAGCCGAGCAGTTCACCGAGAATTTCCGTATTGTGTTCTCCCAGTAATGGTGGTGCCTGTTTGTACTCTACTGGACTTTGCGAGAATTTCATTGGGCTACCGACCAGGGCAATCTTTCCACCACGCTTATGCTCCATCTCAATACGCATCTGCCGGGACTTTACTTGGGGATCGGCAAAAACTTCAGCCAGTGTGTTGATCGGACCACAGGGGACGCCTGTCTCCTTAAACAGGGCAATCCAGTCCGAGCTGCTTCTTTGTTGCAGAGCCTGTTCGAGTATCGGGATCAACACCTTTCGGTTCTCGACTCGGGCAGCGTTGCTGGCAAACCGTGAATCTTCAGCTAGTTCAGGTTGGCCCACCAAAACGCAGAATTTGCTGAACTGACTGTCGTTGCCGATCGTCAGAATAATATGACCGTCAGCAGTCGCCAGCGCCTGATAAGGTACGATGTTGGGGTGGGCATTGCCCATCCGTTGCGGTTCGCTGCCTTCAATAAGATAATTCATCGCCTGATTTGCCAGTGTCGCTACTTGTACATCAAGCAAGGCCAGGTCTATATGTTGTCCCTCACCAGTCTGCTCTCGGTGTGTTAGGGCAGCCAGAACAGCAGTGCTGGCATACATACCGGTGAAGATGTCAACGATTGCTACGCCGACTTTCATTGGTCCGCCTCCAGGTTCGCCGTCCGGTTCACCCGTGACACTCATCAAACCACCCATTCCCTGGATCAAGAAATCGTAGCCTGCTCGTTGCCGATAGGGGCCGGTCTGACCGAAACCAGTGATTGAACAGTAGATCAACTGCGGATTGATTTGTTTGAGCGTTTCGTAATCTAGGCCGTATTTGGCCAACCCGCCGACTTTGAAGTTTTCCAGCAGGATATCGCTCTGTTTTACCAGTTGATAAACCAATTCCCGTCCTGCCGGTTGGGTGAAATCAATACTGACAGATTTTTTACCGCGATTGGTGGCAAGGAAATAAGCGGCATCGGTGGTCGGTTGACTGCTTGTATCGTTTAAAAAAGGTGGTCCCCAGCTACGGGTGTCGTCACCGACTCCTGGTCGTTCGACTTTGATGACCTCTGCTCCGAGGTCGGCCAGTGTCTGCCCGGCCCAGGGTCCAGCCAACACCCGGCTGAGATCCAATACGCGAATATGCTTGAGTGGTCCTGCCATGTGGATTTATCCTTTCTTATACGTTCTTAAGCTGATAATTATCTCGGACTGGATTTAACGTAGTTGCTTCAGTACGGTGACCATCAACATTTTTTTAATCAGAAAATAAGTTGGGTGACAGATTTGAAGCTCTGTAATGAGATGATGGTTAACTTCTTCACCAAATTAACTCAAGTCGTTCAATCTGAGAACCTTTTTCATTCCTGATTGAACAAAATTATTGGTTTGGGATAAGATGTGACTTACAAGTAAGGAGAACAGTCAGGGATCATTTCCTGGAGCGATTGTAGCTACGCACAATTTTGTGTGCTGAGGCTGAAGGTCTGGTATTATAGTTTAAAAAACTCCTTAATATCACTAGGTTTTCAGCAAAGGGTAAGGTAATGCATAAAGAAGTAAAGCGTCGCCCCGGCAAACCCGCCAAAAAATACAGCCAGGCCGCGCGTCTGCATGATGTAATCCGCATCCTTGAAGCAAGATACGGTGCGACTGTCGATGAACTGGCTGAAGAGTGCGGTGTTACCCGGCGAACTATTTATCGTGACCTCGATGCAATCCGCGAAGCCGGATATCCTCTGACATCCGAACCGCAAGATGATGGTCGCACCCTTTATAGTTTTATCACCGGGTATAAAAAAACTCCGCCGATTACTTTCTCACTTGAAGAATTGATGACTCTTTACCTTTGTCGCGGCCAGCTTGGCTTCCTTAAAGGGACACCATTTCAGGACGATCTCGATGCCATTTTCGGACGGATTCATTCGAGCTTGCCACCGCGTAGTGTTGCCCACCTGGAGCGAATTGCTGAAACGGCTTCGCCTAAATTTCAGGGGGAACGTGATTATGCGGCGAAGAAGGAACTGCTGAAGGAACTGCGCCGGGCATTGCTTTACCAGTATCGTGTTGACCTCTCATACACTCCGGCACGACGAACCACTGAAGTTTATCGATTCGATCCCTATACCTTGCTTTTTTACGACGGAGCGCTCTACCTGGGTGGTTATGCTCATAATCGAGAGGCTTTGAGGCTATTTCTGGTTGATCGTATCGAGCAGGTGACTGTTCTTGATAAACGCTTTGAAATCCCGAAGGATTTTTCCGCTGCAGACCTGACCGGTTCTGCCTTTGGCCTGATCGATGAACAACAACAGACGATTAAGGTGCGTTTTGGCGCGGAAATTGGTCACTTGATTCGCGAGCGAATCTGGCACCCGAGTCAGGAACTGGTGGAAGAAGATGATGGTACACTGACTCTCTGTTTCAAGGCCAGTGGCGAAAAGGAGATTCTTGCGTGGCTTTATTCCTATCTGCCGCACGTACAGGTTCTGGAGCCTGCGGGGTTGCGGGAAGTTTTTTATCGGAGTTTGCGGGAGGGGTTATCTTGTAGCTTGTCCTGTCCAGCCTTAAACCAAAAATAGCCCGGAGGAACAATCCTCCGGGCTATCGTGCTGGTTGAGTCAGACTTACAAAGCTGCTTTGCGAGCTACTTCAAGCCAACCGTTCCATTTCTCCTGATGCTTGGCAATCCATTCCTTGACGTGTCGCTCGATATCCTTCTGTGATTTCTCGCCTTCCTGCATCTTGGTGTTCTGCTCATTGATATCACCGAGGGGCAAGGTGAAGACCTTGAAGAAAGCTTTCGCTGCAGGATTCGCGGCGAGGAATTCTTTGTTGGCAACAATCTGGATATCGGCAGCCACAAAGCCGAGTTTGATCGGATCACTGACTGCTCCGGTAACGCCGCTCATCGTCAGACGATCCACCTGTGGCATTTGCGCTTCCGTAGGCTTGATCTCAGGAACATTCATCCACACCACGTCTTCGCCTGGCTTGAGCTTGAAAATTGTCCAGTTTGGTGCCCAGGTGTAGAAGAAGGCTGGTTCGCCGGACTTGTAGCGGGCCAGGACGTCAGCCATGCTTGCCGAGTAGGATGCTTTGATCAGATTGATATCATCTCCAAGACCATAGGCTTTCATATGATGAGCAATGGTGGCCTCACAGCCCCAACCGGCAGGGCAGGCAGTCAGGTCAGCCTTGCCGTCGCCATTGGCATCGAAGGCTTCTTTGACCTCCGGGCGATTGAAGTCTGCAAGCGATTGGATGTTGTATTTTTCCACTTCTTTTTTAGAGACCATGTAGCCTTGCAAGCCGCCAGCTTTGACAACGTAGCCGACTTTTTCACCCTTCTCGTAAAAATTCTTCGGCATTTGTCCATCGTGGACAGGGAACCAGCCGTTGGTCCAGTAGTCGAGATCACCCAGAGCGAGTGCTTGGTAGAAGAGCGGGTTCTGTAGCTCTTTAGGCTTCTTGACATTGTAGCCAAGCTCTTTCAGGCCTGCTCTTACCAGGGCTTCCTGGAAGTAGCCTGTATTCCAGGTTGCGCGGGCAGGTTGAACTTTGATGCCTTTGCCGGGCTTTTGCTGGTCAGCTAAAGCTGGCATCGTTAGAGCTAACATCAGTAGAACTAATAAAATGCGTTTCATGCTTTTCTCCTTGTAAATTTATGGGTTAATGAATCTTGAAAGATTACTTTTGAGAGATCCCCTGGGTGATCCGATCAAGCACCATTGCCAGGAGAACAATCGACAAACCACCGATGGTGGCCAGGCCGATCTCCAGAGTATTCAAACCTTGCACAACCGGATTTCCAAGACCACCAGCGCCGATCAATGCCGCAATCACGACCATCGACAAAGCCATCATAATGGTCTGATTGAGCCCGGCCATGACTGAGGGCATGGCGAGAGGGAACTGTACCTTGCGTAAAACCTGCCAAGGGGTAGCCCCAAAGGCGAGTGCCGCTTCAACCAGTTCCGGGTGAACCTGGCGAATCCCGAGGCTGGTCAGGCGAATAATTGGTGGTAAGGCAAAAACGATGGTTGCCAGGATACCGGAGACTGTACCGATGCTGAAGAGCATGACCACAGGAATCAGGTAGACGAAGGCCGGGGTTGTTTGCATGGCATCGAGGAAGGGGCGCAGGAACATTTCGAAACGATCACTGCGTCCCGCCATGATGCCGAGAGGTATCCCGGCAATAGCGCAAAACAATACCGAGCAGATCACCATCGACAAGGTTGTCATAGTGTCATCCCAGAGGCCGAGATAACCAACCAGCAGGAATGAGAGAACCGTAAAAACAGTCACTCTTTTGCCAGTATAACGCCAGGCGGCAAGAGCAAAAAGCATGATCACTACGAAGGGCGGCAGGGTGGCAAAGAACCATTCCAGGGCTTCCAGACTGAGTTCAACCGGCACCTTGATCACCTGAAAGAAGTCGCGATAGTTAAGGACCGTCCAGTCAACGGCGGTTTGTACCCATTCATCAAGAGGTATCAGCTGTTCATCAAAATTGAAAATTCGCATCGCTCTTTATTTGCTCCTTAGTGATGATCAGGCAGTCGCTGCCGTTGAGTCTTCTTGTTCGCTTCGGTGCAGGGTGCGCAGAAAGAGGTTTTTTGAGACGACGCCTACATACTCCTTGTCATCTTTGAGAACCGGTAGTGGCCAGGAATGGCTTGCCACTTCGGGAAGAATGTCCTGCATTGAATCGTTTGCATGTGCTGGCACGACATCATCAAGGTAGGCGTTGGCAATCAACTGCGGCTGATCCGGAGAGTCAATCAGATCACGCAAAGAATCTGTTGAGACAATCCCTTTGAAAATACGGTTGCTGTCAATGACATAAGCATAATCACGGTCATTCTTAATCAGTCTTTGTAAGGCAGCGCGCGGGTTTTTGCCATCGGTGATGATAATGGTGACCTGAGTGTCAGTGGCAATGTCGCCAGCGGTGAGAATGTTGGTCGGGTCGACGCCACGGAAGAAGGCACGCACGTAATCATCGGCCGGGTTTTGCAGGATTTCTTCCGGTGTCCCTACCTGTACTACTTTGCCCCCTTCCATGATGGCAATCCGGTCACCGATGCGCATTGCTTCATCAAGATCGTGGGAGATAAAGACGATAGTTCGTTTCGCCTTTGCTTGTAGCTTAAGGAGTTCATCCTGCATTTCAGTACGAATCAGAGGGTCAAGCGCTGAGAAAGCTTCGTCCATCAACAGAATATCTGGATCAACCGCCAAACCGCGAGCCAGACCGACCCTCTGCTGCATGCCACCGGAGAGTTCATTCGGCATGCTGCCTGCCCAGGCCTCCAGGCCAACCTGTTCCAAGGCCTGCAGTGCCCGTGCTTCACGGGTCAGTTTATCGATGCCGTCCATCTCAAGCCCAAAGGCTGCATTCTGCAGAACCGTCATGTGCGGCATCAGGGCAAAGGATTGAAAAACCATACTCATTTTCTTGCGCCGCATCTTGACCAACTCGTCATTGCTCATGCTGACGATATCTTCGCCATCGATAAACACCTGTCCGGCGGTCGGTTCAATCAAGCGGTTGATCATCCGCACCATGGTCGATTTTCCGGAACCGGAAAGTCCCATAATAACGAAAATCTCACCGGTATAGATTTCGAAGCTGGCATTCTGTACACCGATTGTTGTTTCGATCTTTTCGAAAATCGCTTCTTTATCCAAGCCTTGTTCAAGCAGACCCATAGCTTTTTTCGGGTGAGGACCGAAGACTTTGAATAGGTTTTTAACAGAGACCTTGATCTCTTGTGACATTTTTTCTCCTTAAAAATCATCTTTATACATGATTCTCCGGGGTAACTATGTGAAACAGCTTGCGGGTAAGCGGAAGTTGCACCTGTGGTTACGGCCTAAAGTGAACAGAAGAGAAGGTGGTCGTCTGCAATCAGCAGTGCCCCAAGAATCGTCGTAAATTTATTTTTTAAAGACAGAGCAACCCGCGACCCGTTCTGCCGGGAAAGCAGACTCAAGCGCAACTCTGTAAGGAAAGGCGATCTGTGAAGCATCACTCGGGGTGATGTTCTTGACGATGGCCTTGCGGGACAAGGATGGAATACCCTGGCAGGGCATCACCTTAGCAAAGCAATGATACATAGATTACCGAGTGGGGTCAAACGACACAATGTTATCTCTTCTAAAATGAAGGATTTATTGTAGAAATTATCTTTTTAGTAAACCACGGAGGTAACTTCAGCTTGCAGTTAAAGATCGTCATTCCCGAGGGTGTAAGCGGGAATTCAGACTCTCAATCCCCCCTGTTTTACAGGGGGGAAGCGAGTATCACGAGCAGGGGGGTGTTTTTAATGGTTTAAGCATAGGCGCTGAAGTTACAACAAGAAAACCTCAACGATCTCTCCTCGATCAATTTGTGATGTCCCCACCGGGATCGTCAACAGAGCATTAGCACCTTGAATACTGAGGTTTTGACCCGACCCTTGATGTGACTGAACGTCAACTTCGTAGCGACCGTTGTGCCACCCCAGCTTACACCAGCGAAAGATCTGTCGGTCCCCACCACCCTTGACTCCACTGGTAAGAATGCCACTACGTTGTTGCAGATGACAATCTGTATGGCCGGCCATTTTTTTCAGGGCGGGTCTGGCAAAGAGTTCAAAGGTCATTGCTGTTGAGGCCGGATTCCCCGGCAGGCCCAGAAAAGGCTTGTCTTCGAGGAGGCCAAAGAGCACAGGCTTGCCTGGTTTGATGGCAACCCTCCAGAATCGCTTTTGGAAACGATGACGGGACAAGGCTTCCTGGACATGGTCTTTTTCGCCGACAGAGACGCCGCCTGTAGAAAGGATCAGGTCTGTATCCAGCGCCTGAGCGATGAATTCATCCAGCGATGCCGTATCATCCTTGCCGATGCCGATACATACAGGTTCACAGCCGCATTCCTGTAATCGTGTGGTCAGAAAATGTAGGTTGGAATTGACAACCTGATCCGGCCTGGGTGTTTCGCCCAGTTCGATCAGTTCGTCACCGGTTGAAATAATTGCGACCCGTGGCCGCGGATAAACCCTGACCCGGTCAACACCTGCGCTGGCAAGTAGACTGATATCACCCGCTTTAAGTAAAGTCCCGGCTTGCAGAAGCTGCACACCGGCCTGAAACTCCTCACCCTGCAAGCGCACATGCTGTCCTGTTGAAAATGACGTTTGGATGCAGAGCTGTCCGTCCTCTTCTTTTGAGTCCTCTACGGGGATGACTGTCTCCACACCGTTTGGCAGAGCGGCGCCCGTTGTGATACGGATCGATTTCCCCGCCGGGACTGTCCCGGTGAAAGGGTGTCCCGCATAAGAGGCCCCGATGATTTCCAACGGAGAGTCCTTTGCACACGATCTTCCTGCAATGGCATAACCATCCATTGCAGAGTTATCGCAGCGTGGCATATCCCAATGAGCCTTGATGGCTTCAGCCAGAACCAGTCCCCCTGTATCGGCAGTCAATCTTTCGCAAGGAGTCAGGGGCTGCACAGTTTCCAGGACTGAATTCAGGGCATCTTTATACGGCAACATCATTAACCTCCTTCTTGATTGTCCATAGGCTATGTCGACGCAGACAGATCTGCAGTTCATCGCCAATATTATAACCGAGATCACGCATGGCGCAGTTCGGTAGTTCGACATCAACACAAGTCCCTGTGCTGAGAACCTCAACTATCAGGGTATGTGTGCCACCGAAAGCGAGGATGTCCTTGACTGTGCCATCGAACAGGTTCTGTTGCAACTCAGGGCCGATAGGTTTATTCGACCGGATGATCACGATTTCCTCCGACCTGATACCTACGGCGACATGATCACCGACTTGTGCTCCAGGGTAGGATGGCGCACCTGTGATGCTGTTTTCCATCTGCAAAGAGCCATCAGCAGCAATGGCCGCCACGGTTGTATCATAGATATTCTGGTTACGCAGAAAATTCGCAACGTCCAATGATTCGGGCTGATAATAAATATTATCGCGATCACCAATCTGCCGTAGGCGACCGGCGATCATCACGGCGATGCGTTCACCGAGCATGAAAGCTTCCTCCTGGTCATGTGTGACGTGCAGAATGGTGACTCCCAGTTGCCGGTTGATCTCACGCAGACTGACTTGCAGCTGCCTTCTGATGGTGGCATCCAGCGCCGAGAATGGTTCGTCAAGAAAAAGCAGTCGAGGGCCTGGCAGGAGAGCACGGGCCAGGGCGACGCGCTGTTTCTCGCCACCTGATAGCGAGGTCACATCATGTCGGTTGACAATCCCGTGCAGATCGAGTAAGTCGAGCAATTCTCCAAGTCTGCTCTCTGCCAACTCCTTGTCGACCTTGCGGTGTCGGGCACCGAAGAGGATATTCTCTTTAACGCCGAGATGAGGGAAGAGTGCCAGATCCTGGGGTAGATAGGAAATGTGACGCTGTTCTGGGGGGATGTGCGTCACGTCTGTGCCATTAATCCAGACTCTTCCGGAGTGTGCTGTCAAAAGACCCATGCAAGCTTCCAGGAACAGGGTCTTGCCAGCACCAGAAGGTCCGAGGATAGTCAGATAGGAACTCTCGCCAAGATCGAGATCGATGGGCCCCAGAGTAAAGCTGCCTTGCCGGGTGGTCAGTTGTTCGATTCTGATCATCCTCGCGACTCCGGGACCATACGTACGCCAAACAGAACCAGCAGCGAAATGCCGATCAGGATGACGACCAGAGTGACGGCCCGAGGCAAGTCGGCCATCGACATAGCTAGGTAGATACTGCTTGGCAGGGTCGCGGTCTGCCCTCTGGCTGTACCGGCGACCATTACTGTTGCGCCAAACTCACCGATGGCGCGGGCCCAGGTCAGGATGATTGCCGCCAGTATACCGCGCCGGGCGAGCGGCAGGGTAACGTGTAGAAAACTCTCAAAGGCCGAGCAGCCGAGCAGACGGGCGACCTGTTCCTGGCGCGGGTCGACCTGTTCGAAGGTCGCCTTGAGCATACGCACGCTGATGGCAACTACGACTGTAAATTGGGCGAGGATGATACCAGCAAACGTGAAGGGCAGGGTTATGCCGATATCAGACAGGAGCCTGCCGATAGAGGTGTTCCATGACATCAGGATCAGGGTACCGAGAGCAATTGGTGTGAGGACCATGGGCAGGTCAATGAATGTATCGACCAGACGTTTGCCAGGGAAGTCAATTCTGGCCAGGGCGTATGCCGCTGGAATCGCGATAATGACAGCTATAACAGTACTTGCCGTAGCAGCAATCAGACTGAGGGCAATTGCAGAGCGGATATCCTTTTGTCCAATCTGTTCGAGGAAGTCAGTCATACTGAAGAAAGCAGACTGACTGCCGACGAGGAGCAGGAAGTAGCCGCATAGAACGACCAGCGGTAGCAGCATAGCGCCTTTAAATATGGTGTCACGACGCAGCATTACCAACCCTCCGGAAGATTATAGGTTCCGCCGATACGTGCTGACGGTGCCAACATGCGGGCATTCTCTTCTGCAGTGAAATATCCCCATTTGCGAAAGATCGCTTGCCCGTCTTCTGATTTTAGATAGGTAACAAAGGCTTCAGCGCCTTCAGGGTTTGTCGCTTGACGCAGTCGTGCTGCCGGGATATAGGCCAGGCGCGGGATTTCTTCCGGCTTGAGCAGGATTGCCTCCATGGCCTGTGGGTTCCATGTGGCAAATTCACGCCATCCAAGTACGGCGTCAACCGTACCAAGAGGCAGCATGGCTGCTGCTTTGGCACAACTCTCGACCTGGCCTCGCAGGTTGGGACGAATTTTGTCCGCCAGATTGTTTGTCTGCATTATTTCGACGGCATAAAGGCCAACACAGACGCTTTCGGGCTCGGCTATGCCGACACGTACACCGGGTCGGCTGAGATCCTGCAGCGTTCTGATCTGCAGTGGATTGCCTTTGGGTACCAGTATGGCTGGAATCAGGTAGGCCAGGTTGGTTTCCTCACCATCGATCAAGTCTAACTCTCTGGCTTTGTCCATGTAGTCGGGGGAGCCGGGAATGTAGAGATCACCCTGACCAGACAGCAGAACCTGACTGAGCATGGCACCGGAACCGCCCTGGTGCAGTGTAATCGGTATACCGAATTTTTCCTCAAAGGCTTTTGCGGCTTCCACGAGTGGTGGCTGCGAGGCAGAGCCTGCAAAGACCACAACCGGCTTCGCCGTGGCTGAAAGTGCTGGCGTAATAAATATGGTAAAGAGGATTGTCAGCAGGGCAAGAATTCGAAGCATCAATCTCCCCCAGCTGAAAAACACGTTGTGAAGCAACGATCGGCCTCATCATTAACCTGAATGCGCAGGGTCTTGAAACGTTCCATCAACTCGAGGATTTCCGGTGTTAACTTTGAGGCGCCACCATCTTTACCGCCGACCCGTCTTTCGATAAGCGGGAAAGGCGAGAATCTCTCCATCGCCTGCAGTTGGGACCAGGCTTTGCGGTAAGAAATGCCGAGATCTTTGGCTGCAGCATTGATAGAACCCCTGCGTTGTACCGCAGACAGCAGTCGGTAGCGGCCATCACCGAGGAAGGGCTGACCATCGACTTCAAGCCAGATTTTACTGCGGATTCGCATCTGGTTCATGACAGTACCTTGTACATCATAAAATGTCGCAAAATTGCGACGGGATTTGGTGCACCAACAAGGCGTGGCTGAGAGCGCATAGCACCGCTATGTAACCGAAGCCACAACGCAGTTGGCGTGCCAAAGAACAAGCAAGATGCGATAGTTTATGGTTTGCATGGTACTAAGTAACGTTCCACGATCAGGTCACAGAGTCCTTGGGCATCATTGATATCGTAGAGTGGTACATCGACCTGCCGTGGGGTGTCGGAGGCGACAGCGATCAGGGTCGGATCATACTCCTCGTCGCGACAAAGTAGCTTTTCGCTGCGTTCATGACGATGAACCTCAATCTTCGGCATCTTACTTTTTTTGAAGCCTTCGGTCAGAACGATGTCAACATCGGTGCAGAAGGTTGCAAGAGTTTCGTCAAGAGAGGGTTCATGATCGGCCTGGTTCTGTTTGACCATGGCGACTTTCTCTGGTGAGGTGATCAGCATGGTGTCGGCGCCAGCCTGGGTTAATCGCCACGAATCCTTGCCCTCGCGGTCTATATCGAAGCTGTGCGCATCATGTTTGATGACAGCGATCCGGTAACCGCGACTTTTCATCTCGGCTATCAGTTTCTCCAGCAGGGTAGTCTTGCCGGTACCGCTTTTGGCGACAATTGAGACGACAGGTGGCTTCATCTCAGCTCCTTCCGTAACTCATCCAGTTGTTCAGGCGTATTGATATTCAGCAGGCTGCGTTCCCATCCGTCAGGCATCTGCTGCCAGTCGAGATAATGGATATTGATGCGCTGATAAAAATCATAGATGCGATATTGGTCCTGCTGCAGCATCTCTTTCATGGGTTGCAAGCAGTTCTTGTGGTAGAGGGCAAAAACAGGTTCGTAGCCTTCCGGGATACGTGGCACAACGGCGTCAAAACCATCGCGTTGTTTGAGCAGAAGTTCGAGTATCTGAGAATCTGGGTAGGGCATGTCGCAGGGGGCTACGAAGATCCAGTCAGTATTAGCGGCACGCAAGCCTGTGTAAAGGCCACCCAAGGCACTGCCTGGGTAGATGTCGGCGATTGCCGGGATATCGGCTTGTGCAAGATCTGTCCGGTCGCCTGAAATCAGAACAGTGGCAAAGTATCGACATAGCAAGTCGAGCGACTTGGAAATCAGTGATTGTCCAGCCACCTCGATAGATGCCTTGTCGTATCCCATGCGTCGGCTTTTGCCTCCCGCTAATAAAACACCGGTTACATCATCTATGAAGTCGTTGTGCGAATTTTGCATAGCGATGTTAGTATAGACGAACAATTCTTAAATTCAAGCTGATAATTTCTTGCCTTTTTGATGCAGGTCAATTTTACAAATAGAACACCGTACTATTTTTAAATACGACTGGAATTGTAGAAATTATTCGATATGCTTTCTGCTCTTTGATGATAGGGCAATTTTAAATAACTTATGATGTTCAACAAACTGTTTCAAGAATCATCTTTCATTTCGTATATAACATCTGAATGTTTGGGCGTTCTCTAACCTGGTGAGGTAGACCGATGACTAGACAAATGTTGAATCGTTTTCTGTTGCTGGCAGTAGGGTTACTATTGCTTGCAACGCCCAGTTGGGCTCAACCGGGAGATCCGCTACGCGGTGAAGCTCTGTATGTCGGCATGGCCAGTTTCTCTGCCGGTGGTGCTCCCTGCCTGGCCTGCCATGGGATCGCCGGGCGTGAACTTGGCCGTGCCGCAGGAGCCAGTTACGGCCCTGACCTGAGCGCGATCTATGAGGACTATGGTGAAGATGGGATCATCGATGTTCTGGAGGATCTCTCTTTCGAGAGTATGGTGGCGATTTATGAAAATCGCCCTCTGACCGATTCCGAAAAAACTGATCTGGTGGCTTTTCTTGGAACGGTTTCAACGGGGGTTGTTCCAGACATTGGTTCAAGTATGGCCCTTCATGTTGTTGTCGTTACTGCTTTATTTTTGATTGTCATCGGGGCTCTAGGTTGGCGGAGGTTGCAAGGTGTAAGGCGACCTCTGGTTGAGCGGGCCCGTAGAGGGAAGGGAGAGATAGCATGAGTTGGATAAAAGATATCGTCGACCCTAATTCCCGTAAATGGGAAGAGTTTTATCGCAACCGTAATCAGTGTGACAAGGTGGTGCGCAGCACCCATGGTGTCAACTGTACCGGTAGTTGTTCCTGGAACGTCCACGTCAAGGACGGCATCGTTGGCTGGGAACTGCAGGCAACTGATTACCCGGAACTTGAGCCGGGACTCCCCCCTTACGAGCCGCGTGGCTGTCAGCGAGGGATATCTTTCTCCTGGTATCTGTATAGCCCGTTGCGGATCAAGTATCCCTACCTGCGTGGAGTACTGTGCGACCTCTGGCGCAAGGCCAAAGCAGAACATGGTGACCCGGTCGAAGCCTGGGCCTCCATTATGGAAGATGAGGAGGCTCGCAAGAGCTATCAGCAAGCCCGTGGCAAAGGTGGTTTCCGGCGCTCCAGTTGGGACGAAGTCGAAGAAATCATTGCCGCTTCGTCGATTTATACCATTAAGAAATATGGTGCCGACCGTCTGGTTGGCTTCTCGCCGATTCCGGCTATGTCGATGCTCAGTTTCGCTGGTGGCTCGCGTTTTATGCAGTTGATGGGCGGCGCCAATCTGAGTTTCTACGATTGGTATTGCGATCTGCCTAATGCTTCTCCAGAAATCTGGGGCGAGCAGACCGATGTGGCAGAAAGCGCCGATTGGTATAACAGTAAATATATTGCTGTCATGGGCTCAAACCCAGGCATGACCCGTACTCCTGATGTGCATTTCCTGACCGAAGCTCGTCATAATGGCTCAAAGGTCACGGTTCTTTCGCCTGACTTCAGCATGTCGAGCAAGTTCGCAGACTGGTGGTTGCCGACTCATGCTGGCCAGGATGGTGCTTTTTGGATGGCAGTCAACCATGTCATCTTAAGCGAATTCCACCATAAGGCCAAAACGCCTTATTTCATGGATTACCTGAAGCGCTATACGGATACTCCCTTCCTGATTGAACTAGATGAAAAAGAAGGTGTTTATACTGCAGGACGAATGGCTAAAGCTGGTGACCTGGAACGTTACAGCGAAGAAGAAAATGGCGATTTCAAATATCTGGTTTGGGATGAAACCAGTCAGCAGCCGCGCATGCCGTTGGGAACTCTTGGTTTCCGCTGGCAAGAGAAAAAAGGTGAGTGGAATCTGCAGATGAAGGACGGCCAGGACGGCTCCGATATAGCTACTGGTCTTTCCTTGCTGGATGGTAATGAGGATATTCTGCAAGTTGCCTTTGACGATTTCTCAGATGGTAATACTGTGCAGCGTGGCGTCCCGGTTCGCTATCTAGAAACCGCCAAAGGCCGGATAGCGGTCACCACTGTTTACGACCTTATGATGGCCCAGTTTGGTGTCGATCGCGGACTTGAAGGCGATTATCCACAAAATTACGATGCTGACAGCGTCTATACGCCTGCCTGGCAGGAAAAATATACTGGCCTCGACCGCGCTAATGTTATTCAGTTTGCCCGGGAATGGGCCGCTACCGCTGAACAGACTGAGGGTAAGTGCTCGATTATTATCGGTGCCGGTATTAATCACTGGTATCACGCTAACCTGACCTACCGCGCCGGGATCGTCGCTCTGATGCTCTGTGGTTGTGTTGGCAAGAATGGCGGTGGTTTGAACCACTATGTTGGCCAGGAAAAGTTGGCTCCGGCTGCGCCCTGGGCTAGCATCATGGGCGCTCTCGACTGGTCAAAACCGCCTCGCTTCATGAATGCTCCATCTTATCATTACGTCCATACCGACCAGTGGCGCTACGAGCGTACCTCTGACGAGGCCAGAATCAATCCAGTCTCCGAGGATAGTCACATTACTGGGGGGCACACCATGGATCATCAGATCCGAGCGGTGCGCAACGGCTGGCTGCCGTTCTTCCCGCAATTTGATCGCAGTCCGATTGAGGCAGTGAAAGAGGCTGAAGCTGCCGGTGCCAGTAACAATCAGGAGATTGTTGACTGGACCGTTAAGCAGCTGGCCGAAAAGAAGATGAAGTTTGCCGTTGAAGATCCAGATGCACCGGAGAACTGGCCACGCATGTGGATTATCTGGCGTGGTAATGCCTTGATGTCGAGTGCCAAGGGGCATGAATATTTCCTCAAGCACTATCTCGGCACTCATACCAACACCATTGCTCCGGAAACGGCTGAAGAATTTGTTAAGGACGTCAAGTGGCATAAAGAAGCCCCACAGGGCAAGCTTGACCTGGTGGTCGATATCAACTTCCGCATGGATACCTCGGCGCTCTACTCGGATATCGTCTTGCCGACCGCAACCTGGTATGAAAAGGACGATCTCAATACCACCGACATGCACTCCTTTATCCATCCGCTACAGGCGGCTGTGCCCCCTTGTTGGGAATCAAAGAGTGACTGGGATATCTTCAAAGGGCTGGCCAAGAAGGTCAGCCAGATGGCTGAAACTCACCTGCCGGAACCGGTTCGTGAAATTGTTACGGTACCGTTACAGCATGACACCCCGGCCGAGATGGCCCAACCCGAAATCAAAGACTGGATCAATGGTGAATGCGAGCCGATCCCCGGTAAAACCATGCCCGGCATGGTGGTGGTCGAACGTGATTACGTCAATCTCTACAAAAAGTTTATTTCCTATGGACCGGAAGTCCGCAAAAACGGCCTTGGTGCCCATGGACTCAACTTCCCGGTCGCCGATTTCTATGATGAATTGAAAGAGATGGCACCAACGCAGAAATGGGGAGGCGAGGAGTATCCCTCGCTGGAGATTGCCTCTCAGGCAGCCAACGTCATCCTGCATCTGGCCCCTGAAACCAACGGCGAGATCGCCTATCGAGCTTTCGAGGCCGAAGAGAAGAAGGTTGGTCTGCCATTGACCGATCTGGCTGAAGGCAGTCGTGATGTACGGACTACTTTTGCCGATCTCGACCGGCAACCGCGCCGCCTGCTGAATAGTCCAATCTGGAGTGGCTTGAACACCAATGGTCGCGCTTATTCAGCCTACTGCCTCAACGTTGAAAAACTGGTTCCGTGGCGTACCCTGACCGGTCGCCAGCATTTCTACCTTGATCATCAGGGTTATATCGCTGCCGGTGAACATCTGCCGACCTACAAGCCCAAGCCGGATCACAGTACTCTGCAGGACTTTTTGGTCACGGAAGCGGATGAGAACAGCATTATGCTCAATTATCTGACTCCGCACGGCAAGTGGAGCATCCACAGTACCTATGGTGACAATCATCGTATGCTGACTCTCTCCCGTGGCTGTCATCCGTTCTGGCTTAATGATCAGGACGCAGAGCAAATCGGCGTTGTCGATAATGACTGGGTCGAAGTCTACAATGATCACGGTGTAGTGGTGACAAGAGCCGTAGTCAGCTCACGATTGCCACGCGGCATCTCATTTCTATATCACTCGCCGGAACGTACTATCGGCGTACCAAAGTCGCCACTACGTAACAATAAGCGGGCCGGTGGCCATAACAGCCTCAACCGGATACGGCTCAAGCCGAACCTGATGCTTGGTGGTTACGGTCAGTTTACTTATGCCTGGAACTACTGGGGGCCGACTGGTGCTAACCGGGACACCTACATCATGGTACGAAAACTCAAAGGGGAGCCGAACTGGTAAAGGAGCTATGACTATGAATATACGCGCACAGGTGTCATCGGTTTTCCACCTTGATAAATGTATCGGCTGCCACACTTGCAGCATCGCCTGCAAGAATCTCTGGACCGACCGCAAGGGTGCCGAGTACATGTGGTGGAACAATGTGGAAACCAAGCCGGGAACTGGCTATCCGACCCAATGGGAGGATCAGGAAAAGTACCAGGGCGGTTGGGTGAAACAGGGTGAACAATTGCAACTGCGGATCGGTGGTCGTTGGGGTACTCTGGGGAAAATTTTCCATAATCCGAGCATGCCGACCATGGATGACTATTACGAGCCTTTTACCTTCCGCTACGGTGATCTGACCAGCGCTCCGGCCGGTGATGACCAGCCGACGGCAAGACCGGTCTCAATGGTTACCGGCAAACCGATGAAGATCGAAGCCGGTCCTAACTGGGATGATGATCTCTCCGGTTCCAACATCTATGCTGCCAACGATCCGGGCGTGGTCAAGCTCAGCGCAGAAGAACAGCAGCAACTCTTTGCTATTGAAAAGATGGTGATGTTCCATATGCCGCGGATTTGTAACCATTGCCTGAATGCCGGCTGTGTCGCCAGTTGTCCTTCCGGGGCTATCTACAAGCGCGGCGAGGACGGTATCGTCCTGATCAATCAGGATAAATGTCGTGGCTGGCGGATGTGTGTTTCAGCTTGCCCATATAAAAAGACCTACTATGGTTGGTCTACCGGCAAGTCGGAAAAATGCATCCTTTGCTATCCGCGCCAAGAGGCCGGTGAAGCTCCTGCCTGTTTCCATTCCTGTGTTGGCAGAATTCGTTACCTGGGCGTTCTTCTCTACGATGCTGACCAGATCGAATCGGTTGCCCAGAGGGATGATAAAGACCTGCCAGCTGCGCAGCGTGAAATGATCCTTGATCCCTTTGACCCTCAGGTTATCGCGGATGCCAAAAAGTCAGGCGTGGCCGATCAGGTTATCGAAGCCGCACAGAGATCGCCGGTCTATAAGTTTGTCAAGGAGTGGGGGATTGCCCTGCCACTTCATCCCGAATTCAGAACCCTGCCGATGCTCTTCTATGTGCCGCCATTGCTGCCGGTTATGTCGATGAACAACCAGGGCAAACAGAAACTGGCCGATGATTTCTTTGCCACCCTGGAGGAGGCCCGACTGCCGATGCAATACCTGGCCAGTCTCTTCGCCGGTGGCAATGAAGAGGAAGTCAAGGCTGTCTATCGTAAATTGATCGCCGTACGTATCCAACGCCGCAGTGTCACCGTTGGTGATCTTCCTGCCGAGGAAGTCAGCAAAGCCTGCACGGTTGCTCAACTGGATACAGAGGCTATCGATGCCATATACCGCATGACCACGCTGACCAGGATCAAGGAACGTATTGTCGTGCCGCCGATGTTGCGTGAGCAGGCCATTGAGGCTGGCATGGACCCAGAGGAACACAAACAGGAGATGGGCTTCGGCAAGAGAATCTCACCGAAAAGGCGCTGGTAGATATGACTGAATTACAACAACATCAGGAAATCTGCCGGGACTTTGCGAATCTGCTCAGTTATCCCGATGACCATGTCAAAGAGCAGGCGGCGGCATGTGCTGCGCATATGCAGGGGGTCAGCCCTGAGGCAGGCACTGCTCTGCAGAGTTTTCTCGATTTTATCGAAACAAATGACTTCTCGCGTATCGAGGAAGCCTTTACCGGCACTTTCGATCTGCAGTCGCTCTGTCATCCCTATGTCGGCTACCAGCTATGTGGGGAGAGCCAGCAGCGCACCATGTTCATGCTCAAGCTGCGGGAGCTCTACCAGCAGTATGATTTTGTTTCCGGCAACGAGCTTCCCGACCACCTGGCGGAAGTGCTGCGTTTTGTCGGTTCTATTACCGATCAGGATTGCCGACTGGAGATCATCCAGGATGGTATCCTGCCCACGTTGGAAAAAATCACTCAGGGAATTGAAGGTGACAATCATCCCTATGTGGCTCTGCTTTATGCTCTGCAAAGCTTTCTGATTGAGACCGCTAAACCCGATACCGAGCGATTGCCAGAGGATCGGCAAAAGGAGTGTTTATCATGACTGATATGATTCTGTTTGGCGTGTTCCCTTACGTGGCCGTGGCCCTGATGGTCGGTGTTGGTATTTACCGCTATTGTATTGACCGTTACTCCTGGTCGTCACAATCGTCGCAGTTTTTGGAAAGCCGTGTGCTGTTCTGGGGATCGATCCCCTGGCACTACGCGATTCTACTTATCCTGATGGCACATTTTCTGGCTTTCCTGGTGCCGTCTGGCTGGGCTGTGGTGGTCGGCAGTCCTTTGCGTCTCTACCTGCTTGAGGTGACTGGCCTGGCTCTCGGTATCAGTACGTTGATCGCAGTTGTCTTGCTGATCTCTCGTCGTATCGGTAATGCCCGGGTTTCCGCAGTAACCACGGTGGTTGACTGGCTGGTGCTGCTGGCTTTGCTGCTACAAGTTGCAACCGGCGTCTATATCGCTTTCACCTTACGCTGGGGTTCTGTCTGGTACATGCACACGGCAACGCCCTGGCTCTGGTCACTCTTAAAACTGGACCCCCAAGTGCACTATCTTGCGGCCTTGCCAGCAGTCGTCAAACTGCATGTATTTAATGCTTTCCTGATAGCTGCGCTGTTTCCGTTTTCAAGACTGGTTCATGTCGTCAGTGTCCCATTGACTTATTTGTCGCGTCCTTACCAGGTTGTAGTCTGGTACCGGCAACGTCGGGTGAGGTGATTTTTGAACAAAATCTGTATTAAACGCAAAGACGCAAAGATGCAAAGGACAGGCTTTATGGTTACACAAAAAACAAGATTATCATTGCGTCTTTCTTGGTTCCCTTAGCGTCTTGAGAGCGCAAAGCGAACGGGCGTTAAAAGGTCTTTCATCTCTACGCAGGAGGTTTAATGTTAGAAGTCGCAACCGCAAAATCACATAAAGTCCTCTTCCTGAACACACTTGCCTTTACTGTTTGTTTTGCCGTATGGATGTTCAATGGTGTTCTGGTGACTTTCCTGGCCGACAATCAGGTTTTTGATTGGGGACCGATCGAGATTGGCTGGTTGATGGGGATCCCGGTACTGACCGGTTCGATCTTCCGCTTACCGGCCGGGATGTTGACTGACAAGTTCGGTGGTAAGCCGGTTTACGGTACTTTACTGTTGGTCTGTGCCATTCCCATGTATTTGTTGTCTTTTGCGGACAGTTTTACCACATTTGCTCTCTGTAGCTTCGGCTTCGGTCTGGTAGGGGTCAGCTTTTCGATAGGCATCGCTTTTTCGTCGGTCTGGTACCCGCGTGAACGTCAAGGTACGGCACTGGGAATCTTCGGTGCCGGTAATGCTGGTGCGGCTCTGACCACCCTGTTTGCACCAACCATACTTAATCGCTTGACCGATAACGGTGCCAACATTGAGGCCTGGCGTGAACTCCCTGTCTACTACGCTGCGATGCTTGCCATCATGGGCGTGATCTTCTTCATCTTTTCTGAGAATCGAAAACCGGCATCTTCGAATAAATCATTCAGAGAGATGCTGACACCTTTGAAGAATGTTCGCGTCTGGCGGTTCGGACTCTACTATTTCCTGGTGTTCGGCTGTTTTGTCGCCTTCTCGCAATGGCTGGTTCCTTACTTCGTAAATGTTTACTACCTGCCGCTGGTCACCGCCGGAATTTTTGCCTCAATGTTCAGTCTGCCTTCCGGCATAATCCGCGCTCTGGGTGGCTGGATGTCCGATAAACTGGGTGGCCGAACGGTTATGTACTGGGTCCTCGGTGCTTCGGTGGCGATCAGTTTCCTCGTTATCATCCCGAAGATGGATGTCTACTCTCCAGGCCGTGGGATTATGGCGAAGAGGCCGGGAGTTGTTACTGATGTGAGCTCCAGTACAATCGTGGTAGATGACAAATCTTACAGCATTAAGGTCAAACCTGAGCCGTTAAAGGCTTTCGATGAGCAGATGCTTATTTTGCCCAGTAAACAATCCTGGCAGGAACCTGTGGTTGAGGTTGGCCAGACCGTCAAGAAAAAAGAATTGCTGGCCAAAGGTGTGACCAGGATCTTTTTCCAGGCGAATGTTTGGATCTTCGCGATATTAATCATTGCGCTCGGCAGTATCTGGGGGATTGGCAAAGCGGCGGTCTATAAACTGATTCCCGATTATTTCCCGGAGGAGGTGGGGGTCGTCGGTGGGATGGTCGGTGTGCTCGGTGGCCTGGGTGGTTTCTTCTGTCCTATCATCTTTGGCTATCTTCTCGAATATACCGGGTTATGGACCAGTTGCTGGATGTTTATTCTCATATTGTCAGTAGTTTGCTTGATCTGGTTACATCTGACTGCGCAGAAAATGATGAAAGATAAGCATCCTGAAGATATGCAGAAAATTGAAGGAAAATAAACAATTTCTAGGAGGCAGTACATGTCAATCAATCTAGATAAGTGGGACGTAGAAGACGAAAAATTCTGGAATTCAACCGGCAAAAAAATAGCCAATCGCAATCTCTGGATTTCGATTCCAAGCTTGTTGTGTGGTTTCGCCGTCTGGCTCTACTGGGGGATCATCACGGTACAGATGATCAATCTTGGTTACCCCTTCAGCCCGTCTCAACTCTTCACCTTGTCGGCTATTGCCGGTCTGACCGGTGCCACCCTGCGGATACCGAGTTCGTTCATGATCCGTATTGCCGGTGGCCGTAACACCATCTTCTTCACCACGGCACTGCTGATGATCCCGGCGCTCGGCACCGGTATTGCTTTGCAGAATCCGGCTACGCCGATCGAAGTCTATTACCTGCTGGCTCTGCTCTCCGGTTTCGGCGGCGGCAACTTCGCATCTTCCATGTCGAACATCAGCTTCTTTTTCCCGAAAAAAGTTCAGGGAACCTCCCTTGGTCTCAACGCTGGATTGGGCAATTTCGGTGTCACCACCATGCAGATCCTGATTCCTTTGTCGATGACCTTCGGTCTGTTCGGCGGCACTTCTCAAAAACTGATCAATACCAGCGGCACCCTGATTGGCAAGATCCCGGCTGGTTCCGAAACCTACATCCATAACGCTGGCTATATCTGGCTGGTGCTGTTGATCCCGTTGGCTTTTGCCGGTTTCTTCGGCATGAATAATATAACCACCAAGACGGTCACCCCCGACCTTGGTTCCACCGGCAAATCGTTTGCCATGATCAGCGGTCTGTTACTGATCGCCTTTGTCACTGCCACTTTCGGCCTTTACCTGTTGCTGCCAGCCCCTGTCGGTCTCGGTCTGCTCAGCAAATGGGTGGTGTTGCCATTGGTCATTGCCGCCACGGTCTTCGGTATGAAGTACCTGACCAAAGGTGGTTTGCGTGAAAACCTCGATCGGCAATATCAGATTTTCAACAATAAACACACCTGGGCCATGACCATTATCTATACCATGACCTTCGGTTCCTTCATCGGCTACTCGGCCGCCTTTGCCTTGTCGATCAAGATCATCTTCGGTTTCTCGCATATCATGGTTGATGGTGTCATGACCCACAATACAGTCAATCCTAATGGCCCAAGTGCTCTGATGTTTGCCTGGATGGGACCATTTATCGGTGCCTTGATTCGTCCAATTGGTGGCAAGATCGCCGATAAAATGGGCGGAGCTATCGTTACTCAATGGGTTTCCATAGTGATGATTGTTTCTGCGTTGGGTTGTGCCTACTTTATGAAGGCAGCTTATGCTTCAGCGACTCCGGAGACGGTTTTTGTGCCGTTTTTGATTCTCTTTATTATCCTGTTTGCTGCAACTGGCGTTGGCAATGGTTCAACCTTCCGTTCCGTCGCCATGATTTTTAATGCTGAGCAGGCTGGTCCTGTGCTGGGTTGGACATCAGCGATTGCCGCCTACGGCGCATTCATTATTCCCAAGGTATTCGGTGAGCAGATCAAGGCGACGACTCCGGAATATGCACTGTACGGTTTTGCCGTCTTCTACTTTGTCTGTCTGGTGATTAACTGGTGGTTCTATACCAGGAAGAATGCATATATCCAAAATCCGTAGGAATTATTCAGAAAAAGAGGAAATCAAATATGACAAGTTTCGACAACACAACTCTCAGCCAGCAGATTCTAACTCTCGCCCCGGATGCGATCCTGTTTGCAGATCGTGATGGCATCATCCGTTTATGGAACCAGGGCGCCGAACGGATTTTTGGCCGCACCGCCAAAGAAGCGATCGGTCAGTCTCTCGATCTGATTATTCCTGAAAAACTCAGGGAGCGTCACTGGGCTGGCTATCACAAGACCATGGCTACAGGTGAGACACGCTATGGCACCGAAATGCTGGCAGTGCCGGCCATGCACCAGAATGGCACAAAAATGTCCACCGAATTCTCAATCGTGTTGTTGTCGGACGATAATGGCAAGCCTCTCGGTGTTGCCGCCATCATGCGTGATATCACCGAGAGAAGGCAGCAGGAAAAAGAGTTGCGTGATCGTTTGGCGGAATTGGAAGGTTAACATAAATATAACGTAGGGTGCGCATAGCCCCACCATGCGCACGCTGTAAAAAATCCCCATGCACCACAAAATCCCCATAAACACGGTCATTAATCAATATCCACCCACCGCTAAATTCGTCAAATGATCGGTCCGGTAGGGTGCGCATAGCCTCACCATGCGCACGCCGTAAGGTTCTAACAGCGCACGCCGTCATAAAGCCCAATACACCACAATATTGTTTTGAACAAAATGTCCGTTACAACACAAAAAACCCATTGATTTTGTAACCGGGTCGACCGTCGGTTTTTGGTTTTTTTATTGTGCGGTAGTGTTTGTTGGTCGGTTCCGCGTTCGCAAACGATGGAGCTGTTTGCAAACCCTACGGATGTTTGGTTACGGATGTTCGATTACGGTTGTTTGGTATGTGTGACATATTATGTCTCGCTGTCTGCTAAGGTAACATCAAAGCCAACAGGGAGGTAATTATGATCTACATTGGTACGACAGAAATCAACGGCAGCGCTATCTATTTCGATATCTATGCGACAGAACGGCAGGGGCGTGGAGTGCGTATCTCCGGAACCGTAGGTGATGGTTGTTATGAAGGCGAAGTTCTGGTTGAGATTGGCCGCAACGATTCTGTGACTTTTGCAGATGCCTGGCTTGGTGGTTCCGGGTTCTCTGAATTTATTGATCGATGTGGCTCTGATGTTCTGGAAAGTGCCTTGCTCGAATCGGTTCGTGAGATGCCGCTCTTGCAAACTCGCCGCAGTCAACCACATGGTAACAGCACGAGTTATGCCGGTACAGTTGCTGAATCTTCACCTGCGTGGCAGAACCTTATCTGACGATTGCATTACAACGACCGATTGAGGTAAAAAGGTGTACACACTTTTTCTTTCTGGAAGGTTTTCATGCGCACCCTTATTCTTGCCTCAACCAGCCCCTATCGTCTGCAGTTAATGCGTCAACTTGAACTGAGCTTTCATGTCGCTGCTCCGCGCTACAAGGAGCAGATGTACCCAAGTGTCTCTGCTGAACTTCTGGTCAAGCACCAGTCTTTGCAAAAGGCGAAAAGCCTCGCAGATCAGTATGATGATGCCCTGATTATTGGTTCCGACCAGGTTTTCGTGGATGCTCGACATCGCCTGCTGGGCAAACCAGGAACTCAGGAAAAAGCGATTGAACAGCTGTTGGAAATGCAGGGGCGCAAACATACTTTTTATACCGGTCTGGCGATTTATGACAGTGCAACTGGCAATAGTCTGACTGAGTTTGAAACCTTTTCCGTCTCTATGAGAGAGCTGACCGAAAAGCAAATCAAGCATTATGTTACTAAAGAGAACCCGGTTGATTGTGCTGGCTCATTTAAAATCGAGGGCTTGGGAATCGCCTTGATGGAAAAGATGGCCGGTAATGATTACAACAGTCTGATCGGACTTCCCCTTATCCTTTTGGTTAACATGTTGAAACACTTCGATGTCGACGTCCTTTAATACCTACAAAACAAAACGGATCTATAACCAAAACAAAGACACATGACATCACTTTTTAACGCTAAGACGCGGAGGCGCAGAGAAGAATGGACTTGATCGTGTCATTTCCATGAAAATTGTAGTCTTTCCTCTGCGTTCTTCGCGACTCTGCGTTAAACCTTTTTTTGGGTTATAGGCCCGAAACAAAAAGACATCATATTCATCTTCATGTTCAGTATTTTAATGTTTCATCGCGAACCGTATTTCTGTATTCTGAATTCTGTTTTTACAATTGATCCTTACCGTTAGATTCCGTCCCCTGTTTTCCGATTTCTAGCTTTTAGGTTTTACCATATATGCATCACTCCAATTTTGTTCATCTCCATGTCCACACCCAGTACAGCCTGCTTGATGGCGCCATCCGTATCAGTGATCTGGTGGCTCGTGCCAAAGAGTATCGCATGCCGGCTATGGCGATTACCGATCATGGCAACATGTTTGGTGCGTTGGACTTCTACACCAAAGCACATGCTGCTGGTGTCAAGCCGATCATTGGCTGTGAAGTCTACGTTGCGCCTGGTTCGCGTCTCGATAAGAGTGGCGCGTCTTCTTCCGGCGATGCGTCCGGACATCTGGTTCTCCTCTGTAAAAACCGTACTGGCTACCGTAACCTCTGTCGCCTGGTATCGACGGCTTATCAGGACGGTTTCTATTATCGACCACGGATCGACTGGCAGCTTCTAAACGAACACAATGATGGTTTGATTGCCTTGACCGCTTGTCTTGGTGGTGAGATCCCCAGCCTGATTAATCGGGGGCGTATGGATCACGCTCGGGGCCGGCTGGAAGAAATCTCCAGTATCTTTGATCGAAACAGACTCTATCTTGAGCTGCAGGAAAATTTTTTGTCAGACCAGGAGGTGGTCAATAAAGGGCTGATTGAGCTCGGCAAGGAGCTCGGCCTGCCGCTGGTCGCTACTAATGATTGCCATTATCTGACCCGTGATGACGCTTTTGCGCATGAGGTATTACTTTGCATTCAAACTGGCAAGACCATGGACGATCCGAATCGGATGCGTTTTCCCAACGAAGAGTTTTATGTTAAGACGCCTGACGAGATGGCGGAACTCTTCAAGGTTGTGCCTGAGGCGATCAGTAATACGGTTGAAATTGCCGAGCGTTGCAACCTCGAGTTGGATGTTACCGGCAAAAACTATCATTTCCCGGAACTGACCCTCGGTGAAGGACAGACACCAAGTCAGGCTCTCGAAGAGCAATCTTATGAGGGCCTGGAGCAGCGTTTCTCTGCTATCCGCAAGGTGCGTCCTGAATTCTCTGCTGAGGATGTCGAAGCCTACAAGGCTCGCCTTGAGGATGAGTTGAAGATCATCAATCAGATGGGCTTCCCTGACTACTTCCTGATAGTTGCTGACTTCATCAACTGGGCGAAAGACCATGATATCCCGGTTGGTCCCGGTCGTGGCAGTGCCGCCGGCAGCCTGGTCGCCTATGCCCTCAAGATCACCGATATCGATCCGATCCCCTATGACCTGCTTTTTGAGCGCTTTCTGAACCCTGAACGTATCTCTATGCCGGATATCGACATCGACTTCTGCATCAATGGTCGTGAGGATGTCATCAATTATGTCCGCGAAAAGTATGGCAAGGATAAAGTTGCGCAGATTATCACCTTTGGTTCAATGATGGCCCGTGCTGTTATCCGTGATGTCGGCCGCGGTATGGGCATGCCTTATGGGGAAGTCGACACAATTGCCAAGCTGATCCCGAACCCGACCGGAAAAAAAGTCACTCTCAAGGATGCACAAAAGCAGGAACCACGTCTGCGCGAATTGATAGAGAAGGATCGCCGGGTTAAGAAACTCTTCGATGTAGCCATTTCGCTAGAAGGTTTGACGCGCCATGCCTCAACCCATGCGGCCGGTGTTGTCGTCACCCCGGAGCCTTTGACCAATTATCTGCCACTCTATGTAGATCCCAAGTCGAAGGGGCAGGTCACCCAGTTTGATATGGGTTTTGTTGAAAAGATCGGCCTGGTCAAGTTTGATTTTCTCGGCCTGAAGACTCTGACTGTCATCAGTAATGCAGTTCGTCTGATCAGAGCGGGCAAGACCCCCGATTTCGACCTGACCATGGTCTCTGATGATGACGAAAAGGCTTTCCAACTTCTCAGCCGTGGTGAAACAACCGGTGTCTTTCAATTGGAATCGTCCGGCATGAAAGAATACCTGATCAAACTCAAGCCGACCTGCTTCGGAGACCTGATTGCCATGGTAGCGCTCTATCGGCCTGGCCCGCTCGGTTCGGGAATGGTTGACTCTTTCATTAAGCGTAAGCACGGGGTAGAGACTTTCACTTATGATTTCCCTCAGTTAGAGCCGATCCTTAAAGATACCTACGGCGTCATTGTCTACCAGGAACAGGTTATGCAGATTGCCCAGGTGCTCGGTAACTACACTCTTGGTGGCGCTGACTTGTTGCGTCGAGCCATGGGTAAAAAGAAGCCCGAGGAGATGGCCAAGCAGAAGAAAATTTTTCTTAATGGCGCTACAGAGAACAAGCTCAACCCCAAGAAGGCCGAAGCAGTATTCGACCAGATGGCGAAATTTGCCGAGTATGGTTTTAATAAATCCCACTCGGCAGCCTATGCCGATGTTGCCTACCAGACCGCCTATCTCAAGGCCCACTACCCGTTGGAATTCATGGCCGCACTGCTCACTGAGGACATGGAGAATACCGACAAGGTCATCAAGAATATTAATGAAATTCGCAATATGGAAGTCTCCGTATTGCCACCAGATATCAACGAGTCGAATCGCGATTTTACCGTGCATGACAATGGTATCCGCTTTGGCTTGGGTGCGGTTAAAGGGGTAGGGAGTGCTGCTGTCGAAGCAATTGTCGAGGCACGCGTAGATGGACCTTTCGAGTCCCTGCATGATTTTTGTGAACGTGTCGATTTGCGACGTGTCAACAAACGCGTTGTTGAAGCATTAATTAAATGTGGAGCTTTTGATTCCCTGCAGAGCAAACGTGCGCAATTTATGGCTGCTCTTGAAGAGGCGATGGAGTACGGTCAGAAACTTCAGCGTGAGAAAGAGAGCGGCCAGGAATCACTCTTCGGAACGGATCAGATTTTTACTCAGAGTGGGCAAGCCTACGGTCAACTCCCGGATATCGAAGAATGGCCCGAGAATATTCTCCTGACCAACGAAAAGGAGGCCATCGGTTTCTATATTACCGGTCACCCGCTGGCGCGACACAGTGACGCCATCAAGCGTTTCAGTACCTGTGATACGGCTGGCCTGATGGAACGTGCAGACAAAGAGGAAGTCCGTGTTTGTGGTATTGTTACCGGCATCAAGCTGCTGAACACGCGTAAGGGTGATCGGATGGCTTTCGTCACCCTGGAGGACCTAAGTGGTTTTGTGGAAATGGTTGTTTTCCCAGAAACCTACACCGAGTCAGCAGAACTTCTTAACAGCGAAGAACCTTTGCTGATCAAAGGCAGTGTGGATGTTGGCGAGGATGCCTGCAAAATTCTGGTTAATGAAGTTTTGTCGCTTAAAGATTATCAGGGGCGCAATACCATGCTGGTTCATTTCCGTTTGACGACTCCAGGTCTTGATGATCGGCAGTTGCGCTCTCTTAAGGAAATCATGACTCGCTATCGCGGCGAATGCGAGGCGCTTATTCACCTGGTTGTGCCCAATCGTAGCGAAACCGTGATATCATTGCCTGATGGACTGCGCCTTCAAGCCAGTGATGAAATGATGGATGACGCCGAGAAGTTGTTCGGATATAATGTCGTCACTTTTGAATAGATTTGACCTCTCATGTCTGGTTGCCGACATATTTACAGGAGCCTGCTAATGCAGTTTTTTCTAGATTTTGAAAAACCCATCGTAGAGCTTGAGCAGAAGATAAAAGAGTTGCGTGATTATTCAACGGACAATGTCGATTTTTCCTCTGACATAAAGAAGTTAGAGAAGAAAGCCAATAAATTACGGGATGAAATATTCTCCAAGTTGACACGCTGGCAACGTACCCAGCTGGCTCGTCACCAGGCCCGTCCATACACTCTCGATTACATTCAGCACATTTTTACCGATTGGTTTGAGGTTCATGGTGATCGCAACTTCCGCGATGATCCGGCGCTGGTATGTGGTTTCGCCCGTATCGATGGTGAGCCATGCGCGGTTATCGGTCATCAGAAGGGGCGCGATACCAAGCAGAAAGTCTACCGGAATTTCGGTATGCCGAACCCTGAAGGTTATCGTAAGGCTCTACGGGTAATGCAGATGGCCGAGCAATTCGGCTTGCCGATCTTCACTTTTGTTGATACGCCGGGAGCTTTTCCTGGAATTGGTGCCGAGGAGCGTGGTCAGGCCGAAGCTATTGCCCGCAACTTGCGTGAGATGGCTGCTCTGACGGTGCCGATCATCGTTACGGTGACCGGCGAGGGTGGCTCTGGCGGTGCGCTGGCGATTGCTGTCGGTAACAAGGTGCAGATGATGCAGTACTCCGTTTATGCGGTCATCTCTCCAGAAGGCTGTGCAGCAATTCTCTGGAGCGACGGCACGCGTGGACCGGAAGCGGCGGAAGCACTCAAATTGACTTCCATGGATGTCGATGCGCTCGGTATAATTATTGACGACGTTATCCCGGAACCTGCTGGTGGTGCCCACAATGACCACGTTGCTGCGGCCGCAATGGTGAAGGGATATCTCAAAAAACATTTAACTGAGCTGCAGAAACTTTCTCCTGATGAACTGGTTGAACAGCGCTACCAGAAATTCAGGGCCATGTCTGTTGTTGAAGAATGATCCGATTTGTTTGGGCCGTAAGATATGAATCTATGGTACAGAACGTACCTTTCACACTGAACAGACGTGACTGTGAAATTTTGTAGCTATATGGTGTGACAATAGTTTCTTGGACACAGGGAGGGGACCTGGTGAACTTGACTACTCAGATTTTTTTTGAACCGTCTTTAGCGGCTATAGCCGTTTTAGGCGGTTTTTTAGTTGTAACTTCAGCTTTCAATTAAAGATCGTCATTGCCGAGGGTGTAATCGGGAATCCAGACCCTTAATCCCCCTTGTTTTACAGGGGGGAAGCGAGTAGCACGAGCAGGGGGGTGTTCTTGATGGTTTAAGTACATGTGCTGAATAGCAACAATGAATTTTGATATCCTCAGTGTTACGGAAACGGGGGAAAGCCATACACGGATATTGTCCTTCAATACTTCAGCAGTTTTGTTCTGAAAGAAGTTATAATCTAAGGGCTTGAAACACGAACTTTAACCCTCTACTTGTGTAGTGATATCAAGCGTGCTCGCTAGTAGATTACATGTTAGCCTTTTCACAACTCACACAACTTGACAGAGTGGTACTACAACAGTACCATATAC
>JAMONP010000017.1 GCA_027065695.1 Desulfuromonadales bacterium | reverse complement strand
TAACCTTTGTTTCAGCCTTAGCCTTTGTTTCAGCCTTAGCCTTTGTTTCAGCCTTAGCCTTTGTTTCAGCCTTAGCCTTTGTTTCAGCCTTAGCCTTTGTTTCAGCCTTAGCCTTTGTTTCAGCCTTAGCCTTTGTTTCAGCCTTAACCTTTGTTTCAGCCTTAGCCTTTGTTTCAGCCTTAGCCTTTGTTTCAGCCTTAGCCTTTGTTTCAGCCTTAGCCTTTGTTTCAGCCTTAACCTTTGTTTCAGCCTTAGCCTTTGTTTTAGCCTTAGCCTTTGTTTCGGCAAGGATCTCGATCCTATGGTCACGGAAGAATTCCAGGCCCTTGCGCACAGCACCAACCACGGCTCGCGGAGAAATTGTCGCACCGGTAATCTGGTCGAACTCGCCACCATCTTTTTTTACCCGCCAGTCAGCATTATCTAGATTCTTGCCTACAAAAACATCTTTGAAAGCGGGAAGAACTATTTTATCGCCCAGCCCAGGCGTTTCCATGTGACTCAGGATTTCAATCCCGGTAACAGTTCCTTTGGCATCAACACCCACCATCACGCTGATATTGCCACTATAACCATCAGGCGCAATCACCTTAAAGGCAACCCCACTCAGTTCGCTGCCCTTACGTCCACGGAAAAAAACTCTGTACTTATCGCGGCCACGTTTGTCCTGACCAGTCAATAACTGTACAGTATCTTCGTCAGGAGCATTGTCAGCTGGCGGCATTACCGCCTGCAAAGCTCGCAGGGTTTCCAGACGACGCTGTTCTGCAATCGGTTCACGAGTGACCGTTTCGACCAGAGAGAGAATCAGACCGGCGCCAGCAGTGATCAGGGTCAACACCAGTATGAGACGCGGCATACTATTCATTGCGTCCCCCTCTGGCTTAAAGCACCAAACGTCTTTGGCCGGGTGTAACGATCAATCAACGGCGTCGCGGCGTTCATAAGCAGAATAGCGAAAGAGACCCCTTCAGGATAACCGCCGAACAGTCGGATCAGCACAGTCAGCAAACCACAACCTGTTCCGAACAACAACATTCCCTTAACAGAAACCGGTGAAGTAACCATGTCCGTTGCCATAAAGAAAGCGCCGAGGATCAGGCCGCCGGTCAACAAATGGAAAACCGGATCTGGATATTTCCCCGGATTTACTAACCAGAATAACCCCGACAGCAGAACCACGGTGCCGATAAAAGCCACAGGAATATGCCAGGTCAGAATCCGTTTGTAGAAAAGATAGGCCGCCCCCAGCAGAAGTGCCAACGCAGAAATCTCGCCGATGGAGCCGGCCATATTGCCGAAGAAATACTCTGACATGCTGCCTTGCATATCGACGGGCATTTTTCCGGTCAGCATGACCGCGTTTTTCCACTCACCCAGCGGGGTAGCAGTTGTAACCAGGTCAAGGCCGGTACCGAGAGGTGCCGGTACCGACCAGGTCGTCATTTGCACGGGGAAAGAGATGAGCAGCACAACCCTGGCCACCAGAGCCGGGTTAAAAGGATTCGAGCCCAAGCCACCGTAAACCTGTTTACCGATTGCAATAGCAATCACCGACCCCAGCAGAGTCAGCCACCAGGGGCTGGTCGGCGGCAGATTGAGCGCCAGCAGAACACCAGTGATTGCAGCGCTGCCGTCGACAATGGTCACGGGTTGCCCCATCAGGCGCTGGCAGACAGCTTCAGTCGCAAGGCAGCCGAGAGTCGCAATCAACAAAACGGTCAGGGCCGATGGGCCGAAAAAGTAGACCGCTACACCACAGGCCGGCAGCAGGCTGTAAAACACTGCGTGCATCACCTTGGTGGTGGTTTCGCCTGAATGAATATGCGGCGAGGATGACAGGTAGAGTTGCTGACTCACTTTACTTAAGAGTTCCTTTTCTTGGCGAGTATGGCTGCCTTGCCATAACGAATTGCCTGCACCAGCGGGATCGCCGCCGGACAGACGTAGCTGCAGCTACCGCATTCGATGCAGTCCATGGCACAATATTCTTCTGTTTCTGCCAGCAGATCCCGACGAGCGTATGCAGCAATAGTGGCCGGCAGGAGATGTATCGGACAAGCCTGCACACAGCGTGCGCAGCGGATACAAGGCCCTTCCGGCTGCGCGGCAACATCTTCAGAGCGCAACAAGAGCAGGCCGGAGGTTCCCCGAGTGCTCGGCACATCGAAACCAAGCTGAGTAAAACCCATCATCGGACCACCGAGGATAATTTTACCCGGTTCCTCGACCAGCCCACCGCAGACGTCCACCAGGTGGGAGAGCGGTGTACCGATGCGTATTCTCAGATTCTTCGGTTCACGAATTGCGGGGCCTGTCACTGTGCAGATACGTTCAATCAGCGGTCGACCATGGATGACTGCATCAGTCACCGCAGCAGCCGTTGCAACATTGTGCACCGCAACACCGATATCCATCGGCAAGCCCCCCGATGGGACTTCGCCCCCGGTCACCGCAGCGATCAGTTGTTTTTCAGCACCCTGCGGATACTTGACTTGCAGAGCCATGATCTCAACAGGTGTCCCGGCACACTCCTTCTCCAAAAGATCAATCACATCCGGCTTATTCGCTTCAACACCAATGACAACGCGCTCAGCTCCAAACACATATTGCAACAGGGCAACGCCCCGCAGAATACGTTCCGGCTCTTCGAGCATCATACGATGATCTGCGGTCAGGTAGGGCTCACACTCGACACCATTGAAAATCAGAGTACGGATTTTCTTTTCTGGCGGCGGTGACATTTTGACATGCGCCGGGAAGGCCGCACCGCCCATACCAACTACACCGGCCTGGCGAACTTTCTCAACCATGTCATCGACTGACAAGTCACTCGGATCAGCAGGCTGCAACTCTGCCGACCAACGATCCTCACCATCCGGTTTGATCACGACTGCCGGAAGTGCTGTCCCCCAGGGATGAGGGCGACTCTCGACGGCAACGATCTCGCCTGATGTTGGCGCATGCACCGGCACGGAGACAAAACCTTTGGCTGAGCCGATCTCCTGCCCCTTGGCCACATGCTGGCCAACCTCCACGCACGCAACAGACGGCGCACCGATATGCTGGGCCAGGGGCACAATAAACTCTGCAGGCAATGGACAGTTTTCGATCGCCTTGTGCGACGACCACTGCTTATTGTCCGGAGGATGAATACCACCTGTGAAAGTTTTCAGTTTCATCTCAGTAAATCAACTTTGCGCACCGAAATCAGGCCGCATGCGGTTTGTCTGCAACAGCAGGCAAGTAGCTGCTGCCATCCGGATACCCCACGTTAAAATCCATGATGCATTTAGTCGGACATTTGGCAATCGCCTCGCCCGCCTCGGTATCTTGCTCGTAAATAACTTCAGCAAGGAAATTCTCTATTTTATAGGAGTCAGGAACTGTTTTTTTGCAGATGTTGCAACCGATACAACCAACCTGGCAATACTTGCGCACTACGGCACCTTTGTCATGACTATTACAAAGTACATGGACCCCGGACTCATAGGGTGTCATGTGGATGACATCGCGTGGACAAACGGCAACACATTTGCGACAGCCGGTGCAGTTCTCACGACTGATGACTGCCAGGCCATCAGCAGTCATTTCAATGGCATCAAAGGGACAGATTCGCTGACAGGAACCGAGGCCCAGACAACCTCCTGGGCAGGTTTTCGGGCCATCGGCAATACGTTGTGCCGCTGTGCAGTCCTCCAACCCCAGGTAACGGTACTTGAGCTGCGCCTTACGGTTATCACCCTGGCAGAGGACCACAGCAATCTGCCGGGCGGTTGCCGAGGCCTCGACACCGAGGATATGAGCCAATTTCGTCACGACATCGGCCCCACCCGGAGGGCACTGGTTTAAGTCAATCGTGCCAGCCACCAGGGCCTTGGCATAACCGGCGCAACCAGGGAAGCCACAGGCACCGCAATTGGCCCCAGGCAGGACCTCAAGGGCAGCCATCTCACGTGGATCGACTTCAACGGCAAACTTTTTAGCAGCAAAGCCAAGTGTAACGGCAGCAAACAGGCCGATACCGCCAAGGCTCAGTATAGACGCGAGCATAAGTCAACCATCATCCTTTAACCATTCCGGCAAAACCCATAAAGGCAAGCGACAACAGACCAGCCGTCACCAGGGCGATTGCGGTACCACGAAAACTCTGCGGCACCGCACTGAGTTCAAGTCGTTCACGCAAACCGGCAAAAAGAACCAGAGCCAGGGTAAAGCCGAGCGCAGCACCAATGGCAAATACAACCCCCTCCAGAAAAGTGTAATCCTTCTGGATATTGAGAACTGCCAGGCCAAGAACCGCACAGTTGGTCGTAATCAGTGGCAGGAAAATCCCCAGCGACTGATAGAGCACCGGGCTTACCTTCTGGATCACCATTTCCACCAGCTGTACCAGTGAAGCGATCACCAGGATAAAAGCAATCGTCTGCAGATATTCGATACCGAAGGGGATCAGAACAAAGTACTGGACAAACCAAGTCACCACCGTGGCCACAGTCATGACAAAAGTCACGGCCATCCCCATTCCCAGAGCAGTTTCCACTTTCTTGGAAACACCCAGGAACGGACAGATACCGAGGAAACGCGCCAACACGAAGTTGTTGACGAAAATGGCGCTTACCAGAATGAGTAATAGTTCAGCCATGTACCCTACCTGAGAATTGGTCAGACCAGCGGTTATAAATCAGATATTGGTCAATGTCAAACGCAATACGATGAAATTCTTTCAGTTTCATTTCAAAAATGATGACCAAACAAGTTCCTAACTGATTAGCAGAAGATCAAGGTTGTAGTCGAAGACCAGAGCGCCAGACCAAGCTTAGGAGCCTGTCCGACAATAAGGGTCGAAACGAAAACCCAGAAGTTTGTGAACAGATTTTGGCTCGCTTGAGAGTAATAACTATTGGTCGAAAAGGAACTGAAATATGGGCCAAACAGCTGGGTTTGCAGCCGAGCATGGATTGTCGAACAGGTTCCTAAAACAAGCAGACAGCAGCTTGACAGCTCTCGGAGGCTATGCTAACAGACTGGCTGCAATACGAAAGTCATCAGGGACATTACTTCCGACACATTAGTAGTGTAGCGACACCGACTCAAGCAACCAAGGAGCCACCATGAAGCATCAGCAATCTTCCGACCTCTTTGCTAAAGCCAAACAAGTTATTCCGGGCGGCGTTAACAGCCCGGTCCGCGCATTCAAATCCGTTGGCTGCGATCCGATCTTTATCGCCCGCGCTTCCGGTTCGAAAGTTTTCGACGTTGACGACAACGCCTATATTGATTATGTCGGTTCCTGGGGACCAATGATCCTCGGTCATTGCCACCCGAAGGTCGTAGAGGCGATCCAGCAGACAGCTGCAACCGGAGCCTCTTTCGGTGCTCCTACTGTTCGTGAAACACAGCTGGCTGAAATGGTCTGTGAGGCTTATCCGAACATTGAAAAAATCCGCATGGTTTCCTCCGGCACCGAAGCGACCATGAGCGCGATCCGTCTCGCGCGCGGCTACACCGGCCGTGACAAGATCCTGAAATTCGACGGTTGCTATCACGGTCATGCCGACTCTCTGCTGGTGAAAGCCGGCAGCGGCCTGGCAACTTTCGGCGTACCAACCTCCTCCGGCGTCCCGGCCGATTTTGCCAAGCACACCCTGACGGCCACCTACAATGATCTTGAGGAAACCAAGGCAATGGTGGCTGCCAGTCCCGGCGAAATCGCCTGCATCATCCTTGAGCCAATTGCCGGCAATATGGGCTGTGTAGCACCCAAACCAGGGTTTCTTGAAGGCTTGCGGCAACTCTGCGACGACCAGGGAATCGTGTTGATTATTGATGAAGTCATGACTGGCTTCCGGGTTGCCTATGGCGGTGCCCAGGAACGCTTTGGTGTCCGTGGCGACCTGGTCACACTCGGCAAAATCATCGGCGGTGGTCTGCCAGTTGGTGCCTTTGGCGGCAAACGGGAGATCATGGACTACCTCTCGCCCGAAGGTGGCGTCTACCAGGCTGGCACGCTGTCCGGCAACCCGTTGGCCATGAGCGCCGGTATCGCTACCTTGCAGCTTCTCAAACAAGACGGCTTTTATGAGGGCATCGAAGACAAGAGCGCCTACCTCTGCAAGGGCCTGCAAGAGGCAGCCACAGAAGCTAAGGTACCAACCTCACTACAGCGGGTGGGGGGTATGTTCTGCACCTATTTCCAGGCAGAAGAAGTCTGTAACTTCAGTGACGTTAAAGCGGAGACGCCAGAGATTTTTGCCAGATTCTTCCGGTGCATGCTTGATGAAGGAATCAACCTGGCTCCGTCGCAATACGAGACCGGATTTATGAGCATTGCCCACTCGCTAGAAGATCTCGACAAAACTATTGAGGCGGCGAACAAGGCGTTCAAAACCCTTTGATGAAAAAGTAAAAGGAGCCCGGCTTCGTTCTGAAGTTGGGTTCCTCTTATCTACGCTGTGCCTATCATTGCTTTGTGGTGTCGGTAAAATGATAGGGATTTGCTTTTCGTGGCTTACGCCATAACTGTCCGGCTCTCCCCTCTGCAGCGGCCTTTATTGACGCTCTAATGATTGATCGAACCTTAGAACTTAGCGACCACACTAAGGTATGAGACCTGGAGATACTCACCATCAAAATCGCCTACAGCCCCCATATCAATCTCCTCACTCAGGTAGTTGAGATGTGTCGATAACGAGGTGTTTTTCATCAATTTACAAGAGACACCGTCAAGAACTTTTTTTACTGAATAGCGACTTAAATCTACACTGAAAGGACCTTCCTGATCTCTGTTACAGCATTTTGCAAGCAAGGCAGGATACGTTTGGTCAACTCTTGCTCAGAGATTCTCGCTACCTGGGTGCCAACATTGATTGATGCCACTATCTGGTCATATTTATTGTAGATAGGCACAGCTATTGACCTTAGCCCTAGTTCCAGTTCTTCACTGACTATGGCATAACCCTGATCCCGAACTTTCAATAGTTCATCCTTGAGGGCCTGCTCGTCAGTCAAAGTGTGTTTTGTGAATTTTTGAAATTGCACTTTTTCCAAAATTACATTCAATTCCTCGATGCTTTTATCAGCAAGCAGTACCCGCCCCATAGAAGTTGCAACAGCAGGTAAGCGAGTTCCGACATTCAGCGAAATACTCATAATGTGTTTTGTCATTCGACGGGATATATAGACTACTTCCGTACCGTCAAGAATAGAGACCGAACAGGACTCCCCGACCTGTGAACTGACTTGGTCGACAAAGGATTGGACAATATCTGTAATAGGTTGAGATATGAGATAAGAATAACCTAATTCCAGCACCTTAGGAGATAACCAGAACAACTTTCCGTCACTGTTGACATAGCCCAATGCTTTTAGAGTGAAGAGAAATCGACGAGCAGTAGCACGGTTCAGTTCAGCTCTCGCAGCAACCTGAGAAAGACTTATTTTCCTGTGTTCTTTATCAAAGGATTGAATAACTTTCAAACCTCTGGCGAGTGACGTTATAAAGTCTTTTGTATTCATGGATGATGACATGTGCTCTCCGCTAAACCAGTATTAATCACAAAAATTATATCTCAAGCTTGAGTCTCTGAGAAGTGAATATACACAACCTGGAGTCTTCATTCCGGATTGTTTTCGCAAAGATTTAACAATTTAATTAATGTGGGATCCAATTTTCTGCCGCTTCTAGCGGTGCATAAAACTCGAACTGCACAATAAATATACAAATAAGAACTTGTATTCATAACGTGGCTTTGGTATTTTTGTGTACGCACAATGAACTTATGTTCGCATTGCGAACATAAGTCAAGATAGAGAAGAACATGAGTGATTAGATATACCTAATTGTGCATCTAGGAGCACCCTCCAGAAAGAGACACAACGAGGATGATTGACAAGCGCATAGATTCACTTACGGCCGCGGTAGCAGATGTCTTCGATGGTGCAACAATCATGATAGGTGGCTTTGGTGAAGCGGGTAGTCCCATTGAGCTGATTCATGCTCTGATTGACGTGAGAGCCAAAGATCTGACCGTGATTAACAACAATACTGGCAGTGGCCATGTTGGTTTGGCCGCCCTGATAGAAAATGGACAGGTCAGTAAAATGATCTGCTCTTATCCGCGCACTCTTGGATCCAAGGTATTCCCAAAGCTCTATCGCAACGGGAAAATAGAGCTGGAATTGGTTCCTCAGGGAACTCTGGCGGAGCGTATCCGTGCCGGAGGGGCCGGCATCCCGGCTTTTTTTACCGCCACCTCAGTCGATACACCTCTCGCTGCAGGTAAAGAGCACCGCCACTTCAATGGCCGTAACCATGTTATGGAATACGGATTGAAAGCTGACTTCGCACTAATCAAGTGCAAGTGTGCAGATCGCTATGGCAACCTGACATACAACAAAACGGCACGAAACTTTGCGCCGATCATGGCTATGGCGGCGACAAAAACGATCGTTCAGACTGGCACATTGGTCGAAGTTGACACCATCGACCCGGAGATAGTTGTTACTCCCGGAATTTTTGTAGACCGGGTGATTGCCATATCTGATCCTGTTCAAGAATCGAAACTTATTGCAGAAGGGATGAGCTATCCATGTTGACATCTAACAACCTGCAGTTGGGTTGGAGACGTGAAGAGATGGCTAAGCGGACTGCTCTGGATATCCCAGATGGCTCCTATGTCAACCTGGGAATCGGTATCCCCGAGATGGTGGCACAGTACGTCCCTGAAGGACGTGAAGTAATCTATCATACTGAAAATGGCTTACTAGGCATGGGACCTGCTCCCACTTCTGAGAATAGCGATCCTGACTTGATTAATGCAGGTAAAAAAGCGGTGACGGCTATCCCTGGTGCGTGCTTTTTTCATCATGCCGACAGTTTTGCGATGATCCGCGGACACCATATTGATATCTGCGTTCTTGGAGCAATGCAGGTCTCCAAACAAGGAGATTTGGCTAACTGGTCGACCGGTGAACCTGATGACATTCCGGCCGTGGGCGGGGCGATGGACCTGGTTGCCGGGATCAAGACGATCTACGTTATTACTCAGCACTGTACCAAAACTGGTGATCCAAAGCTGCTCGAGTTCTGTAGTTATCCGTTGACCGGCAAGGCGGTGGTAAGCCGGATCTACACAAATTTGGCTGTCATCGATGTTACTTCTGGTGGCTTTAAAATTGTGGAACTGGCCCCTGGGATCAGTTTCGATTATGTTCAAGAGCGCACCGGTAGCAAGCTGCTGATCGATCACCAATATAATGACTGAAATTAATAGTCCTACCCATAGGGGCGCATTTTGGACGAAAAAAAAATAACGACACCGCAAAGCAAAGTAATTCAGACAAAATGTTCTCCTAGTGCGGATATTTACCAACGGGCTTGCAAAGTTATGCCTGGCGGCGTTAGCCGCAACACGATTTTACGACTGCCTCATCCTGCTTATGCGGAGCGGGGTGAAGGCTGTTACGTAACCGATATCGAAGGGGTAAAACGGATAGACTTTGCTAATAACATGGCAGCATTAATCCACGGCCATGCCCATCCTGTCATCATTGCAGCTCTTACAGAACAGTTGCAAAAGGGTACGGCTTTCGCGATGGCAACAGAGGTGGAAGTAAACTACGCTGAACTCATGTGTGATCGCAATGTCGGTTTTGACAAGATACGTTTTTGTAACTCCGGCACCGAAGCTGTGATGACTTGTTTGAAAGCGGCTCGTGCATATACCGGGCGTCCAAAGATTGCCAAAGTTGAAGGGTCCTACCACGGCCTCTATGACTTCGCTGAAGTCAGTCAGACAGCCGATCCTTCAAATTGGGGGGATGCCCGAGAACCCGCCAGCGTTCCTGTTGCACACGGCACCCCTTCCTCGGTTTTGAATGACGTAATAGTGATTCCCTTCAATGACCCAGAGCGGGCTATTGCAATTTTAGATAAAAATGCCGATGTGCTAGCCTGCGTTCTGGTGGATCTTATGCCGCACCGAATCGGGTTGCTACCTGCTACTTCTGAGTTCGTTAGTGCACTGCGCAAGTGGACTCACGACCATAATGTACTGCTTGTCTGTGACGAGGTAATTACCTTCCGTTCCAGCTACGGTGGCGCCCAGGCACACTACGATATGACTCCAGATTTGACCGCCTTGGGGAAAATTATTGGTGGTGGCTTCCCGGTCGGGGCTCTGGCCGGTCGCAAAGATGTGATGGATGTTATGAATCCATTGGAGGGAAACCTCCTCTTTCCTCAGAGCGGAACCTTCTCGGCGAACCCAATGACCATGGTCGCAGGCTATACAGCAATGAGAATGTTTGATGACACAGCCATTAAGAAGGTGAATCAACTGGCGGAACAAGCTCGCAAGCAGATTACCGAGGCGATCCAGATTGCTGGTATCCCGGCCTGCGTAACCGGTGCTGGTTCTATGTTTCGGATTCACCTCAAGCCTGAAGTCTCAGGAGGTTACCGCTCGGTCTATGTAAACCCCGATGAAGCCAAGCTTATAAAAGTACTGATTGATCACCTCTTCGACAATCGTATCATGATGATCAACACTTGCTCAGCGGCTGTTTCTACGGTCATGGCTAAGCAGGAAATCGATACGCTTTCTGAGGTAATGTTGAGCGGGTTCCGCAAACTGAAGGATTTACTATAGTCATCGAAAGAGTTTAATTACCTATTAGAGGATTAAATAACTTTACGAAATGTTCACATTGGGTGAACAGAATCTATTCTTTTTTGAGGAGGAGTTACTATGAAGAGATTGTTTGTGTTCCTTTTGGCTTTCGCTGTTGCAACCGGTTTTATTTCAGTTCCCCCGGCTGAAGCGGTAAAAGAGCAGTTCGTCACTATCGGCACCGGTGGTGTTACCGGAGTCTACTATCCTACTGGTGGCGCTATTTGCCGCCTGGTCAACAAGAACAGAAAGAGTCATGGTATTCGTTGTTCAGTTGAAAGCACAGGTGGGTCTATTTACAATTTGAACATGATCAGGGCTGGTGAACTTGATTTGGGAACCGTTCAGTCAGACTGGCAATATCATTCCTATCACGGCACCAAAAAGTTCAAAGACCAAGGCCCAGACAAAAACTTACGCGCTGTTTTCTCCGTCCATCCTGAACCGGTCAACGTTGTTGTTCGTGACGATTCCGGAATCAAAAGCTTTAAAGACCTTAAAGGCAAGCGGGTCAATATCGGTAATGCCGGTTCTGGAACTCGCGCCACCATGGAAGTCATCATGGAAGCTATGGGATGGACAACCGCAGATTTCAAGATCGCTTCAGAACTGAAATCATCCGAGCAGTCAGCAGCATTGTGCGATAATAAAGTTGATGCGATTGTCTTTCCGGTTGGCAACCCAAGCGGTACGATTAAAGAGGCAACAACCAGCTGCGATGCTCATCTTATCGATGTTACCGGCCCTGAAATTGATAAGCTGGTCAATGATAATGATTTCTACCGCACGGCGGTAATCCCTGGTGGAATGTATCGCGGGACCCCTGACGACGTTCAAACCTTTGGTGTCGGTGCTACCTTTGTCACTTCTTCCAAGGTTCCTGAAGACGTTGTTTATAACATTGTCAAAGCAGTATTCGACAACTTTGACGACTTCAAAAAACTGCACCCGGCATTTAGCGTCCTGAAAAGAGAAGAAATGATCAAGGACGGCCTTTCTGCTCCGCTACATAGAGGTGCAATCAAGTATTATAAGGAAGTTGGCTTGATGTAGATTTTATTATGCATTGAGAAGAAAGTAAAAAAGCACCAAAGCGCTATCGCTTTGGTGCTTTTTACTTGTAACCAGAGCCTGTCCCAACCTAATGGTTAAACAATTCTCTCGCCAAAGAGTAATTCCTGTCGCTGCCGCCGCCCCATAAACTTGCTTGCAATGGTTGCATAACACCTTGCTCAAATTCAAAGCCAAAAGGTCGATCCTCAGCAATAAGTAGTGGCCCATCCAAATCGATAAATTGTGCTTGCGATGCCAACAATGAAGCCGGAGCCATAGCTAAAGAGCTGCCGACCATACAACCAAGCATTAAATCAAACCCTTGCGCTTTAGCTTCAGCAGCTAAATGCACAGCTTCGGTTAGACCGCCAGTTTTATCAAGTTTGATATTGACGACCTGGTATCTGCCCTGGAGATAATCTAAATCAGCACTGGTATGGCAGGATTCATCCGCACACAACGGAATGGGGGAGTCATAATCGATCAACGTTTGGTCATTATCCGCAGGCAAAGGTTGTTCGATTAAAACGACGTTGAGTGATATCAAACGAGCGCAACAGTTTTGCAAATCTTCGATTGACCAGCCTTCGTTCGCATCTACGATAAATCGGCTGTCAGGTGCAGCTTGTTGAATGGCGGTCATTTTCTCAATAATATCTACATTATCAAGCTTGACTTTGACCAAAGGCGGATTATGCATAGCGGTTACTGCTGCCGCCATGGCCTGTGGCGTATCTATGCTTAAGGTTTGTGCTGTCACACAGGGACTTTGCGCATCTAATGCAAGCAATTGAGCAACAGATGTCTGCTGTTGTTTTGCTTTAAGATCCCATAAAGCACAATCGAGCGCATTGCGAGCAGCACCGGCAGGCAAAGCGGCAACAAGATCGTCAACACTGTCTTTATTAACAGGAGTATTGTTTAAGTGGTTGATTTGTTCAACAACTGCTTGTATTGATTCTCCGTATCGTGCATAGGGTACTGCTTCGGCCCAACCATAATACTTGCCATCAAAGATTGTCACCACAACAACCGCTGCTGCCGTTTTTGTCCCTCGCGCAATACGAAACACGGCTTTTAACGGCAGGCGTTGCGTATACACTTTGAGTTGATAGTTCATGATGACACCGACAATCGATTCATTGATGGACTGACAGACCCTTAAAGGTTATCGACGATTTTTTTCGTGCCATCACGCAGTGGGTCAACACAAGGCAGAGAGAATTGTTCGCTGATTTCCGCACAGACAGAACGACCTTTTTCGGCACTTACGCTTGAAGTGTCAATGGTAATACCGACGATACGGACATCCGGATTGGTGAGTTTGGCGGACTGTAAATTAAGTTCAATTGTTTGCCCAATACTCGGTAAATTACTTTCGGGCAGGCCGCGCATATGGGTGCGATTCAGCGCATGACAAATGACGATAGCATCAGGTTGGGAGCCGTGCAGTAAACCCAGGCTCACTCCAGCAAAGGCTGGGTGTGATAAGGACCCTTGCCCTTCGATGATGTCCCAGTGGTTTTCTGCCGCAGCAGGGGACAGTGATTCGGTTGCACCGGAGATAAAATCGGCGATAACACAATCAATAGCAATACCTTGGCCCGCAATTAAAATGCCGCATTGACCGGTAGCTTTGAAAGCTACGTCTTTTCCTTGTTCTCTCATTTCTTTTTCAAGGCTGAGAGAAGTGTACATTTTGCCAACCGAACAGTCAGTCCCCACAGTCAATAATCGTTTTCCGGAGCGCTTTATGCCGGTCCCTGTTTTGAACGTTGTGGTTGGATGACGTATATCGAGCAATTGACAGCCCGTTTGCGCTGCTTTTTCAGCAAGTTCACTAAAGTCAGCAAGTTTGTCATGCAAACCACTGACAATATCCATACCACTTTCCAGCGCCTCTAAAATGATCGGTAGCCACTTTTTATCGAGAACACCACCGCTGTTCGCAAAACCGAGGACAAATGTTTTTGCACCTTTCGCTGCGGCTTCTTTGATCTGAACGCTCTCCAGACCAGTTGATACGGTACAGCCAGGCAGGCGGTACTCACCAACACAAAGTTCAGGACACCAATCAGCTGCGCCCCGGGCCATCTTAATGGAAAGGTGATCTGTGGCATCACCTATAAACAAGAGGTAAGGAGGGATTATTTGCATGGGTGGTTTCCGCTAGATAAAAAGCGACAAAAATGATCGCTTGGTTTGTAACTCACTAACTATTCATGGCTTCTTTCTTCTCTTCAAGAATCAGGTGACAAGAATTCACTTTTGATAGGTTGACGTGAAGCTGCCATAAAAAGCCCCTCCCAACAAAGACACAACCCCAAATTGACAGCTACTCATTTCTACCTCATGTCAAAAACCGTGTAAACCCAAAACCCGGCCAACAAAAAACATGATCGGAGTCCGCCGCAAGCCCGACCCGCAAGGCCAGCCGGGATTTATCCGTATCGATACCGTTCACCAAGGAGATCAGGACGGAAAAAAGGGGCTCTATCACATCAATGCGGTCGATGAAGTGACCCAGTTTGAGGTCGTGTTCACCGTCGAACGGATCTCCGAGCATTTCATGATTCCGGCGCTGGCGGCTCTGCTTGAAACTTTCCCGTTTCAGCTCCTCGGGTTCCATGCCGACAACGGCTCAGAGTACATCAATCGCCGGGTCGCAGAACTTCTGGAGAAGCTTCGGATCGAGTTGACCAAATCACGCTCCAGACATTGCAACGACAACGCCTTAGCTGAGTCGAAAAATGCTGCCGTTGTGCGGAAAATTCTGGGCTACTGCCACATCCCGCAAAAATTCGCCCCTCAAGTGAACCGCTTTAATCAGGAGCATCTCGTGCCCTACGTCAATTATCATCGGCCTTGTTTCTTTCCAGAAATTATTACCGATGCCAAAGGCAGACAGAAAAAACTCTACCGTTACGAACACATGACAACGCCCTATGAAAAACTCAAATCGCTCCCAAACGCCGCGCAGTTTCTCAAGCCCGGACTGACTTTCCAATCAATGGATGACATTGCCTATGCGATCAGCGATAATGAAGCAGCTAAGCGCCTGCAAGAGGCCAGACACCAACTCTTTGAATCTATCGATGAACGTTTACTCGCCGGTTGATTCAGACCCACCCTTCAGACTCATCTTCGGATTGGAATAGACTGCCTTCGCCAGCCTCCAGCCCCAAGCTTCCTAGTGTCCCGTGCGGTTAATCCTATCCTTTAATTCTGGCCCTTTTGCCCGCTGTCTGCGTTGCGCCTCTTTGGCTTAACGCACGCTAGGCCTTCATCGGCACGCCTTGACAGTAACCAAAATATCTCAGAATTACGCGTCACGATTAACCGCACGGGACACTAGTCTCCGTCTTTCTGGCCCTTAACCCACCAATCCGTATCATCATCAAACCACCAGCGAGTTGAATCGGTCTCCCAGATCGTTTCCGCCAGGGTTTTTGCCACCTCCGTCTGCAGTCGCTTGAGCGTAACCGGATACCACTCATCAGCATAGCGGTTGCCAAGATCCTTATATTCTTTCAGCGCCAGAATCATTTCCAGCTGATCAGCATCGTGAGCAATGCATGCTTCACGCGTTTCACCGGCCATGAACTCATACTGCAGACTGCGGTAATCATCACCGAAAGGCAGGGTGCGGGCAAGATCTTCAACTGCTTTACGCTCATCAACCTTGACGTACTTCTTGTTGACGTAGTTCTGGTCACCGGTGCGCGCTTCGGGAATATCGTGAAAAAGACAGAGCAACACAACCCGACCGGCATCAGCCTCATCATCGAGTTGGGCCAGGGTGTAACCGATCAGACTGGCACGAAAGATATGCTCTGCCACCGATTCGGCACCGGAGCCTAGAAACTGGAAACCAGTGCGTGGTGTGCGTTTGAGCATTCCGGCTTCGAAGAGAAAATTGGCGATATTTTTCATGGTGATTCCTTGTCAATGGGACAGTACCAGTAGTTTTAACGCAAAGACGCGGAGGACGCAAAGGGAAACCGGAACGCGGGACGAGCAACGCGAAGGTCAAAAGCAAAAAGACTTGAGCACTAAAATCCTTGGTATGCTTTAGATTAGGTTGCCAGCTTTTCTCGTCCCTCGTTCCGCGTCCCTGTCCTACCCAAACCGAATCAAAGCAACCCCACCAAGAATCAACAAAGTAGCAGCGAAACGAATTCTGCCACAAGCTTCACCGAGAAACAGCACACCGATAAGTACGCCGATCAGCAAACTGACCTGGCGCATCGGCACAGCATAACTCATCGGCGACAGCTTCAAGCCGTAGCGGAAAGCGAAGAAAGAACCCATCATAACCGGCCCAGCGGCGAACACCAGGAGCCGACTGTTCCTGAATTCTGCCAGAATGCGCCCCCGATACTTAGGCCGCATGATATTCATGGTCATGAAGAGCAGCATGAAAACAACCAACAGGTAGGTAAAATGAAAGACCGAGTAAAGCATGACACCAGTCTTATCGATAACTGAACCGACCGAGTAGATGAAACCGGCAGCCAGTGCGGCCATCACCCCCGGATCGCGCAGATTGCGGAAAGGCCGCACAACCTCGCTCCAGGCCAGCGCCCGCAATTGTATCGAATACGCCCCGAACAGGATCAGGCCGATCCCTGCCACGCCAAGGCCGGAAACCTTTTCGCCGAGGATCAGCACACCCCAGATCGGTACCCAGAACATCGAAGTCTGCGCCAGTGGATAAGTTAGTGAAAGATCTCCACTGCGATAGGCTCGGCCATTAAAAAGATGGTAGAGCATGAAACAGACGGCCCCAACGGCCGCCAGGCCGACCACGCGTAAAGAGGGCAAAGGGAAGGTGCCGGCAAACGGCAATCCCAGGTTCATCAAACTGCCCGAAGCAACAAACATCCACCAGATAAAAACAGTCTTGTCCTGGCTGCGTTTAACCAGCAGATTCCATAACGCATGCATCAAGGCAGAAAAAAGAATCAATGTGAAAGCGAGGGTTGACATAGACAGCCATTCTAACCAAGAGGAAACTTTATCAAAACTAAAACTTTTTCAAAGTTGCTGAATCCGTGAATGAGCGGTGGAAGATAGAGTGTAAGCCCTCTGTGTCGTCGCGGGCATTACGGAGAACCTAAACTGTGAAGTGCACCATTGACACCAGCGTTCCTGTTGGTATGCTGAAAGCATTGAAACCATTCATGATTTTATGAAGAAGCTCTTACCTGAAGACCCCTTTGGAGACAACAAAAATTAAGGAAACAAAAAAATGTCTGCTAATCGTACTGAAAAAGATGCCATGGGAACGATGAAGGTGCCCGCCGCTGCCCTCTACGGCGCCCAGACAGCCAGAGCCAAAGAGAATTTCCCTATCTCCGGAATCGGCTTCCCTCGTCCCTTTCTGCGCGCCCTCGGCCTGGTTAAGGAACATGCCGCCCAGGTTAACCGTGAACTTGGCCTGATCGACGAGCGTGTGGCATTGGCGATCATGGCTGCCGCCGAGGAAATTATCGGCGGCGATCTGGACGATCACTTTCCTCTCGACATCTTCCAGACCGGCTCCGGTACCAGCACCAACATGAACGCCAATGAGGTAATCGCCAACCGTGCCTGCCAACTTCTTGACGAACCACTCGGCAGTCGCGCCGTGCACCCCAACGATCACGTCAACTTCGGCCAGTCGAGCAATGATGTTATCCCTACAGCCATGCATCTGGCCGCTGCCGAGGAAATTAACAAACAGCTGTTGCCCGCGCTTGGTGACCTTTGTAAAGTTCTCGGTGAAAAGGCCCGCGAGTTTGACGATATCATCACCATCGCCCGCACCCACCTGCAGGATGCCACGCCGATTCGTCTCGGCCAGATCTTCGGTGGCTACTTCCGTCAGGTCACCCTGGTTACCAGCGAACTGGAGCGCGCCAAAGACGGCCTTTGCGAACTTCCCCTCGGTGGCACAGCAGTCGGTACGGGTCTCAACACCCACCCGGAATTTGCGCAGAAAGTGATTTCCGGATTGGCCGAAGAAACCGGACTGCCGCTGCGTGAAGCAAAAGACCATTTTGCCGCCCAAGCCGGCAAGGAGCAGGTGGTGGCCGCCAGCGGTGCCTTGAAAACCACGGCTGTCGCCCTGTTCAAGATTGCCAATGACATCCGTTTCCTGGCCAGTGGTCCACGTTGCGGCTTTGGCGAATTGCAGCTGCCAACAGTTCAACCGGGCAGCTCGATCATGCCCGGCAAAGTCAACCCGGTTATGGCGGAGAGCCTGATGCAGGTCTGCGCCCAGGTGATTGGCAATGACGCCACTATCACCCTTGGCGGCCTGGCAGGCAACTTTGAACTGAATGTCATGATGCCGGTGATGGCGCACAACCTGCTACAATCAATCGATTTACTCAGCAATGCCATCGGACAGTTCAACCAGCGCTGCCTGCAGGGGCTCGCAGCAGACCGCGAACGTTGCGAAGGCCTGATCGAGGAGAGCTTGGCCATGTGCACCGCCCTGGCTCCGGTGATCGGCTATGATCGCGCTGCCGCTATCGCCAAGCAGGCCCATGAAACCGGCAAGACCGTGCGAGAAGTCGCGCTGGAAGAAAGGGTCCTTCCGCAAGAAGAGCTGAATCAGCTTCTCGACCCGCGACCAATGACGGAAGCCGGCATACCTGGAAAAACCAGGTAAAACCCGGGATACGGGACGAGATGCGTAAAAGCTTGATCTTTTCAGGATTTCATGTTGCTGCTTGTGTGGTGTTGTTTCTTCTCTTCGGATTGGGGTTGGAGGGGAACACCACCGGGACCTGGATTCTGCCGATTCTGTTACAACCGACGCTGACTCTTTTCGGAGGGATCAGGACCGGTGGCATTTTCGGTCTATTGTTGTTCTTAGCCAACAGCATGGTTTGGGGTTTTGTGATCTCTTGGCTTATCTGCTTGATTCCCCGCCGTTAGGAACCGCCACTTCAATATCATAACACTGGATTCTTATTTATAACGGCAAGCAATAAGTTAAACGCAATTCTTTGGTCTACCCAAAATGACAAACTAGATCTAGAAGAGGTTGAGAATTACTTGAGGAACTTTGGAAATAAGTCAGATACGCCTTACAGGAAGTTGCTCTGTGTTTATGACTATAAAAAGAATTGTGGAGCTTGATGTGTAGTAAGAGCGGCAACAATTATTAACAAGACCAGTTGTTTAACGCGGATTCGCTGAAGCTCTAGCTGATTCCACTTTAAATATCAAGCTTCTCTTCCCAGTGCCCATCTTTGTCCGTACTTGGGGGCCGTGCTGGACTCGAACAGCAAGTTTAATCTCTTATATAAGTCACCATTACCAGTGACGACTGGAAGTAAACCAGACAGTGTTCTTATATATATTGTTGCAACTCATTCTTCCATGTCTTTGGGATTAATCGGACCCGCTGCAGCGAGGTCATTCATTCGATAATATGGTCCGCCTTTCGGTAGTCACATATCCTCTACAGCCATCCTCTCTGCTGAAAGAAGTCACCCAGACGGTCGACAGCTTTGTCCAAATTCTCCATTGAATTGGCATAAGAAAAGCGCAGGAAGCCCTCGGCACCCTGGCCAAAGTCGATTCCCGGAGTAAGCGCCACACCGGTGGCTTCAAGGATTTCCCTGGCTAGGGCGAGTGAATCGTTGGAGATGTGCCGGGCGTCGGCGAGCACATAGAATGCACCCACCGGTTGGGTGTGAACCTTAAGGCCAATCTCTTCCAACCGTGGAATCAAGTGGCGTCGTCGCCGATCATATTCGGCGCGCATCTCTGCAAGGTAAGGTTCTCCTTTACGCAAAGCGGTCACTCCGGCCAACTGCACAAAACTGTTGGCGCTAATCACTACATTTTGATGAAACGTCTGCAGTGCTCGCACGGCACTTTTAGGTGCAATCAGGTAGCCGAGTCGCCAGCCGGTCATGGCGTAGGCTTTGGAGAAGCCACCCAGAACGAAGGCCTCTTCGCTGAATTCCAGGATGCTGTGTTCCTCTCCCTCGTAGGTCAAGCCATGATAAATTTCGTCAGAGACCAGTGGTATCGGTAGTGCTGCCAGTTTCTCCAACTCAGTGCGGGAGAGAATGGAGCCAGCTGGATTGGCTGGAGAGTTGATCAGCAAGGCACGGGTCCTGTTGTTGATCAGTGCTCGAACCTCCTCCGGTTGTGGCTGAAACCCCTGCTCCGGTCGGGTTTGCAAAAAGCACGGTTTGCCGCCTACAAAGCGGATGAAATTGGGGTAGCAAGCGTAGCCGGGGTCAGTGATGATGACCTCATCATCAGGGTCACATAGTGCGGCAAATAACAGCAGCATTAACGGGCTGGTGCCGGAAGAGACAATGATCTGTTCCGGGTCAACAGTGACTTTGTAACGTTTCTGATAGTGTTCTGACAAAGCCTTGCGAAGCTCGATCCGACCCAGGGAATGGGTGTAGCGGGTCTCACCTGCCAGCATTGCTCTTTGGGCTGTATTGATGATTGGCTCAGGCGTTGGGAAATCCGGTTCACCAAGACATAGGTAGATGACCTCCCGGCCTTCTGACTCGAGTGTTTTAGCTCGTTCCATGATTTCCATGGCAAGAAATGGGGTGACATCGTTAGTGCGCTGTGCGAGGTGAATCCTGGTTGTGTTGGACAAAGGATGGTCTCCTTCACTGTGATCGATAATGATATCTTTTAATTATAACCTGAATTTGCTTGACGGTCACTACGATGGTTGTAGCATTTAATAAATTATTCTAACATTGGGCCTATGATAAATCTAATTAAAGACAGCCTTACCCATGCCATCATGATCAGCGGTTTTGTCCTGGTGATGATGTTGGTAATTGAATACCTGAATGTGCTCACTCAGGGTGTCTGGCAGCGTAAATTACGTGCTAATCGATGGCAGCAGTACCTGTTGGCCGCACTTCTGGGAGCAACCCCCGGTTGTATGGGTGCCTTTGCGGTCGTAGCGCTATATTCGCACCGGGTTGTCTCGTTGGGGGCAGTAGTCGCGGCCATGATTGCTACCAGTGGCGACGAGGCCTTTGTGATGCTGGCCATGATTCCGGAGACCGCTGGATTTCTTTTCCTGATCCTGGTTTTTGTCGGTGTGTCTGCTGGTGCTTTAACTGATGTTCTGTTGGACAGGAAAATTATCAGCCAAACTGAAGCGCAGTGTGAACATGATTGCCACAAGGAAGAAGTGTGTGAATGTTTTCCGAAAGGGGCGCTTGTTAAGCAGTGGAAGGGTTGTTCTTTCTCTCGAGGGGTTTTGACCCTCGCTTTGATCCTTTTTGTCTTTGGTCTGTTGGCCGGGTATCTGGGGCCACCTGTCTGGAATTGGGTGCGAGTCACCTTGCTTTTGACTTCAGGCGTGGCCCTGTTTGTTGTGATAACCGTTCCAGATCATTTCCTGGAGAAACATCTCTGGGAACATGTAGCAAAAACCCATATGCCCAGGGTTTTTCTGTGGACTTTTGGAGCCCTTTTTGTAATGCACCTGCTGGTTGATCAGTTTCTTCTTGTCGGCTGGATGCAGGACAATCAGTTCCTCATGTTACTTGCCGCCTGCTTGGTAGGTTTGATCCCGGAATCTGGGCCCCATCTGGTTTTCCTGACACTCTTCACGCAAGGCGCGGTGCCGTTCAGTGTGCTATTGGCTAGCTCTGTGGTTCAGGATGGGCATGGTATGCTGCCTATGCTGGCCGATTCGCGTATGAACTTTTTCCGCGTCAAGGCCATTAATTTTGCCGTTGGCCTAACTCTGGGGTTAATTGGCTATTTTACTGGTTGGTAGAATAATCTTGATCATTATGCACATAACGAAAAGGCCGCCTCATAAGGGTCTGGCTCTTTCCGTTTAGCTTGCTTTTCTCTGAATCCATTCGCCACCATCTTCTATGTCCTTGCCGGCCCCTTTAATGGTTTCGCAGGCGGAAAGGCTAAGTATCATTATGCCCATAACCAGAACGATCAATACCTTATTCATGCTTCACTCTCCTTGATGTTTATTTGCAGTATTCTCCGTAGCTTTATTGCGATCTTCACGCCACATTTCAATAAACAACAGAGTGACACCTACGCTGATGGCTGAATCAGCAATATTGAAAGCTGGCCAGTGATAGCGTTGCCAGAAAACATCAAAAAAATCGATGACCTCACCGAGACGAATACGGTCGACCAGGTTGCCGCAGGCCCCGGCAAAAATCAGCGACAGGGAAAAAAGTGCCAGCTTCTGGTCCGCCCTGATCTGTCTGACATACCAGAGGATACCGAGCATGGCAATGATTGATACGCTGATAAAGAAAGGGATGCGCATGGCACTGTCGGAAAAGATGCCGAAAGCAGCACCCTTGTTGCGCACGTAGGTCAGGTGAAAAAAGTCGCGGATCACCGGAACAGATTCATGGAGCCTAAAGTTGGCATCCACGTACAGCTTGGTCGTCTGATCGAGAATCAGAATGACAGCGGCGATGATCGATAGTGTGCGGTATTTTGGCATAGGAACCCGGTACGAGGGACGAGTGACGCGGGACGAGAAAGATCTAAAATCTTCAGTAGTGCAGCAGATTCGATGGCGTTAGGAAGCTTGTTGCTTGATTTGCCTCGTCCCTCGTGCCGCGTCCCGGTTGCCTTTAGGCAATAGCCTGAATACAACGACGGCAAATTTCAGGATGATCTTCACTCTTGCCGACTGTGGTCGCATAATTCCAGCAGCGCGAACATTTTTCGCCGTCTGCTTTACTGACCCGGATCTTCAACTCCGACAGGTTTTCGCCAGCACTGCTGTCGTCAAGGTTGTCGCAGATCTCGACTTGAGAAACGATGAAGAGGCTGGCGAGTTGTTCGGCTTCGCTCGTGAGAAAAGCACCGAGGTTGCCATCGGCAGCGAGTTCCACGCGTGCGTCGAGGGAATGGCCGATGGTTTTTTCCGTGCGGGCCTGTTCAAGAACTTTGGCAACATCACTGCGCACCGCTAGAATGCGCTCATATTTTTTCTCAAGATCAACGTCAATCAGGCCAGCTTCAAAATTGGGAAAGCCCGCCAGGTGGACACTAGCTTCACGCTCACCAGGGAGGAATCCCCAGATTTCTTCGGCGGTGAAAGAAAGAACCGGAGCCATCATGCGGGTGAGTGTATCCAATATGCGGTACATGGCCGTTTGAGCGCTGCGGCGTGCATGCCCTGCTGCTGGCGAGGTATAGAGCCGGTCTTTGAGGACATCAAGGTAGAAAGCGCTCATGTCGACAGCACAGAAGTTATGCAGAGCGTGATGAAGTACATGGAATTCGTAGGCTTCATACGCTTTTCTGACCCGCGTGGCTAGTTCTTCCAGGCGAGAGAGTGCCCAGCGATCGATTTCAAGTAGATCCTTATCGGCAACGCTGTCTGTGGCAGGGTCAAAATCGTGGATGTTGCCGAGGATGTAGCGAGCCGTATTGCGGATGCGTCGATAGGCCTCGGAGACCTGCTTGAGAATTGCGTCGCCGACCCGGGTGTCGTTGCGATAATCCTGGGTGGCGACCCAGAGGCGCAGAATTTCAGCACCGTATTGCTTGATGACTTTCTCAGGGGCAACCACATTACCCACCGACTTGGACATGGGTCGTCCCTTCTCGTCGAGAACAAAGCCGTGGGTTAAAACTGCTTTGTATGGGGCTGCGTCACGAGTGCCGACTGCAGCTAGCAGACTGGAGTGAAACCAGCCGCGATGCTGGTCGCTGCCTTCCAGGTAAAGGTCTGCCGGTGTTTTGAGATGGTCATTTTGTTCTACCACGGCGGCGTGAGAGACACCGGAGTCGAACCAGACGTCAAGGATATCCATCTCTTTGCGGAAATCGTCGTACCCGCAACTCGGACAGACGGTACCTTCCGGCATTAGATCCTTGGTGTCCTTTTCAAACCAGATGTCACTGCCGGTTGCTTCAAAGAGGTCGGCAACGTGGTGCATGACTTTACCGTCGGCCAGGGCTTCATCGCATTTGTTGCAATAGAAGACAGTGATCGGTACACCCCAGCTACGTTGACGGCTGATACACCAGTCCGGGCGATTCTCGATCATGTTGTAGATACGATTACGTCCCCAGGGCGGAATCCATTGTACGTCGTTAATATGGTTGAGCGCTTTTTGCCGCAGTTGGTTGGCTTCCATGGATATGAACCACTGTTCAGTGGCACGGAAAATGATCGGTTTCTTGCAACGCCAGCAGTGCGGGTAGCTGTGTGTGACTTTGTCTTCGTTCAGGAGTGCGCCGACTTCAGCCAGCTTGGCAGAAACCTGGGGGTTGACGGCAGGGACTTTCTCGCCGCCAAAGAATTCCAGGTCTTTACGGTAACGACCGTAATCATCCACCGGGTTGTAAATTTCCAACCCGTACCTAAGGCCGGTCAGGTAGTCGTCCTGACCGTGGCCGGGAGCGGTATGCACGCAACCGGTACCGGCTTCGAGGGTGACGTAATCACCGAGAACCAGCAATGAAGCGCGGTCATAGAGGGGATGGCGGCATGCCCTCTTCTCAAAGACGTCGGCCTGGAAGGTTTTGATGACCTTAAAGTCCGTAATGTTGAGTTCTGCGAGAACTTTGGCATAGAGCCCTTCAGCCATTACCAGGATTTCGTCGCCGGTGTCGATGGCAACATAAGCTAGCTCCGGGTTCAGACAAACAGCCAGATTGGCCGGAATCGTCCAGGGTGTTGTTGTCCAGATGACGAAGGCAAGGGGCTTCTCAGCCAGCTCGGTAAAGCCTTCGGGAAGTTCATCCAGGTATGGAAACTTGACGTAGATTGATGGTGAGGTGTGATCTTCGTATTCAACCTCGGCTTCAGCCAGGGCAGTTACACAAGACGAGCACCAGTGGATCGGTTTGCGTCCCTTGTAGAGTCCATCCCTTTCGGCAAAGCGTGCCAGTTCGCGGGCAGTCGTCGCTTCGTAGCCGGGGGTCATGGTCAGGTAGGGATGCTGCCAGTCGCCGAAAATACCCAGGCGGCGAAATTCATCGCTCTGGATCTCGACCCATTCACGGGCATAAGCGCGACACTCTTTACGCACCTCGGCTTTGCTCATCTCGCGCTTCTTCTTGCCGAGCTTCTGATCGACTTTCAACTCAATCGGCAGGCCATGACAATCCCAGCCGGGGACGTAGGGTGCATAAAAGCCCTGCATGCGTTTACTTTTAATAACAATGTCTTTGAGGATCTTGTTCAGTGCATGGCCGATATGGATATTGCCGTTGGCGTAGGGGGGCCCATCGTGCAGGGTAAAGTTCGGCTTGTCTGGATCCGGTTCGCTGAGCAGACGGTCGAGGTCAAGTTCCACCCAACGTTGCATGATTTCCGGTTCGCGTTGAGGCAGGTTGCCGCGCATCGGAAAATCGGTTGACGGAAGATTAAGGGTCTCTTTATAGGCCATGATGATGCTCCGCAAAAGTGGTGCCAATTGAAACAACGAAGGATATCAGCGGTGCGGAATAAGTCAAGCTAAATCGAGGGGTTTGCGTAGATGTGTTCTTGTTATGAAGGTGCTGCTGAATTGTGGCAAATTGGTAGTTTGGGCGGGAGTATATCCCCTGATGCTATAAGTTGTTCATGCGTCTTCTTTGACCCGCTTGCCAAAGGTCGGATTTTTGGGCAGAGAAATACAGAAAGTTGCACCACCTCCGGGAGTCTGTTCCACCCAGGTTTTACCTCCACACCTCAGGGCAATTTTCCGCACAATGGCAAGCCCGACGCCGGTGCCGCGCCGCCCCTTGGACATCTTGCCGCGGTAGAAGATATCGAAGATATCCTCCTGCTCCTTGTTGGCAACACCCTGGCCGTGGTCGCGCACAAAATAGATTGCCATGGTGTCCTCATCCCAACTACCGATTTCCACAGGACCTTTCTCCACAGGGACATAACGCTGGGCATTGCCAAGCAGGTTAACGAAGATCTGGTAGATGAGTGTTTCGGGGACCCAGGTTTTTGGCAGCTTGTCACTCTGGATTTCCAGGAGGACTTCGTTTTCCATGGACTGTTCAGCAATTACCTCATCGACGATCATGTTGACGTCAGTTGGGTACTTGCCTGGTTGCACATGACCGACCTGCGCCAGGTCAAGAAGATCATCAAGCAGAGCGATTGCCCGCTCACTCTGGTGTTCGACTTCACCGAGAATCTCAAGAATCTGCTTATCCAGGACATCTTTGTAGTTTGTCCGGAGGAAATCCATATAGGTTACCACCGGAGACAGGATGCCGCGCAGGTCGTGGGAGATGGAGTGGGCAAAAGCATCAAGCTCACGGTTGGCTTCTCGCAGGTCAGTTTCTGCTTTCTTGCGCTCGGTAATGTCCCGACACACAGCGAGCTTCTGTCGAATGCCGTCCTCTTCCGGTAACTGGGAATGGATAATCTCGTAAATTCTGCCGAAGTTACCGAGTTGCCGCTCATCACGTACCGTTCGCGGGCTGAAGACTTTGTTCATGGGGCACCAGGAACAGACTGTTGTTCCGTCGTGTAGAACTTTGTAACAGTCCTCGCCGACCTGATTGCCAAAGATGTCAAGCATGGCGCGGTTCATAAAAGTCAGCTTGTAGTCCTCTGTGGCGATATAGGCCATATCATCCATGTTGTCGAGAACCGCGCGAAAACGTGTTTCGCTTTTTTTGAGTTCTGTAGTGCGTGCCTTGACCCGAGCTTCGAGAGTGGCTGTTTGTTCACGTAGCGATTCTTCGAGTTCATGTTGACGAGTGACGTCGTGGAATGATTCGATGCCGCCGATAATCTCCCCTTCGGCGTTGCGCAGATACTCCATGTTCTTGAGTAAATGGGTTGTCCCCCCGGATTTTGTGACAATAGTACAGTTTGCGCCGATGATCGGTTTGGGGATATTGTCGTTGAAAAGACCACACCCGTCGCCGCATGGAATGCCTTGTAGAAAAGAGCAGTGATTACCGACAGCATCCTCTTCAGAAAAGCCGGTAATCCTCTCGGCAGCAGGATTCCAGTAGATAATACGCATCTCTTTGTCGACAACAAAGAGACCACTGGGAATGGTTCCCAGAGTCTGTTCAAGGGTGATGTTCTGTATGATTGACTTATAAGGAGTCATAAGGAATTCATAGTGTTGAATAAAATAATCGTGGTATTTTAACAGAAAGGCAGGACTTGTCACAACGATTGATTAATTAAGCTCGACCAACGACTGCAACTTGAACTTCTCCAACGCCCCCCGCCAGAAGCGTTCGACAACATTCACGTACTGTTTCACCTGTGGTCATGACATCATCAACAAGCAGAATTCGCTGTGCTGCCGAAGTTAAGCTAGGATCAGACAGTGTCAAGGTGAGGTCAAAAGCGTTGCGCAGATTACTTCTGCGTTCGATTGCTGGCAGGCCCTGCTGTGGAGGTGTATTGCGAATGCGTTGTAATAGCCCGGTATCGACAGTAATGCCCAGTTGTTTAGCGATTGGTCGGCTTACTTCTAGGGCCTGGTTGTAGCCGCGTTGTCTCAATCGATCAAGATGCAGCGGTACCGGTACGATACAATCCGGAACAAAGTCAGCCTTTGCCGCTTCGATGACATTGCCGATGAGTTGACCTAGAGGTTTCGCTAGGCTGATCTGATTGCGGTATTTCAACCGCTGAACCGCGTCTTTGATGCCGCCCTGGTAGAGGCCTGCAGCGTGGACGATTGAGAAGGCTGGCGGCCGCTTCAGGCAGTTGCCGCAGAGATGTATTGAGGTGGAATCAGGAAAAGGTTGGGCGCAACGGCTGCAATGTGCTGGCCCCAGAGGAGACATGCTTGCCAAGCAATCATGACAGAAAGATTGTACGCTATGGTTGGTCGGCAGGAATTTGCCACAGAGCAAACATACCGGTGGTAATAGCAGATCAATGCTTGCTGTCACTGCTCGTCGGCAGCTGGTCCACATGAGAAGCCCCTCCATATAAACATATAAAATTACGATTAAAGATTGTCATTCCCGAGGGTGTAATCGGGAATTCAGACCTTAAAAGCATGGATCCCCGATAAAACCATTCGGGGATGACAGATATTCTACCAATAGTTCAGATTGTACTGGATAGTTACAAACAACAACGAGCCAAATGGCCAATTATAAAGGTTGAGCTGCCAGCAGCCTCTCGGACTATCAATAAACTGGCTGCAAATTCGCCTGTTTGGCCCATATCTCAGCTTCTTTTCGACCAATAGCTAAGGCTATTAATCTCAAACGAGCTAAAATCTGGTCTCAAACAATCAAATTTTCGCTTCAGCCCCTGATAGTCCGACAGGCTGCTACAAAATAAGATTCTTGCCCGTCATCTCTGCCGGCACGGCAAGCTCCAGCAAGCCAAGCAGAGTGGGTGCTATATCGGCGAGAATCCCTGGTTGCAAATCGGCCTGGCGGTGATCAGGGTCGACCAGGATTAACGGCACTCTATTGGTCGTATGCGCAGTATGCGGGACACCGTTTTCGTCAAGCATCATTTCGCAATTGCCATGATCGGCTGTAATCAAGGCACAACCGCCAACGTCAAGGAGAGCATCAACGATGCGTCCCACGCAGTTGTCAACCGTTTCCATAGCAGAAATGGCTGCTGATAGCACACCGGTGTGGCCAACCATGTCAGGATTGGCAAAGTTCAGGATGATCAAATCATAGGTTCTCGTCTGAATGCGTCTGAGCACTTCATCTGTTAGCTCCAGGGCGCTCATTGAGGGTTTCAGATCGTAGGTGGCAACATCCTTTGGTGACGGGATTAATGCTCTATCTTCATTGGGAAAAGGTTTTTCGACCCCACCATTAAAAAAGAAGGTAACGTGAGCATATTTCTCGGTTTCCGCGATACGCAACTGTTGTAAGCCTGCGTCAGCGACAACTTCTCCGAGGATTCTGGGGTAGCTCTCGGCTGCATAGGCGACCGGCAGATCGAAGGTTTCGTCATATTCTGTCAAGCAGGTGAATGCCGAGAGCTTTGGCACTTCGGGCTGTTCAAATTCGGCAAAATCGGGTTGGGTGAAAGTGCGGGTAATCTCTCTGGCACGGTCGGCGCGGAAATTAAAAAAGATGATGCCGTCATTGTCGTTGATGCGACCAACAGGCAAGCCGTTTTGCTGGATAATCCGTGGTTCAACAAATTCATCGGTCTGGCCGACCTTGTAGGCTGACTGGATTGCGACAGCGCTTGAGTCGGCTGGCTGGCCCTGGCCCAGTGCTATTGCTTGCCATGCCCGTTGCACGCGATCCCAGCGATTATCCCGGTCCATAGCATAGTAACGGCCAATTACGGTCGCCAGGCAGCCATGTCCCAGGCGTGTCATTTCCTCTTCGAGTTGTTCGAGGAAGCCGGCGCCACTTTGCGGCGGGGTGTCCCGCCCGTCCATGAAGGCGTGAACACAGACCTCGACATCTTCACGTTTAGCCAAGTCAATCAGGGCATAGAGATGAGTGTTGTGGGAATGGACGCCGCCGTCAGATAGTAGCCCCATCAGGTGCAGTTTGCCACCGGCGTTACGAATGCGAGCCAAGGCCTCAAGTAGTGCCTGGTTGGTAAAGAAATCACCAGCTTCGATACTGCTGCTGATACGGGTCAGATCCTGGTAGATAATACGGCCGGCACCGATATTTAGATGGCCGACTTCCGAATTGCCCATCTGGCCGTCCGGTAGGCCAACATTGAGGCCGGAGGCGTTTAGCCACGAGGCTGGGTAGTTGTCGATCAGTTCATCGAGACGTGGGGTTTGCGCCAGGCAGACAGCATTGTTATCACAGCTGTCGTTAATTCCCCAGCCGTCAAGAATGATCAGCGCAACCGGTTTTCTCATGCCCCTTGCCACTCTACCTGTTCACCATGGTGGATGGCCATTTTGCCAAGCGCGATGGGGCGGGCTTCCTGAATGATTTTGCGGTCAACCAGGCTGTTTGTATTCCATTCCCCACAGGAAGGACAACGGCTGTTCCATTCTGGAGTAATGTGCTGACACTTCTCACAGACGAAGTTTAGGTGCAGGCGCTTGGAGATGCCCAGTGCCTTCTGGTATTCGTCAATTGCTTCATCTGATTCACGACAACGGCGGTAAGTCTCCGCCAGCAACAGGTGGACTTGTGAAGATTCGACGCCGGAGCTTTCCACCGCCTGTAGCTGTACTTTGGCTTCGTCAACCATTTCCAGCCTCAGGCAGAGTTTGCCGTAGAAGAGCCTGAATATCAGGTCGTCACCCTGTTCAAGAACCAGTCCTCGAAAGAAATTGAGCAGCGAAGAGGGGTCTTCGCGTTCCATGAAGTAGTCCTCAAGTCGCTCAAGGAAAACGCCTTTGCCGAGTTTCTTATAACCCTCTTGCCAGGTTTTGACGGCATCACTGCCACGGTCCATGGCGACATAGGCATCACCAAGTGAAACCTGGGCCGGGGCAAACTCAGCTTTTTGCCGCAGGATGTCCTTCAACGCGGATTTGGCTTCTTTGGGGGAGTCGCCGCTGATTTTCTGGCGGGCAACTTCGTAGCTCAGAAAGAGAAGTATCTCCTTCTCTTCGGCAACACGATTGGCTCCAGGCCCGGCTTTCAGAACCTGACGTTGGCTCTCCAGGGCATCTTGCCAGCGATCATGTTTGATGTAGAGGTCTCGCAGGCTGCGTAACGCTTTTCGGTTGTCTTTTTCCAATGCAAGCAAGCCCTGGTAAGAGGCAATGGCATCCTCGTCATTACCGGTCTCTTCCTGGATAGCAGCAGTCTTGAAAAGGACTTCCATGCTTTTGGGGTCGATCTCGCCAGCCTTACGTAGTAGTTCCAATCCTTCTGTGTAATTGCTTTCCTGTCCAGCAAGGTTGGCCAGGGCAATCAGTGTGTCAACCCGCTTGGGATCGCGATCAAGTGCTTTATTGAGTAGACCTCGGGCTTTTTTCAGGTCACCGGAGAGGAGTCGGCCGACACCCTCGCGATAGATGGTGCTGATTTCACGTTGTTTTTTCTCGGCGCGATCATGTCTCCAACGTTTTATCCATTGAGTTACAGTGCTGTAAACATGAGCGCCAAAGCCCAGGGCCAGACCGAGAATGACACAACTGATGATAATCATTGCTGCCGGATAGGTCAGGCTTTGCTCCGGCAGGTAAAAGATTGTAATCATGTGGGGGTTGAGCCCCCAGAAATAGAGAAAAAAGAGGACAAAGAAGATAAATAGTAATATCACCGCCATGAATGTCATTGGTTTCCTCCTGGAATTAACCCTAAGGGGCTACAAGTCAGCTGTTAGTGGGCTGGTTACGCCCCAAGTTTTTCAATATCGGTTTTACATTCAATACAATAACGTGAAAAAGGTCGGACTTCCATACGTCTTGGCGAAATACCCTCACCACAGCTCATACAGATACCATATTCCCCTTTTTCGATCTGCTGCAGAGCGACATCTATGTCATTGATACGCTGACGCTGGGTTTCGCTGACGTTAAACAGCACGTCGCGGCTGTAAGCCACAGAAGACATATCGCCAATATCCGGCACGCCGTCCTGTCCTAAATCACGGCAGACCTCATAGGAATTGCTGACTTCCTGCAAAAGCTCATGGCGTTCTTTAAACAGCTGTTCTTTAATCTGAGCAAACCCCTCACTCATACATCTACTCCTTCTAACATCCAAGCATTCTAGAACATATACGAGCAGTTAACCACAAAAGATGGACGTCAGGCGAAGAAAATCATTCTTTAATGGCCTGTTTATCCTATTAATGGTGGTAGGGCTCATTGCGGATAATTGTACAGCATCGATAGAGTTGTTCGAGTAACAGCAACCGTGCCATCTGGTGAGTCAGAGTCATAGCCGAAAGGGATAATACCAGATCTGCTCGTTTTCGCAATGTTTCGCTTAAACCATAAGGGCCGCCGATCAGCAGGGTCCATTCCGGCAGGCTGCGCACCATATGGTTGCTCATGAGATCGGCCAGTTGCTCCGAGCTCATTTTTTTGCCGCTTTGGTCCAGGGCAATAACGAAAGTCCCGGTCGGGATACGTTGCTCGAGATTCTCCCCCTCTGTTGTTATGATGCGTCGCAGATCCTGCTTGCGGCCAGTTTTATATTCCTTGATTTCAGTGATAGAGAGGGGCAGGTAGCGTTTGAGCCGCTCGGCAAATTCGGCACAGCCATCGTTCAGGTAAGGCAAGGTCAGGCGGCCGACGCAGAGCAGGTTTAACCTCACGAGCTGGCCTGGGCTGTTGCTGGCGTATCCTCTTGCACCGGGACTTCTTCGGCGTCGCACCAGAGGCCGTCCAGATCGTAGAAGAGACGGACGGGTTCGTGGAAGACGTGGACCATGACATCACCGTAGTCGATCAGAACCCAACGGCCTTCGTTGAGTCCTTCCATGCCAATTGGCATGGTGTCATGTCCATTTTTCAGGCCAAGGTGAACCGAGTCGGCCGCTGCCTTGACCTGACGGTCGGAACTACCTGAGGCAAGGACGAGGAAATCAGTTAATGATGAGATCTTGCGGACGTCGAGGATGCGGACGTTAAAAGCTTTTTTGTCGAGGACAAAGGCGGCGCACTTTTGCGCCCGGTCTTCTGAAAGCAAATTAATGACTCCCTTTTAGTTTTTGGTAGAGACCATGCTCTTCAATGTAATCGACTACAACAGGAGGAACCAAGTGACGGATCGATTGATCGTTGGCCAACATCTCCCTGATCTGTGTCGATGAAATATCCAGGTTCGTTTCTTTCAGAAAAATCAAGCGGTTGCCTGATTTGTGCTGAAACTCCCCCATACTCTTATCGTAGCAGAAATCATCACGAATCGCAACGGCAAGAGGCTCGAGCTGGTTGCTCACCAGCACCCCTGGGCGGGTTATTACCACCAGGTGACTCAGACTGAAGATTCGGGCATAATCTTTCCATGAGGCAATCTCGCGGTAAGAGTCAAGGCCGATGATGAAATAGCGTTTCCCTTGCGGGTCTTGTTGCCGTAGGATTTCGAGAGTGTCGACGGAGAAGCTTTTGCCGCTACGCTGGAATTCCAGGTCGGAGGCCTGAAAGTCAGGATAGTCCTGGATTGCCGCTTCGACCATCGCCAGTCTATGACAGAAGGGGGTTCCCCCGGCAACATCCTTATGAGGTGGTTCGGCAGCCGGGATAAAAAGGATTCTGTCGAGTTCGTATAGCCGTTGCACTTCCTCGACAATGCGCAGGTGCGCAAGGTGAATCGGGTTGAATGTGCCGCCGAGGATGCCGATCTTCATAACTTACTCAGTTTAAGTACTGACTTTAGGTTCAAGTGCGTATCTGGCCGTCGCCAAGCACGATGAACTTGCGAGTGGTTAGATCTTCCAGGCCCATGGGCCCAAAGGAGTGCAATTTGGTGGTGGAGATACCGATTTCTGCGCCGAGGCCAAACTGGTTGCCATCGGAAAAACGTGATGAGGTGTTGACCATGACAACACTTGAATTGATTTCGCGCAAAAAGCGCTGTGAGTTCTCGTAGTCGCGGGTGATGATGACTTCGGTATGCAGTGAGCCGTACTTGCGAATGTGTTCCATCGCCTCGTCGAGGTTCGCAACGATTCGCACCGCGAGGGTCAGGTCGAGATACTCGGCGTACCAGTCTTCTTCGGTTGCCGGTTGGACGTCGGCAGCGAATTCACAGGTGGTTTTGCAACCGCGCAGTTCCACTCCTTGGGCACGCATGGCCGTGGCTATGTGGGGTACGAAGGTCTCAGCAATGTCCTGGTGAATGAGCAGGGTCTCCATGGCATTGCAGACGCCTGGGCGTTGAACCTTGGCATTGATACAGATTTTTTCCGCCTTCTCGTAGTCGGCGCTGGCATCAACGAAGGTGTGGCAGACTCCCTTGTAGTGTTTGATGACTGGAATCCGCGAATTTTCACTGACAAAACGAATCAGGCCTTCACCGCCGCGCGGGATGATCAGGTCAATTTCTTCTTCCAGCTTGAGCAGCTCGAGAATTGCCGTCCGATCAGTGGTTTCAATTATCTGTATAGCGGCAGCAGGGAGTCGCATGCGCTCCAGTTCACTCTTCAAAACTTTGCCGATAGCCAGGTTGGAGTGAATGGCTTCCTTACCTCCACGCAAAATCACGGCATTGCCGCTCTTTAAGCAAAGCCCGGCCGCATCAGCAGTAACGTTTGGGCGTGATTCGTAAACGATACCGATAACGCCCAGAGGTACTCGCATACGGCCGATCTGCAGGTCGTTGGGGCGTCGCCACATGCCGGTGACTTCACCGACCGGGTCCAGCAGCGCGGCAACTTCGCGTAAACCGTCGGCCATCCCCCTTATACGTTGAGCATCGAGGGCCAGGCGATCGATCATGGCCGGAGCCAGCCCGGCCACTCGAGCAGCTACCAGATCTTTCTCGTTGGCTTCAATCAGTGCTTCAGTGTGGTTCAGAAGTGCTTGGGCCATCTGTTGCAGCAATTCATTCTTGACTGCAGAGGAGAGGCTGGCCAGGGTCTGGGATGCCCGCTTGGCATTCTGTGCGACTTGCAGCATCTGTTTAGCTACACTCATCTCTCAACTCCTGTGTTCTTACTTACTTTGCACATTATTTATCTCTGGCACTAATCACCATATTGTCACGATGTACAACTTCATCGCCATAATGGTAGCCAAGGATCGATTCTATTTCTGTTGATTTCTTGCCAATGATACGGCGCAGTTCCATAGCATTGTAGTTGGTTACGCCCTTGGCAAACTCGTTGCCGTCGAGATCACAAAGACGTACGGCGTCACCGCGCTCAAAATTGCCATCGAGTTTGTTAACTCCTGCTGGCAACAGGCTTTTACCACGTTCAGCCACGGCCTTTTGGGCACCGGCATCAAGCATCAATCGGCCTTTTGGCTTCTTTGTGAAGGCGATCCAGTGTTTGCGGGCAGCCATCGGATCACGTGCTGGCAGAAAATAGGTGCCGAGTTCGTGCCCGTCAAAGAAATAGAGCAGGTTGTGAGGTGTCAGGCCGTTTATGATAGCCGTACCGGCACCGTACAGGGTGGCACGCTTGGCGGCTTTAAGTTTGGTTGTCATGCCACCTATGCCAAGTGCAGTTCCCTCTTTACCAGCCATTGCTTCGATCTCCGGTGTCAGACGTTCAACTTCGGAGATCAGTCTGGCGTCAGGGTTGTGCCGGGGATCGCTGTCGTAGAGACCGTCAATGTCTGAGAGTATCACCAGTAACTGGGCTTCAACGAGGTTGGTTGTCATCGCCGAAAGGTTGTCGTTATCACCGAAGCGGAGTTCGTCGATTACTACGGTGTCATTTTCGTTGATAATTGGCACAACACCATATTCGAGTAGAGTCATCAAGGTGTTGCGCGCATTCAAATAGCGGCGGCGATTGGCGAGGTCGTCACGAGTCAGGAGAATCTGAGCCGCTTTCAAGTCGTACTGGCGAAGCGCATCCTTATAGGCACGCATCAACCGACTTTGGCCGATAGCGGCTGCTGCCTGCTTGAGAGGCAGAGGAAGGGTCTGGGTGTTGCCGACAATTCCCAGGTCAGCTTTGCCGGCAGCAACTGCTGCTGAAGAAACCAGGATGACTTCATAGCCCCGTTGGCGGAGTTGATAAACATCTTCGCAAAGCATGGCAATTTGATCTAGATCCAGGCCAGTGCTGTTAGAGATGACGCCGCTGCCTATCTTGATGACCACCCGTTTGACATGTGCCAGAAGTATTGTGCGCATTATATCTTTGCTTATGGAAGTAGTTGAAAAAACAGGTAAACTCTACTGTTTGTTGCCATAGCTGTCAAGCTGAGTCACTTTATTGTGTCTCCTTGGCGCATACGGTCCAGTTCGCTGGCAATAGTTGTCACGAGTTCCGGCAAACCCTCTCTGGTGACTGCCGAGATGGCCAGCGTCTGAAAGCCGCGATCTTCAAAGAGTGTACGATACTCGTCTGTCTGTTCACGAACCTCGGTTATGTCCTGCTTGGTAAAAACCACCAGCATTGGCCGCTCACTCAAGGCCTGATTGTAACATTGCAGTTCCCGGTTGATCTTGTCAAAGTTTTCAACAGGATTGCCTGTCTGTAGACAAGATAGGTCGACGAGGTGAAGAAACAGATCGGTACGTTCGATATGTCTTAAGAAGCGGGTGCCCAGCCCCTGACCATCGCTGGCCCCTTCAATCAATCCTGGTATGTCGGCGATAACAAAGGAACGAAAGTCGCCATGCCGGACCACGCCAAGGTTTGGTACCAAGGTGGTGAACGGGTAGTCGGCAATCTTTGGGCGCGCGGCAGAGACACAGGAAATCAGCGTCGACTTGCCAGCGTTGGGCAACCCCACCAGGCCGACATCGGCAAGCAGTTTGAGTTGCAGGCGCAGGGTGCGTTCTTCGCCAGGAATTCCCGGTTGCGTATGACGGGGGGCCCGGTTGGTAGAGGTTAGGAAGCGGGCATTGCCGCGACCGCCCTGACCACCTTTAAGCAGGAGGAACCCTTGGTCTGATTTGGTCAGGTCGGCGAGCAGTTCGCCGGTCTCGTCATCATAGACCAGAGTGCCTGGTGGCACCTTGATGGTCAGGTCATCACCGCCCTTGCCATGCTTGTTCTTACCCAGTCCGGGGACGCCGTTCTTAGCCTTGAGATGGTGTTTGTAGCGTAAATCGAGGAGGGTTGTGAGCGCCATGTCCACCTCAAGATGGACGTCGCCGCCCCGCCCGCCATCGCCGCCATCCGGGCCGCCAAGGGGTACGAACTTCTCGCGACGGAAAGAAAGACAGCCGCGACCACCGTCACCGGATTTGGCGTATATTTTGACCTCGTCTATAAATTTCATTTTTCTTTGGTGCGTGATGTTGCTCGCACGTTATTCTTTCTTTACTAACATAAAAACCCGAAGTTCACACAGAACCTCGGGCTTTTAAACTTGTTTAGAAGCCTATCCTCAGGCGTAGATGCTGACTTTCTTACGATCCTTGCCGAGACGTTCGAACTTGACCTTGCCTTCAATCAGAGCGAAAAGAGTGTAGTCTTTGCCGCAGCCGACATTGTTGCCGGGATGAATGGTCGTGCCGCGTTGGCGAACCAGAATGGATCCGGCTGTCACCAACTGGCCATCGTAACGTTTGACTCCAAGGCGTTTGCCGCAACTATCACGACCGTTGCGTGTACTACCGCCAGCTTTTTTGTGAGCCATGGTTTTACTCCTTAAGCTTTAATATCTATAATTTTTAGACGGGTGAGGGGCTGACGGTGGCCGTACTTCTTGCGAGAGTTTTTGCGTCGCTTTGATTTGAAGACCAGGATTTTTTTGTCTTTACCCTGTTCAACGATCTGCGCTTCAACTTTCGCTTCAGGTAAGAGAGGTGTTCCGATTTTAACCTCTTCTCCGCCAACCATGAGGACCTCGTTCAGTTCAATGGTGTCACCCACCGCACCATCCAGTTTTTCGACCTTGAGAAGGTCGCCTGCGGAAACTTTGTATTGCTTTCCTCCGGTTTTAATGACCGCGTACATAGCCTGTTCACCTCACTTTCGTACCTTTGATTACGAACCTTAGTCCGTTCAGGAACTGGTACTTATACTTTTGTCGGTGCAGGTATGTCAAGGGAAAAGGTGTCGATTTGTTTGTGCGTTGTGCGTAAACTAGCAACCTTTCCTGAACCTGCCAACTATATCTCGATTTGCATTCCCATTTCAACCACCCGGCCTGGTGGCAGACTGAAGAAACTTGTGGCGGTGCGAGCGTTGCTCGACATCAGCCTGAAAAGATGTTCGCGCCAGAGTGCCATGCCTTTCTTTTTCGAGGGGATGATGGTCTCGCGACCGAGGAAAAAGGTTGTCTCCATCATCTTGAAAGAGTGCTCGCCTACCTCCAGGGTCGAAAGAAACTTCGGCACATTCGGCACATCCATAAAGCCATAGTGCAACACGAGTAGATAGAGCCCATCGCCAACAGCTTCTACCTTGCTGCGCTGTGACCACGGTACATGTGGCACATCTTCCGTGACGACTGAGAGAATGACAATGCGCTGGTGCAATACTTTATTGTGTTTGAGGTTGTGCAATAATGCTGAAGGGGCAATACGTAGGTTTCCGGTCATGAAAATAGCTGTTCCGTCAACTCTGTGTGGCATGGAGATGCTGATTGACGACAGGAAGTGATCGATCGATACAGCGCTTGCACGCATCCTCCTGGCAAGAATACTTCGGCCTGTCTTCCAGGTTGACATCAATGTAAAGACAAGACCTGCTACCATCAACGGAAACCAGCCGCCATGGAGGATCTTGGCGAAGTTGGCACCAAAAAAAGAAAGATCAAAAATAAGAAAGCCACCACAGAGTAGTAACGCCCTCTGGAGTGACCATTGGAAACGTTCGCGGGTCACGAAGAAAAAGAGCAGGGTGGTTATGACCATGTCGGTTGTTACAGAAAAACCGTAGGCGGCCGCCAGGTTACTTGAAGACCCGAAGCCGATGACCAGGCCGATACAGCTAAACATCAGCAGCCAGTTAACTACCGGTACGTAGATTTGACCGCGCTCGCTGGCAGAAGTGTGAGCCACCTTCAGTCGCGGGCAGAAGCCGAGCCTTACCGCTTGACTGGTGATGGAAAAGGATCCCGAAATGACAGCTTGGGAAGCTATAATCGTGGCAGCAGTTGCCAGCATCACCAACGGAATCAGTGCCCATTGTGGGGCGAGGTGATAGAAGGGGTTTTCCAGGGCTTCAGGGTTCGTCAGTAACAATGCGCCCTGGCCAAAATAGTTTATGACCAGTGAAGGTAGAACCAGGCTGAACCAGACCAGGCGAATTGGTCTTACCCCGAAATGGCCCATGTCGGCATAGAGTGCCTCGCCACCAGTGACGACGAGAAAAACTGAGCCGAGCACCAAAAAAGCGGTCCAGCCGTTGTTGAAAAGAAAATGTAATGCGTAATGTGGGCTGACAGCGGTTAAGATCGCTGGATAATTGATTATCTGCCTGATGCCGAGGAGCGCCAGGACCAGGAACCAGACCAGAGTCAGTGGCCCAAAGATTGCGCCGATCTTGCCGGTTCCATGGCTCTGGATAAGGAAGAGGAATACCAGTATCGCCACGGTTATTGGGATAATCACAGGGGCAACAGCAGGTGTTGCGATCTTCAGCCCCTCAACAGCGGATAGAACTGAAATCGCTGGTGTAATCATGCCATCGCCGTAGAGAAGTGCCGCGCCGAACAGACCAAGAATAACGAGTAGCTTGCGGTTCCCTTGATCGCGGGTCTTATGTGGCAGAATTAGAGCTGTCAGCGCCATGATCCCGCCTTCCCCCTGGTTGTCCGCACGCAAAATGAAACTAAGATATTTGATAGAAATTACCAACACCAGCGCCCAGAAAATCAAGGAAAGGATCCCGTAAACATTGTCCGGAGTCGGCATGAGGCCATGGCTGCTGTGAAAACATTCTTTCAACGCATAGAGCGGACTTGTGCCGATATCACCGAAGACGACGCCGAGCGCGGTTAAAGAAAGCATAGCAAGGGAACTTCTCTGCTGCTGAGACGTGGGGGCGACACCAGGTGATGGGGTTGCTGACTGGCTCACGTGGGCATAATCCTTATTATGAAATCAAGTAGCATACGGTTGTAATTCGGCCAGTATAGTCCGACAGCCTTCTGGCCGTCAGCCAACAATAATCTCGAACTGTTCGAGATGAAAGTGCGGGCGTGCTGTAATCGTGATTTGCTTTTCGAATGTCTTCTCCAGTTCTTCAATGCCGGGACGCTCCTCATCATAGAGAATCGAGGCAATATCCGGGTGGACCAGCAGGGTCATGCGGTAGCCAGGTGCTGGTCTCATTTCGCGTTGCAGTTCACGGAAAATTTCGTAAACAGTGGTTGAACGGCTTTTTACATAACCTTTGCCTTCGCAGTAGGGGCAAGAAACGCACAGGGTTCGGCCGATACTCTCACGAACCCGTTTGCGGGTCATCTCCACCAGGCCGAGTTCCGATATCTTGAGAATATTGGTCCTTGATTTGTCATTTTTGAGGGCCTCTTCGAGGACGGCATGGACCTTGTCGCGATGGGCCTCTTTTTCCATATCAATAAAATCTATAATAATCAGACCGCCGATGTTACGCAGGCGCAGCTGAAAAGCAATCTCTTTGACAGACTCCAGATTGGTCTTGAGAATGGTGTCTTCCAGGTTGTGCTTGCCGACATAACGTCCGGTGTTGACATCTACGGCGGTCAGCGCCTCGGTTTGCTCAATAATGATATACCCGCCGCTCTTCAGCCATACCTTGCGGCCTAGGGCGCGAGCTATTTCAACTTCCAGGCTGAAGGTGTCGAAAATCGGTTCGCTGCCGTGATATTCTTCGACCGGGAAGTTGTGACCCGGCATAAAGGTGTTCAGGAACCTGACGATCTTGCGATATTCGTCAGGTCGGTCAACGATGATTCGTGAGACATCCTCAGTGAGTATGTCGCGTAACACTTTGCTGGTGACATCGAGATCTGAATGGACCAGGCAGGGAGCGCTCTGGTCCTCGCTGTGTTCGCTGATATGTTCCCAGAGATTGACCAGGTAATCCATATCGGCCTTGAGCTCTTCGCCGTCACGGCTTTCTGCCGCAGTACGGACAATGAAGCCGGTCTCGGCCGGACGCAACACGTCCACCAGGTGACGCAGGCGTTCACGTTCTTCCTCGTTTTCAATGCGTCGTGAGATACCGACGTGATCGACGGTCGGCATGTATACCAGATTGCGGCCTGGCAGAGAGATGTGCGAGGTGATCCTGGCACCCTTGGTGCCGAGCGGTTCCTTGGCAACCTGGACCAGGATGTCCTGACCTTCCTGCAGCAGTTCTTCGATTGGCGGTAGTGGTGGGTGCTCTTCACCGGTTTCTTCGCCAGCCTCTTCGCCGTGCTGGCTGTGGCGGTGACCGACTTCGACGTAGTTTTCGACAGCTTCCATCTCGTCGAGCACGTCGGCTACATAGAGAAAAGCGGCTTTCTCCAGGCCGATGTCGACGAAGGCAGCCTGCATTCCGGGTAGAACCCGGATGACCCGGCCACGATAGATGTTGCCGACGATGCCGAGCTCACGAATGCGTTCGATGTAGAGCTCAGCAATATGGCCGCTCTCCAGGAGCGCGACCCGTGTCTCATGGGACGTAGTATTGACGACCAGTTCTTTGGTCACGATAGATCTCCTTCAAAAGTTTAAAAATATAAATTAAGTCGAAATGTTGAATTTTGGTTCTATAACCCCAAAAAAAGTTTAACGCAGAGTCGCTAAGAACGCAGAGTAAAAACTCGCAAATCTCAGGGAAACGTCTCAATCACGGTCATTACTCTCTGCGTCTCCGCGTCTTTGCGTTAGTTAATTGCTTTAAGTATTGCCTTACCTTTGTTTGGGTTATTGGTCCGTTGTGTATTTTTCGCCTGTTGTGAAATTTCAACTAAGTATTAATCTACCTGTATTCCCACGTTTTTCAACTCGATAGCGGTTTTACAGATTCCCATGGTGCGAACTTCTTCGACATCCTTCTCCAGTAGATAGGCCGCCAGAAAGAGGGCGCTACCGGAATGCATCTTCATCCAGAGCAGGGTGCCCTGCCGGTACAGATCAGAAACCCATGGGCGCAGATCGATTTCGACGGGGCGATTTTTTTTCTTCCTTGTCGTTATTACCGAGTCCTGCTCGAGAAAATCAGTCAGACGCATTTCGAGGCGATCATCCATCTCTTTGGGTAATGGCACCCTGTAAGTCATCGTCAGGATACTGTTGGCCGGAGCGTCGCCCTTGCGCGGCCATATCTCAGACTTCAGAACGCGGACCCCTTCCGGCAGTTCCCGGTTGAGTCGTTCAAGGGCCTCTTGCGGTTGGCAGGGCGTCGTTAATGCCAGGTCGATGAGCTCCGCTTCGCTGGAAATGCCAAGTGGCAGCGCGTCGCCAAAGCTGATGCGGGGAGCCGGATGAAAGCCTGCCGAGTATCTCACCGGCAGGTTGGCGCGACGGACCGCCCGGTGGATCAAAGTCATATACTCCAGGTGGCTGAGACTGGCTGTCCGGCCGGTTTTGGTCAGTGTCAGTCGCAGTTTTGGCAGCAAATTCACTTCTGGAAGAGCTGTTTCTGGCTCATCTGCCAAAGGCTCCAGCCGATTGCTGTCAGACGTGCGTGGGCGAATGGTGTCAAAATCGCAGAGACCGCAGTAGCTGCATTGGCCGTTACGACAATCCGGAGTGGCTTTGCCGAGCAGGGCGGCCTGGCGCTCGCGCAACAGGAAGGCCTTGGTGACTCCTGAGTCGATATGGTCCCAGGGGAAAATTTCTCCAGGTAGTCGTTGTCGCAGGTACCAGTCCGGGTCAAGGCCAACGGCGGCAAAAGACTCTTGCCATAAATCCCAGTGAAAATGTTCGCGCCAGCCATCAAAGCGACAACCACGCTTGACCGCTTCTTCAAGGACAGCTCCCAGACGACGATCGCCGCGGGCAAAGACGCCTTCGAGTAAAGAGGTCTCAGCGTCGTGCCATTTCAGTCGCAAGCGTTTCTTTTTGAGATCGTCGCGTAATTTCCTCTGTTTGGCCAACGTCTCATCGAGACCGATCTGTGCTTCCCATTGAAAGGCTGTGTGAGCCTTGGGAACAAAGGTCGAGACCGATACGTTGACATCTGCACCGCCCTGGGTGCTGCGACCGGCTTTCTTGACGCGGGACGCAAGGTCGACCAGTGCGGCAAGGTCTTCTTCTGTTTCGGTTGGCAGTCCGATCATGAAATATAGCTTGATAATCCGCCAGCCGAGTTCAAAGGCAGTCTGAGCGCTTGCAATCAGGTCCTCTTCGAGAATCCCCTTGTTGATCACCTGGCGCAGGCGTTCGCTGCCCGCTTCGGGGGCAAGGGTAAAGCCGGTTTTGCGCACCTTCTTGATCTCGTTCATCAAGGTAGGTGTCAAGGACCCAACTCGCAGGCTGGGCAGAGAGATTGCCACATGCTGGTCGGCATAACAGCCCATGAGGTTTTGCATCAGGGTTTCAATGGCGCTGTAGTCACCGGTCGAAAGAGAGAGCAGTGACACCTCATCGTAGCCGGAGTGACGCAGCATCTGGTCAATCAGGTTACGAATTGTATCCGGTTGTCGTTCGCGCACCGGCCGATATATGTAACCGGCCTGACAGAAGCGGCAACCGCGAGTGCAGCCGCGTGCCACTTCGATGGCAACCCGATCGTGAATGGTGCGCAGAAAAGGCACAATCGGTTGTTCCGGGTAAGGAGCGGCGTCGAGGTCGGCCAGGACCCGACGGCGGACTTTCGGCTGCTGGGAATCTACCGCTGTGATTGCTGCAATCCGGCCATCTGGTCTATAGCTCACGTCAAAGTGGCAAGGAATATAGAGCCCTTCGATCGCGGCCAGACGCTTCAGCAGGGTTTTTCGGTTCTCCCCTGCGGCTTTGCTGGTGCGAACTGCGGCACAGAGCTCGATAATAACGTCTTCGCCATCACCGATTACAGCACAATCAAAAAAATCGGCAAGTGGCTCTGGGTTAAAGGCACATGGGCCGCCCACCACAATTAATGGGGCCTGCTCCCCGCGTTTGTCGGCTCGCATCGGCAGGCCGGCAAGGTCGAGCATCGCCAGGACATTTGAATAACAGAGTTCGTATTGCAGCGAGAAGCCGATAATGTCAAATTCGGCCAGGTCACGATCGCTCTCAAGAGATGCGAGTCGCTTGCCGTCGTTGCGCAGCTGTGCTTCCCGGTCTGGCCAGGGGGTGTAAGCGCGTTCGGCGGCGATCCATGAGGTATCGTTGAGGACCTTATAGAGGATGGCTGAGCCTATATGGCTCATGCCGACTTCATAGACGTCAGGGAAGGCCAGGGCAAAGGTCACTTTGACCTGGTTCCAATCTTTACATATGCTGCCGCGTTCACCGCCCAGATAACGGGCGGGACGATCCAGTTGATAGAGTGATGATTCGTTAGACATAATTCAGCTCATTTTCTGTGGTACGAATTACCCCGTTGTTATGGTGCAAACCGCAAAGAGTCACAATCTTTAAAAATAGCACGTTCTATTTTTGGCAAACAGGGAATTCCGAGGGAATGGACAATAAATTGCTTGCTGTCAACCGCTCAAGGTCTCCAGTTCTTCCCAGCGGGCATAAGCTTCGACAAGTTCAGCTTCGATTGTTTCCAGCTGTTTTGTGGTCGCAGAGACTTGTGCTCCAGCCGTTCGGTAAAAATCTGGATCCGCCATCTTTGCGTGTAATTGGGCGACTTCAGTTTCCAGGGCTTCGATTTTCAGCGGCAGCTCCGCCACTTCTTGCTTCTCTTTGAAAGTCAATTTGCGGTCGCGTTCTTTTTTTGGTTTTTCTTTCAGCGTTTGTTTTGGTACAAGATCACTCTTTGGTTGCGGTCGCTGTTGCAGCCAGTCGTCATAGCCTCCGATGTACTCACAGACCTGGCCATCGCCTTCAAAGGCAATGGTGCTGGTGACGACCCGGTTAAGAAACGCCCGATCGTGACTAACCAAAAATAGTGTACCCTTAAATTCAGCCAGCAGCTCTTCGAGTAGATCAAGGGTTTCCAGGTCGAGATCATTAGTCGGCTCGTCGAGGACCATAACATTGGCTTCACGAGTGAACAGGCGGGCCAGCAGCAGTCGGTTGCGTTCGCCTCCGGAGAGGATGCGGACCGGGCTGCGGATGCGGTCGGGAGAGAAAAGAAAATCCTGCAGATAACCGATCACATGGCGGGATTTGCCGCCGACCACGACGGTATCTTGTTCCCCGGCAAGGTTCTGTTGAACCGTCAGTTCTGGATCGAGTTGCTCGCGTAACTGGTCGAAGTAAATTGTCTGTAGATTTGTGCCGAGTTTGACCTCGCCCTGCTGTGGGGTTAGCTCGCCCAGCAGCAGTTTGAGCAGGGTGGTTTTACCGCTGCCGTTAGGGCCGATGATGCCGATTCGGTCACCGCGCATCACGGTGGTTGAAAAGTTTTTGATCACGGGCGAATCCCCGTAGGCGAAATACAGCCCATTTAACTCGGCGACCAGTTTGCCACTGCGTTCAGCCTCTTGCAGGTTGAAGCGAGCCGAGCCGAGCCGTTCGCGTCGCTGCCGAAACTCCTCGCGCATTTTCTTCAGTGCTCGCACGCGTCCTTCGTTACGGGTACGACGGGCCTTGATCCCCTTGCGGACCCATATTTCCTCTTCAGCCAGTTTTTTGTCAAAACGGGCGCGTTCCTGGGTTTCTGCGTGCAGAAGATCATCCTTGCGCTGTAGGAAGGTCTCGTAGTCGCAGTCGAAATCGAACAGGCGACCGCGGTCTATTTCAACAATACGGGTCGCCAGCTTACGTAAAAAAGCCCGGTCGTGGGTGACGAAAACCAGGGCTATATTCTCGCGCTGCAGGAACTCTTCCAGCCAGGTGATTGACTCGATATCAAGATGGTTGGTCGGTTCATCAAGTAATAGAATGTCGGGGTCGATGGCCAGCGCCCTGGCCAGCAGGACGCGTCGCAGGATACCCCCGGAGAGGCTTGCAACCTGGAGTTCGGCCTGCAGCTTGAGGCGGGAGATAACCTGCTCGATACTTTGCTGATGTGCCCAGCCGTCACAACTCTCAAGTTCATGTTGTACCTCTGAGAGCGCGCCGTGCAGATTGGCTTCGCCATGTTCCATACGCAGACTCAGGTTATGATAACGGCTGAGGTGCTCACCGATCGGTCCCAGACCCTGCGCGATTGCCTCATAGATCGTGCCGTGAAGTTCGCGGGGAACATCCTGTTCCAGGCGAGCAACACGTAACCCCTGTTGGCGGTCGATGATACCACCATCTGGAGGTAATTCACCGGCGATTACTTTAAGCAGAGTCGATTTGCCGGTACCATTGCGGCCAAGCAAGCAGATGCGCTCACCTTTGCTGATACGCAGGGAAATATCCTCGAAAAGAGGTGGCCCGCCAAAAGCCAGACTGATATTGCGGAGATTGATATAGGCCATAGGACACTTTCTCGTGAAAATCCAGAGTGGGGGATTATGGCAGAGGGGTTCGCTTATGCAAAGCAAAACTGACAACTTTGTGGATGAATGCAGAGTTTCTGGTCAAGGCTATTGCTGTATATGTTAAGTTAATGAAGAAACAAAGACTTCAACGGAGAATTTTGATGCTCGAATTTGGTCACATGAACCGGCTTAAAGTGTATGCAATTGACGATGACGGTGCCTGGCTGCGGCTCGGTCGGCAAGAGGCCTTGTTGCCTAAGTATGAACTTACTGAGGCAATCAGCCCGGGCAATATGCTGGACGTTTTTGTCTATGCCGATGCCACCGGGCAGCCGGTAGCGACCCTGCGGCAACCCAAAGCCGAGGTTGGTGAGTTCGCCCTGCTGCGTGTCAATCAGGTTACTGTCCATGGTGCATTTATGGAATGGGGCTTGAGTAAAGACCTCCTGGTTCCGCTTAAAGAACAACCGGAATCGATGAAGCCAGGTCGTCGATATCTCGTCAGGGTCCGTCTTGACCGTCAAGGCCGACCGATCGGCACGGCGTGTATTGACAAATGTCTATACAGTGCCGATGAGACTCTTGGTGATGGACAGGAGGTGGATCTGATCATCTGGCAGTTTACTGATCTTGGTGCCAAGGTGATTATTAACCACCGTTTTGGTGGCTTGCTCTACCGTGACGAAATCGGCAATCGCCTCAACTACGGTGACCATCTGAAAGGCTATATTCGCCAGATTCGCCCAGACGGGAAAATTGACTGCACCCTTAGTATGGGCACCAGGGAGGATAGAGACGACGCCAAAGCGAAAATCATGCAAGCTTTATCGGCGAACCAGGGCTTTCTGTCGTTGCACGACAAAAGTCCCGCCGAGGAGATTCAGAGTGTGCTCGGCATGAGTAAAAAACTTTTCAAGAAAGGTGTTGGTGGCCTGTATAAGACTGACTTGATAGAGTTGACAGACGACGGAATTCGGTTAAAAGATTAATTATGAGTGAGAATCTGTCGGTTGCCTTGGAAGCAAACCGGCCTCTCGTCAGATAAAGCAGTTCAATACCCCTAGCATTCTAGGAGAAACAAAATGGCAACCTATACCTGTGCAAAATGTGGAATGGGCGTCAATGCAACCTGCGCCAAATGTGATAGCCCCCTTGAGAATGACAGCCTGGTTCTGCCTGATGGCAACAGCGTGCAAGTTTCGAAATGCCCGAATGGACACGGCAAAATAAAGTCGCCGATGTGCTGTGGCGAGGACATGAGTTGCTCTCTCTAAGCGAATGAACAAAAAAGGTAGCAAGATATTCACTCTCTTGCTTTTTTCTCCAGAGCATCAAAAACCATATCTAATACCACCTTCTGTCTCGCCTCATTTTTATTCAGTACTGCCAGGCATTGGCCC
>JAMONP010000016.1 GCA_027065695.1 Desulfuromonadales bacterium | reverse complement strand
CAGCGTACTGGTTTCAACCTATTGCAGTAGCTGGATATTCCCCGACTTTGATGCCAACGACCCGATCCGCAGTATGGCCAAAGCTTATCTCGGCCTCTTTATCGTGCGCTCTGACACCTACAAGGAAGAGTACATCAAAGAAATGCTGGAGAAATTCCATATCGATGGCATCATCTACCATGACGCCAAAACCTGTCCTTGCAATTCCAACAGTCGTTACGGTATGCCGCAGCGACTGGAGCAGGAAACCGGCATTCCGAGCCTGGTGATTTCAGGCGATCTCAATGATCTGCGTTGTGTTTCCGACGAGCAGACTCGCACCAACGTCGAAGCTTTTATCGAGCAACTGGAGGAGAGAAAATAAGATGTTAGACGCCCTGTTCAAGCCTAAAGCGGTTGCCCTGGTTGGCGCTTCAACCAAGGAGCTTTCCATTGGCAACGTGATTATCAGAAACCTCCAGAGATACGGCTACAAGGGAGAGATCTATCCTGTCAACGCCAAGGCCAGCGAAGTCTGCGGGCTTAAAGCCTATCCGACCCTGGCGGATATCCCCGGCGAGGTCGACCTGGCACACATCATTATCCCCAGCCAGTTCGTCCCCCAGGCGATTGAAGAATGTGGTCAAAAAGGCATTAAAGCGGCCATCATCAACTCTGCCGGTTTCAGTGAAATGGGCGAGGAAGGTGCCAGACTGCAGGAAGAGTTCCTCGCCAACGCCCGCAAATACGGCATCCGCCTGTTCGGTCCCAACTGTCAGGGGATTATCAATTCCGACCCGGAGCTGAATGCCTACTGCAACTTCACCTTCACCTTCCCCAAACCGGGCAGTATTTCGGTGGTGGCTTTAAGTGGCGGCGTCGGTGCCTTGATCATGCAAGTTCTGGACGACCTGGATATCGGCCAGCGGCTCTATGCCTCCAACGGCAATGCCTGTGATGTCTCGATCCCGGAGATTATCCAGTATTACGGTGATGACGAGAAAACCAAGGCAATCATTCTTTACACTGAAGGCTTTGACAAGCCACGCGAGTTTCTTGAAGTGACCCGCGAGGTGGTCATGAAGAAACCGGTGCTGGCCATGAAAGCTGGACGGACAGAGGAAGGCGCCAAGGCGGCCTCCTCGCACACCGGTTCACTGGCCGGAGTCGATATAGCCACCGAACTTATTTTTGAAAAGATCGGTGTTCTGCCCTTCAACGATGAGGGCGAAATGGTACGCGCGGCGATGGCTTTTTCCAGCCAGCCGATCCCCACCGGCAACCGGGTCGGTATCATAACCAACACCGGCGGACCGGCAGTTATCGCCACCGATGTGCTGGTTGATTTTGATCTCGAAGTACCAAAGCTCTCCGAGACATCGATCGCCAAACTGCAGGAGACCCAGTTCCCGCAGGCGGCCTTGGAGAACCCCATTGATGTGGTTGCCACCGCTGGTGGCCCGCAGTTCCGCGCCGCCCTCGATGTCTTGCTAGATGATGATCAAATCGACTGCATCTATATCAACTTCGTTACCGCGCCCTTCACCGACACCGATGATGTCGCCCGCGAGATCGTCGCGATCAGTCGTCAACGCCGCAAGCCGCTGGTCTGTAATTTCATGACCAACCTGAAGCTGGAACGTTACCAGAAGACTACGGCGATCCTCAAAGAGGGTGAAGTGCCCTACTATGCCAATCCCGGCGATGCCGCCCGCGCCCTCGGCGCGCTGGTGCAATACGGTCGCATCCAGCAACGCGATATCGGTCAGCCGCAAACCTTCAGCGGCGTCAATGCCGATCAGGCCAGAGCAATCATCGAGCAAGCCCGTCAGGCAGGTCGTGAAGTTCTTTCGGCCTTCGAAGTCTACAGAATTTTTGAAGCCTACGGCATCCCGGTCGCGCCATGGCAAGTTGTGAGCAATGCCGAGCAAGCAGTTGCTGCAGCCACAGAGATCGGTTTTCCGGTGGTAGTCAAAGTCGACTGTGCCGATATCGATCATAAGAGCGATATGGGCGGGGTCGCCATCAACCTCAAGGATGCTGAGGCAGTGCGCACCACCGTTGCAGAGATGCAGAGTCGTCTTGGCCACTATGGTGAACTCGGTTTTCTGATACAGAAATTCCTCCCCGGCGGCCGTGAACTGATTATAGGTGCCAGCGCCGAGCGGGAGCTGGGCCATCTGGTCATGTTCGGCCTCGGCGGTATCTACGTTGAAGTCCTTAAAGATGTCATTTTCAAGGTCGCCCCGGTGACCCGCGTCGAAGCAGAAGAAATGCTTGCCGGGATCAAAACCACAGCACTGCTCGATGGCGTTCGCGGCGAAGAGGGTATAAACAAACAAGCGGTAATCGAATTGATTCAGCGGGTCTCACAGCTGCTCGGTGATTTGCCAATGATCGAGGAGATGGATCTGAACCCGATTATGGCTTTTGCCGACAAGGCCTTCGCTGTCGATGGCAGGATTCGCATTGGAAGTAGGGGCTAAGCAAGTTCCATCTGCTTTGCCCGCCTTTGGTCACGGTGGCTATCAGGAGTCTCTGTGGCTATCAGGGCGAAGCAGGTAAAACATTTGCTTCTCCCCTACATCGAAAACGGTAAACACAAAGGCTGCTAAGCCTCTGAAGGAGTGGAAAAGATGCTTTTAGGAATAAATCAAGCTGGAGCCAACTGGCAGGAGAGTTGTCAGTCTCGTATCACAACCCCGGATGAGGCCGTCAAGGCAATCAAGTCTGGAGACCGGGTCTTTCTGACCGGTAATGCTTCGGTGCCACTGCCGCTGCTCGATGCCCTGGTCAAACGTGCGCCCGAACTGCGGGACGTGGAAGTTTGCCATCCACTGACCATCTGTCCAGCAGACTATGTTGCCCCGGAAATGGACGGTCACCTGCGCATCAACTCTATGTTTATCAGCGCCAACGTCCGCAAGGCTGTCAACCAGGGACGGGCTGATTTCACTCCGGTGATGCTTTCTGAGTTCCCCCTTCTCTTTAAAAACGGCCACCTTCCCCTCGATGTAGCCTTGATCCATGTATCGCCGCCGGACGAAGATGGCTTCTGCTCCATGGGTGCAGAATCAGGCCTCACCATCTCGGGCGCAGAGGTCGCCAAGATTGTTATTGCGCAGGTGAACGAACAGATGCCGCGCACTCTCGGCGATACCGCCATGCATATCGACAAGATGCATTACATAGTACCTAGCAATACGCCTCTCTTCGAAATGCCCATGGGCGACAATGCGGATCAGGATGTTGTCGAAAAGATCGCGGCTCACATCTCCACGCTGATTCCCGATGGGGCAACCATGCAATTGGGTATTGGTGACCTTCCCAATGCTGTTCTGAAGTTTCTCTTTGAGAAAAAAGACCTCGGGATTCATTCCGAGTTAATTTCGGACGGAGTTATCGATCTGGTCGAAGCTGGCGTCGTCAACGGTGCACGTAAAAGCTTGCATCCCGGCAAGATAATCTGCGGCTTTCTGCTTGGAACCAAACGTCTCTATGACTGGGTGAGCAACAATCCAATGGTCGAACTGCACCGCACCGAATATGTAAACGATCCCTTTGTAGTCGCGCAGAATGATCGCATGATTGCGATCAATTCGGCCATCGAAGTAGACCTCACCGGTCAGGTCTGCGCCGACAGTATCGGTCCGAAGTTGCATTCGGCGGTTGGCGGTCAGCTGGACTTCATCTATGGCTCCTCCCGTTCTAAAGGCGGTGTACCGATTATTGCCCTGCCAAGCATCTCAACACAACGCAACGGTACTGTTCTCAGTCGCATCGTGCCACTGTTAAAGCATGGTGCCGGAGTGGTCACCAGCCGTAACCATGTCCATTTTGTCGCCACCGAGTATGGGGTCGCCGATCTCTATGGCAAGACGGTCCGGCAGCGCACCAAAGCACTGATCAATATTGCCCATCCCGACTTTCGCGACGAAATTAGTGCGCAAGCCAGGGAGCTGAACTATCTGTAAGTCTAAAGAAAGTAGGTTGTGGTGAGGTACGAACCACAGCGGTTTTGAACAATCGTAATTTCAAAATCAGAAAAGGGGTAAGATTATGGCTTGGAATAAAGAAGAGACTATCAGTCGCAACGATATGCAAGCCCTCCAACTGGCAGGGCTGCAAAAAACCGTCAACTATGTTTATGAACGTAATAGCTACTACAGACAGAAGCTTGACGACCTAGGGGTAAAACCTGGTGATATAAAGTCGCTGGACGATATCAAACTACTCCCCTTTACCACCAAACAGGATCTGCGTGATAACTACCCCTTCAAGCTCTTCACCGCCTCACCGGAAGAGATCATTGAGTACCACGCCACCTCCGGCACCACCGGCAAGCCGATTGCCGTTGGCTACACCAGGGAAGATGTCGAGACCTGGACCGAAGCTATGGCCAGAACCTGTACCGGAGCAGGCTTTGACAGCAAAGATATTGTCCAAAACATCTTTGGTTACGGCCTTTTTACCGGCGGGATAGGCGCCCACTACGGCGCGATGCGGGTCGGTGCCGGGGTCATCCCGATTTCCGGCGGCAACACCCAGAAACAGATCATGCTGATGCAGGACTTCGGTACCACGGCGCTAACCTCCACCCCCTCCTTTTTGATCCATATCCATGAGGTCGGTGAACAGATGGGAGTTGATTTCAAAAAGCTCAATCTAAAGAAAGCCGTTTGTGGCGCTGAGCCCTGGAGCGAGTCGATGCGCCAATCGATTCAGGAAAAATTCGACATCAAGGTTTGTGACATCTACGGCCTTTCTGAAATCACCGGTCCCGGTGTCTCTTTCGAGTGCTGGCAAGAGCAAAACGGTCTGCACATCAATGAGGATTTTTTCTATCCGGAGATTATTGACCCCGAGACTGGCGACGTACTCCCGGCCGGTTCCGAAGGGGAGCTGGTTTTCACCACGATTAACAAATATGGCCAACCGCTACTGCGTTACCGGACTCGGGACATCTCCAGCCTCAACTATGAGAGCTGCTCTTGCGGCCGCACTCTGGTGAAAATGGCCCGAGTGACAGGGCGCAGTGACGACATGCTGATTATCCGTGGCGTCAACGTTTATCCCTCACAAATCGAATCGATAATTCTCAAACGTGAAGGGGTCTCGCCCCACTACATGGTCATTGTCGAGCGCAAAGGCGCGATGGACTCCCTGCGGGTTAAAGTCGAAATGACTGAGGAATTCATGGTCAAGGCAGCGGCCGACATCCTCAAGGGAGCTGAATTTGATATCCTCGAAGATGTCGCCGTCGTACACAGCAAAAAGCGCAACCTGCAAAACGACATCAAGGACGGCATTGGTATCTCCGTCGAGGTCCATCTGGTTCCGCCCAACAGTATCCCGCGAAGTGAAGGTAAAGCCCAGAGGATCGACGATCGCCGCGCGGGTTGATTTCGGCATGAACTGTTTGACTTGGGCCTGAATCTGCGAATACAACGCAGCAGAAAAACTTTATTATCCGGCTCCTTTTATGGGGAAGTTAACTCGTATTTTGGGAAAAACAAACGTAACTATTCAGCATTATAAAAGATTGTCATTCCCGAAGGTGTAATCGGGAATCCAGACCTTAAAAGATGGATCCCCGATAAAACCATTCGGGGATGACAGATGTTTAAAAAATACAGTATTGTACTGAACAGTTACAAATAACTAAAGGAAGGTATTGATGAAAAAAATTATTTCCGGCAACGAAGCCATCGCATTGGGTTTCGGGGATTCAGGCGGGGTTTTCGCTTCCGGCTACCCCGGCACCCCCAGCACCGAAACCCTCGAAGAAGTCGCCCGCCTCGGTAACGTCTACTGCGAGTGGGCACCGAATGAAAAAGTAGCCTTGGAATCTGTTATCGGCGGTTCTATCGCCGGTGGGCGATCCCTCTCGACGATGAAACATGTCGGCGTCAATGTTGCCGCCGATGCCTTGTTGACTTTGACTTACACCGGCGTCAACGCCGGACTGATTCTGATGGTTTCCGACGATCCCGGGATGCACTCTTCACAGAATGAACAGGACAGCCGCAACTACGCCAAATTTGCCAAAGTGCCGATGCTTGACCCCTCTGATTCTCAAGAAGCCTACGATATGGTTCGGACTGGTTTCGAGATATCTGAGGAATTTGACACACCATTGATGCTGCGCACCACCACGCGGATTTCGCATGCCAAGGGAACGGTTGTCCCGGGAGAGAAGATTGCTCCGCAGATCGGTGAGTGGGTCAAGGATGTCCCTAAATATGTCATGTTGCCCAACTTCGGTAAGCTTAAGCACATCGAAGTTGAAGCGCGGCTGCTCAAACTTCAGGAATTCGCCGAGACCACCCCTCTGAACAGAATTGAAATGGGGGACACAGAACTCGGTATCATCACTTCAGGGGTTGCTTACCAGCATGTCCGCGAAGCCTGTCCCAACGCCTCTGTTCTGAAGCTGGGGATGTCTCATCCGCTACCGGAACGAAAAATCCGCGAGTTTGCTGGCAGCGTCAAACGCCTGATGATTGTTGAAGAGATGGATGCCATTTTTGAAGAGCAGATCCGAGCCATGGGCATTGAGGTCGAGATCGGCAAGAACAAATTGCCTCTCTGCGGCGAGATTAATGCCGACATTATCCGCGCGGCCCTTGGCGAAACCAAAGCTGAAACTGCTAGCCCTGTCGAGGGGCTACCGCAACGGCCGCCGGTCTTCTGTCCGAGTTGCGCCCACCGCGGCCTGTTTACCATTCTCAGCAAACTCAAGGTCTTTGTCTCAGGAGATATCGGCTGCTACACCCTGGGGGCGCTGCCGCCGATGGGTGCCATGCACTCGGTCATCGACATGGGTGCCAGCATCAGCGCAGCTCACGGCATGGCCAAGGTCAACACCATTGCCGGACGTGATGAGAAACCGGTCGCTGTAATCGGCGATTCGACCTTTTTCCATTCAGGTATAACGGGCCTGTTAAGTATGGCCTACAACGCTGGCAACGCTCTGGTAATCATCATGGATAACCGCACCACCGGCATGACCGGCGGTCAGGAGAATCCCGGTACCGGCGTGACCCTGCAAGGTGTTCCCTCCCGCCAGGTCGAGATTGCTCCGCTGGTAAAAGCTCTCGGTATCGACAATGTCGCCGAGCTCAACGCTTACGATCTCAAAGAGACCGAAGCTGCTATAAAAAAAGGTCTCGAAACCCCGGGGCCCTATGTCCTGATTGACAAGAACCCTTGCATCCTACGCTACAAAATTCGCAAACCAGCCATCACGGTTGAGCCAGATAAATGTACTGGTTGCCGGGCTTGCCTCAAGGTCGCCTGTATGGCTTTGGGGTTAACCGCCTCCGGCGAGAAGCAAAAGGTGCGGGTCGACCCAAATGTCTGTAATGGCTGTGGCGTCTGCGCGCAGATGTGTAAATTTGACGCGATGCACGTAATTGAGGGAGAAAATAATGCAAATCTTTAATATCGTTATTGCTGGTGTTGGCGGCCAGGGAGTTCTGATGGCCTCAAAAGTCCTCGCCGAAAGTGCTTTGGCCAGCGGTCTGGATGTCAAACAGAACGAAGTCCATGGCATGGCCCAGCGTGGCGGCAGCGTGATCAGTTTTGTGCGCATTGGCGAACAGGTCAACTCGCCGGTAGTCATGCCTGGAACCGCCGACATGTTGATCTCCTTTGAACCACTGGAGGCCTTGCGCTATATCCACTTTCTCAAACCTGGCGGCCGACTGGTCTACAACAAGGTCACCATCAACCCCAGTACCGTCGCCGCCGGCCTAGCCGTCTATCCGCAGGATGTAGAAGAGCAGATTGCCGCCGCCGATGCTGATACTCACGGGGTTGAAGCTCTCTCCATTGCCCGTGAAGCTGGCAACGGCAAAGCGGTCAATATGGTGATGGTTGGCACGGTCATGAAACATCTTCCCCTCAAGGAAGAGATCATTACTGAAGTCGTGAAACAGGTTTCAAAAGGCAAAGGGGTCGAGGTCAACATGAAGGCTCTGGCCGGTGGTGCCGCGGCCTGTTAATGGCCGGCACAGTAGCGGATGAATACAAATGTAGTTTTCGATTTGGAAACGAGCAATTTTTCGCAAGGTCAAGGAAATCAAGCATTTGAGCGCAAGCGTAGTACTTTACGCCGCACAATCAAATATGCAGATTGACGCAGAGATTGCAGAAAAGGGCCGTTACCGAACGAAAGCTGAGGAGATGGCCATGAAACTGAAGCAGATATCGATATTTCTTGAGAATTCCCCGGGTCGTTTATATGAAGCGACCCAGGCCCTGGGCGATGCAGGGCTCAACCTGAGGTCATTATCCATTAGTGACATTTCCGGGTTCGGGGTGTTGAGAGTTCTGGTATCAGATGTGGCCAAAGCACGCATGGTCATGATGGAAAAACAACTTCCTGCCCGTGTGGATGAAGTGGTTGCTGCAGAGATTGTCGATGCTCCTGGCAGTCTGGCAAAGACTCTCAAGTTGCTGATGGAGAATAAGATCAACGTGGACTATATGTACGCATTAGCCGGCACCTCTTCGGGGAAAGCCGTCATGGTTTTTAATTTCAGTGACAATGATCTGGCCATAAAGCTACTGCGGGAGAACAACATAAAAGTCCTGGATGCCGAATCTTTCGGAATTCTCGAAAAACCGGCTGATGCCAAGGAGAACAGAGATGGCTGAATCCAGCTACCGACCGAAAAAATTTGCCGTTATAGGCGCAGGTCCCGTCGGTGGGGTAGTCGCAGCCTTTCTTGCCAAAGGAGGCTACGAGGTCACGCTTTGCGACATCGTCCCTGAGCTGCTCGCCCCGGCCCTGGCCCCCGGGATTATCCTCGAGGGTGTCGACACGCTTCAGGCCAAGGTAACACGCACGACAACCAGGATTGATGACCTGCTCACCGATCCTCCCGATGTTATTTTCATTACCGTGAAAGCAACGGCTCTGCCGTTGATCGCCTCTGCCCTGGAAGATTTCGTTGCCGAGGGGCGTTACGTAATCAGCTGGCAGAACGGCATCGACACAGGGGTGGAACTGGCCCAGCACCTTGGTAACAGGTCGGTTATGCGCGGAGTGGTTAATTTCGGCTGTGTTCCCTTGAGTCCGGGTCACATCCATCTGGCCTTTCATCATCGGCCTCATTTTCTACAAGAGCTCGATCCGGAGTCAAAAGATGCAGCTATAGGCATCTGCAATGTCCTGACCGAATGCGGCCTGGACACCCAGCACACAGATCAGATTATGGACATGGTCTGGCGCAAGACGGTTATGAACGCCGGTATGAATCCAATGTGTGCCGTGACCGGTATGACCATGGTAGAGATCATCAACGATCCGATTACCTTTAACCTTGTTGATGCACTGATCAAAGAGGGGATTGCTGTGGCGCGTGCCAACGAGTTTTCTCTGGGGTCAAACTATTACCCCTATGCCATCAATTATATTAAAAATGCCGGTAATCATAAACCGTCAATGCTTCAGGATGTCGAAGCAAAACGTCGCACCGAGATTGATTACATCAATGGCAAGATTATCGAATACGGTTTACAGGCTGGCATAGCCACTCCTTACAACAACATGATCAGGGGTCTGGTCAAGGCCCTTGAGCCGAAGTAAGTCGGAGAGATCCAGCCTAAAAGGACTTTGTCATGAAATTAAAACAGCTATCGATTCCTCTCGAAAACTCCCCCGGCCGGCTACACGAAGTCACCAAGGCGTTAGGAGAGGCAGGTATTAACCTCAGGGCTCACTGTATCTGCGACTCGACTCACGACTTTGGTGTGCTGCGAATTCTGGTCTCCGACCTGGCAGGTGCCCGAGCTGTCATCATGGAAAGGTTTATCCCGGCGCGTGTCGATGACGTCATCGCCGTTGAGATTGAAGACAACCCTGGTAGCCTGGCCCGGATTCTGAGTTTGTTTCTGGGGACCAAAATCAATGTTGAGTACATGTATGCCGTTGCTGGAGCTAATCTTGAGAGAGCCGTCATGGTTTTTCATTTCAGCGCCATCGACCAAGCCATTGAACTGCTGGAAAAAAATGGCGCAAAACTGCTCGATGCAAAGTCGTTTGGTATTCTGGTGGGTCAGGGATGAACTTGGGTAAGTCAGAGACAAGCAGGGTAGATCAGGGATAAGCGAGGCAGGGAGTAACATATGCAGAAAAAAACAAGTTACAAACCAAAGAAATTCGCCGTTATCGGTGCCGGGCCGGTCGGTTGCATCGTCGCTGCATTCCTCTCCCGGGGAGGCTACGAGGTGACTCTCTGCGACGTTCAGACGAGTCTGCTTGAACCCGCCCTGGACCCGGGGATCACTCTTTCTGGTACGGAGGATTTTCAAGCCAAGGTAACTAGAACCACAACTCGTGTTGATCAACTCGCCGAAGATCCTCCTGATGTCGTGATCGTTACGGTGAAAGCGACAGCCTTGCCGATTATCACGTCTGCCCTGGAAGGTTTTATTGATGAAGGGCGTTATGTTGTCAGCTGGCAGAATGGCATAGACACGGAGCTGGTTCTGGCTGAACGGCTCGGCAAAAAACAGGTGATGCGCGCGGTTGTCAATTACGGTTGTATTCTGGAAGGACCAGCAAAGGCCAGGATGGTCTTTCACCATCGCCCCCATTATCTGCAAGAGTTGGATTCAAATTCAAGTGAAGCAGCTCTCGGCATCTGCCAGGCCCTGACCGAGTGTGGTCTCGACACACAACACACCGACCAGATCCGCAACATGGTCTGGTCCAAGACAGTCAACAACGCCAGTATGAATCCGGTCTGTGCTGTCACCGGCAAGACCATGTTCGAAGTCATCAACGATCCGATTGTTTATGGTCTGGTCGACTCTTTGTTAAAAGAAGGGGTCCGGGTGGCCCGAGCCAATGAACTTATGCTGGGGCCGGATTTCTATCTCGACTGTCTCACCTACATTAAGGACGCCGGACAGCATAAACCATCGATGCTGCAGGATATTGAGGCGAAGCGTCAAACTGAGGTTGATTATATCAACGGTAAGATTATTGAATATGGTGAACGTGCGGGTGTGCCAACGCCCTATAACACGACGTTGCGTAGTCTGGTCAAAGCACTTGAAAATTAACGGTCACAAGAAACAAACAATATTATATTTTTTAGATAAAACAAAACATAATAAAACAAAAGGACTTGTTTTAACTAACTAAACGTTGTTCTTTTTAAGTAAGTCATTTCTTGACTGTAACGCTTTGTAGCGTTATTCTAACAAACGTTAATTTAGTATGTGTTCATTCTGTTTGAGATCAATTAAAGGCCCTTCGCCTAACACAAGGTGCAGGACCATCACCCCTAGAGGAGGTATCAAATGAAGAGAGCATTTGTCCTGTTTCCCCTGCTTGTCCTGCTGACTGTCAGCCTGCTGACCAGCCCACTGTTTGCAGCTGGGAAGAAAAAAGATCCATTGGCAAACTGGAAAACCAAGTTTGACTATTCAAAGGCCGAGTACACCTACATTTTGTCGAACATTTCCCACCCCGTCATCCAGGGAGTTGCCGTTGGCTACAACCTTCGTGATGCTCTCTGGAAAAAATCAAATGGCCGCATCTATGTTGATTACCGCCCCCTGGCACAACTCGGCGGTGAGAAAGACGTCATTTCCAAACTGAAGATCGGTGCAGTACAAGGGATGCTGGCTTCTTCCGTTGCCTCAGCCAATATTGCCGACAAGCTTGGTATCGTCAATCTGCCTTATGTTGTCGACACCTTTGAAAAGCTTGACAAGTTTCGCAGTGACCCGGAGCTATGGGGTCCCTTCAGCAACAGCGCTCAATCCGCAGGCCTTATGGTTCCTGATATCACCGGTTACGGTATGTACGGTTGGGCCACCACCACCCCGGTAAAAACCCTGGCAGACGCCAAATCCGTTAACTTCCGTATCGCCCAGGCTCCGGTCAACACTGATCTGTACAAAGCATGGGGCTTAAAGTTCACCGTACTGCCCTGGCCGGACGTCCCACAGGCACTGCAAACAGGCGTCATCAATGGTCTCGACCATACGGCTATCGTCTGCAATATCACCAAAAAATTCACCATCGCTAAATACTTTACCGAAGTCAATTATGCACAAGGCCTCTTTATCCATCTGGTCAATAAGAAATGGTTCAACAAACTCCCGGCAGATCTGCAAAAAATCTTCGTTGAGACCATTGAGGAGGAAAGCGCCAAGACCCGTGAGCTGACTAAAAAACAGCACAACACTCAGATCGCCAAGGCCAAGGAAGCTGGCGTGCAATTCTTCAAACTCTCAGCTGCAGACAAGGCCACCCTGATAAAACAGGCCGGTCCGGTTTACGCCAGCTGGGGCAAGAAGATTGGTGCCGATTATCTGGCTAAAGTCCGCACTACACTTGGTAAATAATTATCATCGGTAATTTCTCAAATCTTTAATTGGAGCCGGGGGGCTCAGTCCCCCGGTTTTTTTAATGTTAAAAAAAACAATTCAAAAAATTGATCGCTTCTTTATCTTCTTTGAAGATTGGTCTCTCATGCTTTCAGTCTGCATAGCCCTGACTGTTGCCATGGCCAATGTTCTGCTACGCAAGCTGACCAACGAGGTCAACCTCTATTGGTCAGACGAAGTGGTACGCAAAACCATCTACTTCTCGACTTACATCGGCTGCGTTGTCGCGGTTCGAAGTCGTTCATTGATTCGCATTGATGCTCTACCGCAAATGGTCCCCGCCCTCAAAAAACCCCTGACCCTGTTTGCTCATACAGTCACCCTGGTTTTTTCCAGTGCCATGATTTACCTTGGTTCGACCATGACAATCATGATGTATGAGGATGAATACGCACGCACCGCCAGCCTGCAGATTCCCGAATGGATATTTTACGCCGTACTGCCGGTCATGGGAGTGATGATGTTTTTCCGCACTCTGATTGTCATGGTCGAAGACTGGAAGGAGGGGGCTGTCAGTTAAGGATCGCCCGTTTCGAGTCGGCGTGAAATACCCAGTCAATTTATGGAAACCAACTACCTGATTATACTCTTCCTGCTACTCGGTCTGCTCGCTTCGAGCGTACCGGTCTTTATGGCGCTCTTCTTTACTGGCAGTGTCGGCCTAGTCTTCATGATCGGCATCGACCCGCAGATTGTTATCGAAGTACTCTATCGCAGTATGGATAAGTTTGCCCTGGTGGTAGTGCTGTTCTTTATCCTCTGCGGTAACATCATGACCACCGGTTCAATTGTCCAAAAGCTGATCAAAACCGCCAACGCCCTGGTCGGCTTTTTACCGGGCGGGCTGGCGATGGCCGGCATACTGGCCTGCGGCTTCTTTGGCGCTATTTCCGGTTCAACTGTCGCCACTGTGGTGGCTATCGGCGGCTTCATGATCCCGGCGCTGATCGAAAATGGCTATGACGAACAGTTTTCCGTCGGCGTCATGACCACTGCCCCTAACCTGGGCATCATTATCCCCCCATCAATCGCGATGATTCTTTACGCCATGGTCAGTAACGACCCGATTGAGGCTCTGTTTTTAACCGGCTTTATCCCGGGGATCATGATCATGGTGGCAATGAGCCTGTACGCCTACTTCTACTGCAAAAAGAAAAATTACAAGACCCGGGAGAAACCAAACGTCAAGGATCTGATCGAGGTCTTAAAAGAAAGTGTCTGGGCCCTGTGCCTGCCGGTGCTGATCTTTGGTGGCATTTATTCCGGCCTGTTTACTGCCAACGAGGCTGCGGTTGTCGCCTGTTTCTATGCATTTTTTGTCGAGGTTTTCATCCACAAGGACATGAAATTCCAAGACATAAAAAAGGTTATTGTCGCCTCATCGGTCACTTCAGCAACTCTGCTGATAATTGTTGCCGGGGCCTCGGTGTTCGGAGAGTACCTGACCTTCGAACAGATCCCGGACAAAATAGCCACGGCCGTGGTCAGCCAGATCTCATCTCCATGGGTTTTTCTGCTGTCAGTAAATATGATGCTGTTGGTGGTCGGTATGTTCATGGACATTATTTCGGCCACTCTGATCCTGACACCAATTTTTCTGCCGTTACTCGCATCTTTTGGTATAGACACGATGCATTTCGGCCTGCTGATGACGATAAACCTTGGCATCGGTTACTGTACTCCACCATTGGGAGTCAGCCTCTACATCACAGGTGCTTTGGTTGATCGCAATCTGCTTTACGTCTCAAAAGCGGTCATGCCATTTGTCCTTATTCAGATTGCAATCCTGCTGATCCTGACCTACTGGCCCGATCTGGTGCTCTTTTTACCTCGCCTGGTTTATGGCTGATGGATTCTCAGTTTCTAAAAAGTTCTGATTTTATCGATAGCGATGCTATCGAAATCAAAAACTTTGCGGCAGAGACAATCCGGCCCTCTCAGTCTCCTCTGGAAAAAGCTGTCGCGCTCTACTACCGGGTACGTGACGGCATACGTTACACTCCTTACCTCGATTTTAGCGACCCCGAGATGTATCGTGCCAGCAGCGTACTACGCAATGGTTATGGCTTTTGCGTCTCCAAGTCCTCACTACTGGCCGCCTGTGGACGCGCCGTGGGAATTCCTTCACGAATCGGTTTTGCCGACGTCAACAACCACCTCAACACCCCACGCTTGCGTGAAATGAACGGCGGCGACCTGATGCGCTGGCACGCTTTTACGGAATTCTACCTGCAAGGGATCTGGGTAAAATCAACTCCGGCCTTCAATCTGGAACTCTGTACCAAATTCCGGGTCAAACCTCTTGAGTTCAATGGCAGGGAAGATTCGATTTTCCACGCTTTCGATGCCGATCAACGCAAACATATGGAATATGTCCATGAGCGCGGTTCCTTTGCCGATGTTCCCTTTGCGGCCATCACCAAGACTTTCAGAAAATACAGTCCCAAACTACTCGACAACTGCGCCGATGACTTCAAAACCAGCGATGGTTTCAGGGGCGGCGGCGATTTCGGAGCCGATGCACAATAGTAGTTGAATGCGAGGACGACATTGTTTGAATCACACGGTTTTTTCAATATCGATGGGTTCAACCTGGAATATCAGCGATTCGCACCCTGCCAAGGTGGTGACCTGACGCTGGTTTTTCTGCATGAGGGGCTGGGTTGTCTGGCCATGTGGAAGGATTTCCCACGTCAGATGGCTCAAGCGACCGGTTGCCAGGTTCTGGTTTACAGCCGGGCAGGCTACGGCAACTCTGATCCCTGCACACTGCCAAGACCCCTCACTTTCATGCATGACGAAGGGTTAAGTGTATTACCGAAATTACTTGAAGCCGCTGAGATAAAAAAGGCCGTTCTGGTAGGTCACAGTGATGGGGCTTCCATCGCCTTGATCAACGCTGGCGGCATTGATGACGAACGCATTCAGGGACTAATCCTGATGGCCCCGCACGTATTTGTCGAAAAGCTCACCCTGGCCAGCATTCGTGAGGCCAGAGTTGCCTACGAAAATACGGATCTGCGCGAGCGACTGCTCCGTTATCATGGCGACAACGTTGACTGTGCTTTTTGGGGCTGGAACCAGGCCTGGTTGGATGAGAATTTTTTGAGTTGGACCCTTGAGGAATATCTGCCGAAGATTGCGGTTCCGGTTCTGTTGATTCAGGGTGATGATGACAATTACGGCACGGTCAGGCAGTTGGAAATAATTTCGGCGAAGTTGCCTGGAGAGGTTGGAATTACTCTTCTGCCCAGGTGTGGGCATTCACCTTTTCGTGATCGGCCGAGTGAGACGCAGCAGGAAATTGTTGGGTTTTTGCAGAAGTACTTTTAGTTTAGCGGACACGCCTGACTTTTGACTTTTGACTTTTCGCGTTCTTCGTTCCTTGTTCAAGGTTACTGGTTTTAAGGTCAAAATCTTTAGGGGCAAGACCTTTAAGATCAAGATCTTTTAGGGTCAAGATCGTCGGTCCCGGCCGACAGCCGGGTGACTTTCTTTCCAAAGCCAAAGAAAGTAACCAAAGAACGCTTTGCGCGACGCTGGGCATTTCTTGCTCGGTATTGTCGGTGCATAAACTAGCAACGGCTCTTGATGAACAAGGTTACGTGTTGTTTTGTTTTTGCTGCGAAGCTTTTGTGGTGAGCCAGCTTTTCGTCAGGACCTAAACAATGGGCTACATGGTTACAGGGCAAAGATTAGAGGCTGTCCAACAATCCATGATCGGCTGCAAACCCAGCTGTTTGGCCCATATTTCAGCTCCTTTTCGACCAATAGCTATGGCTATCAATCTCAAACGAGATAAAATCTGTTCTCAAACTTCTGGATTTTCGCTGCGACCCT
>JAMONP010000015.1 GCA_027065695.1 Desulfuromonadales bacterium | reverse complement strand
TGACCAGCAGCTCTTCGCGCAACACCTTTGAGCGCTGCTCCACAATCATATAGGTCGATATCACCATGATTACAGCTAATACGCTGATCAACGCCATTACGATCTTTACATTGATACGATTGAACATTACTTATGCCTTTTACTGTGATCTGGATTCGTAAATAACCTGCAGATAAAGAGTGCAAGTGCGGGGGAGGAGGTGTAAGTCTGACTTACTACTTTTTTGCCAGATCAGCTATCGCCCTCAAATTTTTTCTTCTGGTCGACTATCAGCTCTGGCCGTTCTAAAAGCTTGCTTATATCCAGCAGGACAAGAACATCTTCGCCCTGTACAACCTTGCCGAAGATCAGGTCTCGGGCACCTGCACCTGCTCCATCCGCCAAAGACTCGATCGCCCCCTCATCGATACTAGCCATACCCTCGACAATCTCCACCAGCAGTGCGGTCTTGATCGCCCCCTCTTCAACAACAACCAGGCGGAAATTGTCGTGGATCTTCTGGGTCTCTTGGCCGAGCAGAGGACACATATCGGTGACAACCACAATTTCCCCACGTAGATTGAAAATTCCACGAAGGTATTCCGGTAGTCTGGGCACACGAACCAGATGTGGCAACTTGAGAACTTCACGACAGTTTTCTGCCAGTAAGCCGTAGCGACTATTGTCACAACAAATGATCAGATACTCGGTCTTGGAGCCTCCGACACCCTCTTCCGCAGCTTCCAGGTTCCGCCAATAATCAGTACGCATCTCTTGCAGGATTTGATCGATTTCGTAACCTTGGTTTTCATGCATGAGCGACCAACTCCTTAATGACACGCCAAAACAAATTTCTCAAAAACCTCACAAAACATATAGTTATTTGTAGATTATAACGATGTTTCAATTTTGTCAAACAAAGCCAAATTAACAGTTTTTAAAGGTTTTTCTAAATATCAACTTATCCATGATTAATGTTAGATAAATCATTAACAAACACTGTTAAACAAACCCTTTTAAGAAGACTGTACGGCAAGGGACGATAATAATGGAGTATAGGATACTTCAGGAATTGGCAATTTCAGCCAATTCACGATGTGCGATTTCGAGGAAAACGCCTCGCGAGAGCCCACCTGAGAAAGGGATGAGAGATTGATCCGCAGCCTGTTCAAGGGTACGAACTGTATTCCGCAGTGACCGCTGTCTTTTATCTGTATCAGCCAAGCGGTCATAAACTTTTGCAGAGAGATAATGAGCCATGACGAATGCAGGATTGAGCCACAAGATCTTCTGATATTCCACCAGGGCACGCTCGTGTAGTCCCTCCATGTCGAGAATCAGACCACGCAACAGGTAGGCCTCCGGCAACAGGTCATCTTCTTTGATCGCTCTGGCACAGCAGAGCCGGGCATCGTTATATTCTCCCAGGTTGGCCATCAGCAAACCTTTACCAATCAGAGCTTTCGGGTTGGTTGGTTGCTGTTCCAGGAGCAGCTCAAACAGTTTGCCTGCTTCTGCAAACTTCTCATGATCAAAGGCTGTTAAAGCCTCGCGATAGAGTTGTTCTGGATCACGTAGAAGCTTTTTTTTGTCTTGAGTCGGAGCCTTCTTGCGTGACACAGCAGCTGTCACGGTCGACTTCCTCCGTGCTTTTGCGGGTGTCCGAACAACCGCTTCAGTTGACCGAACGCGCCTTGATAACACCTTGGATGTCACGCTCTTTGTCGCCACAGCACCATCTTCCTTTAGTTGGTAAAAGAACGCATTGTTCTGGTACTGACGCTGAAAGCGGTCAGAAACATTCTGCATCGTCTCGGAATGCCCCATAAAGAGGAATCCTTGCGGCCTCAGAGCCTGGCTGAATTTGGCAACGATCTTCCGAATTGTTTCGTGCTTAAAGTAGATCAACACATTACGACAAAACAAGAGGTCGATCTCTCCCGTCGCATTGTTCCCTGCAGGAAAAGGGTCTGTCTGCAAGTTGAGATAATCAAACCGCACCATATGTCGTGCTTGGGGGGAAATCTGGAAAAGGTTTCCCACCTTCTGAAAATAACGTTCCCGCAATGAATCCTCAACCATGCGCAACGAGCGCTCACCATAAGTACCCTCACGAGCCTGACGCAATGCACACTTGTTGATATCAGTCGCCAAGATCTGCACGTCCCAGCCAACCAGTTCAGGAAAATGCTCAAGCAGCAGGATCGCCAGAGAATATGGCTCCTCTCCAGTGGAACAGCCCGCCGACCAGATACGCAGCTTACCATGAGGTTTGTTCTGTTCCAGGAGTCGTGGGGTTACGTACTGAATGAGCGCCTGCCGATGAGAGCGGTAACGGAAGAACGAGGTCTCACCAACTGTCAGTAGACCGAGCAGCTTGTTGATTTCATCATAGTTTTCGGAAGTTGCTGTCAGATAATTTAGATAGGCTGACAAAGATTCCATACGCAGGGCCTGAATGCGTCGCCTCAGTCCCCGCTCCAGAATTCGGTGATTGTGTTGACTGAAGTGTAGGCCGCTGTGCTCGAGTAAAAAGCCTTTGAGTGCCGTCAGCTCATGCTCATCAAAAGAGAGCCCTGACAGATATTTGCGGTTGCCGGACAAACGCTTCAGAGCGATAGACAGCCGCTCACGATCAAAGGGGTAGACTTGAAAATCAAAAGCATCAAGCATCTCGTATTCAAGGCTGGCATCATCGCTGACAACAATCAACGGAACCTGGCGCAATTGACGATGGTTGTTAAGTCTCCTGTAGAGCTCCATCCCTTCGTCAGCATAATGGCTTATGCCAAAGATGATCAGGTTTGGTTGATATTCCAGAAGGGTATGAATCAGTGTTCGTTTGGCAGGGCTGCAAGTCACTTCGTGACCGGTCCGGCTCAACCAGCCGTGCAAATCCTGGCAGAGGTTCACGGTGTCATAAATGACATATATCTTCAGGTGGCGTGGCATAAGCTGTCAGGCAACAATCCCTATTCGGAATCCAAGCGGAAGCTCCGGATGGATATTTTATACAAACTGCTACCTTTATAAATAACACAAGCAGCTAGATTCTTGTGAATTTACCTTGACAACCCTGACGGTTTTAGTAAGATATCTACAAGGGAATGTACTTCTTCGACTTACCAGCGAAGAGAACCTATAACCCATTGCCCCACAGTCCGCCTCCTGGCTGTGGGGTTTTTTGTTTTAAAAGACAGACCGTCAGAACGGAGTGCCAGCAAGTCAACGACAGAAACGCTTGCGAGTCCTGTATTCCTACTGACATTATGTTGTCAGAGGGAGTGTTTGCCTGTTGAACCATGCAACTCCGTTGCTACAAGAAAGTGGTGCCGGGTTAAAAAACGACTAAGGCCACCCTTGGAGGAGGGTAGCCTTTTCTGTTTTTCTATTTCAGAACCAGAGTTAAACCTGGTTTTTTCGCTTATTTATCAGTTAAACATCTTGGCACCGAGGTAGGACAGTGCCGGCCAGGCGATCAGGGTGGCAGAGACAAAGGCGAAGACGCCGAGCACGCTCATGATGGTAATTGTGTAACTGGCTTTTACAGTATTGATGATGTTGGCTGCGTTTTTCATGGCGTTGCTCCTAATACTTATTTCGCTTGGCGAAAAGGTTTGTTGTTGAAGTTTC
>JAMONP010000014.1 GCA_027065695.1 Desulfuromonadales bacterium | reverse complement strand
GTGAGTGAATTCTCTTCCGTCATGCCAAGTTCTTTCAGCATGCCGCCCTTCTGCGCCTTGCGCACTTCGAGAGTTGCGTAGGCCTCAAAGACCGGTTGAGTCAGGAAGGTTTTAACGGTAACGCCGATGAATACCAGCAGGAAAACCAGCAGCACGATCTTCCAGCGCCGCAGGACAACGTTGATGTAATCGGTTAAGTGGACTTCTTTTTCTAGACCGACAGCGTATTGAGGGTGCTTTTCGTTGGGCATAATGATCCGTTACGCGGGACGCGAGAACCTTTACAGGTTCAAGGTTCAAGGTTCAAGATTCAAGGCCCAAGGTTAAGCCCTTGACCTCCTCGTCCCTGGTTTTCAGTTAATTGTCTTTAAGATAATTGATCTGCACGAAAGGATTCAAAATTGCACCTAGAAGCTGCAGACTTGGCAGAATCTCCTCGATTGCCTCGTTCCAGCCACCCATGGGTGTTTTCGGTACATAGACGATGTCGCCATCCATCAGTGGCATCGGCATAGCCATACCATTCACGACCTTGCCAAGGTCGACGACCATCAACTGACCTTTGGTCGTCGAAAGGGAGCGGATTATGCGGATCTGCTCGTTATTGTAAGGTTTCTGATCAATACCGGCCTGAGTCAATGCTTGAATCAGATCGATGCGACCGTTGACCATCGGTACCACGCCAGCATTGCTGACTGCGCCGAAGACGAAGACTCGCAAGTCTTCATTACCTGGAACATAGAGAGTATCACCAGAACGCAACTGGATATTCTGGGTAAGATCGTTTTTGTGCAAAAGCTCGTAGATATCAACCGGCTGGATGCGATCATTGCGCACCAGACGAGCACCGCGCATGTTCGCGGAGGAGTTGAGACCGCCGCCAAGAGCAAGTCCGTGCAACAATTCGGTGGGACGATCAAGATAAAAAACACCTGGTTGATTAAACTGGCCGAGCAGGTAGAGAGGTTGGGACTTGAACTCTATAATCTCGACCGTAAGAATTGGATTTTTGATATAGGCCTTGAAGATATTGACAAGTTTTCCTTGAAGCTTAGATACCGAAAGACCGGCGACGTGAACACCGCCGACATGTGGTAGGAAGATGGTGCCATCCGTATTAACACGGAAGCCACCAATATCGTTACCGAGACTGACTCGAGCCGTACGCTCAACCATGCCGGGTACATAAACAGAGAGGACATCGCCCGCACCAATAATATATTCGGTGATCTCCGGGCCATCGTCTACAGTAGCCGAAACAGTAACGTCTGTAATCTCAACCACACCGGCACTTGAATCGTCAATAGCGAGCACTGTGCCAGCGGCATAATCTTTATAACGAGCACAACCGGACATGACAAAAACCGCCATTAGTGCAACCAGAAAAAAATTGTTTCTTTTCATTGGAATCCTCCTGAAAACCGAAAAAACTCTTAAAAATCTACAGAACAAAACAATGTAAGTTATAGTCAATTAAAGACTATTATGTCAAATTAAAAGCTCTCGCAGTTCCACTTGCAGTCGGTTAGAACAAAACTTTTCTGACTGTAACACACGCATCTCACAAATATCTCAAAACCGCGTTGCTTGTAGCGCACCTTTCAAAATTCTTCACGATTATTATAAAACAATGTTATATTAACAACCTTCATTAAATATCACCATTGAGGAGACAAACCATGCCGATCTCTCCCCCTGTTGAAACATTTATCGATCAGCCCCCCATGGGACTGATGGACCTGTTTGGACGGATGCGTTCGTTCACTGACGATCACAATTTTTCCGGAACCTTGCCGGTGGTATGGCAGTGCTCGGATGAGAGCCAGAAGATAAAGAAGAGCCTGTTCGGCTATGTTTACGACTGTCCGGTCTTCAACCTTGGACGAGTCGGCGCTCTGATTGATCCAACCCGTCTGATCTCGGCATCAAACCATGGCCACGACCTGGTTATCCTTGGCGGCAGTCATGTTGGTGGAACCGAGGAGAGTGGCATCGGCTACGTCGAACGCGTTCACGGCAAAGTCGCTCCCTGCTGCGGCATGCTACATCGCCTGCTGATGCCCTATCTGGTCCTCTACCAGCGTGCCGCGACCCTGGTCACTCTGTTCCGCGGACCCGGTGGGCTAAAAATCGAAATCCCCTACAAATACCTGTTACGCAAACACACCGATGAACACGACCACCCTCACCTGCATCTGGATATCGAACGACTGGTTGATGGTGAACCCTTGCGGGATGCCAGCCAAGGCAAGGTTTATCGCCTGAATCTTGAGTTTGCCCAACATTATCAACACAATCTCACCGACATCACCAAAGAACCAACGTCGATCGATAAACTGCTTGATCCAACCACTTTCCATTTCAGCAAGCGTCTGAGCCCTGAAAGTCACGATCCTGACACCTTGCTTGAAGTCTCCATCTTCGACTTTATACCGGACATTGTTACATCCGCATATCCGCACCGTCGCATCGCTGACATCAACACCTGGCGCCAGTTTCACCGTTTGGCGGCTTATTTGACCGACTCGTTCGACAGCGGTGAGCGCAACATTCTGGTCATCGCCGGCCGAACAGTTGATCACACCATCAAGCGCAGCAGTTTCATCCCGCAATTCGGCTTCTGGATGCAGGAGGGACGTGCGCTGCAGGCACGTTATTTCAATGCACCGGAGATTAATGAGCTGCTCAATGGACAGAGGATATTTTCACCTGAGAAGACCTTTCTGGAGTATGCGGAAATCACTTGAAAGCAAAACCTTTTGTTTAGCCGCGGTCAGAATCTGTAAAAATCTGTAAGGACAAAAGCTATAAGCTCTTGGGTTTTCTTCTAACAACAAACCTTGACAGATTTTCACCGCGGCTAATATTGCTTTTGACTTAAAAAAAAGGCCCGCCATTACGGCGGGCCAAACAACATCACATTAAATCACATGGGGATAAAACTCCCCCGCGCCCCTCCATAACATCACATAAAAACCCCTCCATTTTCATGATGGGTGCCCCTCCGTGGCCCACCATTGCATGCCCCTCCATCTACTCCATTGCATTGCATCAACATACGCGGGGGAGTTTCAAATCCCCTCCCTCCAGGAATTGGTATTTCTGTAATTGCTGTATGATATTAGGTATTATTTCAGAATTTACAGGGGAATCCGCAACTGACTTTTCCTGATCGGCCTGAGCAATGGAGACCAGACAAACCCATAGAGCTGTGGTAATGATGATATAATAGAACTGAAGCAAGACCCCCTCCTGCAGCAATAACAAAAAAATGTAAGCAAATACCAGCCTAAGACGCAAAAAAGCCGAGTCGTCAAAGGTGGTCCTTGACAACCCGGCTGTCTTTAAGTGTGCTCAAGACCCGTGGCTTTCCGCCCCTCCCTCACAAAAGGTTTGGCTTTTTACAAGTATTAAATAACAAATTAACCTAAAACAATGAGGGAAAACTAAACCGTCAAACGATGTTTGTCAAGAGATTTTTTTAGAGTGATTAATTTTCCACAAAACCAACCGCCGCGTCGGTCAAACGCACCAACTTCTCAGCACTCCCCGCTTCGGTATAAACCCTCACCACAGGTTCCGTCCCCGATTTGCGAAACAGAGCCCAGGAGCCATCAGCCAAAACCATCTTGACGCCATCAGTTGTAATCAGCTCTTGCACTTGTTGCCCAGCCAGACGATCAGGTGGCGAGGCCAGTTTATCGTCGATTTTTGCAGAGAGTTCCATAGAGAGCCGCAGGTTTGTGCGTGCCGTATGAAACTCGCCGACGCGATCGTAAAGGTCTGCCAGCAATTGGCGCAGAGTCTTGCCCTCTACCGCCACCATTTCAGCGACCAGCAGGCAGGCAAGTACGCCATCTTTATCCGGAACATGGCCACGCAGGCTCAAACCGGCGCTCTCTTCGCCACCGATAACAATCTGATTATCACGGATAAATTCGCCGATGTATTTAAAGCCCACCGGAGTCTCGCGTACGGCATAGCCATGGTGGGCCGCTACGGCATCAATAAAATGAGATGTGGCAACAGATCGGGAGGCATCGCCGGTTTCGCCTTTCCTTCTGAGCAGGTAATCGTAGAGTAGCGCGAGAATGTAATTCGGCTCGATGAAGGTGCCATCAGCATCGACAATACCGTAACGATCAGCATCACCGTCGGTAGCCAGCCCGAGTGCTATCTGCTTGTCCGCTTTGACCATGGCAACAAGATCGTTGAGGTGCGCGGGCGACGGATCGGGTGGCATGCCACCGAAGTATGGGTCTCGTGCGCCGTTGATTGTCTGTACCAGCAGGCCTGATTCAACCAGCAGGCTGTCGACATAACCACGACCAGCCCCGTACATCGGATCAAAGACCACCGTCATTCCCGACTTGCCAATGGCTTCGAGGTCGACTTTGCCGCGCAAGTCTGCCAGGTAATCAGGCATAGGATCGATTTCTTCAACCAGACCGGTACGCACCGTCTGATCAAGAGACCTGTCGTGATAGCAGGCTTCACCAAGCATGGCATTGGCCAGGCGCTCGATCTCGGCAGTCACTTCCGGCAGAGCCGGGCCGCCCCAGGCCGTCGAAAATTTAATGCCGTTATATTCGTAAGGATTATGACTTGCGGTAAAATTGATAGCACCTGCGGTACCGCGACGCATGATTTCGTAGGCGATAACCGGCGTTGGGGTGTCATGCTTACAGATAAAAGACGGCACCCCTGCACCAGCAAGAACGCGCGCTGTTTCCCGAACGAAAAGCTCACCCATAAAACGGCTGTCGTGACCGATCACCAGGCCTTGCTCGCTACATTTTTCTGTACGCAAGAAATCAGCAATCGCCTGAGTGACAATACGGACATTTTTCAGGGTGAAGTCTTCGGCGAGGATGCCGCGCCACCCGGAAGTACCGAACTTGATTTGGTTCATTATATTTGCTCCGCAATGGGTGATCAGTTGCTTGACCAATGGTTTCTTCTGAGCACTGATCGCTAATTACCGGTCCAAAAGTCTATCATATATCATCCAACTCGCTATCGTCCCCCAGACTCGGTGCCATGTAGTTTTTGATACCAGCAACATACGGGCAATCTGCCGGGAGAAAACCTTTTTTGGTATTCTCCGGCGTCAGGTGAACGCAGCCGGGGCGTTTGCTTGCGCGTTCGGGGTAGACACGGCAGAGATTTGTTTCGAGATCGAGAAATTCACAGGGAACATCTGTGTAGTAAATGTTGCCTTCGAAATCTATTTTTTCGTAGCAGCAGCGGGCACACCTGCGGCAGATGGCGTCCCATTCATTTTTATTTTTGGTCTTTTGATTATTCATTTCGTTTAATTTCTAAAACCATAAAACCTGTTTAGCCGCGGTGAAAATCTGTCAAAATCTGTAGTTAGAAGAAAACCCAAGAGCTTATAGCTTTTGCCCTTACAGATTTTCACTGCGGCCAATTTGTCTTAAATGTGTTGATTAGATTTTTCCGGATAAACGCTAACGAACAGGAAAAACCCGGTCAATGGTCAATAGTCTCTGCTTTTAGGGTTGACAGACATCAGCAAAAGGGGGTAGAAATTCTTTTTCGGAAATCAGGAGATTAGCCATCCGTGTAATCAGTCGGCGATCTCTCAGAACAAGCGTAAAATAAAGGAGTACCCCATGCAGTGTCAAACAGTTCTTCTCGGTACAGAATGTACCTTCTGGAGTAAAAATGGTTGCGTTTATGAAGGCAACAGCTGCCAGAACGTTATCGAAATGTGCGAAGGTTGCGATCATATAGTTGAGGGCACCATCGGTCCGGTATGCAGCAATGCACCCTCACCCACACAGAAATGGAAGAAGGGCCTGTGTAACTTTGCAACCCACCGTAAAGTCGAAGTCAAGATTGATGAAGTCAAGGTCAACCCGCTCAAAGCTTCGAAGCGCGCTGGTCGTTAACAACACAGAACACCTTCTGCAAAACGCTATATTTTTCAGGCCGACAACATTTTTGTTGTCGGCCTTTTTTAGCTTACTCTTTCTCCTGCCGCATCTGACCCTGCACTCTCTTATACATCTTACCTAAACTCTTATCCTTGCGACGTTTCTCTACCAGGGTTTCATCCGCACGTTCTTGCTCTGCTTTTAGTTTGAGATAATTGGCCAACCGACGGGGATCCAGTTCGTCGCGCTCGGCGGCAACTGCCACAGCACAGCCGACTTCTCCCAGATGACGACAGTCATTGAAACGACAGCTGCGAGCCACCGTCTCAATCTCCTCAAAGAGTGTGGCGACCCCTTCTTCACAGTCACTCAATTGCAGTTCACGCATCCCTGGGCTGTCGAGCAACAGACCACCTCCGGGCAGCAGATGCAATGAACGGGCAGTGGTCGTATGACGACCTTTGGCATCTTTTTCGCGGGTAGCGCCAACTACCTGCACCGCTGCAGAGCTTAAAGCATTAACCAGAGTCGATTTACCAACCCCGCTTGAGCCAACCAGAGCCACGGTTTTCCCGGCCGTGCACCATGGTCGCAAGATATTGATAACACAAGCATTCTTGGCATTGACCGACTCAATTGCCAAACCAGGCCGCAGAGCTCTGGCCTGGGCACAGAATTCTTCGGCACTTTCGATCAGGTCAACCTTGGTCAGAATGATCACAGGTTCAACCCCGGCATCCAGAGCCAGGGCCAGATAACGTTCCAGACGGGAAAGGCTGAACTCCTGATTACATGAAGTGACAATAAACAGGGTATCGATATTTGCTGCCATCAACTGTACCCGGGCGTCACGCCCGGAGGCCATGCGTTTAAACAGGCTGCTCCGTTGCAGAAGACGTAGTGGCTGACCATCGTCATCAAGCAGCAGCCAATCACCCACTGTAGGCAGTTCCGCCACCGCATAGCGCAGCCAGGCGTGAGGTAGGGCAAACTGCTGTCGGCCATGCTCACCCACACCATCAACCAGATGACGATTGAGAGCAAAGACCCGTACCGGGGTGGTGGTTTCCCACTCCTCCAGACTTAACTGTTGTTGGAAAAAATGTCCCCAGCCGAGTTCTGGGAGAGATGGGTGTTTTTCTGGCATTCGAGTTCCTCAAGAAGTTAAACTTCGTGACATGAACATCAGGAGTCTGTCCGACAATCCATTATCGGACAGGCTTCTGGAGGTTTGATTGTAGCGAAGGAAGCTATGGTGGGCAAGTAAGCAGAAGAAGTTTACATAACAGGGGACACTTCCAGGGGTGTCCCTCAGGGTTTAAAAAAAATTAGCCGGAATTTTCATTCCGGCCAATTTTTACGCATATTATCATGTCTCTATTCGTTGGCCGCTTTCGGACAACCGGCACAACCACCGCCGTTGTCTACCGCAGCGCAGGCCGCCGGCTTATTGCCATAACCCTGATCGTACCAGCCGCTGCCCTTGAGAGCGAACCCGGCTTGAGAAATCAGTTTCGTTACTTGTCCGCCACACTCCTGGCATACAGTCAGAGGCGCATCGGAAAACTTCTGGCGGGCCTCGAAAACCAGGCCACAATCCTTACATTTATATTCGTACATTGGCATAGGACTTACCTCGCTGATAAATTCGTCGGTAACTTAATGACTTTACCGGCATATGTCAACCCCTCAGAAGATTCTTAAGTAAAGAATCGATTTCCAGAACATTGACATCCTCAAGCAAAAGACGTTTATGGCGGGATGTTCCACCGGAGACCAGCGTAACACAGCTCTTGGGCAGACCACAAAGCTTGGCAAGAAAAACACAGCAGGCTTTGTTGGCGGCACCATCAACCGGCGGGGCTGTCAGAGCAACCTTGAGCTTATCGTCTTGCAGGCCTACGACTTTGTTCCGGCTGGCACGAGGTTGGACATAGAGAAAGACTTCAACACCTGCGTCGGTTTGCCGCAGGCAGGGCAGGTTCACTTAAGGAGGTCCTCCTCACCATTATCTTCATCCGTATCAAAATCCAGCGAGAGCTCCAGGGCGTTAGTGTCAACAAACGAGTTAACCTGGGCCTCTTCATCTGAATCAACTTGCTGTGAATCATCGAATTCAGCTTCTTCAATGGGCGTATCTGAATAATCGACAGCTTTCGCGGTAGCTTCTTCGACACACGGATCAGCCTGCTTGATAAACGGCAACGGCTCTTCAAGCATCCTGGCATCAGCATCCTGTTGTTCAATAGCCACAACATTCAGATCAAGCATGCGGATATGCTTCTCCAGCAAGCCACGCAGGCTGATTTCGAAATCAACTTTCTGCCGCTTAACCTCCTGCACCTCTTTGATCAACTGCAGGCGGCGCTCTTCAGCGTTATGCATCAAGCGCTCAGCCTTGATCTCAGCCTCAGCCATCAAGACATCTACCTCGCGACGGGCTGTCGACTTCAGCGTCTCGGTAATCTTTTGAGTGCTTATCAGAGTTTCTTTGAGAGTCTCTTCACGATCGCGCATTTCCGTCAGAATTGCGTTAGTGCGGGCAAGTTCCTCCTGAAGATCCTGATTATTGCGAACCAGATGTTCCAGTTCTTCAGCCAGAAGCTCAAGGAACTGGTCAACACCGGCTTTGTCGTAGCCCATAAGCCGTGATTTAAACTGTTGCTGTTGAATATCAATCGGACTGATTCGCATAGCTACCTCAGAACCCACGACTGAGCTGAGCAATGGTCCGTAGAAGAATTTGCTCGATAACCGACAGGGCAAGCAACAATGCAATTGGCGAGAGATCGATACCACTGAACTGTAGCGGCAGATAGCGTCTCATGCGCGCCAGGACCGGTTCCGTGACATTGTAAAGAAAGCGCACAATCGGGTTGGATGGATCGGGGCTCACCCAGGAGATCAGGGCCCGGGCAATCACAATAAAAATATAAACCTGAAAAACCAGGCTGACCACCTGATAAAGAGCCGACCAGAAAACTTGCATATCCACCTCGCATGATATTGTTGAAACAGCAACAATAATGAGTATTTATATTGCGCTTTATATAGCCTAACACAGGTAGGTCAGTCAAACCATTTTCTGACTAGCTTTTCTGACCAGCTATAGGGAAAAACGTTGATTTCTCAGCATCTTGAGGACATAATAGCGAACTTTGTAGAAATCCATCTGTTTCCAGGAGCACCCCATGGTTAGAACCAACAATCTCAATATCAGCGGCTTGACACCGCTGATTGCCCCGGCTGATCTCAAACAAGTTATGCCTCTCTCAACGACCGCCGCAGAATTTGTTGCCAGCGCCCGCGAGCAGATCCAGGACATCCTCTGGTCGCGCGATCCACGTATGATGGTTGTGGTTGGTCCCTGTTCCATCCATGATCCGAAGGCCGCGCTGGAATACGCTGAGCGCCTGGCGAAACTCAACGACGAGTTAAAGGATCAACTGCTGCTGGTGATGCGCGTCTATTTTGAAAAGCCCCGTACCACTATCGGCTGGAAGGGTCTGATCAACGATCCGGACCTTGACGGCACGCACCAGATATCCAAAGGCCTCGGCATTGCCCGCAGCCTGATGCTCAATATCACAGCCATGGGGTTGCCTGTAGCAACCGAAATGCTTGATCCGATCACCCCGCAATATATGGCAGACACTATCAGCTGGGGAGCCATCGGTGCCCGTACTACCGAAAGCCAGACCCACCGCGAGATGTCGAGCGGCCTCTCTTTTCCGGTTGGTTTTAAAAACGGTACCGACGGCAGCCTGCAAATAGCTATCGACGCTATGGGTGCCGCCTGTCATTCGCACAACTTCATCGGCGTCAACCGCGAGGGACTTATCTCCATTGTTAGGACCACCGGTAACCCCGACGTACACCTCGTGCTGCGCGGCGGCAACAACCAGCCGAACTATAAGGCCGCAGACATTGCGACCACCATACAGAAGCTCAACAAGGCTGACATTAAAACCTCCATCATGGTTGATTGCAGCCATGCCAACTCCCGCAAAGACCACAACCGTCAGGAGGGCGTCATGAATGATGTGATGGACCAGGTTGCAGGTGGCAACAGTAACATCGGTTCACTGATGATCGAGAGCTTCCTCGAAGAAGGTAACCAGAAGATGGCCGAAAAATTTACGGACCTGGCTTACGGCGTGTCGATTACCGACAAATGCGTCAACTGGGAGACGACAGAGCGCATGCTGCGTCATGCTCATGCCAAACTCAAGGAATGCGGTGGCCGCAAATTAGCAGCAAACTAACCGGGGACAAATGAGCACAAATAACAACAACTCACTAGCGGGCAACTGCTGTCCACCACCGAAGAACGGAACTTCCTGTTGCCCTCCTCCCAAGGAAGAGTCTGCTGCCTGCTGCCCACCAGCGGCTGACGCTTGCTGCTCTCCGGCAAACAACTCCGAACCCTGCTGTGCGAGTATCATTGACGACCAGCCGGGTTATAAACTCTGGCCTTTTGTCTGTGGCTGGCTAGATAGTCCGGTTGGACAAATTCCTCAAGTTGCGACACGCCTGACGTCTACAGATATTGTCGGCCGCTGGCAGATGCGCTGGGGATTCGGGCGCACACGCTACAGTATCTCGGCGGGGCTCTACGCAATCGGTACACCATCAAGTGATAGCCCGGTCCTGGTCACAGCCAACTACAAGATGACCTTTGACATTCTGCGCCGTGATATGCATGGCCATGATGCCTGGCTGTTGGTTCTTGACACCAAAGGGGTCAATGTCTGGTGTGCGGCTGGCAAGGGGACTTTCGGAACCGACGAAATTGTTCGTCAGGTGCAAAAGACCAGGCTGCAACAGCTGGTCAATCACCGCATCCTGATCGTACCGCAACTTGGCGCACCCGGAGTTGCGGCTCACAAGGTCAGCAAGGCCTGTGGTTTCAAAGTCGTCTACGGGCCGGTCCGCAGCAGTGACTTGCCGCAATTTCTGGCAAACGGGCAAACCGCAACGCCAGCAATGCGGCGGGTATCATTCACTTTCAAAGAGCGCCTGATCCTCACACCGGTAGAACTTGTCAGCATGTGGCGTCAGACCATGTGGAGTGTCCTGGTCCTCTTCATACTCGGCGGCATCGGCATACATATTTTCTCATTTACAGCCGCGTTCAATCGTGGTGGCGCAGCCATCCTGACAGGAGTGCTCGGCCTTTTGGCCGGGGCTGTCCTGACCCCCTTGTTACTACCTTGGCTGCCGGGACGGATTTTTGCCATAAAGGGTGCAATTGCTGGCCTGGCCGTCGGCTTTCTGGGAGTCATTCTCTTGAGAGACTCTCTCAACTGGCTGAACTCCCTGGCTCTGATTATGGCTGTCTCCGCGGTTTCCTCATGGTGCGCCATGCACTTTACCGGCTCTTCGACCTTCACCTCTCCCTCCGGGGTCGAGAAGGAGATGCGTAAAGCCATTCCGGCGCAGGCCGCTGCGCTTCTGGTTGGGGGGCTTTGCTGGATCGCTACGGCATTTTAGGAGGCTGAAACAATGTCCAATTTACGTTATTTAGAAAATGTAGTGACCCTGGAACTGGACGTGGAGAAATGTATCGGCTGTGGTATGTGTGCCGAGGTCTGTCCTCACGGAGTGTTTGTCATCGAGGAGCGTAAGGCACGCATTGTCGAGCGTGACGCCTGTATCGAATGTGGCGCCTGTGCAGGCAACTGCCCAGTTGAAGCCTTGACAGTGAAAGCTGGAGTCGGCTGCGCCAGCGCAATCATCAATGGCTGGCTGACAGGCGAGGAACCGAGCTGCGATTGCGGCGGTAGCTGCTGAGAATGATCCTCATTCCAAGAGCTGGTTAAGATCGGTTCACCATTGTTTCCACTTCGATGCGTACATCATCGATATTTACGCGCACAACCTCGTCGCCTTCCCGCTCAACTCTGACCAGACCTGCCTCGACCCACTCCGTCAACTTATCAGCCTGAAGTCCAAACTTGTCCGACGCAGCTTCAAGGGTATACCAAGTTTTAACTAGTGACATAAGAACCTCCATTGCCTCAGGAAACTTCCGAAAAAAGCAGACACCTGAGTATAAGTTTAATGTAACCGTGCAGCATTACAAAATACTGTCATTCTCGAGGGTGTAATCGGGAATCCAGACTTTAGAATCATGGATCCCCGATAGAATCATTCGAGGATGACAGACGTTTTGGTAAACAATTTAGAGCGTGTTGAACAGTTACTGTTTAAGTATAACGGCAAAACCAGGATTGTCCGGCAGTAAGGATTTATTTATTCCTTGCTGACCAGAATATCACCATACCAGGCAATTGCGGATTCGCCGGTATTGTCGGTATCGGTCATGATGGCAATCGCACCAACTTCTGGTGGATCTTCGCCAAAAGCACGTCGATAATCAGCAACTATATTACGGCGCACAGTGACCCAGCTACCGACCTTCTCATTGCCGCTATCCACGGCAATCATTACGGCGTTACTCAGATAAACATTGGCCTGGACAGATCCTTCAGGCAAACGATTGGCCCAGATGTAGTTAAGCGTTTTAGTCTTCGGAAAAAACCAGTGCGGAAAGACGACATAGATGCGGGCGGCATAGTCATCTCCAGCTTTAGTCCGACTGTCGCCTTTGGCAATGGTGTTGGCAATCTTCCAGCGCCAGGACAGGAGGGGATACTCCTGAGGGTCATATTCGACCTCAAAAACAAGTCCTGAGGCAGTACCACTACTTTTGGCCTGCAGAACTTTTTGTCCAGCATCGTCAACGATCCGATACTCAGTTTCGCCGTTAAAACTTTTGCCGGACCAGCCTGACAAGCCAGCTGCAGAGAAATGACTAATCTGAATTGTCTCGGCAGCTACAGCTGCCGAGGCACTACCAACCAGAAGGAATAGAAAAACAATTTTCAGGAAATGATGCATAGATAATTACCCATAGGGTCCGGCAAGCAGTTCAGGTCGTTTACGCCTGCTCTCACCCTCGTTAATGATACGGACAGCGCTGGCACCTTCCACCGGGCACTTGGTCTCGCAGATACCGCAACCGATGCAGAGCCGGTTAATTACTTTGGGAAATTTGACGCGGCGCATCTCGCCATTAACCAGCACGTCTTTTTCCTCCATGACAATTGCTTTCTCACCTGTGGGACAATGCTCTTCGCAGACCAGGCATTCAATTCCTTTAGCAAAAGGCAGGCAACGATCCTTCTTGATAACAGCCAGACCGATCACGTTCTTCTTCTTTTCGGGCAGCTTCAGCGGGGCGATCGCTCCGGTCGGGCAAACCTGGCCGCACAGGGTGCAATTGTACTCGCAGTAACCGATACGCGGCACCACCAGCGGCGTCCATAAACCGACCGGCCCGGCCTCGAACAGGGCGGGCTGTAGAGTGCGGCCGATACAGACTTTCATACATTCGGCGCAGCGTACACAGCGCTGCAGAAATTCTGCCTCAGGCACGGCTCCCGGCGGGCGGATTAGGTAAGGGTTCTGCTCGTGGGTCAGCGGACCGATACGCACCGTCGGCGCGATCATGACGCCACTGGCCATAGCAGTCAAAACGCCTCGACGCTGCAGATCAATGCCGAGGTTATTGTCGGAGCCAGACCTTAAACCGAATTTCACCTTTTCTTCTGGACAATAACCAGTGCAATCCATACAAAGCAGGCACTCGCTACGCATGTGGCCCGGCTCTCTGGCTGCGCCTGAGCGACAGAGGCTGTCGCACTCATGACAATCGGCACAAAGACCTTGCGGGGTACGCTGTAAAATAGCATAGCGCGAACAGAGGCCGAGCAGCCCTCCCAAGGGACAGAGGTTTTTGCACCAGAAGCGCTGCTCGACCTTCTCCAGCAAAACTATAGCCAGGAAAATCAACAGGGTGAAAAGCCCAAGAACGAAAACCGGCTGATGGAAAGCCATCAGGTAATCACGAAAAACCGGGTAAGAGTTATTGACCAACGGCGAAAGCAAAGGGACCTGGTGGTCGTAGAAGAAATCAAAGACCCGGTTCAGGCCATAATTGTAAGCTGGATAGACCGCAAGGGTCAGTGACCGCAGAAAGATTGCCAGAGGATCGAACAAGCCAAGGAGCTGCACACCAAAGAGCGTCGCCGTGCCCATGGCGATCAACAGGTAGTATTTGACGCGCCGCCAACCCGGCGAGAAAGCCCGCTGCCCGCGGCCAATCACCTTACCGAGGCCATCAAGGGTGCTGCCAAGCGGACAGATCCAGCCGCAGAAAAAGCGACCGAACAGGATTGTCAGTAGCAGAATAAGCAGAGCTGGCCAGAAAAACTGCCAACCGAAAGCACCGGGAGCCATAAAATCAGCCAACGCCGCCAGGGGGTCTATGCGGAAGAGCAGACTGACTGGATATGGCAACTGATCGATGCCGCGATATTCAGTCTGCAAAAACAGCCAGAGGAAGACAGCCAGGCAGAAACTCTGGCTGATTTTGCGGGCACATGTCCAGGATGATTGTTTCAAACCCTGCGCACCTGCTTAAGATCCATGACTCCAAGCCCTCTGTTGGCTGCGGCAACAATCGTCGGTATATCTTCCGGCTTGAGATTGAACAGGCTTGTGGCATAGGCATCGGCAGCGACAATATCGGCTGAGGCGATCAGGGTTTCCGTATGGCGAACATCTTCGAGGCGACCACCTTGAGGACCATTGGCAACCAGAATTCGCGTCGCATCAATAACAGTCAGATCGGAGTGGATGACACTGTTAATATCGACCAGGGATTCAGCTATATTACGGTGCAAACGGCCGCGGTTGCCACCAATGACGCCCATAAGATTTTTCATACCCAGCGTCAGCCTGGAGATTGAGTGATGTTTGGCAATCGGCACATTGATCAGTCGATCTGCCTCCAGGGCCGGTTTGTAAAATTTCCAGCGATCAAAGGCAACGCCACCACTGATTTTCAGCTCCTGATAGGCGCGGCGATCAATATATTCGAGACTGACCCGGTCAGACTTGATCCCCTCAACAACAGCACGAATGCCACTCTGCGTGTAGCAACGACGTTCATCGTTACAGGTTCGATCAAAAATACGGACCTGTTTCGCACCGGCATCGAGACAGAGTTGCACCAGGGCTTTGACGACTTGCGGGTGAGTATTTGCGGCCAGTTCCACAGTGCGGTCCCAACCAATATTCGGCTTAACCACGACAATATCACCCGGCTTGACAAAACTCTCTATGCCACCCAGCGCACTGATAACCTGCTGCAGCAACTGTTGGATGTCTTTGCCTTTGCGGACTGCAAGTGATGGCATTTCTGCCGCCAGTGCCGGGGCAGACATGAGATCAATGACCGGCAAGCTGCCGACAGCAGCCATTGCCAGGGCGGTGCGAATGCTGTTGCGCATGAATGTACGGCGATCTACCTGGGTCATTTCTCTACTCTCACAACAAATCGGACTTATAACCCAAACAAAGGCGAAACAATAACTAAGCAATTAACTAACGCAAAGACGCGGAGGCGCAGAGAATAATTACTGTGATTGGGTCGTTTTCCTGAGATATAAAAACTTTTCCTCTGCGTTCTTAGCGCCTCTGCGTTAAACATTTTTTTGGGTTATAGAACCGTAACAAATAACATCAGATGAATCGGTTCTCCTTGAGAAATTTGCGCGCGACCTCTTTATAATTACCGGAGGCACTGTCCTTTTCCAACTTGTCCATGGCAGAATTGTCGATTGCTCCGCCTAACTTATTAATCAACCGTGCCAAAGCAGGAAATTTTTTCAGCGTATCTTTACGAACTACTGGAGCCGCATCAGCCACGGTACCTTCTGGCGCAATGCGAGCGTCGGCGAAACCGAAGGGTTTCAACCAGATCAAGTTGAGTTCCTGATTATAACGTTCCTTAACTGCTTTGTAGAGTTCATCAGCATCAGCAATCGGTTGATCCTTGAGGAGCGTGACCTGACCAACCCCGGTATATTCGACATACATATCAAGATCAGCTCGCAACAGTGCGTCGTGTGCTTCAGCATGACTCTTCATAGGTACGATCTTGATTGATGTTCCGGTACGTTCACTGATCAAAATCGACAGCATCTGAGCCATAATCTGCTGCTGTGGGTCCCCCAGCGAACCAACCAGCAGGGTTTTGCCGACACAGGCGTGAAGCGTGGGCACAGCCAAACCTGTCAACAGCAGGATCAGCAACACAAATTTACCGACACAAGAGAAAAAACGGGTCGCTGAAAAGAAATGCGTCATAATGTAACTCCTTAATCTTTCTGCCAATTACGGATATCAATTGGCTTGGATAATGGCTGCGGAGCACTAACTCGCCCCAGACTGCCATCAATATCCTGATCCAAAAAAGTCTTTTTAATAGCCTGCGGTTGCGCAGTTCCCCACCAGTTGCGCGGCAGGGTCACATCGCCCGGCTGTTGCCAACCGAGTTTGACGTTATATTGCCGATTATCAACAATATTGTTTTGTTCAATAAGAGCATTATCTGTCGACTTGGTGACCACAAAAATGCCGACATCATTGTCGCGGATATCATTATGATGCAGATTAACCTTGCTGCGCCGCTCTTCGTAACGCAAGCCATGCTGGTTATCATACATTTGATTACCCGCAGCCAAAAGGTTGACTGTTGAGAATCTCAAGCCGTCGACATTGTGACGAAAGATCGAGTTGGTCACTCGCGCCCGGCAGAAATGTATCTGCAGTCCACTGTAAGCATATTCGGAAATAATATAATCGATATCAACCTCCGTGGCGAAATCGAGGTAC
>JAMONP010000013.1 GCA_027065695.1 Desulfuromonadales bacterium | reverse complement strand
GAAGGGCCAGCGATCCGTTGTCTGGTGACGATGTATGGCGTGCCTTTGAAGGTGAGGTCGCCAGAACTTAGCGGTGAGGAAAAGAAGCGGCTGGCGGAATTAGTTGCCGAAAAGAAGGTTTTTCAAAAAGAACTTGAGAACGCCAAAAGCTCAAAAGATAAAGATACGCAGTCATTAAAAGATAATATTTCAAAGATAGATAAACAGATAAAGTCGCTTAGGAAGAGAGACTACAGCGCGGCCGTGGATTCGGAACTTACCCTGGTAATGAAAGACTCTTATCCCTTGAAATTCTGGCAGCCCAACCCTTTTTTCATTGGTTTCAGAAACCAGAAACTTTCTATCTCCAAGAGCGAAGCCATAATGGTCAGTCGTCTTGATGGACCGTCGGTTAAGATAGTCAAAAGGATAATTGATGACGCTGTTGCAGTGGAAAAAACCGGGTTGAAAGGTACAGCTTATTTTGATGCCAAAGGCCCGAAGCCAAACAAAACACCAAAGGGAGGCTCAGGCTTTTACGACAACTCAATTCACCTTGCTGCTGAGCATTTGTCATCACAACAGCTGCTGCCTGTTGTCCTGAATGAGGTCAAAGAATTATTTCAACCAGGAGAAGCTCCTGATGCGGCTCTTTATTGCGGCTGGTACAGTCTGTATACTTATGTCGATGCTTTTGACTGGAATCCCGGCTCTGTTGGTTACCATATCGCTAGCCAGGAGTGTCAAACTCTGAAAGGTAGTGGAGGGTATTGGTGCAGAAGTATGCTGGAGGATGGCATAACAGCAACCCTTGGTCCAGTAGGGGAACCTTATCTCCAGGCGTTCCCAATCCCTGAAATGTTTTTCAAGTTACTCACGGATGGTTATTATACTTTGGCGGAAGCTTACTTTTTAAGTCTGCCTTATGTCTCTTGGAAAATGGTTCTGGTCGGAGATCCACTGTATCGGCCATTTAAAGTGCGAAGGTAACTATTCAGCTTTCAATTAAAGATCGTCATTCCCGAGGGTGTAATCGGGAATCCAGATCTTAAAACATGGATCCCCGATAAAACCATTCGGGGATGACGTACATTTACCAATAATTCAGACTCTCAACTTACAGAGGGGAAGCTATTCCCACAAGTAGGGAGGTGAGTTGTCAATTGAACTTTGCTTAATATCGTATCTACGCATTCTACAGAAAACACACAGGATCATGGACTCTATTGGCCGCGGACAAAATCTGATACACGCTGATTAAGTCAAAGACTGTTCAGCCCACTTGGTCGAATATTTTTTGGCGAAATTATAAATGTGTTTGAATGAATCCGTAGACAAGGCAACTTTAAAACTTAATCGGGAGTTTGTCATGAATTCAGATATCCGTTGGCAACAGCGCTTTGACAATTATCTGCGAGCCTTGCAAACATTAACCTCAGCAGTTGATTTGGCAGCGCAAAGAGAGTTGTCTCAACTTGAGAAGCAAGGCTTGATTCAAGGCTTTGAGTTTACTCATGAACTGGCCTGGAATGTGCTGAAAGACTATTTAGAAGAACAGGGCTTTGTCAGTATTATCGGTTCAAAGAATGCGACGCGTATCGCTTTCAAAAATGCATTGATCGACGATGGCGACGTCTGGATGGACATGATCAAGGCTCGTAATCTCTCTTCACATACCTATAATACCAAAGTTGCCGAGAGTATTGCCAACGATATTCTATCTCGCTTTTATCCGGCTTTTGCGAGCATGGCAAAGTCCTTTAAAGAGATCATTGACAAGGATGGGTCTGCTACATGCAGTATGGACTGAACGATAAAACAATCTTGTTTGCCAATGGTGTACCTCCTGGAAAGTAGAATTTCCAAGGTTGTACACCAGGTTATCCAGCGTCGCTAGAGATTCCGGTGCTAGGGAAAAAATGGCACTGTTTGGACCGGAATCAGTGGTACACTTTGCTCCAGAATAGGTGGCTCAGTTTGGATCGGAACGGGTGGCTCAGTTTGGTCCGGAATACGCAAGCTTCTTGATGTGTTGGCTTGCAATAAGTTTGTCGATGTAAATAATGGGGGAATTCAACCATTCGAGTAATGGCGGATTTGATTTTTTAATAAGTCCAAGAGCTTTGCGAAGATCCCAGCCACAAACATCAAGATCATCAGAAATCGGGCGCTCAATCACATCTCTGTTGTGCTCAACAGACAAATACCATTCGGTTCTGTGAACATAAATAAACCGGACATCAAAGTCACTGTCCAGCGATTCAAAACCCCAGGCACGACTGCCAGATTCACAGGCATAGACTATTTCAAAGCAGAACTCATCTTCAATGCTCTCAAGTTCATTGCATTTCATTTCTTTTGTCAGGCATCGTATTCACTTCGATTATCGAGAAGTTGATATCCAGGCCTTATGCAAAGCCGCACGAGTTCGCTTATGTACAGTAAAAGTTTTCTCTCCTTTCCGTTCCCATTGGGAAATACTAGCGGCGCTGACCTTCAGACGTGAGGCGAACTCGGACTGGTTTTCACCGAGGCCTGTGCGCCAGGCACGGATGATGTCACCGGTGAGCTTCTCAGGCAAGGGACTCCCCGACGATAACTCATCAGTTGTTTGCTTTGCCGTAGTTGCAAGAGATGGTTCTGATGTTGCAACGCTTGTCGACAGATCGATACCAAAAACATCACCGATGCCAGTTGCAGCAAGTCGACGACGGGAGCTGCTTTTTCTGGTTACGTCAGCAACAGCTGTAGAGACATCGACCAACTCTTCATGATTTACTCCACGCAATTTAAAAAGCATTTCAGGATCGCTGTCGAGCCTCGCTCCCACCCCGTACAACACTGCTGCTACGTGTTTGCACATATCAGCCCAGTCGGGACAATCACATGTAAACTTCATCTCTCCGGGGAGCGGGAAGAGTCCGGCCTGGCGGTCTGCAACCACCTCCATAACGCCCTGATCCATTTTGCCTCGCAGTAGATCTATCAGGGAACCGATCTTGCCTGCGCATGCACGTTTGACCATAACCCAACGATTCTGGTTCAGTTGGGCAATATTGATCTTGACGTTATAGAGCATTGAACCGCTGACAATCGCCTTGATTTGGCCCTTCTTGATTTCGAGATGGCATACCGATCCATTTCTGACATAAGTTCGTCCACGTGGCAGGCGGTTGGCATAATCGCTGAACGACTCCATATGGTCACACCATCCCTTGCCCCAGAAGGATGTTGCAATTTTACGACCGCGACCGCTCAGTTCCACCGGCTGTACGTTCAGGCCTTTCTTCTTCAGCTTTGCCATTTGCTTGAGTGCCTTTGCACGCCGCTGCGCCACCGGCACATAAGGTGCCCATCCGTAATCACGCATGGTAAAAATATCCTTCATTATAGTGTAGCTTTTTCAATGTCGAGGGTGACAAGACTCAACAGTGCCTCGTCATTCATCTCAGTCAATAATGTTTCTGCGCCTTCCAGCAGCTCAGTCGCAAGATTGCTCTTGGCTGTGATTAAAGCGTCGATCTTTTCTTCCACCGTTCCCCGGCAGACAAACTTATGCACCACAACATTCTTTTTCTGACCGATGCGGAAAACCCTGTCGGTCGCCTGATTCTCCACCGCCGGATTCCACCAACGATCAAAATGAATGACATGGCTGGCGGCAGTAAGATTGAGCCCGGTACCTCCGGCCTTGAGGGAGAGAACAAAAAAGGGCGGGCCATCTTCGTGCTGGAAGCGATCAACCAGTTTTTTACGCTCCGCAACCCTGGTTCCGCCATGTAGAACCAAGCCAGGGCGGGCAAATATCTGGCCAAGAAATGTCGCCAAAGGAGTTGTCATGGCTCGAAATTGGGTAAAGACCAGCAGCTTCTCCTGGCGTGCCGCAATTTCTTCGGCGAGCTCGCGTAATCGACCGAATTTGCCACTCCGGTCGGCTTTGAAGTCGCCATCGCCCAAGGCTTGATCCGGGTGGTTGCAAATCTGCTTAAAACGCATCAGTGATGAAAGGATCAGACCACGCCGCTTGATCCCTTCATGCTGCTGTTTAAGTGCCACACTCAGATCCTTAACAACCTGAGCGTAAAGCTGTGTCTGATAATGACTGAGTCCGCACCAGGCCACCAGTTCAACCTTGTCGGGCAGATCACTGATTACGTTCCGATCTGTCTTGAGTCGCCGCAGGATATAGGGTTGCACCAGACTGCGTAGCGGCGCATAGGAGGGATGTTCGCTCTTTTCCAGCGAACTGACGAACTGTTTAAAGCGGTTGGCTGAGCCGAGCAGGCCGGGACTGATGAAATCGAACAACGACCAGAGATCCGCGAGACGATTCTCCACCGGGGTGCCGGTCAGGGCGATCCTGGCCCGACCCTTGAGGGCTTTCACCGCTCTGGTCTGTTGCGTGGAGGGATTTTTAATCGCCTGCGCCTCATCGAGAATGATCAGATTCCAGGTTGGCTCCCTAAGCCAGTTCTGACGCTGCAGCATGCCATAGGTCGTCAGCACTGCATCGATGCCCGCCAGATTTTTTTCAGGGTCGCTGGCAATGATCTCCAGTTGGCTTCGCTCAATTTCCGATGGATGCAGACAGATGTTCTTAATGTTTGGAGCAAAACGTTGCAGTTCACTTTTCCAGTTAGCCAACAGCGAGGCTGGCAGCACCAGCAGGCTGGGGGGCTGCTTTTGCACACGCTGCTGCTGGGCCAGCAACAGGGCGATTACCTGGATAGTCTTGCCCAGCCCCATGTCGTCGGCCAGACAGGCCCCAAGCCCAAGCTCCGAGAGGAACCAGAGCCAATTGAGACCGGTTTGCTGATAGGGGCGCAACTCGGTCCGCAGACCGGTCAGGTTCTGAACTTCCTGCAGGTGGACCGGGTCACGCAATCCGACCAGCAGTTCACGCAATTGCTCACCTGCTTCAACGTAGGCCCAACCAGTCTCCTCCAGTAAGGGGTCTTGACCAGAAAGATCCTGTTGCGCTCCTGCTAACAGCCGCATACCTTCAATAAACGAAAGACCGTCTTCTCCAGCTTCTGCTTTTAGCGCCTGCCATTGTTCGAGAGCCTGTTGTAACTTCTCCGGGTTGACTTCGACCCACTGGCCACGAAGCATGGAAAGTCCTTCACCTGCTGCGGTCAGGGTTACAATCTCAGCCTCTGTAAGTGGCTCGCCATCTAGAGACAGCTGCACTTGAAAATCAAGTAATGTCTTTGCTGAAAGACTGTTGTCGAGCCTGGAGCCGATAGCAATCTGTACCTTGGGACGTTGGCGTTTCTTCCACCAATCAGGCAGCCGCACAATCAGTCCGCTCTCTTCAAGCAGGGGAACATCTTTGAGAAACAGGTAAGCTTCTTCCGGGCTCCATGCTAACGGATGATAGAGGTCACTGCTTTCCAGCAACTCCTGTACCCAGGAGCAACACTTACTTGCAGCGTTGACCGGCTCCAACAACCGTAACAGGGCCTGGCGATTGTCAGCGCCAGCATATTCACGCAGGGCCTGGCTCAAAGGGAGATGCTGGGCGCGTGCGTTACGACCCAGGCGGGGAATATATGTTGCTATAAAAGCAAAGGGAAAGTCGGGATCCTGGCGATTCTCGGCCAGATGGAAACAGACCCGGCCTACCTGCCTCCAGAGCGGCGCATAGTGGTGCAGGAAACCGGCCAGCCCTTCAGCATTACGGGAAATCTCAGCAATGACCCAAAGATCAAGGTCTTTCCAGATCTCGGCCAGTACTTCAGGGTTAGAGTATTCTGCGCCTGGCATCGGTGGGATGCTCAGGTGAAGGGTGGCAAGGGTTGCTTCATCAAGTGGTGATATTGGCTCACGCTGTGTGGGAATTGCTTGAACTTGACAGAGTTGCAGTAGATAACGACTCCCAAAATCGCGCCAGTAGTTCCAGGAAAGGGGCCAGTCAGCTGAGGCTTTGCCACCAGCCAGGGCGATGATACCGGCGGCGGAACAATCGGCAAAGGCACGAGTGATAAGTGGGAAGCGCTGCTCAAAGACGTCAGAATCAGCAGCTTGGACCATCAGCAGATGGCCGGTTGGGTTGAGTGTCAGTTCCACTGTCGTTACAACTTCCTGGAGTTTTTCTGAATAAAGCGGGTGTGCAATATACTATTAACATCAAATGGATTCAAACTTTACCTTCTAAATTCAAAAAGCAATCTGACTGACAAATATCGGCAATGTTTTAGAAACAGGCTAACGATAAATCTGATTGCGTTGGACGATGCGCAGGACGAGGATTAGCACTTCGTCTTCATTGATTTTAGCGGAGGCGCAATGCTTTACGCCTTACAAGCAAATATGCAGATTGACGCAGAGATTGCGGCAAAGGGCCGTTTCCGGACGAAAACCCATTCTAATGTCAGTCAAGTTGCAATCTTGAACGACCGCATAAACAAGTCCCAAGACCACTCATAAATATTGTCTGCTTGCTATCCTAAAGCCCTTCCAGTATATTATCAAGCATGTAAACAAGTACTTAATAAGGTATCATATACGGTCTATTGAGGAGGTCTTATGAATACCATTCCTGCACAAGAAATCAAAAGACGTGGTCTGAAGGCGGTGGACGATCTCCTTGATAAGGGGGATGTCCATGTGATTCGCAATAATAAACCTGAGTATGTGGTACTTACGGAAGAACGGTATCAGGCCCTGGTGGCAGAAGCGCATGAAGCTTATCTGGCGCGTGTGCGTGATTCACTGGAAGATGTAAAAGCCGGTCGGGTAGAAAAGTTCGCCACGGCTGATGACCTGATACACGCTTTGAATGCGGAGGATTAGTGTGTACACAATTGTGACCCCAGATCAATTCCTCCGCTATGCACGTAAGTTTTTTCGTAAACATCCAGACCTTATGGCACGGTTTGCCAGAGTCATCCAGGATCTGCAAGTCGACCCTTCTAATGCGCAGCTCGGTCTTCATCCTCTCTCAGGAAAACTTAAAGGACTCTTCGCAATCAGTCTTACCTATAGCTACAGAATTACACTGACCCTTATGGTATCTGAAAAGGAGATTGTCCTTCTCGATATTGGAAGTCATGATGAGTGTTTATCGGTGAATTGGGGATATCCAGGATTGGGTGTTCAGGTAGTCGGTAGTTGATTGTCAGAAATGCAGTAGGTACTCCTTGGGGCGCTTCTCGGTTGACTTGTAAACCTTGTGCAATATCGGGTTGACATGATGACGGATATCTGTTTTATTCCAGCTCACTGTACCTCTAATAAATTCTGGATTTATCATGATATATCTCGTTGCAGTCACACTCCTCTGGGCATTTTCTTTCAGTTTGATCGGTGTATACTTGGCCGGGCAAGTGGATGCTTATTTCTCTGTACTCACCCGGGTTGCCTTGGCAACGCTAGTTTTTCTTCCCTTTATACATCGGGTTCCGCGAGCCCTTGCGGCTAAATTGATGGCACTGGGGGCCATACAACTTGGCTGTATGTATGTTTTCTATTATCAATCGTTTCTACTGTTGACAGTACCAGAGGTGCTGATATTTACGATTTTGACTCCTGTTTATGTAACCCTGATTTTTGACCTGATGCAGGGTCGTTTCAGTTTCAGATATCTGGTCACTGCACTGGTTGCTGTTCTTGGCGCAGCAATTATCCGTTACAGTTCAATCAGCGGTGAAATACTTATCGGCTTTCTGGTGGTGCAGGGGGCAAATATCTGCTTTGCTATTGGCCAGGTTGGTTACAAGGTGCTTCTAGAGCGAGAAAACCTGAAACTTCCCCAGCGCGCCATTTTTGGTTATTTCTATTTGGGTGCCCTGGTCGTCACCATCATCACTTGGGTTCTATTCGGCAACCCAGCCAAGTTACCAACAACCTCGTTACAGTGGGAAATCCTCCTATACCTGGGACTGATTGCCTCGGGACTTGGCTACTTTTTCTGGAACAAGGGGGCAACTAAGGTAGATACTGGCACTTTGGCAATTATGAACAATGCTTTGGTTCCGGCTGGACTTATTGTCAACCTGCTAATCTGGAACCGTGATGCCAACTTGACCAGGCTGAGCATCGGTGGTGCAGTGCTTCTGTTTTCGCTGCTGTTACATGAATACTGGGGCAAACAACTCAGTTTCAAGCCGCAGTTAGATTAAGCAACCCGACAAATGTCGGCGATGTCTTGGCAACAGGCTAACGATAAATCTGCTTGTGATGTGCGATGCGTAGAACAAGGATTCGCACTTCGCCTTCATTGATTTCATAGATGACACGGTAGTTCCACAGTGAAGTTTGTTAGAATGTGCAAGATTCGTTCAGCCAGACAAATAGTAATCTGGGGACATCATAACCATTCTAATGTAATATGAATTTGTGACTCAAGGATCAAATCTTAACAATTTACTTGTAAATCTTATGAGCCCCTACAGTTCTATCCTAATTGAGATAGCGATTCCTGTTCTGCTGATGCTGGGCGCTGAGCGCTTTGCTGTGTTCCGATTTCTGCGAACACCCCAACAGATCGCATGGGTACGCAGCCACTCCTGGCTTCACCCCAACGCCATCAGTCGGGCTCGATATCCCATGGGGTTTATCTCCGTAATGTTTCTGCATATGGGCTATCCGCGGCTTTGTTTTCTATTCTTCACCTTCTGGATGATTACCGATATCACCGATGGCGATATCGCCCGCAAGTGCGACTTGCAAACCGTGGAGGGGGAGTCGATTGATCCCTTCTCTGATAAAATGATGTACTCTCCCATGCTGATTTATATGGTATGGCGAGGGTGGTTGGACCCCGTGCTGGTGTCTTTGTTCCTGGCTTTCGATATTACCGGTCAGATCTCCAGGCGATTCACAAAGGTCAAAGCGGCGAACCTGTTTGGTAAAGCCAAGACGTTTCTCGTAGTCGTGCTTCTGATCGTCATAGGTGTCGTTTGGATCTATGGGCCGCTGCCGTTCCTTGGCCGCACTATTCTACCGCTTTTAGGGATTTGCACGGGCCTTGCGTTTTGCTCTACTATCTTCAAGCTCATCCCCAATTACTGGTATGCCAACATTCTGAGTATCATGAATTTGCTCTGCGGGCTCGCTGGTTGTTGGGTGGTTCTCACCGGTCATCCTCTAGTCTACGCCATCGGCCTGGTTTTTTTGGGACAGTTTCTTGACCTTTTCGACGGGCGTGCCGCAGAGCGGTGGGGCTCCACTCCAAAAGGGGAATTGTTCGACGATGTGGCCGACGGGACGAGCTTTGGGCTCACCACGGGGCTGATTGCCGCCGCATCGTTTACACAGCTGTGGGTAGGAATATTGATGGGGGGCGTGTACGTTGGTGCGACGGTGTATCGCCTGGTTCGCTTTGTCATCGAGAAGAGAAAGCAGGGGATCCTCGGGGGAGTGACCACCTTCTCAGGGATGCCGTCACCCGCCGCCGCGCTGATGGTGGGCACCACTTGTGTATTAATTGCCAACGATACGACCAGTGGGATAATCATTGCAGTAACTGCTCTGCTGATGGTCTCCCGTGTGCCTTACGCCCACTTTGGCCGTTCCATACTGCCGAAAATCCCCAAAGTTGTGCGGGTGCTTGTTCTTGGTGCGTTTCTCTTCCTCTTGGCATTGGGAATCCATCGTGATCACTATACCGTGCCCCTCATCATCGCCTTTGTCGCAGCCGTGGGTTATGTAGCCTCCCCGCTATTTTGGTTCATAGCCAAGAATCGTCCTGTTTTTAACAGTCGTTAAAAGTAGAGCCTATCCGGAAAAAAGCCATATTACAGGTTATGTACAATCCCCCTTCAGTTATCATGGCCAAGCAAAGGCCTTGCCGCTTTTACCCGTTGGTTTGAAAATCTCTCGTATTATAGGCTAATTCCGTTCCAACTCATATGGCCAACCAAGTACTCCTCCTTCGAGGTAGGCAACTTTCTCAAAGCCAGCTGCTTTAAGGATGCGGATTGCCTCGTAGCCGCGCAGGCTGATTTTACAAAGAGGGACGATCAGTTTGTCTTTTGGCAGTTCGCTGACTTTGGCGCGTAATTGTCCTAGAGGCAGCAGGGTCGTACCTGGAATGCGGACTTCAGCGTATTCCTCAGGAGAGCGGACATCAAGCAGGAGTAGCTCTTCACCAGTATTGAGCCGTTTTTTAAGTTGCAACGGAGAGAGGCTTTTTGCCAACCCGTCAAGTTTGTTGCGCAAGGCGTTGGCGGCTTGATGCAGCGGATCCATCGCTGCAGAGAACGGTGGAGCGTAACCAAGGTCAACTTGAGCCAGCTGATCGATATCTGCACCAAAGCTCAATGCTGTTGCAACGACATCAATTCGTTTAGCTACTTCGCCGGAGCCAACTATCTGTGCGCCAAGCAATTTTCGACTGCTACGGTCGATGGTCAGGCGGGTGAGGATGGGGCGTGCTTCCGGCATAGAATGTACCCGGTCAGGTGACGGGGCAAGAATGCTGACCGGATCAAACCCGCTAGCTTGTGCCTGAGCTGCTGAAAGTCCAGTGCGGCCGACATTGAGACCAAATACCTTGACCAGCAGGGTGCCGAGGATGCCGGGAAAGCTGGTGGGGCGACCACAGATGGCGTCAGCGACGATGCGACCATGTTTATTGGCAGTCGAACCGAGTGGCAGGTGCATCGGTTGCTTGTTTAGTAAATGATGACTTTCTACGCAGTCGCCAGCTGCCCAAATGAGCGGATCACTGGTTTGGAGTTGTTCGTTGACGGCAATTGCCCCACTAAGGCCAATATCAAGTCCGGCTTCTTTGGCCAGTTCGATATTGGGTTGAACACCCAGGGCCATAATGACCAAGTCCGCAGGATAGCTTGCTTTCTCAGTTGTCACCTGCTGAACATGACCATCTTTTCCACAAATGGCCTGTAGCGGTTCCTGGAGGCGCAGATTGACCCCTTTGTTGCGCAATTCCCTATGGATATGTTCCGCCATGTCGCTATCAAGAATTCCTGACAGTACCTGGTCTTGCATCTCCAGCAGGGTGACATTCATGCCCCGAGATTTGAGTGCTTCGGCCATTTCTAGCCCAATCAGTCCGCCGCCAACAATCACAGCCTGTGCTCCAGAAGCAACATGATTGGCGATGTTCTCGGCATCTTCTATATCTTTTAATGCACGGACACCGGCCAAATCTCTCCCAGGAAAAGGTGGAATCAGGGGACTGCTACCAGTAGCCAGGACCAGAGCATCATAAGGGAGTTGCTGTTGTTGATTTCCACCTAGAAACTGGACTTCCAACTGTTGGTTTTTCCGATCAATGCGGAGCGCTTCACAGCAGGTTAGAACCTCAACATCCTTGACCATGGAGAAAAAGGTTTCATCACGCACGGTTCCGTTTGCCGTCTTACGAACTTCATCAAGTTCTTCGATCTCTTCGCTGAGCACATAGGGTAGGGCGCAGGCCCCGTAGGAAAGATGAACGCCGCGTTCAATGACAGTGATCTTTGCCTCGGGATCGAGGCGACGCAAACGGGAAGCGGCTTTCATGCCGGCGGCAACTCCGCCGATGATCAAAATTTTGCGTGGTGTGCTGGGCATGTGATTGTTGCTCCTTTGAGGTTAGAGTTGAGCTTCATGCAAGCAATAACAAAAATGTACATCAATTTAAAGAAAAAGTATCTAATCCCCTCAGGGTGCAACAGCAGTTCCGTGGTTTCTGGGGCAAACATACTGCCAAGCCAGAACAATCACGGGGATTATCCTGGCTCGACCATTGATTCGTTCCTACCTTGTAAACTTTAGTGATGGCACCCACCATTGCCGTGTGCATGTCCACCACAGGTCTGAGCCGGAGTCAGAATTGATAATTCTTCCTGTGCAAGGCAGGTAATGTTGTCAGCAATAGTTATGCCCTGGGCCTGGTAGACAACGAGACCGGCTTGGTTCAAACCCATCAGGGCGCCGCCGCCAATACCGCCGACGACAATGGCATCAATCTCTTGTCCTCCAAGAGCTTTAATGGGCTGGCAGGCACCATGTTTATGATGCTCGTCACCATTGTTCAGGGACTTTATTCCCTTGGTTGCGGTGTCGACAACAATAAACAAGGGTGCTGAACCAAAATGTCCGTAAACTTCGCTTTCAAATCCTTGATTTTCAACAACAGGGAAACAGATTTTCATGTTAAATCTCCTTGGCTTGGAATTAATTTACCAAGCAATTGTGTGTATATGCACGGAATATAAGATCGCGATATGTGATTGTCAAGATAATTAATCGGCACGAAGTGTGCGGGAATATGATTTGACATATAACGGCGCTTGCTGTGGGTTACGTTGGTTAACTGTCGTAAGTCCTCTTCGTTGAGTTTGTTTGTTACAACAATGGTCTCTTCTATGGTTGACGCTAGCAGCTTTTTTGCATATTATAACCCTGTTTTATTTATGGGGGAGAGTATGAAAATTTCTATTCGTCTAGTTCTGTTATTTAGCTTTCTTGCCGTTATCTGGGGAACCTTTTTCCTCACTACTACGTCTTCGCAAATTACCTCTGAACAGGTTCTTGAAGAACATTTTCATGCCATTATGGAGAATATTGCCTCCTATGCTATGGAACAAAGTCAGAATTATCTGAGTAAGGCGCAGCGGGCAACGGAGTTGACCAAGAGCTTGTTGCGGTCTCAGGTCCTCGTTCAGGAAAATGGGCAGGCGCTGGAGAATTACTTTCTTGAACAATTGGTGAGCTCCCCTGATATCTCGGGTATTTATCTTGGGACGCCCGAGGGAGATTTCTTCTTTGTCAGTCGCAATGATAAATATTCGCCTGGTGGCATCAGAACCAAAATTATCAGTCATGAAAACGGCGAACGACAGGTGCGTTATGTGTGGCGTGATGCCCAGCGCAATCTGGTCGCCGAAGAAGTTGACACGACCGATATCTATGACCCGCGTGTCCGCCCTTGGTATCAAGGGGCAATGGCTGCAAACGGTATTTTCTGGAGCGATCCCTATATCTTCTACACCTCACAAAACCCTGGGATAACCATCAGTGGCCCGGTATATAATCAGGAAGGTAAGTTGAGTGGCATAGTTGGCGTTGATATAGAGATCGATCAACTTTCGACCTTTATATCTAATTTGCGCATTAGTGATAATGGTTATGCTTTTATGCTTAATCAGAATCGCGATGTGGTTGCCTTTCATGATGTTGAGCAGATCAAATTTTATGAGGCAGGGGGCAAGGCCAACTCGCGCCTAGTGAAGATTGATGAGTTTCAGGACAAACTCAGCCGCGCCGCTTTTTCGGCACTAGGCATAGCGCAGGACAAGACGAGTCAAATTCTGCTCGATCGAGCGGAATACGTTAGTTTCGAAGTGGATGGCGAAAACTATCAGGCGATGTTCACGCCTTTCCCAGACCCTCAGTGGCCCTGGATAATCGGTATGTACCTGCCAGAGGATGATTATCTGGGTGCACTTAAGCAGAACAGGATCAACAACTACCTGATAACTTTTGCCATTTCGGTGCTGGCAAGCATTTTGATTCTCTTTATTGCTCGTTCCATTGCGCGGCCAATTATCGGTCTGCAGCGCTATGCTGAAGATATTTCTGCTGGAGATTTTGACCTCGAAAAAGATCACATCTTATCTCGGTGCTGGTTTAAAGAAGTTAGTGAAACGGTAGGCCGTTTTGATGGGTTGATGGTAGAGCTAGATCAAGCGCACGAAGATCAGGTAAAAGCGGAGGAGAATCTGCGTCGCAAGGAAACTGAATACACTTCACTGGTCGAAAGTCTTAAAGTTGGGGTTTTCCGTATCAGCTGGGAGGGCGAGATTCTCAATGCAAACCTTGCATTTGCTCGGATGCTTGGTTGCTCGACTGTTGCTGAACTTAAGAAGCATAATATAACTAGATTTTATTTCAATCATGACGATCGTCAGCAGTTGATCGATACCTTACGTGTGAGTCGACAGGTTAACAATTGGGATTTGCAGTTTAAACCAATTGATCAACAGGAGCCGATTTGGGTGTCGATCTATGGATTGCTCAAGGAGGATTCAACTGATTGTTATATTGAAGGGCTGATTGAGGACATCACTGAGCGGAAGCATTCTGAAGAGATGTTGATTCTTGCCGAGCGAATGGCTGCCGTCGGTACTATGGCAAGTGGCGTGGCACATGAATTCAATAATATCCATACCGGCGTCCTCGGATATGCAGAGTTGGGATCGCGACTCGAGGGTATCCCTGAGTCTGCGAGGGCCTATTTTAAAACGATTCACAACGCTTCATTACGTGCGCGTGACTTGACGGAAAACTTGTTGAGTTGTTCGACCCAGCGGAGTTCTCAAAGGCTGCCAGCTGATCTGAATATGACAATTCGTGAAAGTTATGCATTGGTTAAGCGTGAATTTATCAACGATGGGGTAGATATCGAATGTGACTTTGGCGATATTCCATATTTACTGATGGATCATGCCCAGGTCGGTCAGGTGGTGCTTAATTTCTTAATCAACGCGCATCATTCCATGATTGGTTGTCCTGAAAAAAAAGTTCGCATCAGTAGTGGTGTGAGCGAAGGCCATGCCTGGGTTAAGGTGACAGATTCTGGGTGTGGAATCCCAGAAGATAAGTACAAAAAGATTTTCACTCCCTTCTTTTCGACTAAGGGGGCGCATGCCCGTTCTGGTTCACCGCAGGCGACCGTCCGTGGAACGGGTTTGGGCCTTGCTGTTTGCCACACGATTGCCAAAAATCACAATGGCCGGATCGACGTCGTCAGTAAGGTTGGTTTTGGTAGCAGTTTTACTTTCTCTTTGCCTATGAACGATGTCAGCGAGGAGGTCTTGGCGCTGCAAGTTGAAGATCCAAAATCCTTTGTCAATCCTGAACAGGGTAGCCGGATTCTAGTCGTTGATGACGAACAGAATGTTCGTGAGTTGATCATGCAGGTTCTGACCAGCCAAGGCTACGAGGTGATTGTGACCGACGATGGCAGTGAAGGGCTGCAGATCATTCGTGATGAGAGGGTTGATCTGGTACTGGTCGATATGCAGATGCCGAAGATGAGTGGCCTCGACTTTCTCGGTCAATTACAGACAATAGAAGAGGGGCGCAGGCCCGTCGCCGTGGTTGTGACAGGCAAGATATCCGATGACACCGCGAGTGAGCAGGCCGATCTGGATGTTTATGGCTCTTTGGCGAAGCCCTTTGCCATCGATGAACTTCAGTCGTTGGTCCATTCAGCGATTACGCAGAAACTGTCGACAATAGACGTATAAAAAAATACTTACAGCGTCTAAATTGTCAACCTGGGAGTCCTGATCGCTTCATCAAGGAAGTGTGCCTTGTGAGTTCGCCAGTTCTCGCAGATTCTGCACCCGTTCTACCACCGGTGGATGAGAATAGTAGAACTGTGCATAAGTCGGGTGTGGATAGAGGTTGGCGAGATTTTCCTTAGACATCTGGATCAATGCCGTCGCTAAATCTTCTGGCTTGCCATGCAGCTCAGCGGCGAAATGATCAGCTTCGTATTCATCCTTGCGTGAAAGGATGCTGAACAGCGGCGTCAGTGGGAAAGTGAGGATGCTGGAGAGGAAGAACAAGATCACTATCCGGGCGTAAAAGCTGGCTGCTTCGATTCCAACCAGCATCGGCAGACCCTGCCAGCCGATCAGGGCATGCGCCAGCCAGCAGTAGAAAAGTGCGATCAGAGCCATCAACAACATGCGTTTCAGGATATGTTTCTTCTTCATGTGTCCGAGTTCGTGGGCCAGTACTGCTAGAATCTCCTCTTTGCTGAGTTGTTCAAGCAGGGTGTCGAACAGCACTACGCGTTTCTGTTTACCGAAGCCGGTAAAGTAGGCGTTGGAATGCCCACTTCGTTTCGAGGCATCGACCTGTAAGACTTTGCTCACTGACAGGCCGGTCCTGGCCATCATTGTACGGATATCATCTTCAAGTCCTTCAACCTGAAGAGGTTCAAATTTGAAGAACAGTGGTTCAATCACATAGGGTGATATGACCATCATCAGTAGGCTGAAGGCAACCATCAGTGCCCAGACCCAGAGCCACCAGCTATCTGGTGCCGCCTGGATCAACCAGAAAGCTGCCGAGGCGAGGATGGCAAAGAATAGAGCTGAGAGCAATAGTGATTTTATTTGATCAGCACACCAGAGTTTGAAACTCATATTGTTGAAACCGAAACGGGTTTCAACCTTAAAATGGTTGTAGAGATCAAAGGGGAGACCGAGCACAGTCTGGACCAGCGACAAGAGTAGAAAAAAGGCGAGCCCAGCGATGATGAAGTTCAGGTTATAACCAGAGAGCCACTCGTCGTACCAGACCATGAGCCCGCCGAAAATAAAGAGCATGGTCAAGAGACTATCAAAGAGACTCTGTACCAGCGAGACCTGGCTTTTGGCGAGAGTGTAATCAGAGGTTTTTATCAGAGTGCCTGGGTCGATAGCTGTCTCGAAACCTGGTGGCACCTTGTGCCCGTACTGTTTGAGGTGGCGGATATTGAGGAAGTGCAGACCTAAGCTGAATGCGATGGTGGCCAGATAGAGAATAATAATTACAGATGTCATGGGGAGTTATTTTACCGCAAAGCCAGGGTCATACCAAACCAACGAAGGCTACCTGCCAGCTATAGCAATTTCCTCTTGATAATAGATTGTTGTGTGACGTCAAGGTGTTGTACTTCTATGGCCAATTTTTTTTACCAACCACAGCACATGGTAAACGAACGTTATGTTATACTAAAACACAAGAAAAGGAGAGTCATCAATGTCGGTAAAACTAAAATTGTCTGTCTGGGTCTTGTGTGCCTGCTCTTTCTTATATCAGGATGTGTCGATACATCAATGATGTATCGTGGTAACCACATTCGTTCCGTGCCTGTGGTGACCTTACAGGAAGGAGGGGCTTATGCGAATACATGGCAGACCTTTGCCCTCTTGGTTGACTATAGTTATGTTCATACTGGTGATGTTTTTGAAATTTCGGGACAGTTAGAGCTTAGTGACCATTACAAGATAAATTATGGCAACATCAGGGAAATGTATGTCTACTTGTTCTTCCTTGATGAAAGTTCGCGGGTTCTGGAAACAGTTGCTTTACCTAAGACTTGGAGTGGCAGCACGACAGAAACCCAGGAATTCTCTAAATCTCTGCAAGTGCCAAGCGGAACAACAGGATTTTCCTTTGGCTATTCTGGAGCAGTCAGGATATATAAATGAGTGATACACAGTCAGATTCTAAAGATGATATTCAGTTTACCTTTGAGCCAATTTCGCCACCGGCACCACCGGCGAAAAAGGGTTTGCTGAGTAAATTCGGACTAATCGGCCTGCTGCTCTTTTTCCTTTTCGGTAAGCTTAAATACCTCGCAGTGATCCTGCAGATAGGCAAGTTCAAAACCTTTATCACCATGCTAATCAGCATCTGGGCCTACGCCATGTTCTGGGGATGGCCTTTTGCGGTCGGTTTTGTCGCGTTGCTGTTTATACATGAAATGGGACACGTCCTGGCTCTGCGGATGTTGGGCATCAAGGCGACGGCACCAATGTTTATCCCCTTTATGGGGGCCTTTATCGGTATGAAGCAGATGCCTAAAGATGCTTTTGCCGAAGCTCTGATGGCCTATGGTGGCCCTTTACTTGGTACTCTGGGTGCAATCGGCTGTGCCGGCGCCGGCATGGTGACCGGCAACCCCTTCTGGTATGCATTGGCAACAACTGGCTTCTTGCTTAACCTCTTCAATCTACTGCCGATTTCACCCCTTGACGGTGGGCGAATTATTGGGGTTATCAGTCCCAAATTGTGGATTATCGGCCTGATCGGAGCGGTCGGACTATTTTATTTGACTTGGTCACCGATTATAGCCTTAATTATCATTATGGGAAGTCTGCAAATTTATAGCTCTTCCAAACGTTCTGCCGCTGAGAAGGCTCGTTATTATGCTGTGTCTCCTGGGAAAAGGATTGGCATGGGACTGGCTTTTCTGGCCCTGCTGGCGGTGACCTCTTTCGGCATGCTGGCGACGCAGATTCCCCTTGATGAATTTCAGCAACATGGGACGGCTGTTCAGCAAAAGCCGCAGGACTATAAATCGCAGGTTAGGGTTCGTTAGGCAGCGGCATCATGGGCACTTCCAAAGTGTCCTTGTAGTGTTGAAAATTCAACTAGCAACATCGCTGGTATATCTTTTTAAAACATAGACGCAATCCCCGCAAAAGGAACAAACATGAGCAAAGTCTGTATTTATACGTCAATTTTTATTGCGGCAATTATTATACTAACTGGATGTGCATCAAGTCAGTCAAAAGTCGGTTATTGTCGTGAAAAAGGCTATTTAAACGCGAACATATATGACTCGGTAAAAAGTCCATGTAAAGTTGTCTTCAGATACAGGAATCTTGCAAAACAGACGCAAAAGCCTGTAATAGATATAATTTCCTACAATGATGCAGAAGAAATAATCAATTATGACAAGATATATTTTGAGGAAGTAGGTGGTGGTACGACACGACAATTGACTAAAGTTATTGAATGTCAGGGAAAGAACATATCTAAAATATACATTAGAGATGCCAGAGATTCCGCCAGATGTTATGGCTATAAATGTAGCGTTCTCTGTGGAATAAAAGGATTAACCATAAAAGTAATGAAATAGCCCGACAGCCACCTACCAGCCAGCTCATCGATAGCCCAGCAAGCTACTAGTACCCTGTATCTCTTAATAGTTTAGGGGTACAAAGTCCTAGTAGTGTCATTGAAAAACTCTGCTACCAACCGCTCAATAATCATTCTTTAAATCGACATATCCCAACCAGATCCACTAGGTCGAAACCTACCAGTATTATACTGGCAGGTTTTGGTACCGGCAAGGAGACTGCTCTCATAAAGTTACCATTGCCACATTCTAAAATGAAATGGGATACGAATCATGTCTTGGACCAAGAAGTTCAAGATTAACAGCAGAATAGTCAACAAAGCTGGTGTAGGATATTCTTCAAAAGTATGGTTCAGTACATAGGGATCACTGTGGTTAATCTTAAACAACTAATTATATTAGTGACTTATAAATTATCAAAAAGTTTGGCACGAAGAATGTAATAACTAAATAGCAACACTTACAGACATTGGCAATAAGTAGAAGTAAATACTTTTTGTCTGCGGCTCTCTTTAAAGGTAAAGAGATAAATTCAAGCCCCAACTTAAAAAAGGAGATTTTATCATGTTGAAACTTACTGTTGGTACATTAGCTGTTTTGTTGAGCATCAGTCTGGTCGGAACAACTTTCGCAGGGGACAGGAACTATATTGAACTCGACGATAGTGATTATGGTGTAGTTCAGTCTGACATTGGCAGTGCAGTGGTCACCCAGAACAAAACCCAGGCATCAGATACTGGAGAATGGGTAAGTCTGATTGAGCTCGATGAGAGTGATTACGCGACGAACCATAATAAGTCAGGGGTTACTGAAGCCGTCGCACAAAACAATACCTCGGCACCGTCTTACGATAGTTGGGTGAATCTAATCGAACTTGATGAAAGTGATTACAATAACTCAATACCTGTAGACAGCACATATGCTACTGAACGTGTACTTTGTGCAGGATCTAAGGTTCCTGGGCAGTCAATGAATTGTGGTTAAAGACTTTAACTGGGCGGACGCTTCAGAGTTTTTAATTAAATGATGAGTATAAGGTGCGGCTCTCTCTAGATAAAGAGAGGCCGCATCACTCATTTTATAGGTCGAGTTTTTTATTTGCCCTGTAAGGCATTTTCTTTTTCTGTTGAAGGGTCATGCCAGGGGTACAAGAAGGGAATAGGGGGCACTTTGGATCTCGGAAGTTGACAATTTGATACAGAGATCACGGAGAAGGATAAGTTGAAACTTTGCGGAGGTAGCGTGCTGCCAGATAGGAACGTTCGAAACCGGCCAGAGAGTCGATATAGAATTGCAGACACTCAAGGAGTTCTTGTGACTTTTTGTAAACTAATTGACCAGGGGAGAGTTTAGGCTTTTCTAGTGGTTCATTATACGTAACGTCGCATAATATATATTATGTAAACTTTGAGCGTCCTGTAATGGGTTCAATTAAGAAGATAATGGAAATAGGAAAATGCGCTAAAGGGAACACTACCAAAGAAGATGAAAGGAATTAACCAATACTGGCAAGCTCGAGACGGCTTCCCCAGCGTTCTTTCAGAACAGATTGAAGCTGATTTGATTTTTTAAACTCAGGACTTTCAGCAAAGGCGAAAGCGTCCTGGCGCGCATCTTCAAGAATACGACCGTCACGCAGGATGTTGGCAACACGAAAATCTGGCAGACCACTCTGACGAGTTCCAAGAAACTCACCTGGACCACGGATTTCAAGATCGGCTTCGGCTATCCTGAAACCATCATTGGTGGAGCGCATAACTTCAAGTCGTTTCTTACCATCTTCACTGCACTTATATGATTTCAGTAACATACAGATGCTTGCAGATCCACCACGACCAACCCTTCCACGTAACTGGTGAAGTTGAGCAAGGCCGAAGCGCTCGGCGTGTTCAACCAGCATGACCGTGGCGTTGGGTATATCGATACCAACCTCTATAACCGTAGTAGAGACCAGGATGTCGATCTCATGGTTCTTGAAGCGGTTCATGATATCCTCTTTTTCCGCTGGCTTCATCCGGCCGTGCAGCAGACCAACCTGTGCTTCTGTGAAGATCTCATTTTTAAGCTTTTCTGCCCCTTCTGTTGCCGCCATCAAATCACTATTCTCTGACTCTTCAACCAGTGGATAGACGACAAAAGCTTGATGTCCTTTGTTAAGTTCCTGGCGTAAACGCTTGTAAATACGGCCTCTTTGATTGTCGGAAGCAACGATTGTGTCTACCGGGATACGTCCGGGTGGCATCTCATCAATCACTGATAAGGCCAGATCGCCGTAGAGTGTCAATGACAGGGTTCGCGGTATGGGTGTGGCGGTCATGACCAGAATGTGCGGATTAGTACCCTTCTCCCGGAGAACGGCCCGCTGACGGACGCCGAAGCGGTGTTGTTCGTCGATAATACCAAGGCCAAGCTTTAGAAATTCAACACCTTCCTGCAATACTGCATGAGTGCCTACGACCAGATTAACCTGCCCTGCCCTGATCTCATCGAGGATTTTTCGCTTCTCGGTGGCCGGCATTTTGCCACGCAATAGCGCAACTTTCAGACCGAGTTGTTCAAACCAACGGTGGAATAAGAGGTAATGTTGTTCGGCAAGAATCTCAGTTGGTGCGACAACCGCAACCTGAGTTTCGTTCTCAATGGCAATCAGAGCTGTCATCATAGCGACAATGGTTTTCCCGCAACCAACATCGCCCTGGATAAGACGATTCATTGGGTGTGGAGACATCAAGTCGTGCTTGATATCGCCAAGGACGCGGCGCTGGGCATTTGTCAGTCGATACGAAAGCAACGCCGCCAGCGGTTTGGTGTATTTATGAGTGACAGCAAAAGGTATCCCAGGTTTCAGTACAATTCCGCGTTGTTTAAGAGCTATGCCTAGCTCAAGGAAGAAAAATTCGTCGTAAACCAACGATTTAAGTGCAGGTGTGCGACCTTTCTCTAACTGCTCCATGCTGGTTTTGTTAGATGGCCAGTGTATCTCTTGCAGCGCATCAGCCAGGGGCAGTAAATGATGTTTTTTCTTTATGGCATCAGGTAGATGTGACGGCACATAATGGGCGAAGAGATCAACTGCCTGCTTCCATATCTTGCGAGCTGCGTACTGGGTTAAACCTTCAGTGAGTGGATAAACCGGCAGAATCCGACCAAAAGCCAGAGGGTCGGAACTTTTATAATCATCAAGAGACTGATCCGGGGCAAGAAATTCGACATCAGGATGGTGAATCTCACGCATAGCACCGTAACGCTTAACTTCGCCGGTAAAAACAGCACGTTTCCCAACAACGAAGCGCCTGGCCATCCATTCTTTGCGATAGTGGAACCATTTAAGCGTGATCTGTCCACTGCCGTCACTGACAACAGCTTCAAAAATCTTGCGCCGACTGCGCGATGTTGTAGCTTCTCCACAGGCAAGAATCTCACCTGAGAATACTTCGTGCACTCCATCACGTAAACGGGATATCTTGTTGAATTCTCTGCGATCTTCGTAGCGGTATGGCAAGACGTAAAGGAGGTCCTCTACGCTGTGGATATCAAGCTTGGCAAGTTTTTCGGCGAGGCGTGGCCCAACCCCCTTCAGATTAACAACGGGGGTGGACAGCTGTTGACGAGATTGATCTGCGTTCGACGACATAGCACAAGGCCACCAAAGGTGGATGTTTTGTAAGCTTAGTCGAAAATTGCGTTCAGTGCAGTGAGAAGTTCTTCAACATCAAGACCATGCGCTGTGGCGCCCTGCTCCAGTGATTCTTGTTGAGCACCCATGCAACCAATACATCCGAGGTTAAAGGAAGCCAGAACCTTGACAACCTCAGGGCTTTTGCTCATCACTTCGTGAAATGTCATATCTTTGGTAATTGTAGCCATTGGATTTTCTCCTGTTAGCAGCCTGTCCGACAGGCTGCTAGATGTATTGGATCTCAATAATCTCGTAAATGCGTGTACCAGAGGGTACCCTGATATGAACTTCATCATCGACGTGATGACCGATCAGAGCTTTGGCAACCGGACTGTTGATGGAAATAAGCCCTAATTTGATGTTTGCCTCATCCTGGCCGACGATACGATAGGTTGATTCTGTCTCCGATTCAACATCAAAGAGTTTGACAGTGGCACCAAAAACAACTTTGTCGGTTTCAATTTCCACAGCATTAATAACTTGCGCCAGGGCCATCATACCATTGATCTCTGCAATGCGGCCTTCGACAAAACCCTGACGATTCTTGGCAGCATCATACTCAGCATTTTCAGAAAGATCACCATGAGCGCGGGCCTCAGCAATATCCTGGACAACCTTCGGACGCTCGATACGCATCAACTGCTTCAACTCCTCCTGAAGTTTTTGGTGTCCTTGCGGGGTCATTGGTATGGTTTGCGACATAACTGTTTGTCCTCTGATAATAAAATTGTCCGGGCAGGAGAACCCGCCCGAACATGAGTGTTTTTGCATAAAAAATAACGGGCAACAAGTTACCCGCCTACGGATAATACTCTTGTAGCGGAGTAACGTCAAGACTTTCCCGCTGTAAGGCCAGAATAGCGTCTGCTGCAGCCTGAATTCCGGCTACGGTTGTGTAGTAAGCGACGTTGTTCATCAAAGCTGAACGCCGTATGGAGAAAGAATCGATAATCGATTGGGCACCAAAAGTGGTATTGAACACCAGAGTGATCTGATTATTCTTGATTGCATCAACACAATGAGGACGCCCTTCCTTGACTTTGTTGATCGAAACTGCCTGGATACCGTTAGTACGCAGGAAAGACGCGGTGCCACTGGTGGCCACGATTTCAAACCCGGCATCGCGGAGTTTTTGCACTGCTTCAACAATTTCCGCTTTGTCTTCTTCCTTAACACTGACAAATACCTGGCCGGAGGTCGGCATGCGGACATTCGCACCCAGCTGCGCCTTGGCAAAGGCCTTACCGAACTCAGCATCGATCCCCATGACCTCCCCGGTCGACTTCATTTCCGGACCAAGCAGGCTATCGACCCCGGGGAACTTGGTAAAGGGAAAGACCGATTCCTTAATTGAAATATGCTCAGGGACAATTTCCTTATCGACCCCCAGTTCTCTCAACGTTTTACCGGCCATGATACGCGCGGCGATCTTGGCCAAGGGACGACCCGTGGCCTTGGAAACGAAAGGAGATGTACGACTGGCGCGTGGGTTGACTTCGATCAGGAAAATTTCGTCATCTTTGACAGCAAACTGGATATTCATAAGGCCGCAAACTCCAAGCTCCAGGGCCAGGGCAGCTGTCTGCCGGCGAATTTCGTCAACCACGGATTTTTTCAGGGAATATGGCGGCAGAACACAAGCTGAATCGCCGGAATGAATGCCGGCCTCTTCGATATGCTGCATGACTCCGCCGATCACCACCGTTTTACGGTCAGAGAGGGCATCAACATCAACCTCGATCGCTTGCTCGAGAAACTTGTCAACCAGGATCGGGTGATCTGGAGAGGCCTCGACTGCATACTGCATATAGTTGCGTAATTGCTTTAGATCATGCACGATCTCCATGGCCCTGCCGCCCAGAACATAGCTGGGACGGACCACAACCGGGTAACTGATGCGCTCGGCGATCTTTTCCGCTTCGACAACAGAGCGAGCAATGCCGTTATCTGGCTGCTTCAGGCCAAGCTTGTTCAAAAGCACCTGAAAGCGCTCACGATCTTCGGCCCGGTCAATAGCATCAGGAGACGTGCCGATGATCGGCACACCGGCTTTTTCCAGGGCAAGAGCCAGTTTGAGCGGGGTTTGACCGCCAAACTGGACAATGACGCCTTCAGGCTGCTCAATATGGACGATTTCAAGAACATCCTCAAAAGTCAGAGGTTCGAAATAGAGACGATCCGAAGTGTCGTAATCGGTCGAAACAGTTTCCGGGTTGCAGTTGACCATGATGGTCTCAAAGCCATCCTCACTTAGCGCAAAAGCTCCATGGACACAGCAGTAGTCAAATTCAATGCCCTGGCCGATGCGGTTTGGGCCACCGCCGAGAATGATAATTTTACGACGATCGGTGGGGGCTGCTTCACACTCTTCTTCGTAGGACGAGTAGAGGTACGGTGTATAGGCTTCGAATTCAGCACCACAAGTGTCCACCCGCTTATAGACAGGCCTGATGTTGAGGCGATAGCGAAGTTCGCGAACCCGATCCTCATGCATGTTCCACAGCTTCGCCAGGCGCATATCAGCAAATCCCATCTGCTTGGCTTCGCGTAGCAGAAAACCAAAAACTTCACCATCGGGCTGTTCGAGAAGATCGGTCGCCGCAACCAGGCGATCCTCCATTGCCACGATCTGGGCGATGTGGCGCAGAAACCAGCGGTCGATAAAGGTCAGTGAAAAGATTCTGTCGATGGATAAACCAGCCCGCAGTGCATCGGCAAGGTACCAGATGCGTTCCCAGTTCGGGACCCTGAGTTTGTCCTCCAGGTCGCGCAGCTCAGACTCCTCCAGATGACGCCGTACTTGCAGAGATTCGTCAAACAGACGGCTCTCAAAACCGCAGGAATCGATCTCCAGCGACCGTAATGCTTTCTGCAGACTTTCCTTGAAGGTTCGACCGATCGCCATCGCCTCGCCGACCGACTTCATCTGGGTCGTTAAGGTAGCATCAGCCTGGGGGAATTTTTCAAAGGTAAAGCGCGGCATCTTGGTGACCACATAGTCGATGGTCGGCTCGAAAGAAGCATAAGTCTCACGCGTGATGTCGTTGGGTATCTCATCAAGGGTGTAGCCAACGGAAAGTTTGGCAGCAATCTTGGCAATCGGAAAGCCGGTCGCCTTGGATGCCAGAGCTGAAGAACGCGACACCCGCGGGTTCATTTCGATGACCACCATACGACCATCATCCGGGTTGATGCCGAACTGGATGTTCGAGCCACCGGTTTCCACACCTATTTCACGAATGATGCGGATTGAGGCGTCGCGCAGCAGCTGATATTCCTTGTCGGTCAAGGTCTGCGCCGGGGCTACAGTGATCGAGTCGCCGGTATGAACACCCATCGGATCAAGATTTTCGATTGAGCAGATGATCACCACGTTGTCCGCTGTATCACGCATGACCTCAAGCTCGAACTCTTTCCAGCCGATCACTGATTCCTCAATCAGAATCTCATCGGTTGGTGAAGCATCGATGCCGGTCATGGCGATCTGCTCGAATTCTTCCATGTTGTAGGCAATCCCGCCACCGGTGCCGCCGAGGGTAAACGACGGCCGGATAATGACCGGGAAACCGATTTTGTCCAGAACCTCCAAAGCCTCCTGACGGTTATGGGCCAGTCCGGATTCGGGCACTGCGATGTTGATATTCTCCATGGCTGCTTTAAAAAGTGTGCGGTCTTCAGCTTTTTCAATCGCAGGCAGCTTGGCGCCAATCAACTCAACCCCGTACTTGTCAAGTGTGCCGTCTTTGGCGACAGCGACGGCACAGTTCAACGCAGTCTGGCCGCCAAGGGTCGGCAGCAGTGCTTCAGGGCGCTCCTTGGCGATGATGCGCGTCAGCGTCTCTGGGTTTACTGGTTCGATATAGGTGCGATCAGCAAAGTCGGGATCGGTCATGATCGTGGCCGGGTTGGAATTGAGCAGGATGACTTCGTAGCCCTCCTCCTTCAAAGCCTTACAGGCCTGAGTGCCGGAGTAGTCAAACTCGCAAGCCTGGCCAATGACGATTGGACCGGCACCGACGATCAGTATTTTCTTAATATCAGTTCTTTTGGGCATCAATAAATCCGTTGCTGGTTGTTGGGGGGCTGGTTACTGGTTACTAAGATACCAACTACTAGCTACCATCCTTATGCTTTTCCATCATTTTGATGAATTCACCGAAGAGATAGTTGGCGTCATGGGGGCCAGGCGAAGCTTCGGGGTGATATTGCACCGAAAAGGCCGGCAAAGTCTTGTGCTGCAGGCCTTCTACCGTGTTGTCATTGAGGTTAATGTGGGTGACGATTGCATTGTCATGCAAGGAGTCGGCATCAACGGCGAAGCCGTGGTTCTGTGAGGTAATTTCTACGTTATGGCCTTCTCCACGTCGCACTGGCTGGTTGCCGCCACGATGGCCAAACTTCAGTTTGTAGGTAGATCCACCCAAAGCAATTGAGAGCAATTGGTGACCGAGACAGATACCGAAAAGGGGCACCTTGCCAAGCAGTTTACGGATATTTTCCTGGGCATAGGTAATCGGCTCAGGATCGCCGGGGCCATTACTGAGAAAGACACCGTCTGGCTGCATCGCCAGAACCTCTTCCGCTGATGTTGTTGCCGGCACTACGGTTACAGTGCACCCCTTGCTGACCAGATTGCGTAAGATATTGCGTTTAATGCCATAATCATAAGCGACCACTTTGAATTTGAACGGCCCCTGAACCTGTTCATAGCCATTCTCCAGACCCCAGACCCCTTCATTCCAATCGTAGGCCTCCTTGCAGGTTACTTCCTGGACCAGATCCACACCGACGATAGAGGGTGCTGCCTGGGCTTTCGCCACCAGGCTGTCTGCATCCAGATCAACGGTCGAAAGAATACCGGTCTGGGCACCTTTGTCACGAATATGTCTAACCAGAGCGCGGGTGTCGATCCCGGCAAGACCGATGATATTGTGTTGCTTCAGATACTCACCCAGCGACATCTCGGAACGCCAGTTGCTGGGAACATCACAGGCTTCCTTAACGATAAATCCAGCCAGATGAGGACGCTCGGATTCCACATCATCCTGATTGATACCGTAGTTGCCGATCATGGGATAAGTCATGGTGACAATTTCGCCACGATAGGACGGATCGGTCAGAATTTCCTGGTATCCAGACATGCTGGTATTAAAAACCACCTCACCGGAAATCTCTCCGCAGGCGCCGAAAGCCTGGCCGTAGAATACCCTGCCGTCAGCCAGGGCCAATGCTGCTCTCATATTCAACCTCTCTTGTATGCGATTTTACCGGCAACAATAGTGCAGACTGCCGCACCTTTCATCTGCCAGTCGCCAAACGGGGTATTCTTGCTTTTACTCACCAGTTTCTGGGTCTCAACGGTCCATTCGAAGTCCGGATCAATTACGGTAACGTCAGCATCACCACCCTCTTCCAGTTGCCCTACCGGCAAGTCAAGCACGTCAGCCGGGCCGTTGGTCAGCAGAGCGATTGCTTTTGGCAGATCGATGAGCCCCTCTTCGACAAGCTTTAATGTCAGTGGCAAAGCCGTCTCCAACCCAACGATACCATTCATGGCGATAGCGAATTCAACATTTTTCTCATCAATATGGTGAGGTGCGTGATCAGTGGCAATTGCATCAACAGTGCCGTCCGCAATCCCCTGACGAACTGCCTCCCTGTCTTCTTCGCTACGCAGTGGCGGATTCATTTTGGCGTTGGTATTGTAGCCACGCACCGCATCATCGGTCAGCGTAAAGTGGTGGGGAGCTGCCTCACAGGTCACGGCAACGCCACGTTTTTTAGCCTGGCGAACGATATCGATCGAGCCTTTGGTAGAAACATGGGCCACATGCAGGTGAGCGCCGGTGAATTCAGCGAGCATCACCTCTCTGGCAGTGGCAGCATCTTCAGCTACCCAGGGGATGCCTTTGAGACCAAGTTCGGTGGCGACCGGACCATCATTCATAACGCCAGAGCCAACCAGATCGAGATCTTCTGCATGGGAAATAATAGTCATACCGAAAGGCCTGGCGTATTCCATCGCTCGGCGCATCAGTTGCGGGTTGCTGACCGGCTTACCATCATCAGAGACAGCGTAGACACCAAGCTCCTTCAGTTCGCCCATCTCAGTAAGAGATTCACCTTCAAGCCCCTTGGTGATACTGGCAATCGGAAAAATCCGACAGTGACCATCTTCCGCAGCCTTTTTCAAGATAAAACTGGTCACAGCCTGGTTGTCGTTGACCGGGTTGGTATTCGGCATACAGGCCACCGAGGTAAAACCACCAGTAACAGCAGCGAGCGTGCCCGAGGCAATATCTTCCTTGTATTCAAAGCCCGGATCGCGCAGATGGACATGAATATCAACCAATCCGGGGGTGACCACCTTGTCAGCAGCATCAATCACCTCGGCACCCTTGCTGTCCAATTTCTTGCCGATTGCAGAGATCTTGCCATTTTCAATTAAGATATCACAGGTATCATCAAGCTGTTGTGCCGGGCTGATAACACGACCGCCTTTGATCAGAATCTTTGCCATGCTTCTCACCTCTTCCTTATATAAAAATCTATTCCTAAGTCTGCATTGATTCAACGCCACTGACGAGATAAAGCAGCGCCATGCGCACGGCGACACCGTTCTCAACCTGATCGAGGATGACGTTTTGCACACCATCTGCAACCACTGAAGAAATCTCCACACCGCGATTCATCGGCCCGGGATGCATAACGATGGCATCCGGCTTGGCCAGTTGCACATTAATCGGGTTGAGGCCGTAAAAACGGGCATATTCACGTAAACTCGGCAGCATGATGTTACTCTGTCGTTCCATTTGAATACGCAGCATCATGACTACATCGACATCTTTGATTGCATCGTGCATATCAGTAAAGACCTCGACATTGCCGAGACGCTCGATACCGATCGGCAGCATGGTTCCAGGACCACACAGACGCACCCTGGCACCCATTTTCGAAAGGGCATAGATATTGGAGCGAACCACGCGACTGTGAGCGATATCACCGACAATGGCAACTTCGAGGCCTTCGATACTGCCCTTATGCTCGCGAATGGTCATCAGGTCGAGCAGCGCCTGGCTGGGGTGCTCATGGGCACCGTCACCGGCATTGACGATCGAGCAACCGACCCGCTCTGCCAGGTAATGCGAAGAACCTGAGTGAGCGTGTCGGATGACGATGATGTCGGGGGCCATCGCCTCAATATTCCTGGCCGTATCTTCCAGGGTCTCCCCTTTTACCACCGACGAAGTCGAACCGGAGATATTTACTGTATCAGCCGACAGCCGTTTGCCGGCGATCTCGAAAGAGAGCCGTGTGCGGGTGCTGGCTTCAAAGAAAGCGTTGATAATTGTCTTGCCACGCAGAGTCGGTACTTTCTTGATGTCTCTTGAGTTGATCTCTTTGAAAGCATCGCCTGTATCGAGAATCAGCTGGATATCCTCTTTGGCCAGTTGCTCGATACCGAGAATGTGCTTATGCTTGAATGACATGCTTTTCCTCCTGCCAGCAGCCCTGATAGTCCGACAGGCTGCTAGCCTGACTGTTATGGCTTAACCAGCAGTACTTCAACCGGTTTTTGCTTATCATTGAAGACCACTTTAATATCCTCTTCGCGGGCAGTGGGTACGTTGCGACCCACATAATCTGCACGAATCGGCAGTTCGCGATGGCCACGATCGATCAGTACGGCAAGTTGAATCGTACTGGGACGACCGAAGTCCATCAGAGCGTCCATTGCAGAACGAATCGTTCGTCCTGTATAGAGGACGTCGTCAACCAGGACAACACGTTTGCCATCGAGCGGGAAAGGGATTTCGGTCTTGCCAATCGGCAGATTACCGCGCACCGCAAGGTCATCGCGGTACATGGTGATGTCAACCGTGCCGAGCGACACTTCAACCCCTTCGATTTTATTGATACTTGCCTGGAGTAAGCTTGCCAGGTGGTCACCACCAGTGCGAATACCGATCAGGGCCAGATTCTCACAGCCCTTATTATACTCCAGAATTTCGTGGGAAATTCTGGTAATGGCGCGGGTTATGCCAGCCTTGTCAAGAATCGCTGTTTCCACCTTGGCCATGTTTTCCTCCTGATTTTTAGACAAAAAAATACCTCTCCATCAGCTACGGAAAGGCATAATTCTGTTTTTTTGTATTTTGTGAGGCATTGTGGCCACCCTTGCTGAACTCTCTGGATCAGCTTAAAAGGAGACATGCTTTAACTGTCTAGTTTGGGCAATATAGCAAGGCTCAAATAGCGAGTCAACAAAAACAGAGCACTTCAAAAGAAGTTTCTCCGAAGGATGTCAGGTTTTAGTCAATGGGTTTCCTCGTCCCGCGCACCTCGTTCCTTGCCTTCAAATATAGCGCTTCGTCATTTCAGCAACGAATTTATCCACGTTGTCCAAGGTAATCTGATGAGCATCACGGGTTTTTTCGGCGTGTTTCAGCATTCCAGGATCATCCATATCATCCAGTCTGGAAAAAATACCTGACCTCCTGCCGATAATATAAGTCACCTGCTCCTCTGGGTTCATCGCCAGGAATTTTCGCAGTGGTGCAGTCATGCGTTCCTTGTCTTCTGGCAAACGACCTTCTACCTCCTGGCAGAGGTTGAGAATGTGATCACTTTTTATTGTAGTGGTAATTCCGTTCAGGTTATCAAGAAACAGAAGCAGTTCCTCGGCAATGCGCACATCGCCGATTTTTGTAAAGACCCCGGATTTATAATCTTTAAACAACTCACTGTTTTTAGTGATTGCCAGGGTTCTTATGCGGACAAAGTCGGGATTGATTTGATTAATGGCATCGGCGGTTTGCAGAGCATTCGCCCGCGAGTATTTATCTCCTCCCAAACCGGGCATGAAATATTCGGAAAGTTCTATGCCGGCACGTTTTACTTTCTGGCCGGCAATAATTTGTTTCTCCTTGTCCACGCCTTTTTTGACGAACTCCAGAACCTCATCAGAAGCCGACTCCATACCGATATGGATTCTATTAAGGCCGGCCTTCGCTATGCGGCTCAAATTTTCATCGCTGATGCGAGCAATGGAATGAGAGCGCGCGTAGGAAGTGATACGCTTCACCTGAGGGAAAACCTTTCGCACGTGAAGCAGGATTTCAACGAGATCATCAGGTTTGATGACCATAGTATTGGCATCCTGAAGAAAGATCGACTGCATCCCACCCCTGGTCCAGTTCAGGGCAGAGTGAAAAGCCATCTGTTCACCTTCAGGTTTCCCTGCATGAAGAGCAATCAACTGCCGATGATTGCCTGCCGCAGGCTGTCCCATGATTTTCTGAATTTCATCAACGTAATAACGAATCGTATCGATGTCTTTAAATATATGACTTACAGGACGGATACTAAATTTTTCGTCACGATAGATGCCGCAGAATGTACACTTGTTCCACGGACAATTTCTTGTGATTCTGAGCAGCAAACTTGATGCTTCGCTCGGCGGTCGAATCGGCCCTAACTCAAAGCCTTGGTAAGTTTCGGTTTTTTTCATTTGTTACCAGCCCTCGATGGTGCAATTTTATTTTAAATGATATTTTAGCTGTTCAGTAAGTTTACCAGGGCGCGGCGTTTCAGGCCTCCTTTTAGTATTCCCTGAACCTTTTCTTCAATGCCTGCAAGGGTCACTTCATCGACCATCGACTCCAGGTTGTCCAGTTTCCAATCCGTTGCCAGCTTCTGCCAGACTTTGGCCCGTGCAGCCATCGGGTACTCGGCTGAATCGATCCCGATCAACCGTACTCCACGCAGGATAAAGGGAAACACATTGACTGGCAGATCGGGAGATCCAACCAGGCCGCAGCAAGTCACGCTGCCAAGCGGCTTGGTCGCCTTAATTGCAGCGGCCAAAATGTCGCCACCGACGCAGTCAACAACTCCAGCCCATTTTGGCTTCATCATCGGTCGTTCCGCACCTTCAGTGACTGCAGAACGTTCAATCACCTCAGTCGCACCAAGCCCCTTGAGATAGTCACTTTCAGCCAGCTTCCCAGTCGCAGCAGTGACTTGATAACCGGCCTTAGTCAATATCGCCACGGCCATGCTGCCAACTCCACCGGTCGCGCCAGTTACCAGGATTACGCCATCTGCGGGCTTAACTCCACTTTCAACCAGTTCATGCACCGACATGGCGGCGGTCAACCCGGCAGTGCCGAGCATCATGCTTTCTTGCAAACTTAAACCTGCTGGTAGCTTCAGTGCCCATTTGCTCGGGACACGAATCATTTGACCAAAACCGCCATCGGTTTCCATGCCAAGATCATAACTGGTTACGATAACTTTATCGCCAAGGGAAAAGCTGTCGTCGCTACACTCGATCACCTCGCCGGCTGCGTCAATCCCCGGTGTATGCGGAAAGTTACGAGTTACACCGGGATTGCCAACCGCAGAAAGCGCATCTTTGAAATTCAACGATGAATAGTGGACCTTAACTAACAGTTCGCCCTCCGGTAGATCAGCAACCGTACGAGTTACGATGGTGCGGGTAAAAACCTTCTTCTCTGGCTGTTCTACCAGAAGAGCTTTAAATGCTTGAGACATGATGATTCTCCTTAATTTATATGAGCGGATTTGGTTCAGTACAATCAGAACTCTTGGTAAAATGTATGTCATCCTCGAATGGTTTTATCGGGGATTCATCTTTTAAAGTCTGGATTCCCGATTACACCCTCGGGAATGACAAGCTTTAATCGTACGTTGAATACTCTAAAAGAGTTCACCCTGACTCCACGCAGGCTTCTCATCATTGCCCCGACCGATTATTTCGGTTGCGGACAACCAGAGTTCACGAGTCAATTCAATATCGTATTGGGAATCGTGCAGACGAGTGTCGTCAACTTTGATGCCACAGTGCCTGGCTACCGTGGCCAGCTTGAAGTTGGTCAGTTCAGCTCGGGTCGGCTGGAGGATTTGTGCCCAGATCAACATGACATCAAGACAAGGATACCAGAACCAACTGCCGAAAAAACGGTTGCCATTTTTCTCAAAGAAGCGACGCATAAAGGGCATATCAAAGCTGTGAGCATTGTAGCCGACAAACTGGAACTTATCAGTTTTGTCGTACTGATTGACGTATTTGCCAAGCATAGCCGTCATACGATCGTAGATGTCTCCAGGGTCTTCAAAATTCTGCCCGTCTACGGCAAGAAAATTGGGGTGATCAGGTAAAAGGAACTGTCTACGATCAAAACCTGTCACCTCAAGAGCCGCAATTTCAATCTCGTCCTTGGGAAAAGGCCGTATGAAGTAGTCGAAGGACTCCGCAACCTCATCACCGATTTGCACACATCCGGAGAGCTGAGTCAGTCCATTACGATCCGGGTTGACGCCGGTCGTCTCAACATCGATAAAAATGATTTTTTGTTCAGATCCTTGCATAACAATAGATACCGTCACTGCACACTAATAATTGATTACCGATAACCTAAACTGGTCCCAATCATAAAAGGCTTGTACCAGTCACGCATAAGAAGTTTTCGGTCAAAATCCCGCGAGGCAAGACCTTCTCACCATAAATTACCCTATTGCCATCTTTGATATATATTTCAACATCAGGGTTGCCTTCCTCACGATGAAGTTTGACAGCGACAACCTTATAGTTTTGTGGGAGTTCATCTAAAGGGGCTTGCGCGTTCATTCGACGGAAGGCATTGATCAGGCCAAGAGCCGTAAGATCATTGGCCTCAGAAACACCATCAACACCGGCACAGATGCATGCTAACAGGTAATTCTTGGTGAAATTCCTAATATTCTTGGTTCTGGAGAGATTTCCTACTGTAATATCGATATTATCAAAAGCAGAGTCTATTTCGCCACTCTCAACAGCATCAATCACGTCAGTAAGAAGGGTATTGAGGTCGGCAGGTTTCCAGTTTTTTGAATTTATTGAGGTCATATTGGAATTCTAACGGAGAAAGAAGCTTGGAGTAAACCACAATCAACGTGGCCATAGCAGTATTTAAGCAATCAATTTAAATCTTGCCTTTAAAAAGCCCACTGTGCTAATGTGCGAAAACTTAAGAAAGTTTGTGTACTTTTCGTCGCTCACCAGTTTGACAAGGTGTCAACATGTAAACCGATCACACAGACCGCTTGGACTGTGTGTTTTTTATTTTACGGGCGACCAGGATCTACACAACAAAAAGTTCCCAAAGGGGAACATGGAGAGAAAAATGGCAGAAGGTACAGTGAAGTGGTTTAACGACGCAAAGGGTTTTGGTTTTATCGAGCAGGACAACGGACCGGATGTGTTCGTCCACTTCTCAGAAATCCAAGGCGATGGTTTCAAATCTCTCGCCGAGGGAGATCGAGTAAATTTTGATGTTACTGAAGGTCAGAAAGGCCCCCAGGCATCTAATGTGAACAGAGCTTAAGTTAAACTTTGCACTTATCAATCTCAAAGAGCCCTGCGGATTTTCGTGGGGCTCTTTAGTCTTCAGAAAGGACAAATAGATGGCCAGGAAACCAAATTACGGTTACGAGAAACGTCAGAAAGAACTTGCAAAGAAAGCCAAGAAAGAGGAAAAGAACAAGCGTAAGCAAGAGGAAAAAGATCAGGAAAAATTAGCAGAAGAACAGGGTGCAAAAGAACAAGGCCAGGAAACATCCGCAGAGGAATAGTATGGAGGGGGCTCGATTCCTATGATGTTGAATCAACCTCCCCCCACCTATCCACTCCTATCTATCCAGATTTTCCATGACATAGCTGTTCACGCAGCGCATTGATATCAGCATCCTCAAGATACTCATCAAAACTCATGACCCGGTCGATCACGCCGTTCGTGGTCAGCTCAACAATCCGGTTAGCCAGTGTAGAAACAAACTTGTGGTCGTGTGAGCTGAACAGAATCACCTCGGAGAAAGCAATCAGGCTGTTGTTAAGAGCGGTGATTGATTCCAGGTCAAGATGATTGGTGGGCTCATCTAACAACAGCACATTGGCATTAGTCAGCATCATTCTAGCCAACATGCAACGCACCTTTTCCCCACCGCTGAGCACGTTGGTTTTTTTTGTTGCCTCATCGCCTGAAAACAACATTCGGCCGAGGAAGCTGCGAGCAAAGCTTTCACCTTCATGGGGTGGATACTGACACAGCCATTCTATGAGACTCATGTCGTTAGCGAAATAAGCGCTGTTTTCTTTGGGGAAGTAGGAATTGGTGATTGTCACGCCCCAACGGAAGCTACCGCTATCAGCTGCCAATTCACCGACGAGAATCTGTAATAGAGTGGTTTTGGTAACACCGTTACCGATAAAGGCAATCTTGTCACCTTTGTTAATAATCAGGTTCAGGTTATCCAGCACCTTGACACCATCAATAGTTTTACTCAGACCTTTCACTTCGAGAATAATATCGCCGCAGGAACGTTCAGGTTTAAACACCACAAACGGATACTTGCGTGATGACACTGGCAGTTCTTCGATTTCCAGTTTGTCCAATAACTTTTTCCGCGAGGTCGCCTGCTTTGCTTTGGAAGCGTTAGAGCTGAAACGGGCAATAAAGTCCTTGAGTTCGGCGGCTTTGTCGGAAGCCTTTTTGTTGGCATCCTGTTTCTGTTTCAAAACCAGCTGGCTGGCTTCATACCAGAAATCATAGTTACCCACATAGGTGCGGATGACACCGAAATCAATATCAGCAATATGAGTACAGGCCTGATTGAGAAAGTGGCGGTCATGAGAAACAACAATCACCGTATTCTGAAAACGACCAAGAAATTCTTCGAGCCATTGAATTGATTTAAGATCAAGGTTGTTGGTCGGCTCATCAAGCAGCAGGACATCGGGGTTACCGAACAGCGCCTGTGCTAGTAGCACTCGTACTTTCTCTCCGCCTTCAAGCTCTTTCATCTTCTTTTGACGTAGTTCTTCGGTTATCCCCAAGCCGTTCAGCAAAATCGCTGCCTCGGATTCTGCGTCATAACCGTTCATCTCGGAAAAAGCCACCTCAAGCTCGCCTGAACGGATGCCATCTTCCTCGGTAAACACCTCTTTCGCGTATATCTCATCGCGTTCTGCCATCACAGTGTAGAGCTGTTCGTGACCTATGATCACGGTATTGAAAACGGTCTCCTCATCAAAAGCAAACTGATCCTGACGCAACACGGCCAGACGTAACCCTTTGCCAATTGAGACTTCGCCTTTATCAGGGGCGGAGTCACCTGCCAGGATTTTCAGAAAGGTGGTTTTCCCCGAACCGTTAGCACCGATAAGACCGTAGCAGTTACCGGGAGTGAACTTGATATTAACGTTTTTGAAAATGGTTCGTTTGCCGTAAGCCAGACAGATGTTTGATGCACTGATCATGGGTGATTTATCCTTTGAAGAAAAAAATAAAAACCACAGGGCTGGCAGTTTGACAGGCCCCGTGGTCTTTGCGCCGCGAATCTATAACACTCTTATCCACAGCAGGCAATGCTTTTCGTTGTTTGTGTTATTGAATGGCAGCGTCCTCTGATTTAGAGCGTGATAAAATACAGTCATTCCCGAGGGTGTAATCGGGAATCCAGACCTTAAAGCATGGATCCCCGATAAAATCATTCGAGGATGACAGATATTTTTATAAATAATTCAGATTGTGCTGAACAGTAACCATAAAAGATGGTTTTTCTCTTTTGCATTAAGCAATTCGATGACAGTATACAAGCAATGAACAACACCTTCCATTGCTGTAACTGTGGCCACTGCTGCCTCAACCTGATCGACGCCTACAACGGCTGTGTCAGCGATGCTGACCTACAGCGTTGGCAAAATCTCAGCCGTGATGATTTACAGGCTTGGGTCAAAACCCTGGATCTTGGTCCAGGCAACAAACTACATACCGCCTGGGTCGACCCAGATACAGAGGATGATGTCGAACGTTGCCCCTGGTTACTCGACCGACTCGACCGCAAAGGCCACTTGTGTGGAATTGACGACATCAAGCCAGACCACTGCCGGGCTTATCCGGAACATCAGAAACATGCCACCGCAACCGGCTGTAAAGGCTACAATGAAAACAAGTGATCAGTTATTAGTGATCAGAAAACAAAAACCAGTAATACGATAACTGATTACTGGATTACTGTTTCTCCTGGAGAGATTTGAATGAAAGAAAAATCGACAAATAAAGACTTGTACATAACCGATATCTCCTTCGAAGTCGAAGAAGAGGATTTACGAAAGCTATTTGCTATATGCGGAACAGTGCGCTCAATTTACATGATGACAGATCAGAAGTCTGGCCTGTTCAAAGGCACCGCCTTCGTGCATATGTCAACGGCTGCCGAAGCCAGGGAAGCACTCATGCTTGACGGTACCAGACTTATCGATCGTTGCATCAGTGTCAGGGCAGCACTGCCAAAAAAGCCTGCTGCAGCTCCTGTGGAGACTGTTGCAGAGAAACCAAAGCGGCCAGCACGTCGTCCGCGTCGGCGGCGGAAATGATCTGTGTACAATTATCAGTGATTTAGTGATCAGTTATCAGTATTAAGATGTTTCTTATGGGTTTGACGCCGCAACAGGTAGCGGGCAGCGTACCAGAGGAGCATGATCAGGGCGATCAATGGTAATGCCGGGATGAAAAGACCGGTTGCTTGTGCTAACACTATTGCGATAAAGAGCGCCACTACTGAGACTGGCAGATAACGACCTATCCTGCCCTGCCGCGCCAGTTTCTCCCCTGGTGGCCCGACCAGATTGTCATTGACCTCATAGCGACCAGCGACGATAGCGAAGAATACGACCATAATCCAGTCAGAGATGCCGAAGACCGGTGCCAACCCAGCAGGACCGGGGAATGCCAGTTTTACCAGAACCATGTCGATAAGTGGCGGAGGCCCCTTGGGTGCCAGGTAGTATTGTTTGATCTCCTGCGTAAAACCAGCGGTTGGACCGTAGAGCCAACTGGCAAAGTCGGCCAAAGTCATAACAATACAGACCGGAACGATCTCCCACAGTCGATGGATGTATCTGGCCAAGGCTGCTCCGATGACGGTTGCTACCAATAAAAGCAGGCCCGACTTGATTGCAGCCAGCAACGGTTGCCAGGCAACGACTGGAGTCAGTTGATTAATTAGCCAGATACTCAGTGCCAGGGTCGCTCCCCAGAAGAAATAAAAGCCACGGTTTCGTTGCTCAGGATGCAGCAGCAGTGCGGGCATGAGCAGTTGGGCAGCGGCATAGAGTTGCAGGGCGATGAATACACCAGACCACCATGGGGTTGTCGCTTCAACCAGACTTCCGATCGACCAGAGCCCGAAGACAGCAATGCTCCACAGCAAGTGACTGGCAATCAACAAAAGGATCAAACGCCGGTTCAATTTATTGAAACGAGTGAAGTAATAGAGTGACATGCCCCTATTATGCCTTGCCTGGTCACAGGTGAATACACAAAAGAAACGCACTTGTTTTGAACACCTTTTACATCTATAAAATTATGACATAGGGTAAAACATCATTTTATAAATAGAAATACCCGTTTTTTCTTTGCTTTTCAAAAAATCACTGTGTTATGTTATAAGAGTTATGAAGTTTGTGTTTTTTCGTCGCTCATCAGTTTGACATGGTGTCAGGATTGATCAGAGCAATGAGGCCCGCAATGGGCTGTGTGTTTTTTGTTTTTTCGGGCGATCTGGATTGGCACAACCTAAAGAGTCCCCACGGGGGAACATGGAGGAGAAAATGGCAGAAGGTACAGTGAAGTGGTTCAACGACGCAAAGGGTTTTGGTTTTATCGAGCAGGACAATGGACCGGATGTGTTCGTCCACTTCTCAGAAATCCAAGGCGATGGTTTCAAATCTCTCGCTGAGGGAGACCGGGTAAGCTTTGATGTTACAGAAGGCCAGAAAGGCCCCCAGTCATCCAACGTGCAAAAAATCTAAGTAAAATTTACTATTGATTAGCAAAAGAGCCCTGCGGAAATCCGCAGGGCTCTTTTTTTAATGTTTGGCCAGGAACCTGTCAAGCTGATTAGCAAAAACCTGCCGGTCGCCAACGCTGAAAACAGCTGGCCCACCCGTCTCCACACCGCAGCCACGAAGTTCATCCATCATGTTACGAATGGTGAGGCGCTCCTGGATATTATCTTGTGTGTAGAATTCACCACGCGGGTTAAGTGCATAGCCTGCTTTTTTGATGGCGGCTGCAGCCAACGGGATGTCGGCAGTAATGACCAGATCTCCGGGGCTGAGCATTTCAACAATCTTGTCATCAGCAACATCGAAGCCGGCACCCACAACCATTGAGTTGATGTGAGGCGAAGGCGGGGTGTGCATCGTCTGATTGGCCACCAACGTGAGCTGCACTTTTTTCCGGTCGGCGGCCCGGAACAGAATTTCTTTTATAACCCTCGGGCAGGCATCGGCGTCGACCCATATCCGCATTTATGTTTCCCCTCTTTCTGCTCAGTGTTCTTGCTGTTTTTGTGATGGATTGTAGATTTTTGACAGCGTGCGCATGATGAAGCTATGCGCACCCTACCATGCTGGCCATTTAATAGGGGCGGGGAATGGTTGATTGCTCACAACGTTTTATCCAAAAGCAACACCCGTAGGGTTTGCAAACAGCCCCACCGTTTGCGAACGCGGAACCCAACCATCACCCAACCATCAAACATCCAAAAATGACAGATGCAGATCCCCTAGCCCCACAACCAGGCAGCGATTGAGTAATTTAGGTTGACCGAAAATAACGCTGAATAATTCATTGGCCATGAGGCCCGCAATTATTACAACCCCATCACCAGTGACGGGGATTTTTCCTGCTGGCTGAAGGGCACCAGAAAAAATCTCTGCTAATGGTTGTGAATTACCAACCTTAAGCGTCAGAACCTGGCCCTGCTCTCTTTCTATGCCACCATGAACCAGAAATGTGCCGGAGGGTAAACAGACCTCAAGGTCGAAACGACTGGAGTAATTATCCAGGCAGTCAGCAACAAATGAAATGTCTGCAGGGAGTTTGAAAGAGGTGTCGATACGACCTGGAAGTAACTCTACCCTGACGGTACTGTTTATCTGCAGAAGACGCTCTTTGGCGATGTCCAGTTTCGATCGGCCAATATCTGCTTCGGTATATAGTAACTGGCGATGCAGGTCAGGCCAATCAACCAAGCCATCGTCCACCAGGTAAAGTTTACCGACACCGGCGCGTGCCAGCAGTTGACTGACGGTTGCCCCGAGGCCGCCGATGCCAGCAACCAGAACTCTAGCGGTCTCAAGCCGTCGCTGCTTCTCCTTACCCCAATGCAGAACCTGCCGCATGTAGCGTTCATCAACCGCCACCTTCAGCCACCAGCACCTGGCGGAAAAAATGCGATCAGGTCTCCATCTCTCACTGGTGTTTCTAGGCTTTCAAGGTGCAGGATGTTGCGCCGATTGACCATAATGATAGTTCCAGCGTGCAACCCTCCCTGGTCATCCAACAACTTATGCAAAAAAGGTGTAGAAAAGTGTTTTTGAACACGCTGTAGCAGTTGCTCTATGTTTTCATCTGTACAGGCAGGCAGGTCCAGCTTTTCCTCTTTCAGCAACAGTCGCAACAAACTGTAGAATTGAATCCGGATCATGGCGTTAATCTCTAAGTTTCCAAACGAAACTGAGTCTGGGCGTAATTGGCGTTGCCACTGAGCAGTCCTTTGCCAGGGAATATGCTGTGGGTGCTGACCAGATGATAATAGAGGCCGGAATCGTTGGTTTCACCGATCATGGTGGTGCCAACGACCCGTTGCTTTTCATCGAGGAAAACCTTGCGGAAGCGTCCGGTCATAGCATTCCAGCTTATGGCGGTCTTGCTGACATCATCATGACAGTAGCCGACTGCCGCGACTTCAATACCAAAGATTTCCGTAATGTTGTTCTTCAGACTACCCGGATAATGGCATTGCATGCCAAGCATATTCAGTGCGGCATTTTCCCCTTGCTCCACGGCAGTCATCCAGTTACCCTGGATAGTCAGTTCTCCAGTAACAAAATCCGCACCCTCGGCAGCATCCCCAGCAGCAAAAACATCCGGGTGGTTACTGCAACAGAAACGGTCGATGCTTACCCCATATTCAACATCAAGACCTGCCTCAACCGCCAAATGAGTGTTCGGTGTCACACCCTTGCCGACAATCAGCAGGTCACTGGCCAGCTGCTTGCCAGAATTCAGCGTCAGCTGTAGCTGCGCCTCTTCTTTGATGGTCTTGATATCATCCTGCTTGTAGATATTTAAACCCTGTGATGTCAACAGTTCTTCGAGAATTTCGGCAGCATCGGCATCAACCACCCGGCTGAAAATTCGATCTGAACCGACGATCAGATGTTTTTCGATCTCTTTGTGCGCATGTGAGAGCAGCGGCAGGCTGACCAGTCCGGCACCAATTGCAGTGATACTTTGTGCTTCCTTCAGCAAACCGACCAGCTTGTCCGCGTCAGCCAAATGTCGCAGCACACAGGATCGCTGCGCAGAAACAGTCAGAGTACGTGCTTCGGCACCAGTAGCCAACAGCAGTTTGCCAAAGCCTATATCGCGGCCATCCACCAGTTGCAGCGAATGTTTTTCAGGATCAAAGGCGACCACCGTCTGGCCGAAAAGAGTCGTAATTCCGAGGCTATCATAGAAGCTTTGGTCGACAATATTAAGCTCCTCTCGTGCAATATGACCGCCGATATAATAAGGGGTCAATACCCGTGAGTAGGCCGGACAGTCCTCCCGGTCAATGATGGCAATTGTCGAATGCCGATCGTGCCGCCGGAGTGTACGCAACGCCTGCAATCCGGCGGCACTGTTGCCGATGATAACGAAATCGTAATGAGCAGACATCAAGCCAATCCGAGCTCTTGAAGCTTTTTCTTGCTTGGAATCCCTTTAACACTCCAGCCGCGCTGCTCATAATACTCGGGTAGCATCTGATCCAGTTTGGCCACTTCACCCTTGAGCGGACCATCGGATATCGGGTCTTCCAACAGACGTTTCGGTAGAGTGTCTTGTGATGGGTCAATGCCCGCCGCCAGATTGAATACCCGCTCCAGATTATAGATCCGGTCACCGGCTTCGAGAAGTCCTTCATCGGTGAGCTCGACCCCGGTTGCAGCTGAGTAAAACTTGGCAAACTGGGGTACGCCTAAGGCAAAAGTGGTAAACAGGCAAACACCGACAGAATCGACGACGGCTGTGAAATCCTGGAAGATCTTGGCCCAGGTGGCTTTGCCGTCGGTTGCCTGTGGATCAATTTTTTCCGGTAAGCCGAGAATCTCCGGTGACACCAGGTAGCCACGCACATGGCAAGCGCCACGGTTGCTGGTGGCATAATTCAGCGCCATCCCCTGCATGCCCCGGCCGTCATAAGCAGGAAACTCCTGTTTTTTAACCGTCATCGAAAGTTCGGGGGCACCGTAACTTTCCGCCAGTCGATAGGAGCCGAGCGCAATCTTTGCACCGAAGCCTTCCTTCTTTGCAGCCATCTCAACCAGCTTGACCATAGCATCTGCATCACCAAAGTTAAGTGACATGCCAATTTCTGCCTCGTTGATCAGCCCTTTTTCATAGAGCTCCATGGCGCAGGCGACTGTTGCTCCAGCAGTTATGGTATCCATACCATATTCATTGCAGATATAATTAGCCTTGGTGATGGCTGCCAGATCGTCAACTCCGCAAGTAGCGCCCAGAGACCAGAGTGTTTCGTACTCAGGACCCTCACCAGAACCACTGAAGCGAGCGCCACTGAGGCTGGTCACACGGCCACAGCCTATAACACAGCCCATACATCCTTTGTTGCGCTTCAGGTAGGTTGCCGCAAGGGCCTCACCGGAAATTGCCTCTGCTCCGGCAAAAGTATCCTCTTGAAAATTCCGGGTTGGCAATGCACCAAACTGATTGATAACATTGACCAGCACCGGGGTGCCGAGAGCAGGAAGCCCTTCACCAGAGACCGGGTTCTCTTTAAGCATACCGTAAGTCTCAATAGCGGTCTCCCTGAAAGCCGCCGGCTTGGCAACCTTGACGCCTCCTGTGCCACGAACAGCAACCGCTTTGAGATTCTTGCTGCCCATTACGGCACCAACCCCGCTGCGGCCTGAGGCACGATGCTTGTCATTCATAATATTGGCAAAAAGCACCTGGTTTTCACCGGCAGGACCTATACAGGCAACCTTGGCATCACCATGAAACTCGGCAAGAATTGCATCTTCGGTTTCTTGGGTCGGTTTTCCCCAGAGATGGACAGCTCCTACCAGTTCAACCCGATCATTATAAATTTGCAGATAACAGGGATGTTCTGCCTTGCCTTCGAAGATGATCATACTGAAACCGGCATAGCGCAGTTCACAAGGGAAATAACCACCCGAGTTGGAACTGGCAATCGTGCCGGTCAACGGTGACTTGGTCACCACCATATAACGGCCATTGGCCGCGCCGTAAGTCCCGGTCAAGGGACCGGTGGCCATAATTAATTTATTTTTCGGGGAGAGTGCGTCAATATCTGCAGCTACCTCTTCAGCCAGGTACTTTGAGGCCAGACCTCGTCCGCCGATAAATTCTTTCGCCCATTTATCGTTAAGAGCCTCGATCTTACAGGTTCCAGCTGTTAGATCAACGCGCAACAGTTTTCCATAGCATCCGCTCATCTTAAGCCTCCATTTGTCCGTCTTTCATTGCGTTAACAAAACGCAGCACTTTCTGCCGCAGCGGCTTGTCCTCTTCGTCAATTGTCAGACATTGGGTCGGACAGAAAACCACACATTCCGGGGTATCTCCGCCACAGAGATTGCATTTCTCAACCTTGCCGAGAACGGGCACATATTTTATCATCCCAAATGGACAGGCGCTGACACAGGTTCGGCAACCAACACAACGACCCTCGTCAACAAGGACAACACCGGATGGCATCTCTTTGCTGATTGCCCCCTTCGGGCAGGACTTTTCACACCATGGCTCATCACACTGCATGCAGGTCACAGTGATGAATTTAGCTTCGTCGATGAAGACTTCGTTGACAATACGTGCTCGACTGGGAGCAAATTCACCTGTGTGCTTGAAGGAACAAGCCATTTCACAGGTTTTGCAACCAATGCACTTCGATGGTTCGATGCGGATTAGTTTCTGCATGGTCTACCTCCCTTAAAGAAATGTAATTGAGGGTTTAACTATAACAGTTTATTTGTATATGCAAACCTGCAAGGAGGGTTAAACATTGAAGAGGAAATGGCAGATGTCGCCATCTTCAATGGCATAGTCTTTACCGTTCAGCTGCATCTTCCCGGCCTGCTTGACTCCTTGTTCAGAGCCAGCAGCCATGAGGTCATCGTATTTCATAACCTCGACCCGGATGAATCCACGCTCGATATCACTGTGAATTTTGCCGCCAGCCACTGGTGCGCTGGAGCCTTTGCGGATAGTCCAGGCCCGACACTCATCTTCACCGGAGGTATAGAAGCTCATAAGACCCAAAGCATCATAAAGAGCGGCATTGATTCGGTCGAGACTGGGCTGGGTGATGCCCATAGCCTCCATAAATTCCTGGCGTTCCTCTTCATCATCAATAGCTGCAATTTCACTCTCGATCTCACAGGAAACGTTAAACACACCAGGACCGAAGTCCTTGCCGAGGTCGTCCTCAGAAACATTGTAGGCGAAGAGCAGTGGCGTGCGGGTCACCAGGTCGAGACTTTTAATTACCTGCTCTTCCTGGGGATCAAGCGTTACCGTGCTCAAGAATTTTTCTTCTTCCAGGGCCATGTTAAACCGTTGCAGAATGTCTTCTTCCAAGGCCTGGGCCGAGCTCTGGCCACTTTTCTTTTCTTTGGTGATGCGTTGCAGACGAGTCTCCACCAGCTGCATATCGGCGAGCAGCAGTTCGGCTTCGATCATTGCCCGGTCGCGCTCCGGGTCTACAGAACCAGAGGGGTGGAAAATTTCCGGAGAGTCGAAAGCCCGGATGAGTACACAGAGGAGATCGCAGCGTCGGGCCGGATCCATCCATTGACGCGAGGTATTGCTGTTGGCTGAAATGTCGGGGCAGAGGACAAACTGGTTCTCAGCGTAGGTGGTCTTAGCAGGCTGGTAAAGGTCATGCAGAGCATCTACCCGACTATCGTGGATAGGGGCGATTCCTTCGATAGCTTCGCCCGGTTTACGGCTAGCTGGTACAGGTCGGTCGGTAAGCAGGGTGAATAGAGTTTTCTTACCCGTCTGGGCCAATCCCAATATGGCGATTTTCATAAGAGAATCCTTCCGAAGGTGGCCGGAAAATTTACTTACTTTATCAGTCGGCCTATGCGGTTCCAGCGCGGCCTGAATTTCTCGCTGTTCCATGACCAGTATTTGATGAACGCCATACCCTTGATAGCTGATCTATCAACAAATCTCCAGAAGCGACTGTCGTAGGAGCGATCGCGGTTGTCACCCATAACAAAGTACTTGTTTGGCGGCACAGTGATCGGTCGCATATTGTCGCGAGGACCAGTGGTTAGTGTACCATCCTTGAAAACAGCCTGAGGAGTCAGATAACGCTTGTCGTTGACAAAGACATTCTTGCTGCGAATTTCGATCTTGTCTCCAGGCACACCGATAACTCTCTTGATGAAATCACGTCGCTTGAAATAAGACTTATTCTTGTCTTCAGGAAACACGAATACGATGACGTCGCCACGTTCAGGATCGCGAACCGCTAAGATTTCATCATCGACAAAAGGCAGATGAGTTCCGTAGATGAACTTATTGACCAACAGATGATCACCAATCAACAGAGTGTCTTCCATCGAACCGGAAGGAATTTTGAAAGCCTGCACAACAAAGGTACGAATAATCAGGGCTAAAATCGCCGCAACAAATAACGCTTCGGTCCAGTCACGTAGCTGCGACTTCTTCGGTTTCACTTGTTTATAGGTGTCCTTTTTCTTGCTGAGAAAAGCCATTATTTGGTTTCCTTCACTTTCAATATGGCCAGGAAGGCTTCCTGGGGCAATTCGACATTGCCGACCTGTTTCATACGCTTTTTACCTGCCTTCTGTTTTTCAAGCAGTTTGCGTTTGCGAGTTATGTCGCCACCATAGCACTTTGCCGTAACATCTTTACGTAAAGCTTTAACTGTCTCTCGCGCGATAACCTTGTTGCCGATAGCTGCCTGAATCGCCACCTCGAATTGCTGTCTGGGGATAAACTTTTTCATTGTTGAAACCAGATCGCGTCCACGGTGCTGAGATTTTTCGCGATGTACAATCAGGGAAAGCGCATCGACCAGATCACCGTTAATCAGAACATTAAGACGCACCAGCTCACTCGGCCGATAGTCGAGATGATCGTAATCTAGTGAAGCGTAACCACGTGACAGAGTTTTAAGGCGGTCATAGAAGTCGAGAACAATTTCATTGAGCGGTAGCTCATAGATAACAATAACGCGAGTGGCCGTAAGGTATTTAATTTCACGCTGTATACCACGCTTCTCTTCGCAGAGAGCCAGTACTGCACCGACAAATTCGGTCGGCACATGGATGGAGGCAAGGATGAACGGCTCTTCAATCTTGTCTATGTTCTGGACATCAGGCAGTTTATTGGCACTGTCAACATTGATTGTCTCGCCCTTGTTGGTGGTCACCCGGTAAACAACGGTCGGCGCAGTAGTGATCAGGCTAACGCCGAACTCGCGCTCCAGACGTTCCTGAATGATTTCCATATGCAACAACCCGAGGAAGCCACAGCGAAAGCCGAAGCCAAGTGCCATCGAATTTTCCGGTTCGAAAGTGAATGATCGGTCATTGAGGCGCAACTTCTCCATGGCGTCGCGTAAGTCGTCATAATCACCGGAGTCGATCGGATAAAGACCGGAAAAAACCATCGGTTTGACTTCTTTGAAACCGGGCAATGCTTTTTCCGTTGGATTGCGCACATGAGTGATGGTATCACCAACGGTGGCATCCTGAACCACCTTGATGCTGGCGGCAAGGAAACCAACTTCCCCGGCAGAGAGCTCATTTACCGCCATCGTGTGTGGGGCAAAAACACCGACTTTAAGCACCTCGTATTCCTTGCGACTCGCCATCAAGCAGATACGGTCGCCCTTTTTTACTGCACCGTCGATCACACGAATAAGAACGATAACACCCTGGTAAGGATCGTACCAGGAATCAAAGATCAGAGCTTTCAGGGGTGCATCAGGATCACCTTGTGGTGCCGGGATGTTATGTACAATTGCCTCGAGGATCTCATCAATGCCAATACCCTCTTTGGCGCTGGCAAGTACGGCGTCGCTGGCGTCTAGACCAATGATCTCCTCAATTTCATCCCGTACCCGTTCAGCATCGGCACTGGGCAGATCGATCTTGTTCAAGACCGGAAAGACTTCGAGGTTCTCATCAATGGCCAGGTAAACATTGGCCAGTGTTTGTGCCTCAACACCCTGCGAGGCATCGACTACCAGCAAGGCACCTTCGCAGGCTGATAGAGATCGACTGACTTCGTAAGTGAAGTCAACATGACCTGGCGTATCGATCAGGTTGAGAATATAATCTTCACCATCGTCTGCTCGATAATTCAAGCGTACCGCCTGTGCCTTGATGGTAATACCACGCTCGCGTTCCAGATCCATCTTGTCGAGAAACTGGTTGGTCTTCTCGCGGTCGGAAAGAGCTCCGGTCACCTCAAGAAGACGGTCTGCCAAGGTTGATTTGCCATGATCGATATGGGCAATAATAGAAAAATTGCGAATCTGTGACTGTTTCATAATGTGTTAAACATATTCCTTACAGCTATTTGACTAATTTGAACAACAATGAAAAATATCGGAATATTGATGATTTGTAAAGAAGCAAAATCTTATCGGCTTTGTTCTTGCTATACAGGCACCTGCTTGACTAAAATGCAAAAAAAACAGGGAGAAAAAAACGATGTCGTTAATTATCGAGATGTTGCAGAAAAGCTGCCAAAAATACGCCAAAAAGACAGCGCTTCGCCACAAGGTAGACGGTCGCTGGGTCGAGTACAGTTATGAAACCCTCTGGAAAACTTCTGATCAGATCGCAGCTGGACTCACCGAATGGGGCCTGAATGCTGGTGACCGCGTTGCCCTATTGGCCCCATCTTCTCCGGTATGGATGATGATTAACTTTGGCATTCTCAAATGCGATGCTATCACCGTGCCGATCGACAAAGACCTTAAACATGGCGAACTGCGCCACATTCTTATCGACAGTGGCACCCGCGTGCTCTTCACCGAGCAAGCCTTTCTCGAAACAATCTTCGACCTTGCTGAAAGTCTGCCATCCATCGAAAAAATTGTCCTTATGAATCATACCAATAGCAGCAAGGGGCAGCTTTCACCACAGGCTGAAAGCGCCCTGGCGACAGTGGTCAGCGAATGGCACCGTCTCAGTCGCCAATATATGATTGATGATGTTGATGTCAATAATTTTGAGAAGTTAGCTGAGAATTTCCATTCAATGGTAGTGCCGACACCAGCTACAGACAAATCCGGCAAGGAGAAAAAGAACTTCTTTTCACGCCTGCTAAGTGCTCAGGACAAGGATCTCCCTCTATTCATGGTGGAATCACTTGAAGACTTCCAAAAGACATCGCTACCACCCTTGTCACAAGCTCAGTCGTTCGATCCGGCACTCATTCTCTACACTTCAGGAACGACCGGACGTTCCAAAGGCGCCATGCTGAGTCATGCCAACTTAACCAGCAACATTCACAGTGCCGTAGAACTATTCGAACTTGACTCAAGCATGCATACCCTCTCCTTTTTGCCAATTAATCATGTCTTTGAACAAGTTGCCGGAATTCTACTGCCGCTCTCTGTGGGAGGCACTGTTTCCTTTGCCGAAAGTCTGCGTAAACTGGGTGATAACCTCGGTGAAGTCAAACCAAACTTCTTGCTTGGCGTTCCAGCTGTTTTTCGACTGCTTGCCGATCGCATGACAAAAAAGATCGAAGCTAAGAAGATGTCTAAAGCGCTTTTTGCTTTTGCTCCAACCCGATCGTTGATCACCAAAAAGGTCCGGGAAGCCTTTGGTGGCAACCCGGTCTTCATCAGCGGTGGTGCTGCTCTGGATCCGGTCGTCGCTGCCACCCTTATGGAGTTGGGGCTTAATGTTTACCAGGGGTATGGCATTACTGAGACATCACCGGTCATTGCCGTTGAGACCCCCACAGTTAATCGCCTTGGTACGGTCGGTCGGCCGATGCCGGGAATCGAAGTCAAGATCCACGAACCAAACGCTGAAGGTGTCGGTGAAATCTGGGCCAAGGGTCCCAATATCATGCTTGGCTATTATAATAATCAGGTGGCCACAGATGAAGCCATTACGGAAGGCTGGTACCATACCGGCGATCTTGGCAAACTCGAAGATGACGGCTACCTGTCAATATGCGGACGGCTTAAGAACTTGATTGTGACGGCAAACGGCAAGAACGTTTATCCTGAAGAAGTGGAAAACGAGCTCTCAAACAGCCCGTTTATAGCTGAGGTCATGGTCTATGGACACAAAGTTGATGATACCTCTGAAGAGGTCTATGCCATGATTTACCTGGACCAGGACGCTCTGGACAGCTACGCAGTTGAGTCCGGCAAGGGTCCGCTCGACGAACAGGAGACCGAGGCGCTTATCCGTCGTGAGGTAATGAAACGCGGCAAACAGCTTGCTGATTACAAACGAGTCAAGCGTTTCACCTTGCGCAGTGACGAGTTTCCGAAAACCACCACACGCAAAATTAAGCGTTTCGTTGTTGAAGCGGATATTGATACGGAAGGATAGTTAAAACCAGAAGGTCACAGGCACCTAGTGTCCCGTGCGGTTAATCGTGACGTATAATTCTGAGACATTTTGGTTGCTGTCAAGGCGTGCTGATGAAGGCCTAGCGTGCGTTAAGCCAAAGAGGCGCAACGCAGACAACGGGCAAAAGGGCCATAATTAAAGGATAGGATTAGCCGCACGGGACACTAGCCATCCTCTGTAAAGAGGATAGCGTCGTGTGGGCAGGCCGGGATACATAATCCATCCAGATCACATCGGTTGTGATCAACAACAGCTTTGTAATCGATGATTTGTAATGCACCATGTGGACAGGCTTTTAGGCACTCACCTGAACCATGGCATTTGTTTCGATCAATATAAATTTTCATCTATTCCTCTTCAGCTATTTAAAATTTCACTGTTAACCAAATGGTTTTTTGTCGGCCAAACGCAGGATAGCCTTGTAAATCGGTGCCGACAAGTCTATAAATTTAAGTCCCAAACCGTTTGGATAGTGCGGCTTCAGGGGGGTTGGTTTGCGGTTTGGCCAGGAGACCTCCGCAGCACAGGTTATT
>JAMONP010000012.1 GCA_027065695.1 Desulfuromonadales bacterium | reverse complement strand
TGCAAACCCAGCTGTTTGGCCCATATTTCAGCTCCTTTTCGACCAATAGCTATGGCTATTAATCTCAAACGAGATAAAATCTGTTCTCAAACTTCTGGATTTTCGCTGCGACCCTTATTGTCGGACAGCCTCCTGGAAATTTCGCAAAAAAACGTTCTGTTTATTTGTTGCCACGCAGCACAAACGTATTCATCAGCCTTACAGCAGAACAAAACACCGACCACTGGCAAAAGAAGTGCCCTCCGCAGGAGAAAAGCCTTTTTGCTTACTTTTTTGGCGTTGTAAAAAGTAAGGCGTCTGGCGGGACGCGACCCGACGGTCTTGATTCTAGATTTTGACTCTCTAAATAAATCGAAAAATCAGAACCACATCAGAGATACACCAATGAACAGCAACATGTAAACAAAGGTAGACAATCAACCACAACAAACGTCACTATCATGCTCACTCAGAGCAACAAACAACCATATTAATGGCCTCCAAACACCCTTCCAGCATGGCACGACGCTTGCTAAATACGCTATAGTGTTTAAGAATTGTCCCTATAACGCCACCAACACTGCTAGCCTCCTAAAGGAGAGCAAAACATGGAAACTGCTGCTTACAAACCTAAAAATCCGATTCGCTTCGTTACTGCCACTAGCCTCTATGATGGCCACGACGTATCGATCAACATCATGCGCCGGATCATGCAGGACTCGGGAGCCGAGGTAGTTCACCTCGGTCATAATCGTTCGGTCCACGAGGTTGTTAATACAGCAATCCATGAGGATGCCCAGGGCATTGCCATCAGCTCCTACCAAGGCGGACATATCGAATATTTCAAGTTCATGCACGACCTGCTGGAGGAGAAAGGTGCCGGACATGTGCGGATTTTCGGCGGTGGCGGCGGGGTCATCCTGCCAGAGGAGATCAAGGAGCTTGAAGAATACGGTATCTGCAAGATCTTTTCTCCCGAGGACGGCCGCCGCATGGGACTGCAAGGGATGATCAACTACAAGTTGGAGCAGTGTGACTTTGTGCCGCCGCACCAGCTCACACAAGACCTGGAAAGGTTGCCACAACGCGACCCTCAAGCAGTGGCAAGACTGATCACCGCTGCCGAGCAACGGGTCAGAAAAACCGATGAGCAGCTGCAGGAAGTGCAACAGCTGGTGCATGAATTAGCGGGAGAAGTTCCGGTCCTTGGCATTACTGGCACCGGCGGGGCGGGCAAGAGTTCGCTCACCGACGAGCTGGTCCGTCGTTTTCTGCGCGATTTCGAAGAGAAAACCATTGCCATCCTCTCGGTCGACCCCACCCGCAGACGCACCGGCGGGGCTCTACTCGGAGACCGCATCCGCATGAACTCAATCGATACACCAAGAGTCTTCATGCGCTCGCTGGCGACCCGTGATTCACGCAGCGAGCTTTCGACAGCGATCCGCGAGGCGCTCGACGTACTCAAGGCGGCCGCTTTCGATCTGATCATCGTTGAAACCAGCGGCATCGGCCAGGGAAACGCCGGTATCATCGAAGTCTGCGATCAGTCACTTTACGTTATGACCAGTGAATTCGGCGCACCAACGCAGCTGGAAAAGATCGACATGCTCGACTTCGCTGACTTGATCGCCCTCAACAAGATGGAAAAACGTGGCTCTGATGATGCCCTTAGAAACGTGCGCAAACAATATCGGCGCAATCACAAGCTCTTTGAAACTCCCGATGATGAGCTGCCGGTCTATGGTACCATCGCTAGCCAATTTAACGATGTTGGAGTCAACCGTCTCTATCGTGCCCTGATTGACAAGCTCAATGCCAAATGCAATCTTGGCTGGCAGTCACAGCTGCAGGTAGGCGAAGGCAAGAGCACCGCCCAGCTTATCATCCCGCCGGAGCAGATCAGCTACCTGTCTGAAATCGTCCGTACTGTCAAAGCTTATCACAAACAGGTCGGAGAACAGATGCAAGCAGGGAGACAGCTCTTCCAGCTTGCAGGGGCTCGTGAACTGCTGGCAGAGAAATGCGCTTGTCAAGTCGACGATCTCGACACCTTGCTTGAACAGGCAGAAGATGCACTCAGCGAAGATAACCGCAAGCTTCTTAAAAAGTGGCCGGAGCTAAAAAAAGCCTACCGCGAAGAGGTCATGATCACCAAGGTGCGCGACAAGGAAATCCGCACCGAACTGAGCACCACAACCCTCTCCGGAACACGTATCCCCAAAGTTTGCCTGCCCGGTTTTGCCGATTATGGCGAGATTATCCGCTGGTGCATGAAAGAGAATGCTCCCGGCTTTTTCCCCTACACCGCCGGGCTTTTCCCCTTCAAGCGCACCGCCGAGGACCCCAAGCGCCAGTTCGCCGGAGAAGGCACCCCGGAGCGCACCAACAGACGCTTTCACTACCTGACCAAGGATGACGACGCCAAGCGGCTCTCAACCGCATTCGACAGCGTCACCCTCTATGGTGAAGATCCGGACGAGCGACCTGACATTTACGGTAAAATCGGCATGTCCGGCGTCTCGATCTGTACTCAGAACGACATGGATAAATTATTTGCCGGTTTCGACCTCTGCGACCCGATGACCAGTGTCTCACTGACTATCAACGGCCCGGCACCGATGCTGTTGGCAATGTTCATGAACACCGCTATCCGCCAGCAGGTAGAGGTGTTCCGCAGCGAAAAAGGCCGTGAGCCATCCAGCGAGGAACAAACTGAGATTCAGAACTGCACCCTGCAGACCGTGCGCGGCACGGTACAGGCCGACATCCTCAAAGAAGACCAGGGTCAGAACACCTGCATCTTCACCACTGAGTTTGCCCTGCGCATGATGGGCGACATCCAGCAATATTTCATCGATCATAAGGTACGTAACTACTACTCGGTATCAATCAGCGGCTACCACATTGCCGAGGCTGGTGCCAACCCGATCAGCCAGTTGGCCTTTACCCTCTCCAACGGCTTCACCTTCGTCGAGTATTACCTGTCACGCGGTATGCATATTGATGACTTTGCCGGCAACCTGTCGTTCTTCTTCAGCAACGGCCTTGACCCTGAATATACAGTCATCGGTCGGGTCGCGCGACGCATCTGGTCGGTGGTCATGCGTGACAAGTATGGTGCCAACAAAAAGAGCCAGATGCTCAAATATCATATCCAGACCTCGGGCCGTTCACTACACGCCCAGGAGATGAACTTCAACGATATTCGCACCACCTTGCAAGCACTGATGGCGATTTATGACAACTGTAACTCACTGCATACCAATGCCTACGATGAGGCAATCACCACGCCGACGGAAGAATCCGTGCGTCGGGCCATGGCGATTCAGATGATCATCAACAAGGAACTGGGGCTGGCAAAGAACGAAAATCCAATGCAGGGTGCTTTCATTATCGAAGAGCTAACCGACCTGGTTGAAGAAGCAGTTCTGGAGCAATTCGAACAGATCAGCCAACGCGGCGGCGTGCTCGGGGCGATGGAGACCCTCTACCAGCGAACCAAAATCCAGGAAGAGTCGATGCTCTACGAGCACCAGAAACACACCGGCGAACTGCCGATCATTGGCGTCAATACCTACCTGAACCCAAAAACCGGGAGCGATGGCTACGAGATCCCAGGTGAACTAGCCAGATCGACCGAAGAGGAAAAACGCCACCAGCTTGACAACCTGCGCACCTTCCAAGCGGAGCATGCAGAACAAGCACCTGAAGCGCTCAAGCGGTTACAGCAAGCAGCCGAGAGCGGTGGCAATATCTTCGCCGAGCTGATGGAAGCGGTCAA
>JAMONP010000011.1 GCA_027065695.1 Desulfuromonadales bacterium | reverse complement strand
GTGAACAAACATTGCTAAAAAAACAAGACGCCATTTATGCCGCACCTTTAGATGAAATCATCGATTTTCATTTTGATGAACGGGTGGCTGATGTCTTTCCAGACATGATTCAACGCTCGGTGCCCGGCTACGGCACAATGATCTCAACGATCGGGGTTCTGGCAGCTAAATATGCCCAGGCCAATAGTCATTGTTATGATTTAGGCTGCTCGTTAGGAGCGGTCAGTCTTGCCATGCGACAACGGATCAGTCAGCCGGGTTGTGACATCATTGCAGTGGATAATTCACCGGCAATGATAGAGCGTGGCCATCAACTTCTGGTCTCTGACACCAACACAACCATTCCGGTCAACATGGTGTGTGCCAATATCCAGGATGTCTCCATTGAAAATGCTTCGGTCGTGGTTTTGAACTTTACCTTGCAATTCATTCCACTTGAAGAGCGCCTGGCGTTAATAAAGCGTATTTATCAAGGTCTAAATCCTGATGGAATATTGGTATTATCAGAGAAAATAGCCTTTGAAGATAATGAGATACAAGGTTTTCATGATGAATTACATCATGATTTTAAACGCGCCAATGGTTATAGTGATCTGGAAATCAGTCAAAAACGCACTGCACTGGAACGTGTGATGATTCCGGAAACCCTCGCCTTTCACCAGCAACGATTGAAAAAGGCAGGATTTAAGTTTAGCGATGTCTGGTTCCAATGCTTTAATTTTGCTTCACTGGTTGCTGTAAAATGAGTTGTAGGCCTGATTTTCATAAACCCGATTTTTATAATCCTTTACATCGGCAGCTCGAAGCTATGGGGCTTGACCAATGGTCGCAACAATTGCAGCTGACCATACCCGATAGAATGTCTTTCGAGTCTCATGGGAAAATGGCCGAATGGCAAGAGGCTTTGCATACCTTGCCAGAATTGAGCCCATCGTATATCGAGCTTAAGGACAGGGTTGAAATTGGCCGTGCAGAAGACCTGGGCGATCTCAGCTGCGAACAGATTGCGGAACAGCTGCAAGCCTTTCATCCCTGGCGAAAAGGACCCTACAGCCTGTTCGGGGTCGATATCGATACCGAGTGGCGTTCAGACTGGAAGTGGCAGCGTCTCTTGCCGCACATTCAATCATTGGCCGGCAGAAAGGTTCTGGACATTGGTTGTGGCAACGGTTATCACGGTTGGCGAATGCTTGGCGAAGGTGCTGACTTGGTACTGGGCATCGATCCAACCTTGATCTCGGTCATGCAATATCAGGTTATACAGCGCTATATGGGCGCTGAGAATCATTATGTGTTGCCATTGGGAATTGAAGATATTCCAGCCGATCTGGCCTGTTTCGACAGCGTCTTTTCTATGGGAGTACTCTATCACCGCCGCTCGCCCCTGGACCACCTGCTTGAGCTGAAAGCCTGTTTGCGCCCCGGCGGAGAATTGGTATTGGAAACTCTCATTGTCGAGGGCGACAAAGGGACAGCATTCATGCCTGAAGGGCGCTATGCCAAAATGCGCAATGTCTGGTTCCTACCCTCTATTGTGACCATGGCCTTGTGGTTGCGACGCTGTGGTTTCAAAGACATCGCTTGCGTTGACACCAATCGCACTAGCATCGAGGAGCAACGCCAGACCGAGTGGATGAACTTTGAGTCGCTGGTTGACTACCTTGATCCGGAAGATCATTCGAAAACGATTGAAGGTTACCCTGCCCCACTGAGAGCTATCTTTATTGCAACCAAGCCATAAATAAAAGAGCACACAAGTTGCGTGCCTTGGCCTGGCCTGCGTAGAACAGCCTTGCCAAAGGATTGACTGATGAAAAACAGTACAAAAGTAACCCCTCTCCCTGTCTCTGACTGGGACACTTCTCTGTCTCATGTTATTGAGGACATGAAGGGCCAGCCACTCAAGGTTCACTCTTTGATGGCGAATCACCCTGAATTATTGAAATCCTGGTGGAATTTCCGCAACTACTCGGTTGCTGGTGGAGATTTGGGTAAACGTAGAGGTGAATTAGTCATTCTGCGCGTGGCTGTGCATATGAAATCCTGGTACGAATGGGGCTCCCATGTCGAGCGTGCCCTGGCCTGTGGTTTGGCTCTGGAAGAAATTGAGCGCGTAAAACAAGGGCCGCAGGCGCCGGAATGGACGGCCAGTGAAGCGTTGTTGTTAAAAGCGGTGGACGAATTAATTGCCCTCCATGCCATTACACCAGAAACCCTGGATGGGCTGTATACGCACTATAGCACCCAACAGGTTATGGATATAATCGCCATTCAGGGGATGTACATAACGCTTGGCAGCATGATCAATACCTGGGGGCTGAAACTGGATGATCATGTGCAGGCGGCCTTGCCTGCGAGTATCACCAGAGAGCAATTTGAAGCGGAATTTCCGCGAAGCTGACGCAGTGCCCTGTCCTTGCAGGAGACTGTCGGAAGGAAATAGCATGAAAGAGATACAAAAAGTTGCCGTGGTTGGTGGTGGACTGATCGGTATGAGCTGGGCCAGCTTGTTTCTAGCCCGTGGGATGGAGGTTGTGGTTGTCGAACCGCGCCAGGCGGCAGAGACGGAGCTGCGCAACTTTGTTGCTGATGCCTGGCCAAAATTGCAAGCCCTGGAGCTGACAACCAGTGACACCGTGCGCCATGCCGAATTTAGCAACGATTACGACAGGTTGGCCGGAGTCGACTTTGTCCAGGAAAACGGCCCGGATCGCATTGAAATGAAGCGCCTGTTGATCAGAGAGTTGGAACAGGTGGTTGCCCCTGATGTGGTGATCGCTTCCAGTACCTCTTCGCTAATGGCTTCAGATATTCAACGTGAAGCGCAGCACCCTGAGCGTATTCTGGTGGGGCATCCTATGAACCCGCCCCACCTGTTACCCATGGTGGAATTGGTGTCAGGCAAGCAGACGTCTGAAGAGAGTATGCAAACGGCTGAAGCCTTTTACCGACAAATGGAACGTGTCACTATTCGCATCAAGAAGGAAGTGATCGGCCACATGGCCAATCGCCTTACCTCGGCGCTCTATCGTGAAGCGGTACACATTGCCGCAGAAGGGATTGCTTCAGTTGAAGATATCGACAAGGCTATCACTTATGGCCCCGGTATGCGCTGGGCGCTGGTTGGTCCGCACCTGTCCTACCACCTGGGTGGCGGTGCCGGAGGCTATCGATACTACCTGGACCATCTCGGGCCAACCCAGGAAGCTCGCTGGAAAGAACATGGTAACCCCAAGCTCACTGAAGAAGTTAAAGCGGTTCTGGTGTCCGGGATGGATAAAGAACTGGCAAGCCAGGACCAGGAGACATTAACCCAGCGTCGCGACAATGCGCTGGTTGAGATTTACAAGCTGAAACAGAAATACGAACTTTAAAACTGCAAAAAAGTTTTACTCATGAGTATGGGAACACTCGCTTTGATTCAGACTCTGCGAATCATCCCTTCCTGAGCGACAGAGGCAACCAACTTCCCCTCGCGGGTAAAGAGATTACCACGGCTAAAACCTCGTCCATGAGATGTGCTTGGGCTGTCCATGCTATAGAGCAACCACTCGTCCATGCGGAAGTCGCGATGAAACCACATGGCGTGGTCAAGGCTTGCCGCACGAATTGTGCCTTGAGTGAAGGTCAAGGCATGTGGTAACAAAGCTGTACCGAGAAGGGAATAATCGGAAGCATAAGCCAACATAGCCTTATGCATCACCGGATCATCCGGCAAGGTACCAACGGCCCGAATCCAAACATCATTAAAGGGGGGGGCTGGTTCAGGATGGAGCAGATGAGTTGGTTGTACAGGACGTAATTCAATAGGCCGTTGCCACTTCAAAAACCGGTCTAATTTCTCTGGAATGTCTGCTAAAGCCTGTTTACCCAGTTCCGTCATGTTTGGCAAATTTTCCGGTCCAGGTACCTTGGGCATTTCGCATTGATGTTCGATCCCTTCTTCTCTGGTTTTGAAGGACGCCGACATATTGAAGATCGGCTTGCCACGCTGGATAGCCACAATTCTTCGAGTCGTATAACTTCTGCCATCACGAATCCGGTCCACCTCATATACAATCGGTACTTTCTTGTCGCCAGGGCGCAAAAAATACGCGTGTAGCGAATGAACCTCCCGCCCCTCAACAGTCTGGCTGGCAGCAAACAGTGCCTGGCCGAGAACCTGGCCGCCGTATACACTGGGACTGCCTATATCCCGGCTCTCACCGCGATAAAGGTTTTCTTCGAGACGTTCAAGAGTTAAATGTTTGAGTAGATCTTGCGTAATATCATTCATAGCAGGCTCCCGGTGGGCTGGCTGTTAGAGTGGCTAGCTGTTAACGAAAAGCTCCTTGTCGGTATAAACGCCAGAAGATGACAACAAGAGCCAGAGGCGTAAAACGTTTCAAGGTGGGACTGACCTCAACACGAGCACCTGAATGACGCTCTATTTTCCATTGGATATAATCGACCCCACCCTTGAACGTGAAGAGCCCTTTCAAGAGGCGCAGAACGGAGAGAACCTTGCCCTGCAAAGCTCTTACGCGCCATTCCATACTATTTAAACGACGAGTCTTTGCGGGGATTTGCACTTGATAAGTGGATGGCTCTACATCTGCTTCAACAGACACGGTAAAAGGCATGGATTCAAGAGCCACGTTGGTTAACTCTCGATAGTAGTCGGGATCAAGATCAAACAGACGAGCAGCGGCATCGGGTTGCTCCGTGCGCAGTTCTGCACGGTAACTGAGAGACAGCCCCTTAGCCCACAAATCACGCGCAGTGAAGGAGGTTTTCAGTTGTGGCAACGTATGGCCAACAAACGTCATGACGGCATTGGCCAGAGCCTCGTGAACCTGATGAGCTACAGGTTCATCGTGAACATAGACGATACCGCATTTCTGTGAAAATCTTCCCCAGAGATACGAATGAAACCAGTGCTCCGTGCCTTTGTGAAAATCATTGAGCGCGAGCACTGCATACTTTGCCCTTAGAACACGACCTTCAAACGGCACCTCCAAATAGAAAACATTGGGAGGTAGCAGGTTGTTAGCAAAGGCAAGAGTACGGCTCTTGAAAGCCGAATGATAGTCATCAACCAGCAGATACAGGTCAGAGAGTCCATCGTGAACATTGCCGGTTTGCAGGCAGGAGCCATAGAACAGCACAGCTCTAACCGACTCACCGTGAAGCTTGCGAGCGGCTTCAATCAGAGCACTGACACCTGGCTGAACGTCTTGCGTCGTCTGCTTTTTGATCAGAGCCAGAAGCTGACAGGGGATGTTTGTTGGTATACCTTTATCCATTAGTAACACATTGTTTACCGGGGCCACGCCTCATCATCAACCAGGGCATTATCAACCAAGGTACCATTAATTCAGGACAGAAACATGACGGGGCCGGCAGGCCCTACCGTGACCGGGCCCCCACTTGCATCGTACAGTTCCCCATCGATGGTGAAATCGCCTTCTATTTCCAGTTGCACCTCTTGGACATTATGGCTGAAATAACCGTTAGCCTCTTTTGCGTAGCGGTTTTTACGCCCTCGCAACAAGGCTGGCAGAACCCGCAGCAAGCATTTATGTTTAGCAGCCACTGCCGTATAGTGCAAAGGCTCGTCCTCTTCACCCCAGTAAGGACGTATGCCCAGGAATAAACGCTTGAGGGTGCTAATGAGTACGAAGAGGTCTGCCCTCTCTTCCTGTAGGTGACCATTGATGCGGATTCTTGCCAAAAGAGGAGAAACCTTTTCCTGGTCCTTAAAGAGGATGGCCAGCAACATCCGCAGCATAGTCAGGAATGGCATCAGTTCGCCACGCCAACCCATGGGGTTGACCCCACTGTGGAAGATCTTTATACCCTGGCATATCACTCCGACACCGAAAAACATCCCGAACAGAGGTTGCTGACGCGAAGCACTCTGAACCCGCAGAACATGACGCGGCAGGACGGTCAGACTCTCATCCGTAGACTTCGCCCATAGAAGGATGCGCGACAAAGCGGCTACAGGAGTTCCGGCGACGCCAACATCTCTGGGCAGCATGCTGGTGGTCCCAGCGCACAACAGGGCGAGTAGTGGTGGTTTGGCAAAGATTTCCTCTTGACCAATCGCGGTCAAAACCGCGTGAACGGTACCATCGCCCCCATTGATAACGACCAACTTGACCCCGTTCCGGGAAAAATCCGACAAGGCCTCATGCATATTTTCCGGGGTAAACGCCTCACGATGCAAAACCTTCGGCCATTTGGCCAAAAGATTACGCATCTCGTTGAGGCCCTTCTTGTTGCCACCGCTGCGCGGGTTGGTCAACACCCCCACCGGCAGACAGCTGCCACTTTCATATCTAGCCTGGCCGTCATTATACCCACCAAGATCGTAATTATGGCGGGCAGGACCGGGTTCAGAGCTTTGTTGAGAACCGTTAATGGTCTTCTCCAGCGGCAATATCTGGTCGTTGGCAAAACCATCTCTGAAATACTGAGAGTTGATCATTTGCAGGGTCAACATCCAGGAACCATGAACGTAAAGGGCCAGATTGAGCGCGAACCTGGAATCCATAAATCAGTCGATGGGTCAGGAACAGGCTTGATAAAACTGTCCACATACAAACCGCAAACAAGCCGATGTCGGCACGCCCAAAGAAGAGACATACAGTGAAAAGTACCAGGTTGGGATTCCGCCGTCCGGTGATCAGCCTGAAACATGAGTCAACAGGCTGCCAGCAAAATAGCCCGGAAGGTTCAAGGATGCGTATAAAAATAGCCTCACAAAGCCTGCCGACAATATAGCCAGCCACGGTCAGCCAGAGTATCCAGGCCATTGAAAGGCCCAGGATCGTCGTATGGGTGGCTTGCAGACTCATACCCCAGGCAACATACCAGAGCGGCGGGAAAATCAGATCAATGCCATGGTCAAATATATTGCCAAAGGGGCTGTAGTTGATCGTAACTCTGGCTAATTTACCGTCTACAGTGTCCAGAAAAGTCATCAACCAGGCAGAGACCAGTCCCCAGGCGTAAGCACCCTGATAAAATTGAAACAAAGCCAGCAACGACAACACCAGGCTCAAGCTTGTAACATGGTTTGGTGAAATACCGTTGCGGGCACAAATCCCGGTGACCCATTGTGCCGGTAGCGGCCAGAGCCATTTCGTAACGAGATCGGTGACTCCCTTATAGGAACCGGCAAAGAGACGTTTTTCCAGTTTTCGACGTTTTTCTTCAGTGATTGGCAACAGGTATGGTGGATCAATTTTGCGTAGTTTCTTCTGATAGACAGGAACCAGAGTTCTGGCAGACTCTCGACGCAAACCCGCCGGGTATTCACCAGGCTCATCCTCATCCAGGGGATTCTCGATGCTAAGGAGGGCTTCAACACTATCGGCCATGTCTGCGGATACGTGCGCAGCGACAGGTTTTGGCCCTTGCGAAGTGCTGGCTTCCAAAATAATTCCATCTACTTCGATTATATTTTCAATAATACGCTGATCGTAGAGAAAATCACTCCGCAGTAGCAGGATAGTGTCGTTTCCATTTACAGAATGAGCGTTCTCCTCAAGAGTGGATACCCCTGCTTTTGCGAGCATGCGCTCAAGACGTTCATGAGATGATAACCCCCACAAACGAACGGGGCTTTCTTGAAGAATTTTTGCGTAAATTGACATAGATATCTGCTTTAGTTAAAGGTTTACTTAAAAATATTACGGCCTGATCCGAGCCGGTAAAATGATCATGCACGGCACAATCATCAGTGGAAAAAACAAGGTCGTTACTATATACTCCCCGCATGGTGAATGTAAAGATAGAGAAAGTGTCGCTGACAACAGAAAACGTTCTGAGGCCAACGCAATCGACCCAGCCTGACAGCTTTTCTTTAGCACATATTTCCGACCTTCATCTGACCTCGTTGGACAATATAAAAATCCCCCAATTACTCAGCAAGCGCATACTGGGTTACTTATCATGGCTACACAAACGACGGCTTGTCCATCGTCGTGAAATCATTGCATCATTACTAGAAGATTTACGTGACACACATCCAGACCATATTGCCGTTACTGGCGACATGACACATCTCGGCCTGCCTATGGAATATACCGAGGTCGAACAGTGGCTGCCATCTCTGGGCACCCCTGAACATGTGACAGTTATACCCGGCAATCATGACGCCTATGCGGGAAAAGCTTGGGGCAACTCCTGCTCCAGCTGGAGACCTTACCTGGACTCTGACACCAAGCTGGATATCCCCAAAACAGCAGGCTTTTTCCCCAGCCTGCGCATCCGTGGCCAGATCGCTCTGATAGGTCTCTCCTCAGCGAGACCCACCTTGCCCCTGCTTGCGACAGGGACTATTGGACAAAAACAACTCTCCGGATTAGACATCCTTTTAGAGAAAACCGGTGAGGAAGGCCTCTTTAGAGTTGTCATGGTTCATCATCCTCCTGTACCAGGCCTCATAAAATGGCGTAAGCGCCTCACTGATGACAAAATGTTTGCTGCCGTCCTGGCACGACAAGGGGCGGAACTGGTGCTGCATGGTCATGCCCACACCGCGACCATATCAAAGCTGCAAACTCCCACTGGTTCTATCCCTGTGGTCGGAGCACCATCAGCATCGGAATTGAACCCATGGACTGGCAACTGTGCCAAGTACAACATTTACCGGATAAGTCGAAGTGGTAAGAACTGGGAGTTGACGATGACGGTGCATGGCTACTCAGAAGATCAGGGCCGATTCGTCTCCACAGCAGAAAAGAGCCTCAGGTTGCCGCAAAGATGATCCAAGGGAGGCTTTAAAAGGTTTCAGGGGATCCGCAGTAGGAGCCATGTGGTCATCAGAACAATAATACCCAGGGGAAGCAAGGTCGTAACCGCAGGGTGAAGACCAAGAAGCAGCCCGGTGTAACCGAGAGCCTGATCAAAATAGTAGTAAGATATGCCGACAATTGCCCCAAGAGTAACCCTTCGACCGGAGCTGGCCTCCCGTGCCGGACCAAACACAAAGGGCAGAGAGAAAAAGATCATAGCCGCCACCTTAAGAGGCAGAGTTAATTTCTGCCACAAAGACAGGACGTATTGATCCGTATTCTGCCCCCTTTCTCTAAGAACCTGAATATATTGATACAGGGCACTGATAGAGAACATATCCGGAGTGACACTCAGGACATCCACCTGTTTGGCTTTGAGGAAAACATCCAGTGTCAGGGTAGAGAATTTCTGATCAACAATGCGTTGATCGGAAAAGATAATTTGCCTGACATCTTGGCAGACCCACCTTCCATCACGGCTGACTTCTGCATTGCGAGCAGAAACGTAACTGGTGGGTTTCCCTTGTTCATCGAATTCATAAATACTGAGACCATCCAGGCCTCCACCGGAGGTAGAAGAGCGCACATTTATGAAACGGCCATTATCCCTAGTCCAGAAGCCACCTTCCGGAAGCAGGGCCCCCAAGTCAGCGAGTGCGAGCTTACGGTTGATTTTGGCCCGATATTCCAGCGGCGGGACGACAAATTGAGCGAGCAGCAACACAGCCAGCATAAGCACTACGCCAGAGCCCAAAATTACCCTGGCAATATGAAATACAGAAAAGCCGCAAGACCTCATGGCCAACAGTTCATCACCTTTGGCTAAAGTCCCAAGCGCGACAATGCTTCCCAGCAGGGCACTTACTGCAGCAAGACCCAGAATCCGACCGGGAAGAGTGTAAGCCACATACATGAATGCGTTGCTGATTTGATAACGACCCTGACCGATGTCGTCAAGTTGACCGACCAGTTCCAGAATAGAGAACAGGGCTGCCAGGATCAGCAGAACCAATAGCCAGCCCAACACCAACCGGGCACTTATATAACGAAAAAGTATTCTCATAATTCCTTAAGAGGAGAGTAAGCCTCTACAGTGAGACACTGGAATTCGAACGTTTGAGCAGTATGAGCAACAAAATAGCAAACAAGATATGAGGCCACCAAATCCCGGGAAAAGAACCTACAACCCCCTGTTCCATCCACGTTTTAGCCACGACAGTCATATTGTAATAAACCGCAAAAACGATCACAGCCAAAAAAGTCTTGGAATGCTTCCCCTGGCGCGGCGCCGTTCGACACAAAGGAACAGCAAGTAATCCCAGTAAAACAGCCGAAAAACCAGTGGAAATTCGCCACTGGAATTCAGCTTTGTCCGCAGGGTCTGATGAAGCAGCCAAACTCATTGTTGACGCAGCTTTGCGCCGATAGCCAATGGAATCGATTTCCTTGGGTACTAAGGGTAAGGAAAACTTCTTAAACCGAAAGAACTTTGTCTTACTACCGTCCTCTGCAAGTTCATAATGATAACCATCGCGCAGAACAATAACTTTCTTTTCAGTCACGGGATCTATTTCCTGCCAGGCCTCTTTGGCACGGGTTATTTTCCGTTTGGTGTCGTTTTGTTGCTGAACAAAAACACCCTCTGCACGCTTGCGGTGTGTATCAATTTTTTCAAGAAAAACAACAAGGTTACTTTTGCCAATCTCATGAAAACTGCCAGCTTTCAGACGGGAAAAATCGAAGTTTGCCTTGGCATCAGCTTTCAGCCAATAACTTTTTTCGTAAGCCCAGGGGCGCGCATACAAAGAGAGCCCGGCGACCAGGACAGCAACTATCAAGGAAATGCGTAAAGCAGCAAAAAGGAGGGTTCGCTCATTGAGTCCACAGGCCTCCATGGCGATTATTTCCGATTCGGCATGCATTCGGCCCAAAACGCTTATAACCGAGAAAAACAGAGTTATGGGAATGAGGACTTCAAGCGCAATTAAAATTTTGAGAAAAACCAGGGCCAGAACAGTTTGCCCTGTCATCAATCCGTTTGCAGCATCAGGAAGGTATCTGGTTACCGAATAACCGGCAAAGATAATGACCAGAATGACACAGATGGTGGCAAGCGGAGTCAGAATCTCACGGTTTAGATAACGATTGATTATCAAGTTAAATCCAGCAAGTAGTTTAAGGTGCTTTCAAGATGACTAACCCTACGAAGCCTCCGCATCATATATGGCCTGAAGTGTTGACTGCAACGAGGTTGAAGAAACATGATTTGTGTATTCGAAATAAACCACATTCACACCAAATTCGGCCAACTCAGATTCTACCTGATTAAATAGATCCGACCCCTTCCAGTCGCTACCAACAAACATGACATCAAATTTAATTTCATGGTACGAAGCAATCTTATCTCTATGTTCCTGAGGTATGACATCATCAACACACTTAAGTGCAGAGACAATTTCAACTCTTTCCTCGTAAGGTATAACGGGTCTTTTGTTTTTATATGTTTCCACCAGCTCATCTGTACTTACACCCACAATAAGTCGGTCACATTTACTTTTTGCTTTTTGTAGCAACCTGAGGTGCCCGATATGGAACAAATCAAACACACCTGTTGTATAGCCAACGATCTTTTTATTCATCTAAATAACTCACTTTTCTCAATCTGAATGCCAGAGCCTTGACAATAAGCTCTGGGAGTTTTGGGCTTTTATAAATCACCACAGTGGGTAAATGCAAGAAAGTGTTCCTTAGTTTAGGGAGGTGTCTGGTACCTCTTTGCCAGGATTGATTCAACCAGCAACCAATCATCAACCTTGTCTACATCGATCGCAGCTTCCGGAAATGGCATTTCTACGCTCCCCACCTTTAAGTTCATTCTGCGTGACAGCTTGGCTAGAGCATGGCTCAAGGTAAGTTGCCCGGTGAGATAGCGCAGCACAGTCATCCATCCCATAACTTTCACAATTCGCAGGGGCTTTTTACGCTCCTTTTCAACTTTGCGCCAGAATTCAGCGGCAAGACGAGCCCGTGGCGTCAAAAACGCAAACAGGTTACAGCCGCAATAGCCGCCGTCTTTGAGTCTTGTAACGGTTCTTGAGGTACCGGGAAAGGCGTCTGCAATCAGATCATAGCGGGCTACTCCTGCAAGGACGTCGCAACCACTGTTACGAGCCACAGCACAAAAGTGATCGATCATAGCGGCACTCAACAAGGCATGATCAGCCGTAGTCACAAGCACCGGGACATCGTCCGGCAACGATTGCAAAACACTAAAAGTACTTGAACTTGGTGTGGCTTGCGGAGCAACCCATTGAACCTTGCCAGAATTGACCAGTTCATCAAGTTCTGTATTCTGTTCGATGTGGGCCTTTGTTGGGCCGCAAAGGATTCGGGGCCCCACCTGACGAGCATCATGCAAAGCATCCAGTACGCGCAATACCATTGCCCGACCAGAGACTGGAACTAAGGCCTTACAACTTACCCCTGCAGCCTGAGCAACAGGGTCGTGTAACTCGCGGTCACCAGCAAGAATGACCACAGAAAAAGGCTGATCTGGCGATTTCATCCCTCGCTAAGTCCTTTCTGATAAATACGATATCGTTTATATAACGTACTGCCGACCGATTCGATAATTTTGCGCATACCATAGTTTTGTTCAAGAATCCACGACATGTCCACTTCTTTAATGCCACGTTTCCTGGCCCTCTCATGCAGTGGGGATATCATCATCAAAGCCAGAGTTGCTCCTAATCTGCTGCCTTGGTAACAGCGTCTTACCCCCAGAAGTGGGACTCTCGCCGACTTGGGCCCGACGACTTTCAGCCGCCACAGGAGTTTAAGCCAACCTAACGGCAGAAGACGACCATTGAGATCTTTTATGACTTCATTGAGGTTTGGGAACATAACGATCATGGCCGCCGGGGAGCCATCTACCTCGGCAATTCTGACTAACTCAGAATCCACCAGTAATTTAAGATTTTTTCCCAATTCTGCAAACTCTTCTGCCGTGAAGGGTACAAAACCCCAATTTTCAGACCAGGCATCTTCAAAAATGTCCTTGATGATTGCCAGGTCTTCATTGAAATGATCGCGACGCATGCAACGAACCACAACTCGACCAGCGGCCCGTTTGGTGAGAACGTCAAGATGGCGTGGTTGTGGAGTCTCAGGATCAACCCGGTAAGCCAGCAGGTCCTGCTCCTTGGCATAACCCTGCTCTTCTACCCTCGGCCCGTAATAAGGAAGAGCATGACCCAACATAATCGGTGGTGGAATATCGAAGCCATCAACAAGAAGACCACACTCATCATTAATTGAGAGGTTGAAGGGCCCTCGAATCCGGTTCATCCCTCGCTGGCGCAGCCATTCTTCAGCAACATGGAACAAGGCCTGAAAGGTCTCCATATTATCTTCAGCTTCCAGAAGCCCGAAGAATCCGGTCGCATCTTGATATCTTTGTAAATGTAGTTGGTCAACCTGAGCACTGATACGACCGACCATTCGTTCACCACGGCAGGCAATCCAAGCCTGGAACTCAGCATGTTCAAAGTAGGGGTTTTTGGGCGAAAGATGCCATTTCCTCTCCACCATCAGCGGTGGAACCCAGCAGGGATCATGCGCATAGAGTGACCATGGCAGCTCAATGAAACTTCGCATCAAACGACGACCGACAACGGGTATGACCCGTAACATCTCTGTTTCTATTTTTTCGCTAACAACTTTGTTTTGCACTGTGACCCTGGTTTTCCACTGAAAGGCTCATTTATTTAATTGTGTGCCACACATAGAACTGATGGCTTGAAGCATAGCCGATACTTCGCTAGTATGTAAGAAATTTATAGCAAAAAAATGGGAAGACATGACTGTGGATTGTACAAGTCACCCTAAGTTTATATTGAAATAACCCATGAACGTATTTTTGTGTTATTTAGGCCACACTGTGCTGAAATAATTACCACAATCATGCATTTGCAATTTGACAAAAACTAATTATTCCCTTAGGATAACTCGTCTTTAAACTTTGGCATTAACCTTGCTCTAAAACCAGGATGAAATGAATCCTCTTAACCCTACGCCGACAAAAAGCCAGCTAAAGCTACGAACTGCTGACTTTTCAAATTTGTCAGAAGCACTCGATTATGCCGCCAAAGGCAGTAGTGGGTTCAACTTCTATGATGGTCGAGGCCAACTCCGCACAGTACTCCCTTATGCCAAACTGAAAGAGGATTCACAAACCCTGGCAAAGCGCCTGCTCGGTCTCAAACTGCAAAGAGGCTCTCGAATAGCAATTATCGCGGAAACCCACCCGGACTTTCCGCGTTTCTTTTTTGCCTGTCAATATGCCGGTTACACCCCCGTACCACTGCCGGCTTCAATCCACCTGGGTGGTCATAAAGCCTACGTTGAGCAATTACGAGGGTTACTGGTAAAAAGCCAGGCAGCTGTAGCAATGGCACCAATAGAGTTTCAGTCTTATCTCTTGGAGGCAACTGACGGATTAAACCTGCAGCTAGTTGGTGCACCACAGACATTTGATGAACTCACCGAACAAGATGTTGAGCTCTGTCCACTACAACCGGAAGAAACCGCCTACCTCCAATATACATCGGGGAGCACACTTTTCCCCAGAGGCGTTATGGTTAGCGGGGCAGCGGTGATGCACAATCTTTCCGGTATTGTCAAATACGGCCTCAAGGTCCGTGATGGCGACAGATGCATTTCATGGCTACCCTATTACCATGACATGGGGCTGGTCGGGTTTGTCCTGGCACCTTTGGCTGCACAACTTTCTGTTGATTATCTGTCTACGCGTGACTTTGCTATGCGACCACGATTATGGCTGAGCCTGATGACCAAGAATCGTGGCACAATTTCTTTCGGCCCACCTTTCGGCTACGAATTATGTACTCGACGGGTTCGCCGTGAGGAAACTGATCAATTTGATCTCAGCTCCTGGCGAATTGCCGGTGTTGGCGCTGAAACGATTCGTGCTGATGTCTTGGAGGCCTTCTCCGAAAAAATGGCACCTTTCGGCTTTGATGATAAAGCTTTTGTTGCCAGCTACGGCATGGCTGAGTGCTCTCTGGCTATCAGCTTTTCGCAGCTTGACCAAGGAGCCATTGTCGACGAAATAGATGCAGAGTTCCTGGCCGAACGCCATGAAGCTCTACCTGTTTCTGCTCTTTCTCCTCAAGATCGGCAAAACTGTCGTATTAAAAAGCTGGTCAATTGTGGCGCACCGTTGCCTGGTCATGAAATCGTCATTCGGGATGAGCAGGGGCAAATCTTGCCGGATCGAAAGTGCGGCATTATTCATGTGCAAGGACCAAGCGTGATGTGTGGTTATTTCGACGACCCGGAGGCAACCGCCAAAGTTCTGTCTGATGATGGCTGGCTGAACACTGGTGACATCGGCTATATGGACCAAGGAACTCTGGTCATTACCGGTCGCGAAAAAGACATGATCATCATCAATGGCCGCAACATCTGGCCTCAGGATCTTGAGTTTCATGCAGAACAGCAGCCAGAAGTACGGCCCGGTGATGCTTCGGCTATCTCAGTGCCAGCAAAGGATGGCTCAGAAACTGCCGTCATGGTTGTGCAATACCGTGAAACCGACAACGGTAAGCGAAGAGAACTTTCAAAAAATCTCACTCGTATTATTAAAGAAGAGCTGGGCATTGACTGCACCATTGAACTCGTCTCTGCACACACCCTTCCCCGCACTTCTTCAGGGAAACTATCTCGTGCCGGTACACAACGTGACTATCTGAGACGACAGAAAGAACAGAGAAAGTTGGCTGTCAAACCTTTGTTTAAAGAGCAGACAACGGGTGAAGACTCCTCTGATTTACCCCTCGCATCTGCTGGACAAAGGCATGCGCACTAAGATAACCTCGACGACTCCCGCAAAAAAACGACCTCAATTGTGATCACGGTAGCGCCTACAGGAGTACTGGCTTCATACGCAGAGTGCTGCTCAAGCCTCTGGTGGGCCCAGAGTTCCATATTAAAGCAGTGATGAACACGACAAACTGGAGTTGAACAATTATGACAACCGATCGATATAATAGCATTTTTTTGCAGGTCGAAGGCCTTCTTCTGCAACACGCTCCGCAACAAGTGCCGATCAAGAAGGACACTGATCTGATCAATGATCTGGGCTTTGATTCTCTCAAGGTCATGGAAATGCTGAACGATGTAGAAGATATGTTTGATATCACCTACCCCTTAAATGACCTGTCTGACTTGAGAACAGTCAATGATTTTGTCTTGCAAATTCATGACATTATAGAGAAAAACTAATGGGGCTTCTTGACAAATTAAATGTGATCGCAACCACTCGGGAAACACTGCTTCCGGCAGGAGTTGATCCCTTCAACGTTGTTATCGAGGAGATTCACTCCTCTACTGAAGCAACCATAGATGGGCAACGGGTTATACTGGCCGGCACCAACAATTATCTCGGCCTGACCTTTAATCAACAATGTATCGACGCTGGCAAAGAGGCTTTAAGTAAAGAGGGAACCGGAACAACCGGGTCACGTATGGCCAACGGTACCTTTCTCGGGCATTGTGAACTTGAAAAGGAATTGGCGCTTTTTTACGGATGTAGTAGTGCAATTGTCTTCTCGACCGGATTTGTTACTAACCTTGGCGTAATTTCCACACTGGCCGGGCCTGGTGATGTCATTGTCCTGGATGCCGACTCCCACGCAAGTATCTATGATGCCTGTAAAATGAGTGGCGCAGAAATGATCCGCTTCCGCCACAACAATCTCGTCGACCTGGAAAAAAAGTTGCAGCGTCTGGGTTCACGGACGGCAAAGACCCTGATCATTGTAGAAGGCATCTACAGTATGTTGGGCGACTGCGCGCCCTTGGCAGAGATTGCTGAGCTTAAGAGAAAATATGGCGCATGGTTGATGGTTGATGAAGCGCACTCCATGGGTGTTTTGGGTAACCATGGGCGCGGTATGGCCGAAGCTGCTGATGTGGAAAAGGACGTCGATTTCATTGTTGGTACCTTCAGCAAAAGCCTGGGATCTATTGGTGGTTTTTGCGTCAGTAACCACCAGGAACTTGATCTGGTCCGTTACGTCACTCGTTCTTATGTATTCACAGCATCACCCTCACCTGTAACAATTGCCACAGTACGCGAAGCCTTGAGAATCATCCATTCCCGACCACAACTACGCACCAAACTCTGGGAAAATGCGAAT
>JAMONP010000010.1 GCA_027065695.1 Desulfuromonadales bacterium | reverse complement strand
ATTTTGGTTGCTGTCAAGGCGTGCTGATGAAGGCCTAGCGTGCGTTAAGCCAAAGAGGCGCAACGCAGACAGCGGGCAAAAGGGCCATAATTAAAGGATAGGATTAGCCGCACGGGACACTAGGCTCCTCCCCGAAGAACGCCCCAGAACCGGCGAAGATTTCATCCCAGTGAGATTTCTGGTCGGATGTCATAATCTCTCCATTGTCATTGGCCGCTTAAACAGCATGCCGTAATGATAGGGTGGTAGATCAATTAGCCCTGGTGCCAGCAGGTAAAATCCGGCGGTTTCTGCCCATTCTCGACACTGCTCAGGACGGGGACGGATCCCCATCGAAGGGCCACGCGGTGTGCTCGCATCATAATTCCAGTGGATGACGGCCAGCCTAGCGTTAGGTGCCAAGATTCGGTAGGCTTCATCCAACAACCCTCCAGGAGACTCTGCATGAAGGATATTGAACAGCATGGCATAGTCGATACTGCCATCATCAAGACCCGTCCCTTCCTTCACGAAGTCACACAACAGAGTCTGTACGTTATCAAGACCGGCCTGCTGTGCCTTATTCGCAGTCGCGACGATCATGTCTGCTTCGATGTCTATGGCGTAGACGGTGCCCACAACAATCCGCGCTGCGGGAATGGTAAAGGTGCCGTAGCCACAACCAAATTCGACCAGACCACCGGTATCCGGGGTCAGACCGAGCTTTGCAAAGATCGTTTCAGGGTTGAAAAACTCAGCCCACATCTCCTCTTCGGGCATGCCGCTTTCCCTGGTTTTCATCGGCGCTCACCCTGTTCAAGAGCGTCTTGCAGCGCCCAGAGACAACATGCAATCACCTTGTGGTTGATAACGTCCGGCCCTTTGTGGAAATCGTTGTCGCCGGTGGCCATGGTGTTGGTCACATGTAACAATGAAGCAATTTCAGCCTTCTTGACCTGAGCCAGAGCCATCAGGGCCGCAGTTTCCATCTCCACGGTCTGCACCCCAGCTGCACGATATCGTTCGATCTGCGATGCAGTTTCCCGGTAGGGCGCATCTGTAGTCCAAGTCGTTCCACGACAGACCGGCAAGTCGCAGTGCTCCGCATGTCGAGCCAGGAGCTGAGGCAACTGGCCACCTGCTTCAACCCAGGGTGCAGGAGGAAGATAGTGGTAGGATGTACCTTCATCGCGAATTGCCCGGTCGGGGACCATCATATAGGGTGGTGGTACCTGGTTGCCGATTGATCCCGCAGAACTGTAGCCAATCAGATGGCGGCAGCCGCTGGCGATCAACTGCTCGCAGATCAGTACCGCAAAAGAGGCCCCAACTGTTCCACCGATTAAGCCCATCTTGAATCCATCCTGTTCAATAACCAAAAGCGAGGTATGGAAACAGGGCCAATCCGCATTGGTTGTAGCACCGAAATGCTTCTGTGCTATTGCCACCAACTCACCATCAAAGTCTAGTAGACAGCAGGCAGGCAGATTGCTACGACTACGGCCCTTCATTGACGAGGCTTGAGACAGCAGGTTCTCTGGCAGAAAGACCGAAGGCTCTTCTGTCGGATGGGCAAGTAACGGGAGTTTCGGTTTGCTTTTGTCGATCATGATTTTCTTTCACGGAGACTTTCGGTTCGAGTAGCGTCTTTTAATGGGTCCAGTCGATTATCAGAATATCGTCGCTCCGGGCAGTGACAGGGCTGTCTGTAGAATGTACAGTACGATGAAACCGAGGACGGTCGCCAGGCGGTGCTCAGCATGGAATGAGGTTAGAGCCTCCCGGTTGACTTGCAGGGAATCGAACGTCAGGAACCGACCCAAGTCGAAGATGAAAAACAGGAAAACGGTTCCAACGAGAGAAAGAATGAGCATCAGCTTGTTGCGATTCACCCCGGTTATCTCCCTTAGTGCCGAATCAAATGGCTGTTTTCTGGTTACTTCGTTGCTCGCGCAGCCGACCTTCATGTCTCACGTCTTCAGGGCTTCGCTCAACAATGGGGTATTCACCTGAAAGCAAGTGGAGCAGCTTTTCTACCAATGTCGGGCGCAACAGGTAGTAGCAACGTAACTGACCGTCCTCGTAGAAATCTACGACCCGATTTCGTCTCAGCACCAGTAAGTGCTGAGAGACATTCGGCTGGGGAATCTCCAGCAGATCCTGAATGTCGGTGACGCATTTCACTCCGGTTGCCAGTTCCTCCATGATCTGTAGCCGAATCGGATGGGCCAGTTGCCGAAGCAACTCTGCCTTGTCACGGATGTTCAGATTTCTCATTGGTTTCTCCATGCCTTGCATAACTAGATAATAATGTCGACATATAATACATATCTTATGTTTTTTGTCAAACAACCCAGAGCGCACGACCTGTGTCATGACGGTGAGTGTGTCAGTGGCATAAAAAACAATAATAGCAAGCGGGTAGAGTCTCGGTAGTTTTGTTTGCAAACATGTAAACAGGTGTTAAGTTCAAGCCCTGGCGCGTAAACCACGCATACATTTTCTGCTCGGCAAAAATCAACGTAAAGAGACAAACAATTGGAAGAAACTTATTGGACAGAAGTCGTGTTACCACTTTTCTTAGTTCTACAGCTCAGAAATTCAGGGGCCAGTTCGCAAGGGGTCTATTTCAAAGGAGTAAACTTGAGAATCCGATCATTGCCAGAATCCACGACATACAAGCAACTAAGTCTTTTTTGCTAAACCGATAATATGGCAATGAGGGTGTATCCCTTCACCAACCTTCACATGGTTCTCAATAGACCACATACACATCACGCTTCTCAAGCAGTTCAACCATCTTCTTCAATCCGACAGGTTTTACAACCCGGTCAGCAAGCTCCATAATGGTTATCGTCAGTGACTCTGCTGAATCGACGGACATGGTATATCACCGTAAGAGCAGAACACGCAACAATCGCCAAGCAATGGTCTGAGTAACTCCTTACAGCCCTTGCATTGATGGAAAAACAAACAGGCATCGGTGGGCATGGCTAAGATTTCTTTCAGGCCACACTTCGGGCAAGTCAGGGTCGATTCAATCTGGATGGTCATGACTTATCCATCTTTGATTTCGTAGCGTCCACGACACGGCAGGCGTCTCCGACGCATCACCTGCCTTCCGGGTGCTTTTCAGCACATTGACATGAGCCTTGACTCTTGGCGGCGACAATCTTTTCCAGAATTTCGCTGCGGCCGGCATTGGCTAACACATCAGCACGGATGTCGTCTTCAGTGTGTTCGAAGCAGTAACAGATAAAATCAGACATACTTCTTCTCCTTTGGAGGCTCATTCCATCCTCCCTTGATTTTAAGCATAGGTGCCGTACCATGGTACGGTATCAAGGATTAATTTTAGCGTAAAATTTAGTGATGGCGAGTTCGGGGTTGGTGATATTCCAGATTGGAGCCTTTGGATCTCATAGCAGAATTAACCGTTGACAATATCCGCCTTGGCGGATATTGTCATTTTATGCAAAAAGAAGCTAAGATTTTCAAAGCTCTTGCCGACGAAACCAGGTTACGCATTCTAGCGTTGTTGCTGGAGGGCGAACTGTGTGTCTGCGAGCTTATCGCTGCACTTGAACTGCCGCAGTCAACAACATCGCGTCACCTGGCCTACCTGCGTAACAGTGGCTGGGTGCAGGACAGTCGCCGTGGTGTCTGGATGTATTATCGTCTCAATGAAAGTGAACATGCCTTGATTCAAGAGTTGAACTCCCTTCTGGCGAAGCACCTTGCCAAAAGCTCGGCACACACTACTGCTCTGGAAAAGCTGCGTCACTTTCAAAAGGAACAGGGCCCACAGGCCTGCTGATTTTTTTGTTCAGAGTATATCTGCCTATGCGGATAAGCTGCTATCAACAGAAGATTGCGCCTGTCATTTCAAAAGGAGGTAAAAATGGCACCAGGACTGACCAGAAAACTTTCGTTTCTTGATCGTTATCTAACCCTTTGGATTTTCCTAGCCATGTTCATCGGCGTTGGTGTGGGTTGGTTGACTCCCGGTGTCAAAGG
>JAMONP010000009.1 GCA_027065695.1 Desulfuromonadales bacterium | reverse complement strand
TATGATATTGTCCACGGTGTCGGGGTAAGCATAAAAATGCAGAGACTGCTGATCATAGGCATCTTTTTCAAGCCCTTCAGGATGCTCCTTCGGATTCTCAAACCCCCACTCATTGACATAAACCTGATATCTCAACCGATAGATAGCCTCAAGAATATGATCCTCTTCCTGTTGCTTCTTAACGATCTCGAAAGTAAAGTTAGACACTTGCATATTGTCCCCCACTGCCAGGTATTATATCCTCTAAACAACTACAGGCAAGTGTTACAAAAAGAAGATGTGATTTTAGGTAGGGGGCAGAGATAAGTTTTTGCCCCTTATCCTGTTAGCCTTACTAATGGAAATTAGCCCTATTCGCTTCTGCCAACAATTCAGGATTGGTTTTCGCAAGCATCTGTTCAACACTTTCAATACTGACCAGATAAGGGGCCCTGATACCATGATAATCCTTTGCCGGGCCAACCTGTTCAAAGGAAATACCCCATCGTTTAAGAATGATATACAACCCTTTGGCCATAACGGCATACCAGTGGGTTAGTTCTCTGTGCTTGCTATCGCTATAAATGGACATATACAAGCCACGAATAAGTTCATGTTCACAATGTCGATGGGGATCCCTTCCTTCATCCATATAACGCGGGATATGCTCCGGGGCAAACGTTCCTGTGCCGAAAATTGCACGATCTATGGCGCGCCTGCGATACTCCTTGGAAACCGCCAGGCGCGAGATTTCTCCAATCTGATCACTCTCCACACCTTGATACTGTTTATCTATATCGAAATGTTTCGAAATAGGAAAGCCCAATTCGGAGTTAAGAATTATTCTTGCTGTGCCTATAACCTTGTGCTCTGATTTGCAGCGAGCATAATAGTGGACGGAATGTTCATCATATTCATCATATTCAAATCCGTTTGGGTGCTCATCAGCATCCTCAAATTCCCACTCGTTCACATATACCTGGTATCTTAGGCTGAAGATGTCACGTAATACATCCTTCTGGTTACCAGATTTATCAATAAGACCGTAGTTGAATGTTCGATGCATCAGAATACTTTCCTAATCTCAACATGTTAATGGCACGTCTCCACTCTTTAGCTTAATCGGCTTTAAAGTGCCATACCAAGCGCATCCCGTTCGTTAATGAAGATCCTACCCCGCATTAATCACGTGCCGCTGAGGGGAGTATATCACTTGTACGGAGAACTTCCATTCATCTTCTTTTGCATCACCATCATCGTCGTAGTCATAGGATGGCTCAGAATATTTGTTGACATTGACAACGCCTTGCAACAACCCTCAGAAATGAAGAGGGGGGGGGAGCAAGAAGCCCAAGTGAGGTCGCTTGGGTGAACAAAACGATTATTATAATAGTTGCTGCAAAGTGACTTAAAAAAGCTGTGCAACATTGCCATCTCTCTTGCAACCCGGCCTCAAAGTAGCATGAACCCGAGTGAATGACGGCGACAAAAGTGTTATTGAAACGCTCTTCAGGATATATGAAGCAATACAGCCGGATATAGCACAATTACCTCGTATGGTACGGAGGTTGAACCCCTTGGGTTGAGCTGAAAGCTTCAATCAAGTGTCTCCAGAATACATATAATCAAATTTTTATAGGACGACGAAGTAGATTCTTGGTATGTCAGGTTAGTTGCAGCGAGCAGGCAATAACGACACAAAAAAGCCCCAGCACTTTCTGTGCACGGGCTTTTTGTGAATCAGAGAAACTGTCATAGTAGTTAGCTACGAGATCTTTTCCTGGCTATGAAACCAAGACCAATCAAACCAGCTCCCAGCAAGAAGAAGGTGCTAGGTTCGGGGACAACATTTAATTCAATAGAACCATCATGGTCTGAACCTATTTGGAATAGCACGCCGTCATCAAAAATAGGATTGATTACAACATTGTCCGTATTCTGATCAATGTCTGCATTGATATCCCAACCTAGGTTGAGAAAGTATTCTTGGTAAATATCCATACCTAATGTGTCGTACCAAAAGTCAGTCTTCATCCAAGTAAAAGAAGTATTGATCTTCGAAGACCCTGATACAAATTCACCATCAGCATTAAACGTATTAGTTCCACTTCCACTTACGAGCGAAAGTGTCGCTATCAATTCAGCATTTCCGTCCAATCCGAAATTAGTGTCATCGTCAGCGAACACCGTAGAGCCAAAGTCTTGGTCAACATCGGCGTCTATATAAAAGGAGAAATCACCCCCGGTGTACACAGAGGTTTGCAAGTAACCAATTCCACCAGCACCAATATAAGTGGAAGAACCAACGTATCCAGTAAGATTGTTCCAAGTACCTGTCAACGAATATGCAGTACCAGTGCTACCCGCCACACCAAGGCCTTCATCGTCACCAGACAGGCCGGTAAAGGATGTGATGTTTAAATTGCCAAAATCAGAAAAGGTGTCTCCTACGAGCGGTACTGGGCCGTTAGCTGGATCGCCAAACTGGGTCGTGGTAGTGTTGGCAAAGAGTTGCATTTGGTTGAAAAAGCCCGTCCAGCCATCACCCTCTCCGTAAGTGTCAACATTAAGTTGGATCCTTGTTGCAAGCGCAGATGTTGCAATAAGCATCAAGCTAGCGATAACCAGAAAAACTCTGAGTCCTTTTTTCATCTTTTTTTCCTCCTTTGCTACCTATCTAAAGTTAGGAGCTGTCTTAATAAGCCTAACTGTCGGACAGCATGTTTGTGTTTGTGTGTTTGTGTGTTTGTGTGTTTGTATATAGCATGTGAATCAGCACAAATGATGCCAACTTGAATAACCTTGTAAAAACAACACCTTGAAAGTGGAAAACAAAAGGCTCTTGGACAATGTAAAATATCTCGACAGGTTTTTGACGACTATATTCAGCAAGCCGAATTATTTTTTTTTGTATTGGATCATTATAACAGCAGGTAAAATAACCAGATCGCTGACTATGGCAAAAAGCATAATCAGAGCACAGAGCAAACCAAACTGAACGGTAGGTATAAAGCTAGAGAAGATAAGAATGCCAAACCCGAACATTAGAATCAGTGAGGTTGACAGAATGGGGGCGAATTTCTCGTTGATGCTCAAGCGGATTGCTTCTGAGCTGCAGACACCACTGGACCTCTGCTGCTGATATTCGGTGAGAAAATGGATGGTGTCATCAACAGCAATGCCAAGAGCAACCGCTGAAATAATTGCGGTAGCAGTGTTAAGGGGGATGCCGAAGAGACCCATAATACCTAGATTCATGACTATAGGCAGGGCATTGGGGATGATAGAAATGCAGCCGAGTTTGAATGAACGAAAGACAAATAACAACACCATAAAAATGACGACAAAGGCGGTTGATAAACTTTTTACCTGACTATCGACAATGCCTTTTACCAGTTTATTGACGAGGAAGGTCTTTCCGGTGATGTTCACTGTGATAGCTGGATCATTGATTGTTTCTGTAAGGTAACGGTCAATATCTGCGATGACATGCTCCAGCTTCTGTGAGCTATGTTCGGTCACTCGTGCAGAAATGCGTACCCAGCTGTAATCCCTGTCAACAAAGTTGCTTAACTCGTCACCGTCGTACAGAAGCAGGTATTGAGCAGCCAGTTGACGACTGTGCGGCAGGACATGGTATTCTTGCTTATCTGCATTGAAGGCCTGGTTCATCTGCTTGAGAAAATCGTTCAAAGAGGTTGTTTTGGAGATGACTTCGAGACTTTTAAGATAGTCAGCTACTTTCTCTATTTTTTCGAGATTCGCTGGTTCGAGGAAATACTCCATCTCACTGCTGCGCAGGGAAACCTCCAATGTGTTGACTCCACCCAACCTGCTGTCGACAAAGCTGGTATCGCGACGAATTTCACTGCCTTCACGGAAGTATTCAAGCAAATTGGTTTCCACCTGCACTTGCGTGGCTCCATAGATACACAGGGCAAGGATCGCCAAAGACACAACCAGTATCGGTTTGTACAAGGTAGTGACTTTACGCCCCGTCCATTCGCTCACAACGTTGAGGCCGCTGAAAATGACTTTGTTCTGGATTTCAATGGGATGCTTCCTCCCCCAGAACCACAACCCCATAGGGATTAAGGTCACACTCAGGTAGAACTCAGCCATCATGCCACCTGCCGCAGCGAGTCCGAAATGGCGAATCGGCGGTATGTCACTGAGACCCAAGCTCGAAAAACCGATAGCGGTTGTTAAGCTGGTTAAAAAGCAAGGAACGGCTAGGCGCTGCATGACCTCTTTGATGCGCAGTTGTAGATCGTTCTCTGGAGTTTGCAGAAACTTTTGCAGGATATGAATACTGTCGGATACCACCAGTGCCATAATCAACGGCGGCAAGATAGAGGTCATTGGACTCATGGCACCACCGGTAAAGTACAGAAAAGCCATGGTCCATGTCAGGCAGACACTGATGTTGACCAAGGAAAGGATCATTACTGGCAGGTTGCGCAGGAAAACAAAGAGAAGAACAGCAATAAGGAGATAAGTTAAGGGCATGAACAGCGCCATGTCGCGATTCATGTAGGAGGCCATGCTGGTATCAGTGACTAACCAGCCAGCAACATGAAAATCTACATCATCTGGCATGTCGGGGTAGTCAACAAAGGTGGATGTGACTGCTGCAACCAGACGGGCATCAAAGTCGCCATCATCCTTCTGTTCCATTGTTCTTATGAGGAACAGGGAGACTTGACCATTTTCCGAAATAACATTGCCTTTAATCAGCGGATTACGCTCGATACGGTCGATTATTTGCGCAATATCCAGAGAGTCCTCGGAAGCTAAAGGGACCAGCGGTTGAACAATAAAATCTGTCTCAGTGCCAAGGATGTCCTCCACGTTGGTAAGACTGATAACTTCTTTGACGCCATGGATGGCTTCGAGTTCAACGGTCAAAGAAGCAATCTGCTCAAGAAAACCTGTGCTAAAAATCTTAGGGCTCTCAAACCCCACCACCAGGAACTCATCCTCACCGAACTGGCCCTTAAACTCCTCGTAAAACGCCAAGTCCGGGTCATTTTCAATGATCAAAGACTCAACCGATGTATCAACAGGCAGTTTGGCGTAAAAGTATCCAAGCAATACCGTAATCAAGATGAGAAAACAAAAGTAAGCGCGTGGATGAAGAAAAATAAGGTCACAATTTTTACTAACAAGTTTTTTTATCAAGATAAATCACCTGAGTCTATATCAGAAAGAAATCCTGACCCGTCCATAAACCTGATCAGCCCGATCATAAAAGCCTAACAGGGTATCGCCGTCACCGCTGAAGATATCGGCACCGATTTCACATTCGAGATTTGGGAAATATTTTAAAGTGGCTGAAGGCTGCAGGTAGCTGCTCTGGTCTGTGAATGTGTAATTGTATTGAACGGCAAGTTCCAGATTCCCCCGCCAGACCGGTTTGCGTATTTCACCCAGGGCTGAAACTGTATTTTCTTCAAAATAAAGAATTTCATCTGAATAATCATGAATGTAAAACCAGGAGCCTTGCAGATTGAGATACCACTCATTTTCAGATGTGTAATCAATACCGCTGACCAGATGGGTAACAGGCTTACGCTTTGAGGTGAGATCACTGCTTAAAAAGGCGACATGGTCAATATAGGCAATTTCACCACGGAAACCTATTGGATCAAGGACTGTTTCCCACTCGAAGCCGATAGTTTGTTGGCGCTTGTATTTAGCTTGAACTTTTTCGTCTGTAAATACGGCATCTTCCAGAAGTTTGCCTAGATCAGGATCACTTGAGTAATTGATATTTTTCACCGGAAAACTGGTAATGGTGGGCAAGGTTTCCCAGCCATAATGATAACTCAAGGCGAAGTCGGCCTGCTCGGTTTTCCAGGTAAACCTGGCTGCCGCCGACATGTTTTCGAGGGTTTTACCAGGCTCGTCTTCGTCGACACGGAGGTTGCGGATATAGTCTTTCAGATCAGGTGGTGCCAGCGGGTTGTCAATAATTGCCCGGCGCAGATTACGATAAAGGGCCCAGTCGGAATCAAAGTACTCGAGCTCTGATTCCAGAAACCAGGGTTGGACAATCGTTTCTATACCGATCGCTTCTCCATACCAGCGGTTCCGCAACATCCAGCTGGGAAGAGCTCTGTCTTCCAGATCGACGGTTATGAACTGACGAAAGTCCTGCGGGTTAATGCTGTCAACCGGGGAGAGTTGATCACTTTTCCCCCAACGAACACGCTGCTTGCCGAAAGAAACATCCCAATCTGAACCGTTAAACTGCATATAGGTTTCATGAACTTTGATATCTGTATCATCATCAGCCAGATCAGAATCGTAAAAAATTCGGTCCAGATCTATTGCGGCGTGCAATTCAAGCATATTGTCAGGACTGAGTTCTTTCTCCAAGTCGGCCCCGAACCTTCCTCTGAGTCGACTGAGTTTGTGATCTTCAGCATCATCTTTTCGGGTGTCATATGCTGAATAATACTGGGCCCACCCCCAGGCGGAGATTCCTTTTTTACCCGTTGCCGTAAATGCCGAGAGTTGCGAGTTGGTTTCTGTACTGACAGTTGTCGTATCGGCAGAAGGTTCAGTGCTGAGTTGTGTTTCTGGCTCGGTCAATTCAGGCTGTGAGGCAGTTTCCTGTTTTACTGGAAGAGGAGATGAGCTTGTTACAGAGATCTGGATCTGAGAGGGCACCGATGCTGAATAAACAACTGTGCAGACATAGTCTTTTTGCAGATCAAGGACTATCCTTAGTTTCGTGGGATAGCGACCGGTACGAACCTTCGACAGGCGTTGGCCATCGACAAGAAGTGATGAGGGCACGGATTGGTTGAGGCTGGTACTGTACAGGTCTACATAGCAGCGAGCCGGGGCAGAATCACTGGCCGGGAGATAATCGTGCTGAGAACGAACCTTTTCGTCAATCCGCAAAGTCACATCTGTCGACTCGTCGAATGAGACGACATCGATCCCCTGCAGAACGGCTGCATAGCATTGATTGGGTAGCGAACAAGAAAGAAAGGCCGCCGCAAACAAAAAACATGAGATCAGAGCGTTTCGCATGCGATGTCCCATAAAAGTTTTCACAAGACGCTGCATATTTATTTCTCTAACGCACGTGTTGTGAAAAGTGAATCTTTCAGACCAGAATTATATCTGATTTCCAAGGTTTTGAGTCGCGTCTTATGTCCTGAAGGGAGATCTTCCATCAGGACCTCAGTTTCAGTTGCAATGTTATCAATAATTTCAAATTTAAGAACGGAATAACTTTTGGACTGCCGGCCTTTTTTATCCCAGAAAATGGTCTTAAGTGGGATAAAGTCTTTTTTTTCTATCCATGAAACCAGTTTACTGTACTTGGTGTCGGTGCCCGCCTTCGGGATGCTGATCAGTATATAACAAGCAAAGCCAGAGATGGTTTCAGTGCCATCAAGCTGGTAATTCCAATCTTCAACAGGATGACGCTGCATGTCTTCGTAGGTGAAATCGGAATTGACGAAACTGCGTCCTTTCTGGCTGGCCACAATACGTCGAGTTCTTTTCAGAGCCGGCAGGTAGAGATGTTGCTCAGTATTGCTGCTGTTGTTGTTTTTTTCAATTGTCAAAAAAGCTGTGCCGTCGATATCGGCCGGTGAGGTGAAGCGAATTAACTGCTTGCGTGTGGAGTCACTATCTTTACGCAGGGAGATGAATTCACGATTACGTACATGCCCCTTTTTGCTTATCAGTTCCATCGTGGCACGCATCTGCATATCATCACCAAGATAGCGATCGTAGGTTCGTTGAGCGATCTGCACAGGTGTCAGCAGATCAGCGGCCAAAGCCGTTGGAATAAAAACCAACTGTGTGATAAGGGCAATTAGAAGATATTTATACATTGGTTTCAGGCCTTCATGCTTTTCTTGAATTTCCTAAAAATGATCTCGGTCTTCAACTTCTGCAGCGGATTGTTACCCCCCAACCAAAGATAGCCTTTTTTCAGTTTCCGTTTATACATATCAATCTGAATGTAGTGCGGTACAGCATAGACTTTATGACTCCCGGTAATAATTTTAACGACTTCTGTGGCGAGCAGAGATGCTGCCAAGGTGCAGGCAGGAGCGACTGCGGGGCCTTTTTTCTCTGTCATGCGGACTTTAGAGATATCCAGATAGCTGATGTGGTACGGGTTCGGTGCCAATCCGGCAGCGAAAGCAGCAAGGTTCTTTTCATAGGGCCGGTGCTCGTTCGTACCAAAGTAGGTATCGAAATCCATACCATCAGGGGAGAAAGTTTGTAGTGTGCTGCCGAACCCTAAGGGTGCGCAAGTAACGGCATATATACCTTTTTTCCTGGCAGCTATAAAGATCTTACGGCGTGTTGTAAATTCAAAAAAATCGATGCCGTCGACTAAAACTCTAGCATCGCCAAGGAATTCATCAAGATTTTGCTCTGTGACACCTTCAGTAAAGGTTGTCACTTCTGCTTGTGGGTTGATGTCTTTGATCATCTCCGCAAGGACTTCTGCTTTGTTCCGTCCGTAGGTAGAATTGGCTGCGCCGAATTGCCGGCTGACATTTGCAGCTTCAAAGGTATCCGGGTCAGCAATATTGAATTTGCCAAGGCCGAGCCGAGCCAAGGTGAGGATGTGCAGTCCACCGACGCCACCGGCACCAACCACTGAAACTCTGGACAAGAGAAGCTGCTCCTGTTCCTGTTCGCTCAGCAGACCGATGTTTCTGGAAAATTCATTATCAATTAGGGCCCCGATGTTCATTACAAGACTCACAGCTCCATAAAACCCTAAACCTCTGGAGGGTAATCCGAGAGCCTGCCCGCCAATCCATGATCGACTGCAAATTCGCTTCAGCCCTGATTGTCCAACAGGCTGCTCAGAGGAAACTTTAACGTAATACTAGCATATTGCGAGAACATTTTCACGAACACACACCAACATGCAGGTAAAGTCCAGATAACAGCGCATGCAGCTTTACTAACTTATTCAGGGCCTGGTTTTGAAATGGTTGTCTTTGCGGGAGGGGACATCGAAAAAGTGGCAAATTATTCTAGAAGGTCCCTATATCTTTCTCTCTCCTCGATATCAGCAAGCGTGACCTGCATGCGCTCGTAGTCGTTGATGCCTGCATCAAGGTAAGAGATCAGATAGTTCACCTCTTTTTCGATAATTTCATAATAATCCGGCCCCTCAGTTTTGTCTGAGCTGGAGGAACTCTGCAGAAAGTAGGCGGCTCCCTTTATATTGTATAGTGGGGTACGCATGTCATGAGCAATACGGGCAACAAATTCACGGTTGTTGCACTCAGCTTCAATAATACGATGATAGATATCCTCGATATCTTCATGCTGCAATTTTATATGGCTTTCTCCCAGGAAACTGCGCAGTGCTACCGAGGCCATCAAAGAAATGAGTTTGGCTTGATCAAAATCTTCAGGGTTGAATGGTTCGCCGGTTTTTTTGTCATTGAGGTTAAGAACACCAATGACTTTCTCTTCGGAAGTTATCGGGCAGGCAATGAAAGAACCAGTTCTGTAGCGGTTGCGCCTGTATACAGAAAAGCGTTCGTCCGAGGCAATATCTTCAACCAAAAGGGCGTTGCCCTGTTGGGCAACCTGGCCGGAGATGCCCTCCCCTACCTTAATTCGTGACGCTTTCAATGCCGCGCCCTCAAGCCCCCGTGAATTCAGGATGTAAAGCTCCCCATGACCGTTAAGCAACATCAACGAACAATTTTCTGCACCGGTCAAATGCGTCGCAAGGTCCAGGATTTGCTGTGTCGCGTCCCGAAGCTCATTAGCAGCCATAAAAGCCTGGTACATAGCCTCAATGTCTGGCTGTATATCTGTGATTGTATTCGTGTGAGGACTCGAATCTTTCATTAGTTGGATCACTCACTAAAGGACAATCGCAACGATACTTTGCAATTATGGCAAATTTGCTATAGTTACAGTGCGTCAGACTGAAGGGATTAAAGTATCGGCCTGAACCAGTGGTCTTACTATTATCTTAGATCAAGCAAATCTTGTACCATCAAGCTTTTCATATTAAATACAGGTTGTTGAATCATAGCACCTGGGATATTGTGACCACATGTAAAGATTTCCGACAAGGGGTATTATCAATAGCCACAGGAGGGGGATCTCATGAAAAGCAGCATCCTCAATAATCCCACATTCACAAGAGTTTCACCTTTTGTTGCCTTTATGGCATTTATCGCCATTGAGGAAGGTCTGCGTGCCCTGCTCCAGCGTCAAATAGTCAATTTTGATCCAATAGTCCTTTATTGGCTGTATATTCCAAAAGCTGTGCTGGTTGCACTCATGCTGTTGATGTTTCGCAAGAGCTATACAGAGGTCCGCAGCAAAGACTTCCTCGATTATTGGCACACAGCGTTGAGTGTATTCTCCGGATTCCTGATCTTCTTCCTATGGATCAACATGGATTGGACTCTAGGCAGTCAAAATACACCAGCGGGGTTCAATCCTGAAGTCTTCAGTGAAGGCTATGTTAAATGGCTGATGATAGTTGTCAGAGTCACAGGTGCCGTGATTATTGTGCCGATCATGGAAGAGCTTTTCTGGCGGTCATTCCTGCTGCGCTATCTGATCAATGCGGATTTCACAACAGTCGCTATCGGCAGGTTCAGTCTGTTTTCATTTATTGCCGTCAGTGTCATGTTCGGCCTGGAACACCATTACATCTTTGCCGGTATCATGGCTGGTGTGATTTTTAATGGTATCTATTACTATACTCGGAGTATTGCCCACTGTATTCTCTCCCATGCTGTTGCCAACCTCTGCCTTGCTTACTATGTTCTTACTACGGGATATTGGCGTTTCTGGTGATCATTAAGTCTATGTTTTCATTATACTTCCAAAGGTGTCGGCACCTTTTACACACTAATACAAATCACAATTCCTACTAACAATTTCAAGGTCTTAGCTTTTGGCATTAAATGTGCGTACATCGCATATGGCATTAGAGTCTTACTTTTAGTGTGTTTCACTACGGGAAAATACTTTTCAACAGAAAATTGCACCGATACGAGTGTTTTGTGGATAATTTTACACACAAAAGAAGCATGAAAAGAATCCCGATTGAGGTGCCACTTGTTTTTGAGCATGGCAAAGGCATCACTCGAGACATAAGCTTTTCCGGTGTCTACTTCAAGACCCAGGAACTCTTTTCTCCTGGTGATTACATGAGGTTTACTTTCGAGCTTGAATTTGCAATTGCTGACGGTCCAGTAAATCTTGACTGCCAGGGGCACGTTCTAAGAGTAGAACAAGTTGGCGAGGTGTATGGTGTGGCGTCAACCATTGATAAAATTACCTACCTGAACTGAATATCATATCAACCGGAACGCGCTCAGATGGACACAGAGGAAAAAAGGCTTGCACACAAACTTGTGTGCAAGCCTTTTAAATGGTGCAGGTAGTTGGGATCGAACCAACGGCCCCTCGCGTGTGAGGCGAGTGCTCTCCCGCTGAGCTATACCTGCTTTATTTTCATATCGTCACCGCTTGAAGCAGGGATTTTTATAGCAGTATCACTTGCAGACTGTCAAGACTCTATCCCCACCCGCGCCGCCTGACCAGCATTAAAATAGTGCTTGATCTCACGCATTTCGGTAACCAGGTCGGCCAGTTCGACAATATCCGGGTGGACATTGCGCCCAGTAATGACCAGTTCGGTGTGTTCCGGCTTACTGCGAATTAGCTCTTTAACGTCATCAAGTGCCACCAGGTCGAAATCTACAGCGCAATTCAGCTCATCAAGAACGACCAGATCATAATCGCCACTACTGACCAGCGCATGAGCGCGAACCAGTGCGGTTTGTGCCATTTCACGATCTGTAGAGGTCTGTTTGCCCGCTTTAACAAACCGGGCCGAGCCAACCTGCTCAATCGTCAATTTATCGGCAAACATTTTTGCTGATTCAAGTTCACCATAGACCGTTTGACCCTTCATGAATTGCATGACATGAATACGCAGGCCATGACCTAAAGCTCTAAATACCAGCCCCAGAGACGCAGTCGTCTTACCTTTACCGTTGCCGGTATAAACCTGAAACAACCCTTTGGTCAGTTTGTGCTGAGTAGTCATAAATTCTTTTTTTGCAGTATTTGCTGATATTTATCGGGAATGGAAACCAGTTTACGATTGGCATCTAGCACCAGGTGAAGAGTTTTCCCTTCCGCAACCAGAACACCATCCTGGTTAGTGGCCTGATAAGAAAACTCCATGACGCGGCCTTTGCCTTTCTGCAGCGTAGTTGCAATCGTAATGTGATCCTCATAAAAAGATGGCGCACGATAATCCACCGTTGCCTGGACAACAACTACGAAAAAACCGTCGCGTTCCATATCACTGTAAAAACACCCTTGCTGGCGAAGGAAATCTGAACGACCTTCCTCAAACCAGGTGAGATAGTTGGCGTGATGGACAACGCCCTGTGCGTCGGTTTCAGCGTAGCGCACCCTCAAGGTGAAAACGTGGGTCTGTATCCCTTCAAGCATCGTCTATGACTCTCTATATCAGTAATAAAAATACGGCTGGCAATACGAAACCCGGCTTCCGTTGCCATATGATCCTGCAAGATATTCTCTTTCTGCTCTTCATTTTTTGACGGCATCACTTCGGCAAAGTTGACCAGAGCGTCTGCATCCCAAATCACACGAAACTCTGGCGAATTAACCCCGTCACGGGTGTGATGATTGGCAATAATCTCTGCTACATCTTCGATAAAAGCAGCTTCGGCACCAAGATCAGACAACATTTCCCTGGCGATCGGCGGACCTTCGATCTCCTGCCACTTGCCGGAACTTGAACCATGCTTACGCTCAGATTCGTGGATACCAATATCGTGCAGGTAGGCCGCAGTCAGAGTCACAAGCGGATCGGCATCGACATAGGCAAGAAGCTCGCCAGTATAGAGAGAAACCTGCAGGGCGTGGTTTATGCGCCTTTGGTCGGTTGCGAAGTAGCTTTCCATCGCCTCTTTAACAGAAGTCAGGAAAGTTTTCTGTTCAGAAGACATTTTAACCAGGAGATTAAACATTAAAGGCTCTGTTAAAAAGGTGAAATGCGTACTCAAAGATTATCGAGCCAACACAATAAAGTCCAGATGAAAAAAAGGCCACCGATATTTACCGGCAGCCCTTCATATCCAAAATTTTCGCGTCCATCATTCCGCTATTATTTCCTGTCGCCATTAATACCAATACAAACTGTTTCAAAAGGGATATCACGGCCACTGTCGGCAATCGCCTGTTTAGCCATGAAGGTCAGACCGTTACAACAGGGAACCTCCATATGCAAGACGGTCAGGCTCTTGATGTTCCCTTGCGTGATCATTGCAGTGAGTTTTTCTACATAAGGTGATGTATCATCGAGTTTCGGACAGGCAATCGCCAGAGCCTTGCCTTTGAGAAAATCCTCATGGAAATCCGTATAGGCAAAGGCAACACAGTCAGCCGCCAGGACCACATCGGCATTCTGAAAAAAAGGCGCAGTCGGCGGCAAGAGGTGCAGTTGGACAGGCCACTGAGTCAGATGTGATGAACGCGGAGTCAGATGTGATGGGCGTGAAGCGGCTTCGGTCGTTTCCTCAACTGACGACTCGTTGAAATTCATTACCCGTGCCGAGGGACAACCACCAGTCGGTGCAACAAAGCTCTTCACAGCAGCCGATGGGCAACCACCTGCAGCAGAGGCTATTGGTTCATCATGAGGGGAAAGCGGTTCACGACCTATCTCTTTGAGATGATCATGCACTGCGTCCTCATCGTATTCGTCAGCTTCGCGTTCGACAACAGTAATGGCTCCGAGCGGGCAGTCACCGAGGCAGGCCCCCAGGCCGTCACAGAGATTGTCGGCAAGCAGTTTTGCCTTGCCATCTATTATTTGAATTGCGCCCTCTGCACATGACGGTACGCAGTCACCACAACCGTTGCATTTTTCTTCGTCAATTTTGACCATTTGTCTAATCATCTCTGCGTCTCCATATACGTAAGCTTCGTTATTGTAAAAACGAATTTACACATTCTGAGCCAATCTTGCCTTGACCAAGGTCAATCAGAAGAAGTAATGCCAGAGCAGATCCAGCCTGCCGCGCTTGATCAGATACTGACCGGAGAAACGCATGATCTCGCGAACCTTATCGCGATGTTCCGATGCGTAACAATGCACAGGACAACGCTTGCAAACGGGCCTGTCTTCGAGCGGGCAACGCAATCGTCGATCAAAAGCATAAAGAAGAAATTCACGACATTCGTGACAGACTGGAGACTTTTGCAGTGGCAGCTGTCGCAACTCAGATTCATCAGTGGTGACAACGGACCTGTCGTTGTCGTGTTTGTTTCGACAGTAGACAGCAGTAAATTGGAGTAATATCTTGAGATCTTTGAGCTCATTGCGAGTCAGGGGATTGAGAGATATGTTTGCTTTTCTCATCACTCCTCCGGCACCCTTTCAAGCAACTCCTGCTTGCTCTGACTATATTCCTCGGCATCTATAGCGCCGCGGTCCCGCTTGCGTTTGAGGATCTGCAACTCCTCCTGAATAGAGCGAAAAAGACTCCCCTCACCTGCTTTTGAAGCAGACTTTTCATCAACGGGTGCTGGACGAGACTGTAGCCGCGCAGCTTCTGCCTTGATATCGACCAGGGTCATTTTCAATTCAGCGTTGCCGTACCAGTGGGTATATGCCGGATTCTGATGAAACGCCCCTTTGACTGTCTTGGCGAGAGCATACTTCTTCATTTTGAAGAAGAGTCGCTCAATATGGGAGATGTCTTCGTATAACATCTGACCGTCAAGGACCAGATCCTGGCCACGCAAAGGATGCTCAGGACGGTTCTGCAATGACGGTACGAGCAGATTACGATCTGCGAGGTCGCGAATCACCGCTTCAGCCTCCCTGATAAGCTTCTGGCTCTGTGCAAGAATGACATCACCACTTTTCAACTCACGCTCAGCAAATGATCTGGCGTGACATTGCATACAGATTGCAACCATTTCCTCTCGACTGGTTGCAAATCGCTCAGAAGAGGACTGCACCATAGCCGGTGACATGGTGATGCCATAAGAAACATCATGAGACCCATTCGGCATATGACAGCGCTGACAAGTCGGCCCGGCAGTTTCACCCATTGCCTCGAAAAGTACGCCGTGACGCGAAGTCTGCCACATTTCCCATTGGGGATGGTCCGGCCCCATGTGACAGGTTGCGCAGGTTCCTGGACTGCGGACAGTAGCAAGATCGGTTATGTGATTGGTATGACAAGAGGCACAGGAGTTCTCCACCTGATGACAACGGTTGCAACCGAGCGCCTCCATCTCCGATGTTTGAGCCAGGAAGCGCGCGCACTGCACGTTCGTTTTAGGTTGGGTGCTGCCTTCTTCATGGCAGAATCGGCACTCGCGCGGGTCGCGGCTTACAAGGTTGCGCGTGCATCCCCAGCCGGAGTGCAAGCCCATGCCATGCTTGCTGGAGATATGCTGGCGATAAGCATCTTCGTGGCAACGTCCACAAACTTTGGCATCAACTGGTGCATCCCCCTTGAGAATGGCTTCATGATCGGAGCCATGGCAATCCGAGCAGTCAACTGTAGAAGCATGAGAACTCGCCTGCCACTGTTCAACAGCAGCGGCTGTCTCCTTTTTATGGCACTCGACGCAATCTTCAGCCGCTGCAGTTGTTGCGAAGCAGAAGGTTATTGCAAAACCGAGGCTGAGACAAAACGGTACGAACAGACGCAATAGACAACTCATGGTTTTCTCTCTGAGAGGTTCAGATATTCATCCGGGGTAATCAGACCCTCGAAACGCCAACGACGCAGAGTCCACGCTTTTTTGCTATAGACAACGCGAGGAGCAGATTGCAGCCCGTCACCAAGATAGAGACGCCCCTTCTGAGCAAGCAGATAGCGTCCATTGGCAAGAATCTGCAAGCGTGCCTCACCTCCCCAGTCAGCCAACAGCTTCTCACCATAGTAAAGACGACCCTTGACAAACCGATAAAGTGGTATACGAAGCTTTTCAACGGATACGTCTACAGACGACCAGAGCGGTAAGGAAAAGTTCTCTGTTTGTGCCATGACATCAACAGAGGCTGCAGGCTCTCTCCAGAAAAACCGCAAGGATTGTAAAGGTATTTTCCCCAAGCTCCTTTCCTCACCACTTTCCCAATTCATATACCGCAACTGCAGGTAGGGAGAAAACGCCGGGGGATCATGGAGCTTTACAAAAACCAGCTCGTCACCATGGGGAGAAAAAATCACCGGCTGAACACTCTGCATAATTGGCGCGAGTGTCTTTGCTGTTGCCGGCTTCAGGGACGTATCGGCAAGAACCCTTTCCACGACCTTTTCAGTATCAACCCGGTAGAGCACCTGACGCAGATTGCCGCCGAAAGAATAGGTCTTCAGTGCAAAGCCTGTAACCAACAGGTCACCTCGAACACTCCAGATCATCTGGCTGACGACAACAGGCAGTAGAGTTTCGTGTAGCAAGGAACCTTGGGATGAATAGAGTGTCAGACGGGTTTCATAGTCTGTAATCGGGAAGGCAGCAGCCAGAACCAAGCCATCCAGGCTCCATACCAAAGCAACCGGACTCTCAGATGAAAGCTTTTGTTTGGAACCGGATTTGAGATCCAGGAGATGCAAGCCTCCCCTGGAAATGACCAGGTTACGGCCATCCTGATCAGCAGCAAACAAACCCGCTGGGTCAATATCTGCTATACGAACCAGAGGAATTTCGTTGACTGCCTGAGGTGGCGAACCAACCATACATCCGGACAAAAGGACAAGGGTAGTTATGAAAACAGCGGAAAAGATTGATCTCATAAAGAGAATGATAGCAGACCAGCCGGGGGGAAACGTTGACGAGAGTCAAAGAAGAACGAACCTAACGTTTTTGATTTCCTCGTACCGCGTCCCGCGTTTTATCCCTCCTTACACTTCTCAGCAAGTTCTCCCAAACGATTAAAATCAAGGATCTCAACCTTTTTCCCGGCAACACTGATCAAATCATCCTCTGAGAGTTTGCGCAGGGTACGTGAGAGAGTTTCGCTGACAGTGCCCAGGTTGGAGGCCAGTTGACTTTTGGAGATTGGCAGTTCAACTGTCTGTTTAGTGCCACGGGAGAGTTCCATCAGGTAACGAGCCAGTCGCGAGGGAACATCCTTAAAGGTCAGGTCTTCAATCTGGCTGGCAAACTGGCGCAGAAACATGGACAAACCAGCAATCATGTTGATCGAGATTCTGCCGTTAGTCATCAAAAGTTTATAGAATTCTTCTTTTGGTAAGAAGAACAGTTTGGATACCTGTAACGGCTCAGCATAAGCAGGATAAAGGCCATTGCCAAAGATTGCCGCTTCAGCAAAGGTACCACCGGGATGAATGATATGCAGGATACGCTCCTTCCCTTCCGGTGAGAGCTTGTAAACTTTGACCTTACCATCCAACACCACAAAAAAACCGTTAGCCACTTCGCCTTCTGAAAAGAGCAGTTCACCACGTGGATGTTCGCGGATGCGGGCAATATCCATAAGATCATCCAGGTTTGCATCCGTAAGGCCAGCAAAGAGAGGGCTGTTTTTCAATAATTGTCGATAATTCATTCTGCACCATTGGTTGGAGAGTCAAAATTTTCGAGGGGATACCCCCTTTAATCGTACTTTTGCCTGAGCCATTCGGACCGGCAAACATTCTCAACAGGAGAGAGGCTTGAAGCATTACCGTTTGCGCGTTAGTTTTTGGCCAGGAGTGACCAGAAGAGACCTATGCAAACGCTTAATTTCTTTCTTCGTTCCATCAGGCTTTGTTCTGACCAACTTGCCATTTACAGCTTCAACGACATTGCGCCCGGAAGCAAGAGTCCTGGAATAGGCTTACCTGACAGCACCTTACGCCAATTCATGGATTTGCCTTTCCAGAGAACTGATAGCTTG
>JAMONP010000008.1 GCA_027065695.1 Desulfuromonadales bacterium | reverse complement strand
TGTAGTGATCAAAGATTATAACGATGGTTTTGCTGCGAGCGCACCGACCGGTTCTTTTCAGGCAAATCCAGTGGGGGTTTATGACCTCGGCGGCAATGTTGCGGAATGGTGCCATGATTATTATGCGGCCAATCCTGCCAGCAACAAAGGTGCAGCCGACCCTATGGGTCCTGCAGTCGGCAACCATCATGTAGTCCGGGGTTCGAGCTGGCGCAATGCGAGCATTACCGAACTACGCTTCAGTTATCGCCGTTACAGTCGCGAACCAGCCAACGATATCGGCTTCCGCATTGCGAGGTATGCAAAATGAAAAGATTCATTATCATTATGGCTTTACTCCTGACTACCGTCGGCGGTTTTGCCGCCGACCAGGACACCAGCAAGGATTCCGGAAAAAGTCCGAAGGCCGCTGACATGAAGAAGAATACGGGTCAAGAGAATACAGAGGGGAAAAAGCCGCTGACATGGCCGCGACCCTATAAATCGAGTGAAGAGATAAGCGTGGACAGTATAGTCCCATTTCCAACTGATATTTGAGTGAGGTGATAAATCCTATGCGAGGTAGAAACTTCCCTACCGAGATGGTCTACCAGATCTTCAGCCTGCTGCTGGTCTTCATCATTGTTCATGGAACCTATGTCTCTCTGATCAGACCCAAGGCCGAAGCTTTCCTGGTGGCAGAACAAGCGCGGTTGGTAGAACAGCCGGACGCGGTCCAGGAACAAAACTTCTACGTCGTGATTCGTGATTTCGAGCAGGAAGCCTGTCTGATCCTTTTCTTCTGGGCTATCGCAATCATGGTTTACAAAGGAATCGCGATCTGGCGTCAGCAGAGCCAGCTGGACGAGGACCTGCTGCAGCTTCCGGAAGGTATGCCGATCGGTCCGGAAGATACACGGGAGCTGATGGTCCGCCTGCATGAGATCCCCAAGGATAACCGCGAATTCCTCTTGCCGTCAGCACTGCTGAACGCGATCCAGCGATTCGCCGCGACCGGCAACATCCAGGATGCTGCCATAGCGGCACGCGACACTTGCGAGACCCATGGCGACCGGCTCGATTCGGAGCTCTCGACTATCCGTTATGTCGCTTGGGCGATCCCTTCGGTTGGTTTCATCGGCACCGTCCGTGGTATCGGGGCCGCACTCTCCCAGGCTCATCGTGCCGTCGAGGGGGATATCACCGGCGTAACCCAGAATCTTGGTGTCGCTTTCAACTCCACTTTCATCGCACTGGTCTTGAGCATCGTCATGATGTTCTTCATTCATCAACTGCAACACAGGCAGGAGCGGCTGATCCACGATACCAGCTCTTACTGTCAACGGAACCTGATCAATAAACTGCGAACCAGCCCCGCACCTTAAACCGAGGACTCTCTCACGTGGCCTCTCGTCGGCGTAGTACATCACAATTCAACCTCGCGTTCCTCGACATCATGTTTTGCGGTTTCGGTGCCGTCGTCCTTCTGGTGATGCTACTCAACGGCGACATGGTCTCCACCCGACGGGAGATCGTTGCCGACCTGCGCAGTGAGGTGAAGCGACTCGAGCGTGAGGTCAAAGTTGGCGAGGACCACCTGGTCAGCCTACAGAACAGCATGCTCCAGACCGAGAAAGAGATTGTCCGGACAGAGGGCCTCTCACGACAGGTGATCGCCAATATCGATCAGACCAAGCTCGAACTGGCCACCATGAGCGGCAAGAGCCAGGCCTCCAGGAAACATATCAACGCCCTGCAATCGGACCTCCTCAGTCTGGACAGAGAGAGCCGCAGAATTGGCGCGGAACAACAGGCAGAACTCGCACAGGGAACCCAGGTACGTGAGTTCATAGGCCAGGGTGATCGGCAGTACCTCACTGGTCTGCGCCTTGGCGGCAAAAGGGTTCTGCTGCTGGTCGATGCTTCGGCCAGCATGCTTGGTGAGACCATCGTCAATATAATCATCCGCCGCAATCTTGATGACCGAACCAAGAAGGCGGCACCCAAATGGAAGCGCACCATCAGAACGGTTGAGTGGCTGACCTCCAATCTGCCCGCAAACAGTGCGCTGCAGATTTACACGTTCAATACCACCGCCGCCCCGGTAGTCGCCGATCTGAAGGGGCAGTGGATTGCGACTTCTGACAACCAGAATATCAACCGGCTGCTGGCAACTCTGAAGCAGACGATTCCACAAGGCGGCACCAGCCTCTACAATGCTTTTTCGGCTGCAGCAGGCATGCAGCCGCGCCCGGATAACATCCTACTGCTCACTGACGGGCTGCCGACCCAGGGCAAGAGAAAATCCTCAAGGAACACCATATCCGGCGACGACCGCCTGAGTCTGTTCCACCAGGCAACCCGTGTCCTGCCCAGATCAGTACCGGTTAACACCATCCTCTTCCCAATGGAGGGTGATCCCATGGCCGCCGTCTCGTTCTGGGAGCTCGCGTTCACAACAGGTGGCTCTTTTCTCACACCGACGAGGGACTGGCCATGAGAATTCGCCGTCGCCAGACTGAGGTCTTCAACCTCTCCTTCCTCGATGTTATCTCCTGCGGTTTTGGGGCCATCATCCTGCTGCTGATCCTCTCGAAGATCTCCGAGCCACGGGTGATTGAACAGACCAATGTCGATCTCTCTGCCCTGGTGATAAAAATGGAAGCGGAACTTCACGAGATTCGCGGCGAGACACAGATCCTCAACCGGCGCCTGATTGCCAGGCAGGAGCAACTCTCTGAAGACAAGGAGAAACTGGCTCGCTTGCAGGGCGCTTTAACCAACATCGAAGGCGAGTACCATCTTGCCAGCACGGCATCCGATGCACAGAGTCTCATCGTCGGGAAGTTGCAGAGCGCCAAACAGGAATTGAGTGACGAAATGCGTCAACTGCTCAGTAATTACCAGCGCCCGAAAGAGGATGCGGTGATTGGTGGCGTACCGGTGGACAGCGAATATATCATCTTCGTCATAGACACCTCAGGTAGTATGCAACGTTTTGCCTGGCCGCTGGTACGCCGGAAAATGAAAGAGATCCTCAATATCTACCCTCGGGTCAAGGGGGTGCAAGTGCTCAACGATATGGGCGACTACATGTTCTCCCAGTATGCCGGACGCTGGATTCCCGATTCTAAGGCCCGTCGTCGCGCTATCCTCGACCGCCTCTCCACCTGGGCTCCCTTCTCCAATTCCAGCCCAATCGAAGGGATCACCAGGGCGATTCAGCGTTTCTATGCCCCGGACAAGCGCATCAGTCTCTATGTCTTTGGCGATGACTTCTCTGGTGGCCTCATGCAGAATGTGGTTGATACGGTTCGGCGGAAGAATAAAGCAGGTAACAAAAACAGCCGGGTTCGAATTCACACTATCGGCTTCCCTGTTCTCCTGACCCAGCCTGGAGCCGGGCAGAATGCAGCCCGGTTCGCTGCCCTGATGCGCCGCCTGGCTGAGGATAACAACGGCAGTTTCGTGGGCTTGAGTAGTTTGAAATAGTCGGACAGGCTCCTAAGTTCAAGGTATAATGAACTCAATGAAAGAAACCATGGAGACAACAATGAAAACCATACTTGGCATCCTGATGCTGATTACGATTCTGACCCTTGCCGGTTGTGCCAGCTCGAAAAAACCGGTTCTCTATCCCAATGCCCACCTGAACAGGGTTGGTCAGCAACAGGCAGATGCGGATATCAGTGCATGCATGCGAGCCGCCGAGGCCAGTGGTGCCAACTCAGGGAAGAACGAAGAACTTGCCAGGAAGACCGCCAAAGCCGGTGCTGTCGGGGGTGCCACTGGTGCAGTTGTCGGCGCAATTTCTTCGAGTGGCAGTGCCGGACGCGGAGCTGCCATCGGTGGTGCCGGAGCTGCCACGGCAACCCTGGTCAGAGGGGCTTTCGACACTGCGGAACCAACACAGGTCTACATCAGGTTTGTTGATCAATGTTTACGAGATAAAGGCTACCAACCGATCGGTTGGCGATAGCATGAATTCAATCTGACACTTGCTACAAAAAATACGCAGTTATTTACAAGAACCGAGGGGACGATGCATAAAAAGAACCTACTGCTTGCCATCATTACATGCCTTTTGTTTGGGGGTAATGCTTATGCCGCTGAGGAGGATCTCGTTTTTTTTGACCTGTCTCTTGCAGGGTATAGCATTGGCATGACTTATGACGAGGCTACTGCTGTCAGACCCTTTCATTACGTGAAAAACGTTTCGTCACCTCCTGCGGAGGAACCGTATTACATAGCCACCGTCGAGCACATATATGTCGATAATGTTGAAATGAATCTGTCCGTCTCTTTTATCGATGATAAGGTCAAGAAAATTATTGGTAAATTCCACCCATCTGCGCTCAAGGACATGACCAAGCGCCTGCAAACAGCTTTGGGCCCTGGTGAGAATAAATCCAGGGTAGTAGCAAAGAAAGATGGCAGTGAGAATCGACAAGTGATTTACAGATGGGACTTCCCGAACGCGAAGCTGCTTTTAGTTGGGCTTTCCTCAAACAGTGACTTTGCCTTAGTGAGTCTTGTTTTGAAGAACAAAACCAAACAAATGGAACAGATCAGCAGGGATGATGACCCTTCTGATAAAACCGCCACTTTCCCCTCAGCCCCCAACTAAGAGACTTCAGCCCTGCCAATAACACCCTCACAGTTTGCTTGTTTATCTTTGCTTGTCCAGGAAGCTTGCTCCGAGCGATGCTCTTGGCTACAATCACATCATTCAATAGTTTTTATTTTATCATACCATCCAAAGGAGGGATTCATGTCACGCAATTCTCGAACAGAGGCCGTCAGCAATTCACATCACATCAACCAAAGCAACATCATCACTATGCCATCATTACAAGAGCAACTACAGCAATGTTTTGGTTTCAGTTCCTTCCGGGAAGGTCAGGAGGAGGTGATAACCAGACTTGTAGAGGGGAAATCGGTTCTGGCGGTTTTCCCAACCGGTGGCGGCAAGAGCCTTTGCTATCAATTGCCGGCAATGTTACTGGAGGGTTTGACTCTGGTGATTTCGCCGCTGATTGCCCTGATGAAAGATCAGCTGGACTTTTTGGATAAAAAGGGAGTACCGGCGGCGCGGCTCGATTCCACCTTGACGCGCGAAGAGAACCTGCAGCTCTTTGACGACCTGCATTCCGGCAAGTTGAAATTACTCTACATTTCTCCGGAACGCCTGGGCAATGAACGCTTTATTAAAGCTATTGCCAAACAACGCATTGCCCTGCTGGCTATTGATGAGGCGCATTGTATCAGTGAGTGGGGACATAACTTCCGACCTGATTATCTGAAAATTGCCCAACTGGCCAAAGAGCTCAAGGTTGAACGCACCCTTACCCTCACTGCCACGGCGACTCCAGCCGTAGCAACGGATGTTCGCGAAGCCTTTGATGTTGCCTTGGAAGACTATATCAATACGGGCTTCTATCGCCCCAATCTGCACTTAAATGTTCTGCCTGTTGCTAAAACTGGTCGACGCAAAACCCTGCTCTCACAAATCAAAAAGCGTCCGCCCGGTTCAACCATCGTCTATGTCACTCTGCAACGCACCGCAGAAGAGGTTGCGGAGTACCTCAATAGTAATGGTCTAAAGGCAACAGCCTATCATGCTGGCTTAAAAAATGAAGATCGCACGACGATCCAGGATGCCTTCATGGCCTCTCAAGAGGCCATTATCGTCGCAACCATAGCCTTCGGCATGGGCGTGGATAAAGCCGATATCCGTTATATCTATCACTACAACCTACCCAAAGGGCTTGAGAGTTACTCTCAAGAGATCGGTCGTGCTGGCAGGGATGGCGAAGCCGCTGTATGCGAAATGCTGGCCTCGGCAGACGATGCCATTACCCTGGAAAATTTCAGTTACGGCGATACTCCCGAAGCGGCGACCGTTGCCGCTTTTACGCGACACTTACTTGACACCGGAGAAACATTTGATGTCTCCGAATACCAACTTTCCGGGCAGTTTGATGTGCGACCACTGGTGGTAAAAACTCTTCTGACCTATCTGGAACTGGAAGGCTTATTGATATCAACCGGTTCGTTTTACACCGAATACAAGTTTCAACCACTGAAACCCTCTGCGGAAATCTTTGCCCGTTTCGGCCCTGAACGTGCCGAGTTCCTGAAGTCCATTTTCAGCCACGCCAAAAAGGGCAAAATCTGGTTCACTCTGGATAGTGTGCAGGTCAGTCAAGCCATTAATCAGCCCCGGGGACGCATCGTTGCTGCACTGGGATATCTCGAAGAGCAAGGTGACATGTTGGTGAATGCCGCCGGTATTCGCCAGGGTTATCGTCGCTTGAAAATGCCCGACAAGATGGATAGCCTGATCGCTAAGCTCAACCAGAGATTCCAAAAAAGAGAAGCTAATGACATCGATCGTATCGGCCAGGGACTCACCTTTGCTCAGCAGGACGGCTGCCTGACTCAATATCTGCTCGCCTATTTTGGTGAAAAATGTGCGCCCTGTGGACACTGTTGCCGCTGCCAGGGAGAAGTACCATCACCCTTGCAAACGCCTCATAACCCGACCTTTGCAGAGCAGGACGAACAACGCATCCAGGCTCTGATCATGGAAGATCACGAGGCTCTCAGGAGTCCGCGTCAGCTGGCGCGGTTTCTCTGCGGTATCACGTCTCCTGCGACGACTCGCGCCAAGCTTCGCAAACATGGTATGTTTGCGGCTTACGATAACTTTCCATTTAAGAAAGTATTGCAGCGGGTGAATACTCTGGTGACAGAATAACCGGCTTGTGACATATCTTGTCGCATAACGGTTGAAGAGTAAGATATAAGGTAACTTCAGCACCTGCACTTAAACCATTAAAAACACCCCCCTGCTCGTTGTACTCGCTTCCCCCCTGTAAAACAGGGGGGATTGAGGGAATGACAGTATTTTACATGCTGAAGTTACAAAATGAGGCTGTTTGCAGTGAGTGAAGCACATCTATGAAACTGGACTACTCTACCCTGGATCTGTTGCGCAAAAGCCACCCGGCCTGGCGATTGCTGAATTCGCCGCATGCGCCGCTGGTCGCGAGCTTTCTGCAGCGAGTGTTTATCACTCCCAATCTACGGGAAATGACGCAAATTGATCTTGCTGAAGCCTTGGAAGATGAGCTGTACGCCCTGCGTGAACAGTACGGCCCAGAGACCTTCCCAAAACCGGCGACGGCTTATCTGAATGACTGGGCTGGAAACGATAAGGGCTGGTTACGCAAGTTTTATCCAGCTGGGTCAGATGACCCGTCTTTTGACCTGACCCCAGCTACAGAGAAGGCGATCTCCTGGCTGGAAAGTCTCACGGCGCGAAGCTTTGTCGGTACTGAGTCACGTCTGTTAACGCTCTTTGAACTGCTTAGACAAATGAGTGCCGGCAGTGAGACTGACCCACAGATGCGCATTGCCGAGTTGAACAAGCGTCGTAACGCCATCGACGCTGAAATCGACCGTATCCGTAGCGGTGATATCCCCTTAATGGATGACACTGCCCTCAAAGACCGTTTTCAACAATTTTTGCAACTGGCTCGTGAATTATTGACCGACTTTCGTGAGGTGGAAGAAAACTTTCGCACCCTTGATCGGCGAGTACGTGAGCGTATCGCGCTTTGGGATGGATCCAAAGGAGCCTTGCTCGAAGAGATTATGGGGGAGCGTGACTCGATTGCCGATTCAGACCAGGGCAAAAGCTTTCGCGCCTTTTGGGATTTTCTCATGTCGCAAAGCCGTCAGGAGGAACTCAGCCAGTTACTCGAACAGGTACTGGCGCTGCCGCCGGTCGTCGCCATGCAGCCTGAAGCTCGCCTGCATCGTGTTCACTACGACTGGCTCGAAGCTGGAGAGAGCACCCAGCGCACCGTTGCTCGGCTTTCACAACAACTCAGACGTTTTCTTGATGATCAGGCCTGGCTGGAAAATCGCCGCATCATGGATATCCTGCACACCATCGAGGGCAGAGCGCTGGCCGTGCGTGAAAGTCTGCCTTCGGGCAATTTTATGCCCTTGGATGATACCGCTGCCAGGATCGAATTACCGATGGAGCGGCCGCTTTACAAGCCACCCCTCAAAGCGTTGATTGACAATGTCGAGCTGCAGGAAGGCGATGCCGATATAGACGCGGCGGCACTTTATGCGCAGGTGGTCGTAGACCGCTCGGAGCTCTCTCACCATATTCGGCAATCGCTGCAGACCCGCGCACAGATAAGCTTAAGCGAACTGCTCACCGCGCATCCGTTACGACAAGGTTTGGCGGAATTGGTCACCTACCTGCAGTTGGCGAGCGAGCAAACCGATACGGTGATTGATGAGGAGACCATTGACAGCATCGAGTGGCAAACTGCAGACGGGATAGTCAGACGCGCTCGTTTGCCGCGAGTTATTTTTGTGAGGAATAGATAATGGCAGAAACTGATTCTCAAACGGTGGCGATTGACGATACCAGTCATGACCTTACAACCATCATTGTGCCGTTGCTCAAAGGGGTGCTCTATCAGGCCGATCAGCCACGGCTCTGGCAAGCCTTGCTCAACCTGCAAGCCAGAGTCCGTGATTATGTGGCGGTGCTCAACCTGGAACTGGTTCTGGATGAGGCCGAGGGTTATGCTTTTCTGCGCTCACACAATGAAGATGAGACTGAGGAGACGGTCAAGCTGCCGCGTCTGGTGGCACGCCGTCAGCTGTCATTCCCGGTCAGTCTGATGCTGGCGCTACTGCGTAAGAAGCTGGCCGAATTTGACGCCGGTGGTGGCGAAACCAGGCTGATCCTCTCTCGTGACGAGGTGGTGGATTTGTTGCGGGTCTTTTTGCCTGCGGGCAGCAACGAGACCCGCCTGATCGATCAGGTTGATACTTTACTGAACAAGGTTGCCGAACTGGGCTTCGTGCGGCGCTTGCGTGGTCAAGAGCGCATGTTCGAGGTGCGGCGCATTCTTAAGGCTTTTGTCGATGCCCAATGGCTGGCGGAGTTCGACCAGCGACTGGCCGCTTATCAGAACCAACTATTGCAACAGGAAGAGACCAACGATGGCTGAAACTCTCGAACTTGAATTCATTGGCGATGACCAGTTAGCCGGTTTTCGTTTGCAGCGTCTGGAGGTGTTCAACTGGGGCACCTTTGACCGCCAGGTGTGGACGCTACATCTCGACGCTAAGAACGCCTTGCTTACCGGTGATATAGGTTCGGGCAAATCCACTCTGGTCGATGCCGTTACGACTCTGCTGGTGCCTGCGCAACGGGTTGCCTACAACAAAGCCGCCGGGGCCGATGCCAGGGAGCGCACCTTGCGCTCCTACGTGTTGGGCTACTACAAGTCCGAACGCAACGAGACCAGCGGCAACACCAAACCGGTCGCCCTGCGTGACCACAATAACTATTCGGTAATTCTGGGGGTCTTTCACAACGCCGGTTACAACAAGACCGTAACGTTGGCCCAGGTCTTCTGGATGAAGGATGCACAAGCGCAACCGGCGCGCTTCTTTGTCACCGCCGAAAAGGATCTCTCCATCACCGCTGACTTTGCTCAGTTCGGTACCGAAATCGGCAAATTACGTAAACGCTTGCGCGGCAATGGCATAACCATCTATGACAGTTTCCCTCCCTACGGTGCCTGGTTTCGGCGACGCTTCGGCATTAACAATGATCAGGCGCTGGAACTCTTTCACCAGACCGTCTCCCTGAAATCGGTCGGCAATCTTACCGGTTTTGTGCGCACTCACATGCTCGAACCTTTCGAAGTCGCTTCGCGTATCGCTGCTCTGATCGGTCATTTTGACGATCTGAACCGCGCCCATGAGGCCGTGCTTAAAGCCAAACGCCAGGTCGAGTTACTGGACCCCCTGGTTGCTGACTGTGATCGGCATGAGAAAATGCTGGCAACGACCGAGCAGCTGCGCGCTTGTCGTGAAGCTCTCAGACCATGGTTCTCCGGTCATAAAGTTGCATTGCTGGAGAAACGTCTGGTCACCCTCCAAGAGGAACTGACTCGTCATAACACTCGCATTGAGCGCCTTGATGAAGAGAAGTCCTCTCTCAAGGGTCGCGAACGGCAACTACGCCACACCATTGCGGAAAATGGTGGTGATCGACTTGAGCGGCTCAGTGAAGAGCTCCGGATTATGGCAGAGGAGCAGAACCGCCGTCGAAAAAAAGCCGGGCGTTATGCCGAACTGGTACAAAATCTGGGTTTCCATGCAGTTGACAGTGAAGCTGATTTTCTGGCTCAACATCAGCAATGTACGACGATGCGAGAGGATGTGGCTCAGGATGAAGCCAGAATTCAGAATGAACGTAATGAGGCGGGAGTCTTTTTTGCCCAAGGACGGCGCGAACATGCTGACCTGGATGCTGAGATCAACAGTCTAAAGGCTCGTCGTAACAATATTAATGCAAGGCAGATAGCCATGAGGCGTGCCTTGTGCAGCGCTTTGAATCTACCGGAAGAAGAGATGCCTTTTGCCGGTGAACTGATTCAGGTGCGCGAAGAAGATCAGCTGTGGGAAGGTGCCATTGAACGGATGCTGCATAATTTCGGCTTGTCGTTACTGGTGCCGGATGAACATTACGCCAAAGTGGCTGACTGGGTTGATCGCACCCACCTCAAGGGACGGCTGGTCTACTATCGGGTGCGGACCAGGAAGCACACAGAGTTGCCTGCCCTGCAACCTGATTCGCTGGCACGCAAGCTCTCTGTCAAACCGGATTCAATTTGCTACGACTGGCTGGAGCACGAGCTTGCACATCGCTTTGATGTGGTTTGCTGCGCGACCCAGGAAGAGTTCCGACGGGCTAACAAGGCCATCACACTGGCTGGACAGATCAAGGCACCGGGTGAACGTCATGAGAAAGATGACCGCCATCGACTTAATGATCGCAGCCGCTATGTGTTGGGCTGGAGTAATCAAGCCAAGATTACCGCACTGCAGGATAAGGCTGGTCTGTTGGAGACGCAGCTTGGTGAGATAGGTAGCCATATTGCCAAGCTGGAGGGTGAGCAGAAAACGATCAACACGCGCCTGGAAACCCTCTCGAAGCTTGTCGAATATTGTGATTTTCGCGAGTTGGACTGGCAGCCTTTGGCTGTTGAAATGGCCCGTCTGGAAGAGGAAAAACGCCAGGTAGAGGAGTCTTCAGATATCCTTAATACCCTTGCAGTGCAGCTTGAGACGCTGGAAGAGAGCCTCGCCCAGGTCGAACAGCAACTCGAAAAACGCAAAGATAGCCGCTCCAAAGCTGAACAGAAAAAAACTGACACTGAAATGCTGCGGGAACAGACGAAACTCCTGATTGGCTCAGCTGAAGATAGCCATTCTGAACAATTTTCTCGCCTTGAAACGCTGCGCGAAGAAGCGCTTGGCGAGCATCAACTAACGGTCGAATCGTGCGATAACCGTGAGCGCGAGATGCGTGACTGGCTGCAGACAAGGATCGATGCTGAGGACAGGAAAATTGCCCGTCTGCGCGACAAGATCATCGACGCCATGCGCTCTTACAGTCTGACCTATGTCCTCGAAACCCAGGAGGTCGATGTGGCGGTGGAGGCGGCAGGAGAATATAGCGCCATGCTCGAACAGCTGAGCGCCGATGATCTGCCGCGCTTCGAGGCGCGTTTCAAGGAGCTGCTCAACGAGAACACTATTCGTGAAGTGGCCAATTTCCAGTCACAGCTGGCTCGGGAGCGCGAAACCATCAAGGAACGCATCGACCATATCAACGAATCACTCACTCAGATTGATTACAACCCTGGCCGTTATATCGTGCTTGAGGCGCAAACCGTTGTCGATGCTGAGGTCCGCGACTTTCAGACCGAGCTGCGAGCCTGTACTGAAGGCACCCTCACTGGTTCGGAAGATACTCAGTATTCCGAAGCAAAGTTCCTTCAGGTGCGCCGGATTATCGAGCGTTTTCGCGGTCGTGAAGGCCAATCCGAGCAGGATCGGCGCTGGACTGCCAAGGTCACCGATGTGCGTAACTGGTTCGTTTTTGCCGCCAGCGAACGCTGGCGCGAGGATGACAGTGAGCATGAACACTACGCCGATTCCGGCGGTAAATCAGGAGGTCAGAAGGAGAAACTCGCCTACACTGTCCTGGCAGCGAGCCTGGCCTATCAGTTTGGGCTGGAGTGGGGTGAAGTGCGCTCGCGTTCCTTCCGTTTTGTGGTCATCGACGAAGCCTTCGGTCGTGGCTCGGATGAATCTACCCAGTACGGGCTGCGGCTCTTTGCCCAACTGAACCTGCAATTACTGATCATAACGCCGCTGCAAAAAATCCATATTATCGAACCTTATGTTGCCAACGTCGGTTTCGTGCATAACGAGAACGGGCGTGCCTCCTGCCTGCGCAATCTCTCTATTGAGGAGTATCGCGCCGAGAAACAGAAGCTGCTGTCATGAGCTGGACAACAACTGCCGATCTGAAAGCTCAGTTGCAAAAGCTGTGGGACAAAGGAAATCTTCTGGCAGGACTTGCTGGCGGCCCTTCGATTTTCCCGAAACGTCTGCGCCTGAAAGGACCGACCTCAACCGAGCTGGCGGAACGTTTTGACGATGTGCGTAGCTGGATCGCCCGACTGGATCGTGAAGCGCAACATTACCGTATAGAATGGCGCACCGTGAACCATCGTTTATTGGGACTCAATGATGTGCCGAAAGAAATCTGGATCGATTCTCTTGCGAATGCACTGCGATTGATCGGCAAGTGTCGCGATGCTGAACGTTTTGCCACGATTGTGGCACTCATCGCAGAGCGACAACCGCAACTGACCCCCTGGCTGCAGAAACGTCCGCTACGAGCTCTTGAGCTTGCCGATGAGTGGCCGCTTTTATTGAGTATCATTGCCTGGCAACAACACCATCCCCGCCCGGGTATTTATCTGCGACAGGTGGATATTCCCGGGGTGCACAGTAAATTCATCGAGGGTCATCGGGCTGTTCTTGCAGAGCTTTTCGACCTGGTGCTGCCTCAGGAGACAATCGATACAACGGCCCGTGGCGTCACCGGCTTCTGTCAACGCTACGGCTTTCGCGACAAACCGTTGCGTTTACGATTTCGCCTACTCGATCCTGATTTCGCTCTTTTTGCCAGCAAAACCGATCAGGATATCACCGTTACCATGGCGATCTTTGCCCGACTCGACCTGCCAATAAAAAGGGTCTTCATAACTGAGAATGAGATCAATTTTCTGGCCTTTCCCAAGCTTCCACACAGTATGGTCATTTTTGGCGCGGGCTACGGTTTCGAGGTGCTTACTGCAGCAAAGTGGCTGCAAAACTGCAACATCTACTACTGGGGAGACATAGATACGCACGGATTTGCTATTCTTGATCAACTACGTGCCAATTTCCCCAAGACGATTTCTTTGCTGATGGACCGGCAAACTTTGCTCAAGCACCAAATCTATTGGGGCGTAGAAACCACACCTGAGCGACGCGACCTGGCTCGGTTGAACAGTGTGGAGTTTAAACTCTATGATGATCTACGCCAAAACTTGTTGGGTGACAAGTTGCGACTTGAACAGGAACGCATCGGCTTTGATTGGCTGGAAAGAGAACTGGACATGTTGTGTAAAAATACCGCAAAACTTTGACCAAAGTGGAACAGGTGGGCCAGTTTCTCATGAATACGCATACATTTTCTGGACGAAAGCTCTAATCGGCTGTTAGAATGTTTGTTTACTGGGAGTACTGCGCATGGGACAAAAAGAAAAAATTCGTTTCTGGTTACTTGCCGCGGAAAAAGATTGGCAAGTATGCGCTCATCTTTTTGAGAAAGGTGACAACGCCTACGCTCTTTTCTTTGGCCATCTGGTTTTGGAAAAAACCTTAAAAGCTCTTTTGGTTGCCTGTAACAATAAAACTCCTCCATTTACACATCGGTTGGTTCTACTGGCTGAAAAAGCAGGACTGGAACTCGACTCAACGCAACTTGAAATACTGGAAACTGTTACCGATTTCAATCTTGAATCCCGCTACCCGGACGAGCAGTTCACTTTTCACAAAAAATGCACACAAGAATTTACCCAAAAGTGGCTGGGCAAAATCGAGGGAATACGTACATGGTTATTGCAAGAGATCAGGTAATAAATATCATCAAAAAATATCTGTCGGAGTTGCGCGCCCATAATATTCCAGTGGAAGAAGCTATTCTTTTTGGCTCGTTTGCCCAGGACAGGGCTACTGAAAACAGTGATATAGATATCGCTATCATCTCATCTGCATTCAGTGGTGATCGGTTTGATGATCGTCGTCGCTTGGTTCCTTTGCGCAGAAGTGTCGATAATCGTCTTGAGCCTATGCCCTTTTTACCAGAACAATTTGCTGCTGGTGGTATTCTGATTGATGAGATTAAACGAACGGGTATCCGCGTAACCCACTGAATTTCACTTCGATATTAGAGGAACACGCCCGGAAGTGCCCCCGCCACCCCCAAAAAAGACTTAAGAAATGCTTTCTACTACAAAGCTGGACAAATTAAAACGGGCAGTCTGTTTTGCGCTTGAGTTGTAATCCAGCAACCTGTCGAACTGGGCTGCCAGAGCAAAGGAACCCATGGAAATCCCGCTGTTAAATGACATTGTCATTATATTTGGACTGGCGATTGCCGTTCTTTTGATCTGCCATCAACTGCGCGTGCCAGCCGTTGTCGGTTTTCTTCTTACAGGGATATTCGTTGGACCTTACGGTTTCGGGCTGGTCGATGCGGTTCATGAAGTCGAAATTCTGGCTGAAATCGGTATCGTGTTGTTGCTTTTCACCATTGGCATTGAATTCTCATTTGAAAGGCTGCTGCAAATCAAAAAATCCGTTCTGATGGGCGGATCGCTACAGGTATTTCTAACTTTTCTAGCGACTTTTTTTATCGCCAGTCAATTCGGTATGGAGCCTGGTGTAGCCATTTTCATGGGCTTTCTTGTTGCCCTGAGCAGCACAGCGATTGTACTCAAACTCATTCAGGACAGAGCCGAAGTTGACAGCCCACACGGCCGCACGACCCTTGGCATACTGATCTTTCAGGACATTGTTATTGTGCCCATGCTGCTGATTACCCCTTTGCTGGCGGGTGTAACTGAGGATGTCGGTGCCACAGTTCTCATTCTTTTGGCCAAAGGTATCGGTATTATTCTGCTGGTCATGGTCAGCACTAAATGGCTGGTACCGCAACTCCTCTATCAAATCGCCAGGACACGCAACCAGGAAGTTTTTTTGCTAAGCATCGTTGTCATCTGCCTTGGTGTAGCGTGGCTGACATCAAGTGCTGGACTATCCCTTGCCCTAGGGGCATTTTTAGCGGGACTGATCATTTCCGAATCGGAATATAGCCATCAGGCTCTCGGCAATTTGCTGCCTTTTCGCGATGTTTTTACCAGCTTCTTTTTTGTCTCCATTGGCATGCTGCTGGATGTAGGTTTTCTTTTCCAACATCCGGTGAGCATAGTATTGATCACTCTGGGAGTCCTGGTTTTAAAAGCTGTGATTGCCTGCTTCGCAGCTATTTTATTAGGAATGCCTTTCCGTGCCTCGATTCTGGTGGGCCTGGCACTCAGTCAGGTTGGTGAATTCTCCTTTATTTTATCCCGGACCGGCGTTGAACATGGTCTGCTTACCGGAGATTTCTATCAGACGTTTCTGGCCTTCTCTGTCCTCAGTATGGCAGCAACACCCTTTATTATAAACCTGGCACCACGTGCAGCGGATATCCTCCTGCGTCTGCCGCTGCCCGAAAAGTTAACCACGGGATTTCGTCCTGTCCCATCGATTGAGGTTAAGAGCAAGAAAGATCACCTTATTATCATCGGCTTTGGCATCAATGGCAGAAATGTAGCACGGGCGGCACGCTTATCAGGGATCCCCTACGCCATCATTGAGATGAACCCGGAAACCGTGAGAAGCGAGCAGGCCAGTGGGGAGCCTATTTATTACGGCGATTCAACCCAGGAAGTTGTGCTCCAGCACGCAGACATCAAAGATGCGAGGATCGTTGTAAGCGCAATTAATGATCCATCCTCAACGCGGAGAACAACCGAAATCGTTCGCAGACTCAACCCCAAGGTCCATTTGATTGTACGTAGCCGTTACATCCAGGAGATGAAGTCTTTATACGAATTGGGTGCCAACGAGGTTATTCCGGAAGAATTTGAGACCTCTGTGGAGATTTTCACACGGGTTTTAACTAAATATCTAATTCCAAAAGATGAAATCGAATCGCTGGTTGCTGAGATACGCGCAGATGGTTACGAAATGTTTCGTAACCTCTCCAGGGAATCATCCTCTCTTGCCGATTTAAACCTGCAACTTCCTGATATTGAGATCAGCACGCTCAGGCTTGTGGAGAACTCGCCTTTGGTTGGCAAAAGTTTAGCTGAAATTGAATTGAGGAAAAAACATGGCGTGACTGTCCTGGCGATACGTCGAGACACAAAAGTACTCTCCAACCTCGATGTACGCATGCCATTTTGTGCTGACGACGTGCTTTTTGTCCTTGGCCCACCAGACAAAATCACCGGAGTTGCGGCCTTATCTCAAAACCCGGGAGAGGGGGAATTTTGCCGACTGCCAGCGTCAAAAAAAAACTGAGAGCTAAGGTGGAGACTAGAGCTTAGCCCCGACCCTTATTGTTGGACAGGCTTCTAGCAAGCCGACGTTTGCGCAGCGTGGCCCGACCGCCAAAGAAAAGCCCGCAGATGGTCAGTGTCCAGACGGTGATAAAAAGTACGGTTTCAGTGGTTGTAAGCATTTATGCACTCCTTCGTTACATATCCTGATCACAACATACAGTGACGACCAAAAACCTTGACGCTCATCAATCTTTATCGGAATCGGTAACTCAAAGTGACGGATCAGATATTAATGTTAGGATGAGGTATCCTCACACACAAAGGATACAATGCTCCGCTTAATGCTTCTTGGTTTGGTCGCTGGAATGTTCTTCAGCGCTACCTTCATATTCAACAGGGCCATTAGCCTCGAAGGTGGTCACTGGTATTGGTCGGCCGCGCTGAGATACGCCTATATGGTGCTCTTCCTCGGTGTGGGAATCAGCGTCTGCAAAGGTGGAGCTTACTTCAGGCGGGTACTGTCCGAATTCCGACGTCACTGGGCATTCTGGATAATAAGCGGCAGCATTGGCTTCGGCGGCTTTTATGCCCTGATCTGTTTCGCCGCCGACCACTCTCCAGGTTGGGTAGTGGCTACGACCTGGCAGATGACTATCATCGCAACGCTTTTCGTCTTGATGCTCTTCGGCAGGACTTTTTCAAAAAGGATATGGCTTTATTCAGCCATCGTGTTCATCGGCATTTCTCTCGTTAATATCAGTCAAGTCGAATCAAAGAACATCATGACGATGCTTTTAGGGGCTTCGCCCGTTCTGGCTGCAGCCTTCCTTTATCCGCTCGGCAACCAACTCGTATGGGAAGCAAAACACGGCCGGAAGGGCCTGCCCAAAGTAGATGCCAAACTGCTGGACAATGCTTTTGCCAAAGTGCTTTTGCTTTCCCTTGGCAGTATGCCCTTCTGGATTTTACTGTTTCCCTTCACAGACGCGACAATCCCTTCACATGGTCAGTTTATCAATGTCGCGCTGGTCGCGCTCTTCTCGGGCGTCATCGCCACCTCACTCTTTCTGTCGGCCCGCAACAGTGCAGACAACGCCAGCAAACTGGCCGCTGTGGACGCGACACAATCGAGCGAAGTCATCTTTGCCCTCGCTGGCGAAGCTCTTTTTCTGCAGGCAAGTCTACCGAATTTGACGGGATTCTTTGGTATGCTGGTCGCCTGTGCGGGACTTATCGCGTTTGTTCGCCATGAGCATGACTGAGAAGTAGCTTCCGGGCAACATTGGTTAGCGGCAAGGGCAGCATTAAACCACCTGACAAAGTTGCCGCAATTCCCGATCACTCAATGCCCGTTTTCTGGCCTGAGAAACAGAGCGAACTTTGCTGAGCAAAGCGTCGATGTCAACCATCTGCAGATCGATTTTAAGCGATTTCAGGCGTTGTCGTAAACCATGACCGCCTGAATGTTTGCCGATCACCATATGTCGAACCAATCCGACCTCGGCTGGATCGTAGCCTTCATAGTTACCTGGAAATTTAATAACACCATCGGCGTGCAATCCGGATTCGTGGGAGAAAACCTTTTCCCCGACCACAGCTTTCCACTCCGGGACAGGTCGACAGCTCGCCTGCCCCACAAGCTTTGAGAGTTCGACAAAACGGCTTGTATCAACTTGAAGCTCGATGCCGCAAGCGTGTTTAAGGGCCATGACAACCTCTTCAAGCGCGGCATTGCCAGCTCGCTCACCCAACCCATTGACTGTCGTATTGACAAATTTTGCTCCGGCACGAACTCCGGCAATCGCATTGGCCGTTGCCATACCGAGATCGTTATGGGTATGAACTTCGAGTGCGAGGTCAACCCGACCGGCCAGATAGCTGACCTTGTCATAAGTCGTGAAAGGATCAAGGATACCGAGCGTGTCACAGAACCGAAATCGATCAGCACCTAAGCTGCGTGAGATTTCCATCAGCTCAACAAGGAAGCCCATATCCGCGCGACTGGCATCCTCGCCACCAATCGAGACATACAAATCATGATCTTTGGCGAAGCCAAGCGCCACCTTGAGCTGTTCCCTGACCCAGCCACGGCTTTTGCACAGTTTGTGCTTGATGTGGATATCTGAGACCGAAAGAGAGATATCAACCGCACGCACACCACTGTCGATAGAGGCTTGAATATCGGAGATCACTGCCCGGTTCCAGGTGATCAGTCGAGCCTTCAGGTTCAGATCGACCAGAGCTTTGACTGACGCCTGCTCCTCACGACCCATCGCCGGGATACCACACTCAAGTTCACCGACACCTGTCTCGTCAAGCAGCTTTGCGATACGTTTCTTTTCGTCGAGACTGAAGACGACACCAGCTGCCTGTTCACCGTCTCGTAGTGTGGTATCGTCGATAATGATCTGCGATTTGTTGGTTTCTTTCATAAACATCTTGTTTCATTCTTAGGCTTCTAAAAGATTGACTAAACCCGGGAGCAGTCCCGTGAGAAATCGGGACAGTCCCCATGGCCATGGTTGCTGTACGGGGCAACACTTCGAAAAAACAGAAAAAGCCCCAGACCATTTGTATGGTTCGGGGCTTCATTGCCAGGGTCCAGCGACTTTGCCGGGAATGTCTTCTTCCTACGTTAAAGCAAGGTACGTGCCTTCAGGGACTGCCCCGGTAGTTAAGGGGATTGCCCGTGGATTTTAAAGTTTTTTGCACAAAAAAAGAGCAACCTGCCTCTTTTTATCCCTTCTGATAGGCTCAAACAGACGAACAGCGCTGTCAGAATCCCCATTTTCAGCATGGCGCGATTATGGCAAGACTCTTGCTTTTACAAAAGACAGAACATCACCCACCTTTACCGCCAATGCTGCCGGAAAAGCCGGTCTCCCTCCCAACGATGTGACGGAACTGATTTCTCAACCCTTCGACGTGAGGTCAGCCCAGCATGGCGAACAAACCCAAAATAAAAGAGCTGCTCGACGAAAGCTCCTGCGCTCACAACAAGACCAGAAAAACAGCGTGTAACGCACCGACCCCCGGGGCAACGACAGGCGGCTGCGCCTTCGAAGGCGCCCAGATATCCCTCTTCCCTTATGCTGATGCCGCCCATCTGGTCCACGGTCCGATGACTTGTCTTGGCTCCTCATGGGAGACCCGCGCCACGGGCACAAGTTACACTGGCCGCGACTTGACCCAGATGGGTTTTACCACCGACATCACGGTCAACGATGTGGTTTTTAGTGGTGAAGAGAAAGTCGCGGCATCGATCGATTACATCATGGAGCATTATTCTCCAGAGGCCGTTTTCGTCTACGCGACCTGCGTAACCGCCATGATCGGTGACGATATTGATCTGCTCTGTAAACAGGCGTCCGATCGCCATGATATTCCAGTCGTACCGGTGCATGCTCCCGGCTTTGTCGGCAGCAAGAACCTTGGTAGCCGTTTAGGAGGGGAAGCCGCCTTAGCTCACCTGATTGGTACAAAAGAACCGGAGAAAACAACGAATTTTGATATTAACCTGATTGGCGAGTACAATGTTACCGGAGATATGTGGCAGTACACACCCCTTCTGGAAGAGCTTGGCATCCGCGTTCTTTCGACACTCAGCGGTGATGGTCGGGTTGCACCGATCTGCACCGCCCACCGGGCGAAACTCAATGTGATTGTCTGCGCCAAATCCCTTGTCTCGCTGACTCGCAAGATGGAGGAGCGCTACGGTATCCCGTCAATCTCGCTCTCTTTCTACGGCCGACGCGATACAAGCAATGGTCTGCTCGCTATTGCTGAGGGCTTGGGAGATGCCGGACTGATCAAACGAACCAAACGGCTCATTACCAGGGAGGAGATGAAGCTGACCGAAAAGCTTAAGCCGTATCAGAAGTTCTTCAAGGGCAAAAAGGCCGTGCTCAACACCGGTGGCAACAAAACCTGGTCGATCGCTGCCGCCCTGCAGGACCTTGGCATCGAAGTCGTGGCAACCGCAGTCAAGAAAGCCACCGAGGACGACCGTGAGAAGGCCAGAGAGACGCTTGGCAAGCACGGCGTCCTGATGATGAATCCTGGTATTGAGCAGGCAAAGATCATCGACGAGACCGGTGCCGACCTGCTGCTGGCTGGCGGTCGCAGCCTCTACACGGCGATCAAGAAGGGCATTGCCTTTGCTGACGTCAACCAGGAGAAGAAAAAGAGTTATGGCGGCTACGCTGGCCTGCTCAACCTGGCGGAAGACCTCAAGAATGCTCTACAGAATCCGGTTTTTAAAAACGTCGCACGGAGGGCGCCATGGGAGAAGTAATCCATAAAAGGCATAAACCGTTACAGGTCAATCCCTTTAAACTGAGTCAACCGATGGGGGCCACCCTGGCCTTTCTGGGCATTGATGGCTGCATGCCGTTGATGCATGGAGGGCAGGGATGTACCAGCTTCACCAAGGTCTTTTTCACCCGGCATTTTTGTGAGCCTATTGCCATCCAGACTACCGCTGTCACCGATGCCATCGCAGTGCTCGATGGTGGAAATTACAGCATCGTTGAGTCGGTCAAAAACATCACCAAAAAAGTGACGCCAAGCCTGATTGGCCTGCACACTACTGGTTTACCGGAGACCAAGGGTGATGACATCCGCGGAGTCGCTGCACAAATCGACTATCCCCTGATCTATGTCAACACGCCCGACTATGAGGGTAGTTTCGAAAGTGGCTGGGCTTTGACCTGCAAAGCTTTGATCGAACAGTTGGTTGAATCAACTGAGACGATTGACGATAACAAACTGATCCTGTTGCCACACATCAGCCTGCAACCCATTGAAGTCGAAAAAATCAAAGAATTCATCGAAGGCTTTGGTTTCAACGTGTTCGTTCTGCCAGATCTCTCAACTTCACTTGATGGCCATCTGGGTGACAAGCAGGCGGCCCTTTCCAGCGGTGGAATTACTGTGGCAGAAATCCGCAGGCTTGCTGATGCCGGCCTGGTGATCACAGTCGGTGATTCGATGCAAGGTTGCGCCACTGTGTTACAGAAAAAGAATTCCGAAATGCGCCATCAACACTTCTCACACCTGCAGGGTCTCGAAGCGACCGATGCACTGGCCGCCTTGCTGTTGACAGAAACCGGTTTCAGCGGCCCTCCTTTGCCTGTGGCTCGTTGGCGTCAACGTATGCAGGATGCGATGCTCGACAGTCATTTTTCTCTGGGGCAAACCCGCTTTCTGGTCGCTGCTGAACCGGATCATATTGCCGGAATCTGTCAGTCTCTCTATGATGCGGGCGGCAAAGTCACTCTGGCAATATCCACGATTGATTCACCACAGCTGGAGAAGATCAAAGCAGAAAAAGTTCTGGTTGGAGATCTGGAAGACGCCGAGCAAATGGCCGACGACTATGACCTGATTGTTGGCAACTTTCACTGCGAGGCACTGGCACATCGACTGCATAAAGGATTGGTGCTACGTGGATTCCCCAATTGGGAGCAGGTAGGAAATCCTTTGAAGAATGATGTGCTGTATGAGGGTGGGGCATATTTCTTGTTTGAATGTGCAAATGCGGCGACCGAAATGCGGGGCCGCCAAACTGGTTAGGGGACCGTCTCGGTTTCTCACGAAACTGTCCCTGGCTAACGATAGAGGAATGAAATGACAGGCTACACCGACATCATACGCCAATGGGCAACCGATACCCGCCGAGCCGGAGTTTTGTCAAATGCTGACGGAACAGGAGAGGTTGGCCTGGATTCAGAGGTGGCAGGCAGTCGTCTGGCAGCACGCTTTACTCTTAAGGTCGAACTTGACATGGTCTCCGATATTCGCTACCAGGTCTTCGGTTGTGGCTTCTCCATGGCCGCCTGTGCGGTTGCTGCTGATATGTCGGTGGGATATACGCTTGACGATCTGCAGAGGATTGATGCCGAGCGGATCTGTAATGCCCTGCAAGGACTTCCTGCTGATCGCAGCTATTGCGCAAATCTGGCCGCCGAGGCATTGCAGGCTGCCGTCAAAAGTGCTCGCAATGACCACCAGACAGTTCAGACCAGTGTACAGAGCGAAACAAAACATAACCCGGAAATGACATCAAATGATCCTGTCTATTCCACACTCATCAACAGTCCTAAAACAGATTGTATCACTGATGAGGACCGACACCTGTTCGCCTGCTTACTCGCCGTTGCTGTACAGGAATCACACAATTTCTCAGCAAGGCTGGGTTTGGCCAAGAGTGACATTACCTCTATTTTGAAAAGATACTTCCCTGCTGTCAGTTATGACTTTCTGTCACAATCGGCCATTCCAGAAATTGAACCACTGCCAGAATACAGTGAAGAGGTCATATCGATCCTGATTTCCCACGTACCAATTGAACCATGTACTCATGATTTGCTTACTTCCGTTTGGCTCTGTTACATCATCGTAGCCCGTGCCGCTCTTCCCGGACATCTCTGGGTTGCCATGGGCCTGTTCGAGAGGTCACAATTGACTGCAGCAATCCGCCGCCATCTTCCTTCTCTGGCAGCAGCCAACCACCAAAACATGCGTTGGAAGCGTTATCTTTTCAAGCAGGTCTGTGATTTGAATGGTGGAGTGATGTGTAAGGCACCAAACTGCGGCGTTTGCAGTGATTATGCTCTCTGTTTTGCTGAGGAGTGACAAATAGTTTACATAATAAGGGACACTCCCGGGAGTGTCCCTTATTCCACTCAAATCAAAAACATCTTCCCGCCTGCCATCACCAACATGAACGACATCGCTTTAAGAATGGTTGCCACCGGTAGATGGCGACTGCCACAGATGGCACCTATCGAACCGCCAACCAAAGCCACGCTGGCCAGCAGTGGTGCATAATCCGGCACGTGCTGCAAGCTGCTCATGTGGCCGAACAGTCCCGAGATCGAATTCACCAGGATAAAAAGAGCAGCTATGCCTGAAACTTCACGTACCCGCGCCCAGCCAAGCAAAATCATCAACGGACTGAGGAAGATCCCGCCACCAACGCCGATCAAACCGGAAGCGAAACCGAGTACACCACCAACGATCATGGCGACAGGGAGAGAAGGTGTTTTGGCTTCATAAGCTTCATGCTTTCTGCGTGCAAATAATCGCCATGCCGCAAAGAGAAGAACCATTCCGAGCGCCGGACGATAAAGCTCTGGAGGCAAACTGAAAGTACCACCCAGAAAACTCATTGGAATCGAAGTCACTACAAATGGCCAGAAAACCCGCCATGAGAACTGGCCAGCACTGCAGTAGAGATAGGTTCCAACTCCGGCAACCACGATATTGAGCATCAGAGCTGTCGGCTTGAGCGCTTCGGGAAGCAAACTGAAGAGTGCCATGATCGCCAGATATCCAGATGCGCCACCATGGCCGACGCTGGCATACATCATAGCAACAACAAAGATACAACCGGCAAGATAAGGGATCATTTCTGGTGTCATGGTTTTTGCTCCCCAGGAACTGTCCCCGCAGTTAAGGGGACTGTCCCAGACTTTGAATTTAGGTGGTAAAGGGACAGTCCCGTGAGAAACCGGGACAGTCTCTAGACAGCCTGCGCGTGTAACTCGTCTAGATCCAGATCCTGCCCGATCATGCCAACCGCATCTGCACGACACTGTTTGCAATGCCGTGTCTGAGAGAGAATCAGCTCCGCCTGGTTGCGCACCATCTCCATCACCGCATCTGAAGGCGGCTCAAGATTCTTGAATATCCCCAGCGGGATCATTGGAATGATATTCATGACATCAGCGCCAAGGTCGCGGACCTTTACCGCCAGATCGAGAATTTCGTGATCGTTAACACCGGGGATATAGACGGAATTGATCTTCACCATCATGCCGGCGGCCGAGGCGTAACGGACACCGCCCAGCTGGCGCTTGAGCAGGATAGCGGCCCCCTCTTCACCTTCCAACTTCACCCCGCAGTGCCGTATCCATTCGTAGACCTTGGCCCCGGTTTTCGGGGTCAGGGCGTTGATGGTCACCGTAACGCTGTGTACGCCGAGTTCAACCAGTCGACCAAGGTGCTCAGTCAGCAACAGTCCATTGGTGGAAAGGCAGAGGTGCATCTCAGGGAATTCTTTTTTCACCAACTCAAAGGTCTCAAACGTCTTCGGGTTGGCGAGTGGGTCACCGGGCCCAGCAATGCCAACCACTCTCAGTTTGCTACCAACCTTAGGGTGCCGAGTGACCAGTCTGACGCGCTCTAAAGCCTGTTCCGGGCTGAGCACCTTGCTGGTGACACCGGGTCGGGTTTCATTGGCACAATCAAAGCGCCTTTCACAAAAGCCACATTTGATATTACAGCCCGGGGCAACAGGTAAATGAATTCGACCGGTATTGGAGTGATCACCGCCGAAACAGGGGTGATCGGTTTTCTTCTGCATTTTCATCATCGGGCAACCTGTGGCCATGGTTATTCTCCTTTAAGGGACTGTCCCCTCATATAAAAAGCCCACTAGAGCATCTGCTCCCGGGGCGTCTTTGCCGTCTTTATGATGTGATACGACTCTGTATCACTTCTTCTTATTTTGAAAAAATTGGCAGGGTGCCCCCCTCTAGATCACTCTGCCGAAGCCAATAGCCATTGCATCCCAGGAGCTGTCAATCAAGTCTCAGTGGAACTACGCTTCATTGAATTCACATTTTTCTTCAGCTTTATTCAATCCGCCACAGGAACATTGGCAAACCGCATCGTGCGCCAACTTCAGCGCAGGTTCGATTGGTCCTTCGGCACTGATCACTTTAAAGTTTTGTTTTTCCAGTTCTTGTTTCGGCAAATCACCGATCATGGCAGTGACCACTGCCTTACAATCTTTAAGCACCTTGATGATGCCGTTTAATTGCGCATGTCGAAATGGATGATCGGGATCGAAAGAACAGTATTTTTCAACCTCGACTTCCGCGACCTGGACCGAGTTACCTTTACGGTATTTGAAGATGCGAAACTTCTCGGCATGCCCGAAGTGTTGATCAACCTCGGTGCCGGTTTTTGATGTAACTGCGATTAACATAATTTACTCCCAAAATCGGGAAAAGAGTCCAGGGCCAAAGGTTAAGGGCTTTGCCCTGAGCCCTTAACTCTGTTCTCTTCACCATATTCAGATTTCCATCGTCTTGAACGAAAAACACTTCTTCGGACAAGCAACCCCACAGCCAGCGCAACCAATACAGTTGTCCTGATTGACGATCGTCATGATCATGCGGATCGATTCAGATTCCTCATCTTCATGGTCCTCTGGGCTGAACACCTTGCGTGCACAAGACTTGAAGCAACGCCCACAACCGATGCACTTTTCTTCATCGATTGACGTGACAAACGTCGGCGTCCAGTCGTCCCCGCCAAAGGTTTTTCCGGTTAATAATGCCATTCTCTTATCTCCTTGAAGGGACAGTCCCCTTTCAGCTCGGACGTTCACCCTTCAATATCGCCTTGCGCAACCAAGGCGGCGGATTACCCTTGAGCACTTCCTGAAGTTTCTTCACTACCACAGTGATCGGTTCCTGCTCTTTGCTCTTGATCGGGTGAATCTTCTTCTGTACCAACCGCGCTGCGGCAGGTCCGCCAATTTCACCAACGTAAACCAAGGCACAATCGGCAAGCACAGCAGTGCGGGCCTCGATCTTGTCATCGATGTAGCCTTCCTCGACCTTCAATTGCGCGATCCTGCTGAATGCGGCCTCTTCCGGACCGATGTTCCAGATATAAAACTCTTCGGCTTTGCCGAAATGCTCATCAATGTGCACCTTGTCGGTGCTGGCAAATGCGACTTTCATGCTCAATCCTCTCTTCGAGTTACTGCTGACAATTTCAAAACGCCTGGTTCTTATCATAGAAAATCCGGTACGAGTGACGCGGAACGAGGAAGGTTTTGTCGCGTCCCGTTGTTTACCTCATCATCTCGAACCACTGATCTTCACAAGTCTCGTCTTTAATATCCAAAAACTTGTTGGCAATCATGCTCAGCATATTGATCGCACCCGTATAACCGACCACCGGCGAACGGTGCAGGTTAACGCGGTCAATAATCGGGAAGCCGATGCGGAACAACGGGATTTTGGCATCACGGGCCGCAAACTTGGCGTGGGTATCGCCGATGATTCCCGCGACCGGATCGGTGGCCAGCAGGCTGCGCATGTGCCAGAGATCCTTGTTGATATAGCAGGTGCAGCCTTCACCGAAAGGTGAAGACTCAAGCAGCGCGTCCATTTCCTTCTTGAACTTTTTGGTCGCCCGGGAACAGAGCACATGCCAGGGATGGGCACCCATCTCAAGCAGGAATGAGACGATACCAAGCAGGTAATCAGGATCACCGACTACGGCGAATTTGAGGCCATGCAGGTACTGATGAGCATCGGTCATGGCGTCGACGGCCAGAGCACGCTCTTTTTTCAATTGTTCCGGAATTGGCTTGCCGAACAGCTCACTCAGCTTGAGCAACATCTCGTCGGTCTTTTTAACACCGAAGGGCATCGACAGAACTTCTTTGGCGCCGGAGTACTCGCAGTTGATAAACTTCATGGTGTTGAGGGTGGAGTACTTCATCATGGAGACTGTTGCCTTGCCATTGATCGACTCGGCCGCATCCTCGATCTTGGTGCCGCCCGGGTAGAGCTTGTACTCACCATCGCAGCCCGAATCAAAGACGTCGGAGACATCGGCGAGCATGGTGTAGGGGATGCCCATCAACTCACAGATGCGTTTGTACTCACGCAGGTTGCCGACATTGCCGTCGAAACCGGGGATGATATTCAACTTACCGGTGCCTTTGTCCTCGATCTTTTTATCGGTGGTTAGATCCTGCAGAATGCTGCGCAGCATGGCATCGTAACCATGAATATGCGTACCGTTAAAACTCGGCGTGTTGGCATATGGTGTCGGCAGATCTGCCGGTATCAACTCTTTCTTCTTGGCATTTTTGATGTAGGCATTCAGATCGTCGCCGATAACCTCGGGCATGCAGGTGGTGAAGACCGGTATCATTGTTGGCTTGTAGAGAGCGTAGGCATTCTCCAGACCTTCAAAAAGGTTGTTCTGGCCACCGAACACCGCACCGTCCTCAGTCATGGCATCGCAGGTTGCTGCCGAAGGCTCGCGGTAATGGCGGCTGAAGGTGCTGCGGAAATAGGACGCACACCCCTGGGAGCCGTGTATGAACGGCAGGGCACCTTCAAAGCCGGTCGCCACCATCTGCGCGCCGAGTGGCTGACAGGCATGAGCCGGATTAACCACCAGCGCGGTCCGTTCAAAGTTCTTCTCTTTATACTCTTCGGTATTGATCCATTCCTTGACCCGGGTGATCTCTTTCTCCGGGGTCTCGGTGACAAATTTTACTGCTGCTTCTGCTGCACTCATGTCTATCTCCTTTATCCTTACAAGAAGGACAATTCAAAACCTTAATGGGACGCTGATAAACGCTGATTTTAAAGCTTAAGAATATTGTTTATGTTGAAGGCTTTAAATCATTCTTTTCTGCGTTAATCAGCGTCCAATTGGCCTTGCCTCTAAAAAGGACTTTTGACCAAATCCCAAGTTGGCGAATTGATCGCCATATCAATATCTCGGGCAAAAATCTTGAAACCCTCATAACCATGATATGGCCCCGAGTAATCCCAGCTGTGCATCTGGCGGAAAGGGATACCTGCTTTCTGGAAAACATACTTTTCCTTGATGCCACTACCGACCAGGTCAGGTTTGAGTTCTTCGACGAATTTCTCCAGCTCGAACTCGGAGACGTCGTCATAGATCAGCGTGCCCTTGGCCATCTCCGGGGCGGTACGGTCGTAGTCGTCCTGGTGGGCGAACTCGTAACCAGCGCCGGTGATCTGGATGCCGAGGTCTTCATAAGCGCCGATGGTGTGCCGCGGGCGCAGGCCGCCGACAAAGAGCATGGCGGTCTTACCGTCGAGGCGCGGCTTGTATTGATCGACTACGGATTTCATTTCCGGCTTGTACTTCTTGATGACCTTCTCAACGTTCTTCTTGATCTTGTCGTCGAACATCTCACCAATAGCACGCAGGCTCTCTTCGATCTTGGTGGGTCCGAAGAAGTTGTACTCAAGCCAGGGGATGTTCCACTTCTCTTCCATCACCTTGCACATGTAGTTCATTGAGCGGTAGCAGTGGATCAGGTTGAGTTTGACCGAGTGGGTGGCACCGATCTTTTCGACTTCGCCATCACCGGTCCAGACCGACTTGACGGTGAGGCCGATCTCTTCAAGGATCGGTTTGGCAGCCCAGACGTCACCACCGATGTTGTAGTCGCCGATCAGGGCGATATCATAGGGGCCAGCTTCTTCCTTGAACTTGAACTTGCCGATGATATGATCGCGAATCGAATCGTTGGAGATGTGATGACCGAGCGACTGGGAGACACCGCGGAAACCTTCGCAGTTACAGGGGACGACCAGCTTGTCGAGCTCCTTCTCCATCTTCCTGGCGGTGGAGTTAATATCGTCACCGATCAGACCGACCGGACATTCGGAGAGTACCGACATCCCCTTGTTGAGCGGGAAGAGTTCATCTGCTTCGCGGATCAACTTTTCCAGCTTAAGATCGCCGCCGTAGACGATGTCGCGCTCCTGAAAGTCGGAAGTAAAGTCCATCGGGAAGGAGGTGACACCAGGAATGCCCTGCATCAGGTTACGCCGGGTACCCCAACTGTAAACGCCGCAGCCAACCGGGCCATGCGAAATGTGGATCATGTCACGGATCGGCCCCCAGACCACCCCTTTGGCACCGGCGTAAGCGCAACCACGCTGACTCATGATGCCTGGCACGACCTTCTTGTTTGATTTTACTGCACAGGGAGAAGCGCTTGGCTCATTGGCGCCAAGGTGCGGTGCACGTTTCTTCTGCGCCTTCTCCGGCATTTCTGCCAGAGTTTCAGCGATCAGTTTTTCGGTACTCTCTATTGTGATGCCCTTGATGGGCTTTCTTTCAGCCATGAAAATTCCTCCAGTATTTCAGGGACGCGAAAATCTTTCCTCGGGCCGCGTTCCTCGTTCCGGGTTTTATGCCGTTTCTGCGACACCAACAATCGTCTCGTCTTCCTCTTCCATGATGCCGAACTCCATCAGCAGGTCTTCCAGATCTTCCATCTCTAGCGGCGTCGGAATAACGAACATCTTATTGTCGGAAATTTTCTGCGCCAGAATGCGATACTCTTCAGCCTGCTTGTGCTCAGGGGAGTATTCGATAACGGTCATACGGCGCATTTCAGCGCGCTGAACCTGATTGTCGCGGGGAATCATGTGGATCATCTGGGTGCCGAGACGTTTGGCCAAAGCTTCGATCAGCTCGGATTCGCAGTCGGTATTACGGCTGTTGCAGATCAGGCCAGCGAGACGCACAGTACCGGTTGCCGCATACTTGAGAATACCCTTGGCAATGTTGTTGGCGGCGTACATGGCCATCATCTCACCGGAGACGACGATGTAGATCTCCTGAGCCTTGTTCTCACGAATCGGCATGGCGAAACCACCGCAGACCACATCACCGAGGACGTCATAGAAGACGAAATCAAGGTCGGGGGTGTAAGCACCCTCTTCTTCAAGAAAGTTGATAGCGGTAATGACACCTCGACCGGCACAACCAACGCCTGGCTCGGGGCCACCGGACTCTACACATTTGACATCGTGGTAACCTACCTTCATGACATCTTCCAGTTCCAGATCCTCAACGGTGCCGAGTTCACGAACCTTGTCCATAACTGTGGTCTGAGCCTTGGCATGCAGGATCAATCGAGTTGAATCGGCCTTGGGGTCACAACCAATGATCAGGATCTTCTTACCGAGTGAGGCCAGCCCAGCTACTGTGTTCTGGGTGGTTGTGGATTTACCGATGCCGCCTTTGCCGTAGATCGCGATCTGACGTAATTTTTTTTCTGCCATGGTATGTTCCTTTCTTTCGGCCTCCCATAGAAGCCTTTGGTTTGTTATGCATCCTCTTCTCTGCCGTGGCGGCATCGCCTTTGATTCGTCCGAAAAAGAATGTGATACACAAAACGTACGACGCCCTACCCGAACAATTCGGATAGGGCGTCAATGCCCGGCGGCGCAACCATTGTGCCGCGATTATGTTTTGGTTTAAATCCGCTTTAACAACAAAAGCCCGCAAAGGAGACTTGGTCTTCTTCCGCAGGCTTCATTGCCGATCGGTCAACACAACAACGTGTTGAATATGGTTTTAATTGTACCGCTTTTTTCTTTGAGCTTTTCGCGTCACTCGTCTCCTTCTAAAGCATCAGGCGTGCCAACAACACAAAACAAGCATTTACAGCAACTTACAGAAACATCAGTCCTGGTACTCGTTTATTATGCTCAACAGTTGTGCAGTCTTTGGGCAGAGATGATAATGAATTGCTCAGCACTTCAAGCTCAAGGACTCACGTGGAGAGCCTGTTTCTGGTGCGTTGATTTTCTGTTCACTCTATATGCCCAATGTTGCAACGGGTTCCAATAACCCGAAGCTCAAAGCCACAGGCAAACAAGGCCAGTACAAAGGAATCGCCTTTTTCAGTCGTGAAGGTAAATGGCTGGCTGATCTGACTATCAACATGCCAGATGGCTCTTATGACAAAGTGACTATTGAAATAGAACAGGTACTCCCTGCAAAGATTTAAAAGATGTACAAAAGGTTCATACTACTCAATATTGACTAGTTGCAGAGCAAAAGTCAGATCGCATCCTGCAAGATCATGGTTGCCATCGAGCAAAAGCTCTTGCTGGTCGATATTGCAAATCCGCATCACCCGCTGCTCGTTGCCGCTCAACTCGACACTCAACTTCTGGCCGATACGCAACTCACGATCAGCAGGGAGCATCTTGCATGAAACTTTAAGCAGGTTTTCGTTGAGACGTGAACCGTAAGCCTGCTCAGCCGCGAGACAAATATTCCTCACTTCGCCAACGGCCATACCGATAATGTCCTGCTCCAGAGCGGTAAAAACCTCCCCCCCACCAATAGTGAAGGAGAGTGACTGATCGCTATCACGTTGGTCAAAAATCCGGCCGTTGTCGAGGGTGCCAATATAATGGACGGTGACCCGATCACCATTCTGCGCCCTTTGCATACCGCTACTCCTCCCGAAGATCATCGACGATCATACATGGTCCTTTCACTCACAGTTCGACCTTTCGTGGCCCACCTCTCGCGTCCCGTTTTTCATACCCAACATCTCACCCATGACGTTAACCAGAAAGTCGAATACTTCTTCACGACGGGTGATGAACTTCGGCATCTCATCACCTGCCAACTCTTCCAGTCGGTGCAGCACATTGTCATCTCGGCAATTGAGTTCATCCATGACCGCCTCAAGCATTGGAATCACATCGTAGAGATCGTCACGATCGTAAGGATTGGAATCCGGTTTGCCTCTAAACTTAGATTCGTCGCGCAACTCCTTATTGCGAAGATATTTATAATAAAGATCGGATGGTTTGATCTCGATACTCATGATTACAACCTCACCTTTAACTACAACCGCCGCCACAGGCGTGTTTCTTCGCACAACCACCGGCGCAAACATTCTCCGCCTTGCTGCCGCCGGTTTTTGCCATCAGCGTTTCGAGACTTTGACGGTCGATCACCCAGGTGCCATCGTTCTCGATTCCTTGAAGCATGCCGCGTTTAATGTGCATGAGGACATTCAAAGGGGTGGTGTTCATCTTTTCTGCGACGAATAAAATTGGTAGCCCGGTCATCTGTTCTTTCATGGCTCATCCTTCTATTTGTGTGTTGACCGTGGTGAGCTAAAGTCGGGGACAGCCCCGTGAGAGACCGGGACAGTCCTCTTACGTGTGTAAAGCGCCCCAGGGAGAAAGCTTGACCAACTGAACCGCCTGGCTCTCAACCTCTTCTCTCACTTCACGTTTCAATTTCCTCACCCAGCGCGCCGGGATCGCATCCAGACCATAAAATGCACCAGCGATCATACCGGCAATAGCACCAGTTGTATCGGCATCCCCACCTTGATTGACCACACCGATCAGACACTCTTCGAAACTACCGGTCGTGAACAGGTGGTGGAAGACCGTCTGCAGGGTATCAACAACATAGGCTGTTGCGTTGCCCCGATAGTTATGGAACCGAAAAGTGCCATATTCAGCCACCAGATTACGGGTGATTTCGTGCAATTCAAACCGATCGCCACCAAGGATCGCCTTCTGCACCATTTCGCCGATAGCGATACATGTCGCATCGGACAGGGGATGGTTGTGCGTCAGGTGTGCCTGCTCCCTGGCACAATGGACCATTTCTCTTTTATTACCCAGAGTGAACAAGGCGACCGGTGCCATACGCATGGCGGCACCGTTGCCGGCATCCCACTCATTGTGTGGGGTCTCTAACTGTCCCTTGAGCATGTAGTCGCGGATGCCTCGCCTGCAAGTCGCCCCGATATCAACGGGTTTGCTCTTCATCCAGGCAAGGAAATTGTCCGCGATTCCCTGCAAATGCCATTGCCTGGCGGTGAGTAATGCTTGACCCAGAGCTAACGACATTTCGGTATCGTCGGTGACCTGTCCTGGCTTGAGGTAGAGCCAACCACCACCGGTGATCTTGCGATGGACCTTGTAGGTTGCCTTGATCTCACTTGGTGTCATAAACTCAGTGGTCGCACCAAGTGCATCACCAATTGCCAGTCCCAGATAGGCCGCTCGGGCTCGTTCGAGAACGGACTCGCGTCCTGGGATAATACATTTCATCTGTTATCCCCCGATGAGAACTTTGACCTCGAACTCGCCGCCGATTACCAAAACCTCACCCTCTCCCTTGAATAGCGATCGTGGCAGGAGCCCACCCATGAAGAAGATCTTGGTCAATGGCACCTGCGCCTCCAGCACCCGGTTACCGAACTCCCAGGCATGTTCAAAATCATTGGTGAAGGAATTCAGATTGTTCAGTCGCAAGAGATAGCGGTTTTTTCCCAGCTGTTCGATGACCTGATGCTCAGCGAAGTCGTAGATACCTCGGTAGAGCGTCATGTGCATCTGCCCGGGGCATCGGCGTTCCAGTTCATACTGGACATATTCGTAGAGCAGGTCGAGTTGCGACAGAATGGCACTGGTCCGCTCCGAACCCTTCATCCGATCAATTGTGTAACGAAAATAGGCTTCCGAATGAACGTCGCCAATCGGTTCATGATGAAAGGTCGGTGGCAGGCCAAGTCGCGATTCAATCCAGCTTTTAAGGACTGCACCTTCTATGGAGTTGCTGTCAAATAACCAACCACGCAAAAATCTGAGATAGCTGTTTTTAAGACTTTTTTGACTGCTGCGTGAAGCCTCCCGTGCCCATTGATGCAGCTGAAATCTTACATCCATAAAGTCGTGAAATCGTGCACCACGAAGTTCTGAATCGTCAATTTTCTCCAACGCTGCAAATAATTGTCGGCCTATGTGTTGGGCCCCTTGAATCTCCAGGCGCTGTGGATGGCAATTGTAATGTCGCGAGGCAATTGACCATGGGGGTAAGTTGCAACGGTTTATCAGAGTTACACGCACGTCCTGATCAGCCTTCCATCAGTAAGATTGCCTCCGCAACTTCCTTCAGACTTCTACGTTTATTCATGGCTAACTTTTGAATTTTGCGGTGCGCCTCAGGCTCTTTCATTCCTTGTCTGGTCAGCAGGCCTTTGGCACGATCAACGAGTTTGCGGGTTTCCAGACTCTCTTTAAGTGCAGCAATTTCATCCTGCAGATTTGACAACTCAATAAATTGATGGATGGCAAGATCAACCGTTATTTTCAGTTGTTCTTCCTGGAAAGGTTTCATCAGGTAATGATGAACTCCAGCTTCTTGTGCTTTTGCAACCGTCGTGCTGTCGGTATTACCGGTGAGCAAGACAATGGCGCCGCTTGGATTACGGTTCATTTTGTCTGCCGCACTGATCCCATCCATAACCGGCATGGAAACATCCATGACCGTCAGCAAAGGCTTATGTGTGATAGCCATGGCGACGGCCTGGGATCCGTCAGCTGCCTCATACAGAGAATCAAAACCGTAATCGGCTAAAACCTTGGCGACCTGTCGCCGCAGTAAGGGTTCGTCATCGACAATTAGAGCAGTTTTCATTGAGCTTCCTTGTTGCTGTCTAGCAGTCTGTCGGACAATCAGGGCTGAAGTGAAAATTTTGGTGTTTGAGACCAGATTTTGGCTCATTTGAGAGTAATAGCCGTAGCTATTGGTCGAAAAGGCGCTGAAATATGGGCCAAACAAGCTAATTTGCAACCAGTTTATTGATAGTCCGACAGGCTGCTAGAATTAGAATATGATATTTTTATAAATTTAATTTCTGCAGGACACAAGGTCCTGCAGAAATTAATAGTTATTGTCAGTTCTGACGAACCGGTGTTGTTGCAACACGTGCCGCAGCAGGCGCATTACCAAAACCAGCAGGAGCACCCATACCACCGAGATGTACGGTCTGGAAATCAGGATAAGCTTCCATGCCGATTTCAGAGACATCGAGACCACGGTACTCATCTTCTTCACTGCAGCGGATACCGATGGTGTATTTGATGGCCAGCCAGACGATCGAAGAGGCAATCAGAACAAAAGCAGCCGTGGCGGCAACACCGATGAACTGGGTCAGGAAGCTGGCTTCACCGTCGGTAAAAGGAACGGCCATAGTGCCCCAGATACCGCAGACCAGGTGAACCGAGAGAGCACCGACCACATCGTCAATTTTAAGCTTGTCGAAGAAAGGAACGGCCAGGACAACCAGCACGCCACCGACAGCACCAATCAGGATAGCAGCACCAAGTGATGGGGTCGCGGGACCAGCAGTGATCGAAACCAGACCAGCCAGGGCACCGTTGAGTCCCATGGTAACGTCAACTTTTTTGTAAAGGATTTGCACCATGGCCATGGCAGCAATCATGCCACCACAGGCGGCCAGATTGGTGTTAGCGATAACGTTGGACATTTCGATGACAGAAGCAGCATCACCGAGAGCAAGCACCGAGCCTCCGTTGAATCCGTACCACCCCATCCAGAGGATGAAGGTACCGAGAGTTGCCATAGGGATATTGGAGCCGGGCATAGGGTTGACTCGACCACCTTTGCCGTACTTGCCTTTACGAGCACCGAGAATAATGGCACCGGTCAGGGCTGCCCAGCCACCGACCGAGTGAACGATAGTGGAACCGGCGTAATCGGCAAATCCCATTTCTGAAAGCCAGCCACCGCCCCAGCCCCAGGAACCCTGGATCGGGTAGATGATGCCAGTGAGAATGGCGCAAAAGAGCAGGAAGGGCCAGAGTTTGATACGCTCAGCCACACAACCGGAGACGATCGAGCAGGCCGCACCGCAGAAGACCATCTGGAAGAACCAGTCGGAAGCTGCTGAGTAGCCAGCCGAATAATCGCCGGCCAGTGCCGCAGCATCATCTGCAGCCCAGAGGCCGAAAGAGCCGATGAAACCGCCATCAACTCCGGCATACATCAGATTGTAACCACAGAGGTAGAAGAGGATGCCGGCAATTCCGAACAGTGAGATATTCTTGAGGCAAATGGTGGCAACGTTCTTGGAACGAACCAGGCCAGCTTCGAGCATACCGAAACCGGCGGCCATCCACATGACCAGAATACCCATGATCAGGAAAGAAAAGGTGTTCAGGATGTAGGTCATCTCAGATACCGGAGCATCTTCAGCCAGGGCCAGAGCTGGCAGAATCATCATCAAACCGGCGAGCAAAGCAATACGTGACTTATTCATGTTTTTCTCCTTATCTTTATCAACTTTCAATTAGTCTAGAGAGATTCGGGGCCGGTTTCACCGGTCCGGATTCTGATTGACTGCTCAACATCAGTGACGAAAATCTTGCCGTCGCCGATGCGACCGGTACCGGCTTCCTTTTGCACTGCTTCGATAATGGCAGGTACCATGTCTGCTGGCACAACCAGATCAATCTTGATTTTGGGTAGAAAATCAACTTGGTACTCAGCCCCACGATACAGTTCTGTGTGCCCCTTCTGACGCCCGAAGCCGCGGACTTCACTCACGGTCATGCCGCTTAGACCCAATTCAGTAATTGCGTTCTTGACATCATCCAGCTTGAAAGGCTTGATGATACACTCCACTTTTTTCATCCTCAGATTCTCCTTATCAATTATGTAGGTAATAAAAAAAGCGCACTGACTCCCGTTGGGAGTTCAGAGCGCCTTTGCTCATTAATACCTATAAAAAAGTCAGCCCCGTATAAGCAACGGAGTCAAAGCTCAATAAAGAGCGTTTTGTTGTGACAATTCAAGGATATTGCAGTCTTCATGCCAAGGATAAAAAAACGACTGAGCGCCATTATAACTGCTTTTTTTCTTAACATATTGTCTTTTATTTAGACAAAAATGGCCGCCAGTGGGTAAAAAGTGTGCAGGTGGTTTTGCTATGCGATGATGTTTGTCGGCAGGTTTAATTCAAAACAACTCCCTCCGGCAGGAGCATCGGATACCGTCAATCTCCCTTTATATTCCGCAATAATCTTACGACATAGATAAAGGCCGAGACCGGTGCCACTACCATCTTTTCTTGCAGTGAAAAACGGTTCGAATATTTTATCTTTCAACGCATTAGAAACACCGGGTCCATTGTCGCAGAAGCGAACAAAAATCCCGTTATCCGGAAGGCAACCCGTCGATATGCGCAAACGACCTCCTGACTCCATGGCCTGAACAGCATTCAAAACCAGGTTGATAAAAATCTGTTTAAATTTACTGTTATTTACGTCCACCATTGGCAGGTCACCGAAATCCTCAACCAACTGGATCTGTTCTTTGTTTAATTCATAACGCAGTAAAGCGACAACATCCAGGAGTGTTTTATTAAGGTCCGTCGGCTTTCGCCTTCCTTCCTGACTGCCGGAATATGAGAGCAGTTCAGAGGTGAGGTTTTTCAATCGCTCGACCTCATTGCCGATTCGCTGCAACAATTCCATTTGGTCTGTGTTGTAGCCTTCTTCTTCCAAAAGCAATTGACAGGCATAACTGATAACAGCCAGCGGGTTGTTAATTTCATGGGCGATACCGGTGCTCATCCTGCCGACTTCAGCCAGTTTTTCCGACTGGATAGTCTGGGCCAGGAGTTGTTCAAATTCCGTAATATCTTCAACAACGACAACAACGCCAATCGTCTTACCTTTTTCCTTTAAAGGTGCGAGACATCGTTTTTGCAGGCGGTTCTCTCCTGACAAGCCGCGGTGCAGCAAACGTAAATTTTCCGGACGGCCGCTACTCAATACACGACGCAGGCGGTCGGCAATTTTTTCTTTTTCCAGACTGGGGAACAACTTCAACAGAGGGCTTCCTATCGCTTTTTCCGCCTCAATACCGCTCATTTTCACCATGCTGTTATTCCATGAGGTTATCTGCATTTGCCGGTCGATTGTATAAAGGCCGATACCTACACTTGATAAAATCTTTTCGTTAAGGTGGTTGAGTTTTTCTTTCTCCCGGGAGACGCGACAAAGATCTCTGTACAAATGTGCATTGTCGATTGCTACCGCTGCCTGCCCGGCAAGGATCGAAAGAGCATCGCTGTCAGTTGTGGAAAAAGCTTCCGGTCGTTGACTCTCAACATTAAAAACACCAATGACCCTGTTCCGCGCAATCAACGGCACCGCCAATTCCGAACAAGCCTTTTCAATGCCGGGGATATAGCCATCAGCCTGACTCAGGTTCTGAATCAGATAGGGCTTGCCGAATTTCGCGGCTTTACCCATGATGCCCTGCCCCAGCAGAATCGGGTTCTCAACAACCTCCTTGCTGTATCCAAAAGAGGCGACTGATTGCAGAATTTTGCCATCATCGCTGAGTAACCGGATAATCGCGTTTTCGAAATGAAAAACTTCTCGGGAAATTTCGAGGATTCGCGGCAGCAGATGATCCAGTTCGGTAATAGCCGCCAACTCTTTGCCGACATCAATTAATGCTCTGAACAGTTTCTGGCTTTGGTCGGACATGACAGGGGCCTCTCCATATAAAAATGAAATCAAATTGCAGCATCAATAGAACGAATAAATTTGAACATGCACAATTTTTATAAGCATAGAGAGTGCCAAAAAATTCTCATTCAAAATAACTAGTGTTTACAGGTCAATAAATGGTATATTTCTAAGTTGTCATGAAGAAGTAATAATCAAAATCCAAACCATCGAGGACCAAATGTTCGACTTCACCCCCTACCTGGGATTTGCCACGGTCAGTTTGATGATCGCGTTATCACCCGGCCCCAGCTGGGCTTACACCATAGCAACCACTCTCCACCACGGCAGGAAAGCTGGCATGATCGGCAACCTGGGCAATTCCACTGGGATCCTCTGTCACGCCGTTGCCGTTGCTCTCGGCCTCGCCGCCCTGCTCCAATATTCATCTGCAGCGTTCCATACGATCAAGTTTCTCGGTGTGGCTTATCTGGTCTACCTGGCTTGGAAAGCCTTTCGAAGCGGGCCGGCGATAGACAATGTGACAGAGACTCCCAGCACCACAGCCTGGAGAATCTTTCGCAATGGTGCTTTGGTCAGTATTTTCAACCCCAAGATATCGCTCCTGATGTTAGCGCTGCTACCACAGTTCGTGAACCCTGCAGCCAGTAACCCGGAGCTTCAGATAGGGGCTATGGGCGTGATGCATGCTTTGATTGCCGGTATCGTACATACTCATCTGATCTTTTTTTCAAGTGGGATTTCCCGTCGAATCAAAAAGTCCGGGAAAGTGCAAAAAATCATGCGCTGGGTGACAGGAACGGTTTTTCTTGGTTTCGGTGCACGCTTGGCGTTAACAACGAATCAATAGTCTCCCATAACATTACTCTAACCATAAGAACAGGAAAGGTACTCCGTGGAAAGAAAGATGGAATCAAAGAAATCCCTGAGAAAGTTCTACACATTGCTCATTCTCTGGTTTGTAACGATTGTTTCCGTGGTCATTGGTTCTATAGCTTACAATTATTATCAGGGCTCGGAATATAGCGATACGGCCGTGCCATATATCAAGCAAGTCATCCCGATAGTCTCAGAATGGGAGCCTGCAGCCATCAGAGAGCTCATGGTTCCGGAGGTTTCAGCTGAAATTTCTGAGGATAAGTTTGCCCAGACCATGGTCTGGTTTGCAAAACTTGGAGCACTTAAAAGCATAGAAGAACCGGAGTTTCAAGAAGTTGATACCGGCGGGAAAACTGTCATTGGCATGCAAACCATTGTTGAATACGAAGTTGATGCGAAGTATGAAAATGGCGAAGCCTTACTCAATATCAAACTACTTGAGAGAAACGGATCGTTTGAACTCTACAGCTTCAACCTGAGTTCAGAAATTCTGCTTGAATAGTTCAACTGACACACTAAACCAATAGCAACCGGTGCAGTGAGACAACTTATGCTTGAGTTGTCATTCCCCGTGGGCTGGCAATCTATCGTTAAGAAGGCCCGCCACTCTCCTTCTCCCCCTGTTGCATACTGGCAAGCAAAGCACGTTCTTTACGAACGGCCTCGCTGCTGTGCGCCCAGAGGTAGTAATTCTCCAGCCCCATAACACTGATCCCGGCAAAGAAAACCGCCCAGAAATTGTCTGGCAGAACTCCAGACAAATGATAGAACGTATAGAAGGCAGTAAAAAAGACAGCATGCATCAGGCCCAGGTAGGGTTTAATATTTTGGCTCATGCGGGCAAGGGTGCGAATAATGCCCGAGAATGCGTAAACAACCAGGGCCAGGCTGATCATTCCCGTCGGTGGCGGTGTGCCAAGTATCCTGCGTGTGTTTTCACTGAGGTCGGGGAGAAATGAAAAGCCATCGAAAGCAGCAAGGCTGACCAGCAGGAACAAAGCCATTGACCAAAGACCGTTACCGGAGGCTCTTTCAAGACGTCGGATGCGTTTTTCGATCCTCTTGCGCAGATCTTCGCGTCCCGATGCTTGTCGCTCTTCGGGTTGTCTCCCCGCCTGGCTCATTGTCATCTCCTTCTGTCTACCAGCACAGAACGGTAAACCGGAGTCAGAAATAAAATAGCAACCTCAGGGCAGAGAATCAGACGAGGAGGCTTTGTTTTCATCAGGCTGGGACTGTTGCTCAAGTTCCCGCACACGGTTACTCATCTTCTGAAATGAAGTTGCCAGCCGGGCAATTTCACCGCTGACCTCGGGGAAATCATCAGTAAGGCTATCACCCATTTTGCCTTCAGTAAAGTCGACAAGATGTTTGATCGGCAAAAGAACTTGCCGATAAAGAAGAGCACAGACAACGCCAACCGTGAGAATCAGGATCATGCCGCTGAATACAATCATGCGGTTCTGTAATTGACTGAGTGTCTGCTTGAGGGGAGCTTGGGAAACTCCGAGATCAAGAGTCCCCAGCAGACTTTGCCCGGCAGCGTGAAAATGACAGGCAGCATTGGAGCATTCCGGGGCATTATAAATCGGTGCAGTGATCGCCAGCACATCTTTGCCTAAGTCATTGGTGAACTGGCGAGCCTGGGCCATGGCTTCCAAGCTGCGTTTCGGCTCCGACCCGGAATGACATTCATTGCAACCGGCCGCCGACTTATCGATAAGCTGGTTAAGCTCCTGGCTGTCACGGGAAAACATGATCAACCCCTTCTTGTTGAAGATCCGCACATGTTCGACCTGCTGCTGCTCACCAATGCTCATTATGATATTGCTTAGGGTCTCACGATCATCCTTGAGCATGGCGTAACTGGTTGACCTGATTACAGTATCAGCCAAGTCAGCGGCGTGCCCAATCTCTCCTTTAACAAGGTCTTGTTTAATAAAACTGTACAACAACACACTGCAGGCGATCACAAATCCGGTCACAGCAAAGGCAACCGGTATAATAGCGCGACTGTTTATGCTGCTGAACAACATAACGAATCTCCTTGCATGTTACCTGTGGGACTGCTTGATACAGCCCCACAGGTATCGTTTAACCCAGGCTTAATCGATCTTGCGATAAACGGCGTTAGCCGCAGAGGGTGTCGTATTGATCGGTGCTGCCTTGACCGCTTCTGGAGCAAGTGCTTCTTGCGGCTGCTCTTTCCACGAATAGAGAATCGGCAGACGGTAAAGAATGAAGCGGTAGGTCGTTATGTAAATCGCAAAAACTGTCACCGCAATTATGAATTCAAAAATGTGCGGGATTTCCTGATAAAGCTTCCAGTTGAAAGTAATCAGCGCCGTATTCAAGCGATTCAGGACTATGCCGAAAACTGTAAAAACTGCGCCCCACCGGGCCAAACTGGCAAGTTGGTGACGAATGGCATAGGCGAAGAGCACGAGTGGCAGCAGTACACCAACGGCCATCTCAAAGAGGAACCAGGCACCCCAACCGGTTGCCAGATAAGCCCACTCGTTATCGTGAGCGACACCGATAAACTTAATAACCAGGTAGGTGATCAGGCCCATGCTGGCCCCTTTGGCCAGTCCGAGGGTACAGCGATCTAGACTGTCAAGAAAGCCATCGTCGCAACGCCAGGCCATGGTCTTCTTGATGATGGTGCTGACAACAATCACCATACAGAGCCCTGCAGGAATCGCCGAAACAAAGAAATGGATCCACTGAAAAGAAGCCGAATACCATAGGGGATGGACCTTGCCAGGGGCGTAGTTAAAGAGCGCCCCCAGGGCACCCTGATGCAAAGTAGAGAGAATGATACCGGATACGGTCAGGCCGATGGTGATCCGCCTGATGAAACGCTTGCCACCCAGCCAGTCCATCCACTCGAAGAAAGCCACCGAAACCTCGGCAATCTGCACCGATAGATAGGTAGCGACATGCCAGGCGACCAGGAATAGCACCGCAGCCGGACCAAAAGACCAGAACATCGGGTAAGGCAGGCGCCACGGCTGACCAAGGTCGATCATCAGGTAGATAACAGCAAAGAAATATCCGAGCAAGCCGTTGAGCAGGGCCAGTCGTTCAATCGGATGAAAATCGTGACGCCCGAAAATTTCAACCGTAGTGCCGAGCATGAACCCGGAGGCTGAAAGCGGCACCATACAGAAGAGTCCAAAGCCAAGAAACAAGCCCCAGGGATAGTCATTGGACGCATGAGTTACTGCGCCGAGTCCGAAAATGAAGCGATAGACAATCAGTGGCAGACCGATGGCGAAGATGATTCCCAGAATCCAGTTAAACGGATTGCGTAACGCCTGGCCAAGGTATTGTCCCGGGCTCAAACCAAGGAGGAGCTTGTCCATTATGGACCATCTCTTATCATTTTTCTCATTGATGAGGGAGTCTACTGGTTTCACTCCCAATTCGACTAAACTTTTCATTGTTGACCTCCCTCATCGTCATGTTTTTGCCCACTGCCCTGTTGATGACCAGTTTCATGTTCATGGTCGTCATGACCTTCCTGATTCTTTGCCAGGAGGTGGAAACCGGTAAACAATGCCGGCCAGATAGCCAGTACCATCGGCACGACACCAAGGAAATCCTTGACGTGGCTGATGATCGGTTCATTACCAGGCCTCGGATCGAATCCGACCTCTTCGACCGGGATCGGCGAGAGATACATCCAATGGGTCCCGCCCAGCTCTTTCTCACCGTAGATACGATCAATGTAGCGACCCGGGTGAGTCTGGATGCGCTGGTGGCCAATCTTGAGGAGGTCTTTGCGCTTGCCGAATGTCAGAGCTTCTTGTGGACAAATCTCAACACAGGCCGGCGGCTTGCCATCCTTCAATCTGGTGTCATAACAGAAGATGCATTTCTTGATGACCGGGCCGAAAGCGCTGGAGTAACTGTAAGCAGGGACATTGAATGGGCAGGCTATCATGCAGTTTCGGCAACCAACACAGACACTGCCATTGTAAATAACGGCACCCTCTTTGGTCTTGGTGTAGGCGTTGACAAAGCAGGAACTGAGGCAAGCCGGCTCAGCGCAATGGTTACATTGTACTTTGCGATAGATCGGATCGCGTCCCTCTGGCTTGTAGCGATTAACCACTGTATATGCACTTTCATCTGTGCGCCGCTTCTGCGTGCCATGATGGAAGGTTTGGTCAAAAACCGACATATCATCAAACGGCAGGTTGGGATCGGGCAGCTGCTGTTCTTTGTTGCAGGCTGCTTCGCAGCTGCGGCAACCGATACAACGAGTTAAATCCACCAGCACACCCATGCTATCAGGGTAGCCTGAAAAGGACCCGACAGCCAAAGCCTTCTTGGGCCCTGCCAGGGTTGTGGCGGCCCCTGCTGCTACACTCGCAGCAAGAAATTTCCGTCGACTGATTCCACTCATAACATCTCTCCTTATCCTGAAAATCCCTTAATTTTTAAAATTTTATGCTTATAAATGTCATTTCAAGACCAACTATCCTCAGTGATTGCTACCCTCGTCAGCATGCCCTGTGGCATCCTTGTGATAGAAAGCATCTCCTTCCGGCGTTCTGGCGTGGCAATCTTCGCATCCTGTCGGCCCGTCCATCTCCTCATGGCAACCGATGCAGTTCCAGTGATAGGCAGCTTTCAAGCCTGGCTTGTCAATATGAAACCGATAGATTTCCTGTGACTTCTGGCTGAGCTGCTCCGAAGAAAACGGGTCAATAACATGGCAGTTGACACAAGCTACTGTTGCAAGCTCATCGCTGTTGGCATGACAGCTTATGCAACGATCATCGGTCGTGCCGGTTCCTGTAGTGTGGTGATGGCAGACCGAACAATCTTCACCCAACTCCGTATGCATCTCGTGATCGAACTCGACGGCATCGAAGAGTTCAACCATCGTGTCAAGCGACACCTGCTCAGGCATATCAGCAGCCATGGCTGTACTTCCCACCACTATGAGGGCCAGTACCATCATCAAGGTGGTTAAGATTTGCTTAGCGTTCATGATTCTCTCTCCTCTAAAGTCAATGAATGCCACACGGCATTTTCACTTGCTGAGATTCCCTGGCTTCGTGTTGATGTATTTGAAGAACATCGGGAAGGCAATGAAGAATGCAACACAGATAAGATATTCAACGGTTTTGATGTAGGTGTAGTAATCCACCATGGTGTAAACAGTTTCAAATTCACCAATTCTGCCAAGTAGTTCGTTAAACATACCCTTCTCCTTTGTGCAATGCAGTTAGTTAGCCTGCTACCTTAGGTTCCTACTCCTACAGCCATAACGGTTCTATATGCTTGTCAGTCTGGTCGAGCAGCTCTTTGACATTCATTACAGCTCCTCAGTTGCAGGATTTTGAGTCAACTTTTCGAAAGCACATCTAACCGCCTGTCGCAATTCTTCTTCATCGCATGACTTGGTTGGCTTTAATGCATGATAAAAAATGCCCTCGCTACGTGCCTTGCGAATCAGTGCCAAGGGTAGTTCGCTGGCAACCAGGATGATACTCAGATTGCGGTTGCACTGTTTTAGAAGCGGTATCAAGTCGGTCGCCAGCAATTCATCGAACTTGGTACTGAGTAAGACAACCTGAGCCGTCTTCTTGAGAGTTCCATAAAGAACTCCTGCTGCTGAGTTGGTTACTGTCACCTGGTACCCGGCATCGATGAACAAATCCGCCATGCGTTTTCTGGACAGCACGTCTTCATCTGCGATGAGTAATCCTGGCATCTGCATCATCGTTATTCCCATGCTAGCCTTAGGTTTTTCGAAATCAGCTTTTTATTCTTGCGGCGTGCGTTGTGGAATGGTGCATTGGTCGTGCCATTCTTAGAAAATTTTTATTTAATTTTTTTAAGGTATTGTTTTAAAAGGATTTTGTGTGGATAGGAATAAAGCCCAATTACCTGCCAGTTAAGTGACAATGTATAAAAAAAATATACAGAACAATCCGTAGATATTGGGAGGCGTCACATGTGTTTCTTGTAAGTAGCTGAGAAGTTTAGACTTTCATCGGAGATGGTCAGTGTATAAAAAAATATACAGAGCAATTATATTGTTATTTTTTGGTCAGGGGGCTGTCGGACTATACGAGCCTAAGCGAAAAAGGCAGCAGGGTAACTAAGGAGGGGGATCTTACTTACCCAATTGTCCTTGACCGGACACTGATCCCCTGTTTTTTGAGCATAGCCTGGAAATTGGGCCGCTGCATACCAACCTCTTCTGCAGCCCTGGTGATATTCCAGTCATTGCGATCCAGTGCACTCAGCAAAAAGGCTCGTTCCAGCGGCACTACTGCCTCCTCACGCAGCAAACGCTTACGTTCCTTCAATTCATTTGCATCTAGAGGAACTGTGTTATCGGCAGACAAAGAGGTGGCACGCTCATCCCCCGGCATTTCCAGGTCCTGGCGCTGGAGGAAGTCCGAATGAGAAAGGACCACTGCCCGTTCGATAAGATTTTCAAGTTCGCGGACATTGCCTGGAAAAGCGTAATGTTCCAGTTGATCAATCACATCCGGACTGAAGCCCCTGATCTCCTTGCCATTCTCCTCGGCAAAGCGCTTAAGGAACTTGCTCGCCAGTAGCATCAAATCACCCTTGCGATCTCTCAAGGGAGGCAGTTCAATTGGAATAATGTTGAGTCTGAAGAAGAGGTCCTCACGGAAGGTCCCCTGTTTGATCATTTCCTGCAGCTTGACATTGGTGGCGGCAACCAGGCGAATATTGATTGCGATTGGCTTGGTTCCCCCGATTGGAGTGACAACACGTTCCTGCAGAACGCGCAGCAGTTTGGCCTGAGTCGTCAGACTGATATTGCCAACCTCATCAAGAAACAACGTGCCACCATCGGCGACTTCAAACAATCCGCGTTTTGTCTGTATTGCACCGGTAAAGGAGCCCTTGACATGGCCAAAGAGTTCGCTTTCCAGAAGACTTTCAGCCAGAGACGTACAGTCAAGCGCAACAAAAGACTGCAAACGTCGTGAACTGTGTTCATGGATAGCACGAGCCACCAGTTCTTTGCCTGTGCCACTTTCACCACTGATCAATACAGTACTGTCTGTCGGAGCCACCTGCATGATGCGCTGGTAAAGTTGTTTCATTTCGCAACTGTCACCAATCAGCTTATCAAAACCATGGGTCTCACTCATTTCCCGCCAGAGACAGATATCATCGATCAGCACGGTCCTGGTTTTAATAGCATTTTTGACTTTGTTGATAATCTCCTCGTTAGCAAATGGTTTGGCCAGATAATCCGTTGCACCATTTTTCATTGCCTCAACGGCATTATCTATTGCCGCATAACCGGTAATCAGCACCACCGGCAGTTCCGGCTGTCGAATGCGTATCGACTCAAGCACTTCCAACCCACTCATGCCAGGCATTTTCAAGTCAGTCACAAGCAGCTTGAACCTTTCCTGCTCCAACCTGTCCAAAGCCGCCCGACCATTACTGACGGTTTCAACGTCGTAACCTTCCGCAGTGAGAATGCGTCGCAAACCTTCACGGATGACCGCATCATCATCAGCAATCATAATTCGTTCGATTTCTTTGTTCATAACATCCTCTTCAAGGACAGCCGGCCTGTAAGCACACTACGCTATAGATAAGGTCGTGTCTTTGGCTGTCCGCATCAACGACGTGATGGGCAGTTCGATGGTAAACACTGTCCCATGACCAATAGCACTTTGCACCGAGATCTGCCCGCCATGATTCTCAATGATGCCATAGGACACCGACAAGCCAAGACCAGTCCCCGCCACCCCATCCAGTTCCTGGTTCTTGGTTGTAAAAAATGGGTCGAAAATCCGTCCCATATTTTCTTCAGCGATCCCCTGACCAGTATCCTCAATAGTCGTAATCAGTAGATCACGCTTTAAATCTGTGCGTATGGTAATAGTCAGACGCCCACCTGTCGGCATCGCATGGCAGGCATTAACCAGCAGGTTAATGAATACCTGCTCCATCTGGGTTGGATCAACGTCAATATCAGGTAGATTGACGCCGTAATGACATACAATCTCAACATCATTAACAGTCGCATGATGCGACACCAGCGCCAAGGTGTTCTCCATAATTTGCGACAGGGACTTAAGTCGTTTGTCAGGGATCGATGTTCGCGAAAAATCAAGCAGCCGCTTGACAATGTCAGCACAACGCTTGGTTTCATGGACAATCGTCTGGGCGTCTTCGCGCTGTCTATCATCAAGCCTTTTGTCGTCAGCAAACATATTGGCAAACATCAGGATCCCGGTTAGAGGGTTGTTGATCTCATGCGCAATTCCGGCAACCAGCTCGCCAAGTGAAGCCAACTTCTCTGATCGCACCAATTGATCGTTGACCTGGGCAATCTCTTCAGTCCGTTCCAGGACTTTTGCTTCGAGTGTTTCGGTCAATTCCTGGAATTCATTGGTCGTTTCTTTCAATCTTGCCGTCATATCGTTAAACGCTTCGGAAAGCTCACCGATCTCATCATTCGACTTCAGGATCAGATGACTGTCAAGCTCCATATTCGAGACTTTTCGGGCATGCAGCAGAAGATCATGCACCGGGTTGATGACCATGCTCTGTGTCATCCAGCTCAGGCAAAAGATAACAAGCAGCAGCAGGATAACGCCAAAAGCAGCAATACTGTCGCGATAGCTGCTTGCCTGCACACCAATTTTGGCCAATGACCCTTGCACCTCAAGATAGCCAATGGTCTTGACATCCGGTGGATGCACATGACAGGCCGCAGTAGAGCAGCTTGGCTGATTGGGAATTGCCGTGGTGACACTGAGGATCTCTTCTCCATTATTGTTATAGAAAACCCGGCTACTATCTTCAAGGGGATGGTTATCAATCAAAAATTCGTCGGAAATACACTCCTTGCAAGTCTCATTGATATCAGCAATGGATTTGCCGGTCTCTTCATCGTAAGTGGAAAAATGAACCAGACCTGTCGGACTGAAAAGCCGGATACGATCTATTTTTTCATGTGACCGGACCTCTTCCATCATCTGGTAGACCCGCAGGCGATTATCCTCCAACATCTGAAAATGTGTCGTATGCAGGATTATTTCGCTTACGGTTTCAATGTCACTCCTGGCATCCTGTAGAAAAATTTCCTTAAGTGTCGCGATATTGAAAGAGGCAAAGAGAGAGATCGTGACTAGCAGCACAAGACCAGTTCTGAAAGTGAACTTGCTGATCAGACTCCGACTGAGCGACTTGAAAATCGTCATAGTTAATCCAGCAAATGCCACAAAGAAACCGGGTTCAGGAAAGAATTCGGTACCTCTGAATTCACCCTGGCAACCCGGCGGACTTGTTTGCAACCTGAGGCATTCCGCTACCTTCCTCAAGGAGCTTGTCCGACAATCCATGATCGGCTGCAAACCCAGCTGTTTGGCCCATATTTCAGCTCCTTTTCGACCAATAGCTATGGCTATTACTCTCAAACGAGCTAAAGTCTGTTCTCAAACTTCTGGATTTTCGCTTCGACCTTTATTGTCGGACAAGCTCCCAGGGAAGGACCGACCCGGCCAGGAGCTTAATTAAAGTTAATTATTAAGCTCCAATATAAACAAAGTGGATTTTATGTCAAGCTTGAAAAGGATCGTCAGTCTTTAGATAAGAGTCCTGAGGCAGGATCTGATGGAGATTCACGACTTCGCCAAACACTAGTACCACAGGCCGCGCGCGGTTAATGGGATACCGGCAGACGCGACGCAGATAACGCAGAACTGATCCCTGAAAGCACCTGCACCCGGATCCCTTGTTTGATCAGGAACTCTGCTTCCTCGGTGTCCCGACCGGAAATGTAGGGGTCACCACTTTTCAGTCGCGCCACCTGCAAGCCTTGCCTGGCATAATCAAGAAGGGTTTGATTAATGTCATCCTGTTTCCAGCCATGAACTTCCTTATGTTTACCCACATAGACTTGCTGCGTCGAAGCGGGAACAATATCCAGGATCTGCTGCGGGATGAGATCGTCGTAGAGCACCACATCCATCTTCTGAATACAGGTGTAGGCTTGCAGGGTCAGGAGATTGACATCACCGGGGCCGCAACCAATCAGGTACACCTGCGCCAGCAGGGTCAACGTCTGTTCACGTGTCACTTTGGCATCAATCGCACCACGGCTACGCCCAGCAGCCTTTTCCTCTAGCAAATCGGCAAGATTGTCCGGAATCATCGCCTTGATTTTATCACGTACCACCTGGCCGACTGTAGGACTGGCGCCATCCGTGGAAACAGCAATCTTCAACCGCCCGTAGTTGAGCAGAGAGGAGAAATAGAAATCGCAATGCTCAGGAATATCGACAATATTGATCAGCACAAAGCGCTGCTGTTTTTCCGCAAAGAGCAGTTTGGCAACAGCAGGATTGCCTGTTGCATCAACAATAATATTGAAAGGTTTCAAGTCTGCGGCATGAACCTGCTTGATTGTTAGGTTTGCTTTACCTGCAAACTCTTTAAATGTGGGGAGAATTGACTGGGTAAGAATTTTAAACTCAATCTGATTATCTAAGAGGACCTTAGCTTTTCGATAAGCAACCTCTCCGCCACCAAGGAGTAGAATACATGGGTTTTTGAGTAAAACAGGCAAACTTTTTGATGCTGTATTTTCGACACCGTGTTTTGCAATGTTATCGCTGCATTCGAAGCCTTGGATTGGGGTGTTGGAAGGTAGAGAGTTTCGCCCAGAGAGTGGCTCACTGTCGAACCAGCGTAATTGATCACGCAAAGCAACAACCTCACCAACAACAATCACCGAAGGGGTGGGGATTTTATTTTGTTCAGCCTGCTGCGGCGCTTCGCCAAGGGTAGTTGTGAGGGTCTGTTGCTGTTCAGTGGTCGCACAGCTGATAATAGCAACAGGCGTATTGGCCGCACGTCCGTTATAGATTAACTCCTGGCAAATCGTGGCGATATTACTCAGCCCCATGTAAAAGACCAGTGTTCCATTACCAGAAGCGAGAGCCTTCCAGTTGATATCGGTTTGTTCCTCGTTGCCAGGCTTAGCATGACCGGTAATGAGACTGACGCTGGTTGTGCAGTCACGGTGAGTAACGGGAATGCCCGCATAGGCCGCAGCAGCAAACCCGGCGGTTATTCCGGGGACAACTTCAAAGGGGATCCCGGCCTGTTCAAGGTGCTGTGCTTCCTCGCCCCCTCGCCCAAAGATATAGGGATCTCCACCCTTGAGGCGCACAACGATACAACCGGCACAGGCTTTTTCCTCAAGGAGTTCATTAATCTGCTCTTGAGGGAGCAAGTGATGGCCTTTTACCTTGCCAACATAAATTAATTCGGCGCCTTCGGGTGCTTCTTTGAGAAATTCGGGGTTCGCCAGTTTATCGTAAAGGACGACATCAGCTTGCTGCAGACAGCGTAAACCCTTCACTGTTATCAAACCGGTATCTCCTGGACCTGCACCAACCAGGTAAACCTGAGTTTCACTCTTCACTTAACACCTCAAAGATATTCAATGGTTCATTGGTTTTCATTACGTCTCAGATATTGAGGACGCTGCTGTTACAGCACAGCCAGCAGTTCACTCATAGTGCTATAAGACTGTTCCGGTGATTCCACCGGACGTCTGACAACGACAAACTGACAACCTTCATGCTCCGCAGCACGCCACTTCTCTTCTACACCACCGACCTTACCACTCTCCTTGGTCACAACCACGCCAATCTCGTGTTGACGAATCAACTTTACGTTATCTTCATAACTGAAAGGACCACGACCTAAAATACGGCGTGATTCTTCGAGCTTTGCAGATTCGCAAGCGCCAACCGACTCTGGGTGATTTAAAACCCTGGCATAAAGCTGGACCTGCCGTTGCCTTGCTTGCTCGACATAAGGCAACAGATGGCGCGAACCAATGGTTAGCAGAATTGGCTGACCTGATTCGCAGGCGAGCGCTGCCGCTTCTTCATGGCTGTCGGTATAGCACCAGCTATCGTCCTGCACCTGTGTCTCCTGACGCTGATAGCGCAGATATGCGCAGCCAGCTTTCTCGCAGGCCTTGCGAGCAACCTCATGAACCACGCTGGCATAAGGATGAGTGGCATCAATCAAAACAGGAATTCTCTGTTCGACCATCAACCTGGCCATCTCTGCAAGGTTCAATCGACCACAACGACGCTTTATGGCCAGATGCTCACCAATCTGCAAGGGCTCATCAGTGGCCGTGGACACCAGCACCTGAAATCCAGCAAAGGCCAGTTTCGTCGCCAGTGGTGCCGTTTCACTGGTGCCACCCAGCAGAAGAATCCTTCGTTGATCGAATTCTTTCATTTATAATAGCCGCGCGGGGTTACCATGCGCCCATTTAAAATACGAGTACTGGAATTGCCTATAATCACGATAGAGCGCATGCCAATTTCTTGCTCAAGCAGATGGTCCAGGTCAGTAAGCACCAGCTTCTCATCATCAGCACCAACTGCTGTGGCAACACCTGCTGGGGTCGTGCCGGAGCGTTGTTGGAGAAAGATCCTCACTGCCTCCTCTAATTGCATAACCCGTTTTTTGCTGCGCGGGTTATATAAAGAGACAACCATATCCACGGCAGCTACGGCTTCGAGACGTTTGACAATCATCTCCCAGGGAACCAGTAAGTCACTCAGGCTGATGGTAGCTGAGTCGAGCATCAAAGGCGCACCCATAAGTGCGGCCGCTGAGTTAGCGGCGGTCACTCCGGGGATGACCACCATATCGATGGTGTCTCCCTCTGCTGCGGCCATTTCCATGGCCAGTCCGGCCATGCCGTAGACACCGGCATCGCCAGATGAAACCAGAGAGACCACATGACCTGCCTTTGCCTGATCGATGGCCGAGCGGCAGCGGTCTGCTTCCTTCATCATCCCGGAAGTAATGACCTGCTGATGGCTGATCAGATCGTCTATGGCTTCGACATAGGGGCCATATCCAACCACAACTGTACTCTCTGAAATAGCCTGGCTCGCCCGATGAGTTCGATCCTGAGGATTACCTGGACCTATGCCAATGAGGTACAGTTTTCCCTGGCGATCGCTATCGTTATGCCGTTGAAGGCTGTTTTCTGAAGTATTAATGACGTTCTCCTTCCGGAAAGTAGTGCTGCGGGTTCAGACACCGCAGGAAGATTGACTTTCTGTTGAACAAATTCAGACTCGGTGAAGGGGAGGTTGCTGATTCGGATCTGTTCCGCATCGATAATGCGCAGTGGAATCCCCAGTTCTGTGGCAGCCTGCAACATCCCTGGTTCGTTTGCTTTGACATCGGCGGTTGCCAGGTAACGGACCTGTTCAATCTTCACCTCAGCTATTTGCAGCGCAGAAGTGATAGCCGAGCGAATCTCGGTGGCACTTTTCCCTTTGCGGCAACCAATGCCGATGATCAGATCCTTGACCGCCTCTGTGGTCGTGGAGATGACAGGCTCGGCACCGGTCAGGTTAGCGACAGCAACAGTAAGATCGTTGGCGCCCCCTTCATGACCGCCGAGCAGACTCACCGCATAACGAGCTCCGACATCAAGACAGACAATAGCCGGATCTTTGAGCTTGTGCTTGACGAGGGGAGCGATCGATCGCACAACCACACCGCAGGGTGCAACATAGACCAGACCTGAGTATTGACTGAAGATATCTTCAGTCAATGCATAAACCCGTGTGAAGGAATGAACATCCTTTGGAGCCACCAGAGCATGATGCAGAAATTGATCAACATCCATGCCCGCGGCAATTTGCTGCATAACTTTCAGTCCTTCTGGCGAGAAAGTTATCACTGCTATCTTCATTTGGATTCTCCGCCTTGTTCTTTTTCTGCGTCACGGTAGCCGTGACTGAAATGGCGATGGTAAAGTTTTGAGGCTGGTAAATCGCGCGACAACGCCTGACCGACGATAATCATCGCGGTCTTGGTGACCTTGGCCGCCTCAACTTTGGGTGCGATATCGGCCAGAGTTCCCCGAATCAACAGCTCATCCGGCCAGCTGGCATGGAAGATGACGCCAACCGGACAGTCTGTTCCGTAATATTGCGATAACTCTTCGGCTACTTGCGCCAGCTTGTGTACCGACAGGAACAGGCAGAGGGTCGACTCGGTCCGGGCTAAGTGTTCCAACGCCTGCATCGCAGGCATTGGGGTCCGGCCAGAGGTTCGACTGAGAATTACAGTTTGTGAAATCTCCGGCACGGTCAGCTCAGTTTTCATGGCTGCTGCTGCCGCCTGAAATGAGCTGATTCCTGGTATCACCTCGTACTCAATACCAAGCCGGTCAAGCACGTTCATCTGCTCACGGATAGCACCATAGATGGAGGGGTCGCCAGTGTGCAGGCGAATAACGTCAACGCCCTGCTGCTGACCAGCAACAAAGACTGCTTCAATCTCTTCCAGTGTCATCCCTGCCGAATCGTACAACTCGCAGGCCTCAGGGACGAGA
>JAMONP010000007.1 GCA_027065695.1 Desulfuromonadales bacterium | reverse complement strand
ATAGAGAGGATTGAGGGGGGGGGTAAGCACAACATGTTCCGCGTTCGCAAACGGTGGGGCTGTTTGCAAACCCTACGAAAGCTCCTTTGGGCCTGGGAGTGACGCGACAATCCTATCGTAAACCGTGTCAACCGCAACACTCAAGCCACACTCGTGGGTAAGATCACACTCCTTACGCAAGCAAGGAGTACAATCCATATTTGCGGCCACGTAACTATGATCGCGTCCACGCGGTGCATTGCGACGCGGATCGGTGACCAGGAAGATCGAAACTGTTGACGTCCCGACCGCAGCGGCAATGTGGATTGGGCCCGTGTCTCCACCAACCACCAGATCTGCTCTCGCCAGCAGCGCCGTGAGCCCTTTGAGATCCCCCCGTGGCCAGATGATCGCCTGGTCATTGCACTCATGCTGGATACTCTGTACCGCAGCCAGCTCTTTATCGTTGCCCCAGGTCAACACCGGCCTGATCCCCAGTTCATCAATCAGCCTTTTTGCCAGACTCTGCCAGGAGATGAGAGGCCAGTGCTTCGTTACCCAAGTTGTGCCATAGTGCAGGACAATCAAAGAAGGGTCGACAAAATCCACTGCAGCAAGCTTTTTCTCAACTTCCAGTTGGGCTTCATTATTCACCGGCAAGGGACCTGCTTCCTGCGGATCGGTCCCCTCAGGAAAAGCCACTTTTGCAATCGCCAAAGAACGATCACTGATGTGGAAATCTATCTCGCCAAGGCTCACTTTGCGATTGGTCGCCAACAAGTTAAGACTTTCCCGAGCAGATTGCTGATCAAAACCAAAACGCAATTTAGACCCTGAGGTCAGGGTAAACAGGCCACTCTTGGCATTCCCCTGCAAATCAAGAACACAATCATACTGCATTTTCCTGACGTCCTTGATAATCCCAAAGGTGTCACGGACAGAAGCCAACAACCCAGATTTTCGCCAGGCCTTAATATTAAGCCGATAAAGGTTGTTGATAAGGGGATGATCTTCCAGAAAAGGGGCAAAAGCCTGCTCGACCAGCCAGTCAATCTGCATATCCTGACTTGCACTGTGCAAATAGGCCAGCACTGGCAAGGCATGGACAACATCCCCGAGAGCGCTCACTTTAACGATCAGAACTTTCATAAAGACTATCCAGCAATTCGTTGACTGCGACCATTATACCTGGAAACCGCAGTCAGATCACGGACAGGCTCCTAGAACCAGTCAAAAAAAGCTATTGAGCACCCACAGAAGCAGCTACAGGCTTGGCTGAACGTCTGGAAAAACGACGACGGGAGTTTTTCGACCGTTCTGGTGCCGATTTTGCCACAGACGTCGCACCCTGTGTTCGCAGACCATTTGATTGGCAGCCACGATTCGTCTGCTTAGGGGCAGAAGCGACCTTTGTCTGTGCTGCAAAACCTGTCATGGTGCGCCGTTCAATAGGACGGCCGAGAGCCCGTTCAAGGGCCCGTTCCATTGCCCGGTCGGCGGTCGTCACCAGAGTAAAAGCATCACCACTACGGGTAGCGCGTCCAGTTCGGCCAATACGATGAATATAGGCATCGGTGGTATTGGGCATGTCAAAATTAATGACATGGGAGACCTTACTGACATCAATACCGCGAGCGGCAATATCAGTGGCAACCAGGATCTGAAAAGTACCATTTCGGAAGCCATCAAGTGCCGCTTGTCGACGGTTCTGTGACAGGTTGCCCTGTAGAGAGGCCACCTTATAACCAGTCTTGTCAAGCTTCACGCCAAGGCGCTTGGCACGATGTTTGGTGCGGGTAAAAACCAGTACCGAGCCGGTATCAGTGTGCTCCAACAGGGCGAGTAACAAATCGGTTTTACGGGCTTCTTCTACGGGGAAAAGAGCATGGCTGACCGTCGCCGCAGGAGCCACATGATCGACTTGAACGGTCTCAGGATTACGCAGGACCTCTTTAGCCAGACGGTGAATCTCTTTCGGCATGGTCGCAGAAAACAGCAGGGTCTGACGCTGTCGGGGTAAGGATTTGAGCAACCGCCGGATATCCGGCAGGAAACCCATGTCGAGCATCTGGTCAGCTTCATCAAGCACTAACACTTCGAGACGACTAAGGTCGATAGTCTTCTTATTGATATGATCGAGCAAACGGCCGGGGCAAGCAACGACGATTTCGACACCTTTTTTGAGACGAGCAATCTGCGGATTGATACCGACACCACCATAGACAGTAGTACTGCGTAAGCCGGTCTTTTGCCCCAAGCTGCTAATCGAGTCATTAATCTGTTCAGCAAGTTCACGCGTCGGAGCAACAATCAGAGCACGCACGTGACCGCGACTGCCGCTCATCAGACGATGCAGAATTGGCAAAGCGAAAGCGGCCGTCTTGCCGGTACCAGTCTGGGCCAGCCCCATGACGTCGCGTCCGGCCATAATCGTTGGGATTGCCCGAGCCTGAATCGGAGTCGGCTCAATGTAACCAGCGGCCGCGACTCCAGCTGCGACCTGGGGGTGAAAATTGAATTCGTTGAACTTCATAACTTCCTTTGACTCTAACCCGTTGGGATTGAAGTGTGGACCGTGTCAGGTAAGCGGAACATCGTCAACGGGCTTAGCGCTCTTCTTCTGGCGCATAAAAAACGCCCCGGTACAGTCCGGGGCGTTACGATGGCTTCGTGATAATCCTGGAACAGCTTGATATTGTCAGGTGAGCAGTACTTGCTTCTAACGACAACAGTTAATTTATAACCGATTTGGTGACCAGAAGTCAACAGTCATTGATTTCCCACCCAAAAACCAGGGAGTTCCCGACCAACACGCTGGGTGAGATTACTTGCAACGCATGGTCTTTTTGCCATCCTCGAAGAGGACTTTAATCTTTCGTGGGCCAACCAGATCCTGCACAAGGCCAAGACCGAAAGCAGGATGATTCATCAGACCCCCGACTTTAAAAGCTGTCGTCATCGAATAATCTATCGCCTGCTTACTGTCCATGCCTGGTCTCAGACTTTGCCATTCTTTTTGTTCAGCAACTTTCGGATCAACAGTTCGACGCACTGCGGCCTTTTTGGGGACAGTAGGCGGTCGATACTTGTGTTGCCCGCTGCATGTGTTGCATTGGACCTTGACCGGCACCTCTTCAGCCATAGCAACAACAATATGATTGGTATTTTTGCGGCACTTGGTGCAGCGGGCTTCGATCGGATCACCGGCCGAAAGTGTGGTAGCTTGCATAGTGGTACTCCTTGCTTGTAATCAGCCAAGACATGTTCAATAAAAACCAGTAAAATCGCTGGAAGCTATGAGGCAAACTTGACAATTGACGTATTTAGAAAAAAACCCGGCACTACCGGTGCCGGTACTCTCCAGACCGTAACGTTATCGCAGTACGGATTGAAAGATGGTAACTTGAAAGAAAATCCTGGCTGGACGTGCATTTACCATAATACACGTTTTCCGAATAAAAGATACCGAGCATACTGGAAGAACAATAAGGACCTGGAAGCCTGTAGGACTATATGAATTAAAGTAATTTGAGTTCAGCCAGCTTCATGCCACGTAGTCGTCATCTCGCCGCGTCTGGCTCTCGAAGCGCGTATACTCACCAAGAAAGGTCAACTGTTCAACCCCGAGAGGGCCGTTTCGTTGCTTACCGATAATTACCTCGGCGTTGCGTTCGTGCCCTTCATTGCAACTCATGTCGCGTTTTTTACAAGCATCACAGTAAACCGATTCCCGGTAGAGGAACATAATTACATCGGCATCCTGCTCAATGGCACCTGATTCACGCAGATCAGCAAGCTGAGGTCGTTTGTCAGTGCGACTCTCCAAAGAACGATTGAGCTGGGAGAGTGCAATCACAGGAATGCTTAATTCCTTAGCCAGAGCTTTGAGCGAACGGGAAATTTCTGAAATCTCCTGCTGGCGATTTTCGGTGTTTTTGCCCTGCATGAGTTGCAAGTAATCGACAACAACCAGGCCGATATTTTTTTCTGCCTTGAGGCGACGTGCCTTGGCGCGCAACTCCAACACCGAGATGGCAGGAGTATCATCGATATAGATTGGGGCCTCGGCAATAACCCCCGCAGCGTTGACCAAGGTCGGGAATTCCGACTGAGCCAACTTACCGTTTCGCACTCTGGTGGCATCAATTCTGGCCACCGAGCAGAGCAAACGCTGGACAAGTTGCTCCTTACTCATTTCCAAAGAGAATACGACAGCTGGAACAGGCTCGGAGGTATGCATCGCGGCATATTCAACCAGGTTGAGACAGAAGGCCGTTTTACCCATGGATGGGCGACCGGCGATAATAATCAAATCGCCACCTTGCAGGCCTGAAGTCATATTATCGAGACCGGAGAAGCCGGTTGGGACACCGGTAATCTGCTCTTTACGATCATAGAGTTTTTCAATCGTCTTGATCGTATCCTTGACGATATCCTTAGTCGAAAAGTAAGACGGTCGGGACTTCATGTTGGCGATCTTGAAAATCTCACCTTCTGCCCAGTCCAGTGAGGCTTCAACTTCGCCGCCCTCGTAGCCACGAGTAGCTATCTCCGTAGCGACTTTGATCAGTTCACGGGATATGGCCTTCTCTTTAACCAGCTTGCAGTAGTAGCTGATATTGGCCGCTGTCGGCACGAAATCAACGAGGGTCGACAGATAAGAGCTACCGCCAACTTCCTCGTGAGTGCCTTGTTCCTTAAGAACTGCCGTTAAAGTAACCAGATCTGCAGGTTCGTTGCGGTCGGAAAGTATAATCAGGGAGATGAAAATCTTGCGGTGAGCTTCCCGGTAAAAATCCTCTGGACGTAAAACTTCCAAAGCCCGATTGAGAGCTTCATTTTCCAGGAGAACCCCTCCCAGAACAGACATTTCTGCTTCCAGGTTTTGGGGCGGAAGACGATGTTCGGCATGGTCAGGCACAGTCGCCCTCAAAGGAAAAGGAAGGACCTGCATAGTGAGCAGGCCCCTCTAATCAACAGCAGGTTACTTCTCTTCTGCTACAGTCTCTTCGGCTGCAATTTGTGGCTCAGCTTTTATTTCTGCAGCCTTTTTCTCAGTTGACTCTGTGCTGAGAACAGTCACTTTGATGGTCGCATTGACACCTGCATTCAGCTTGATCTCCACTTCATGCTTGCCGAGGGTTTTGATAGGTTGCTCAAGAAGAATCTTGCGGCGGTCGATTTCAACACCCTTGGCGGCCATACCTTCAGCAATCTCCATGGATGTGACCGAACCAAACAACTTACCGTCCTCGCTCGACTTGTGCACAAAAGAGCACTCAATGGCTTCGATACGAGCCTTAACATCAGCAGCTTCCTGGCTCAGTTTTTCAGCCTTACGGGTAAGCTGACGCTTATGATGCTCAAGTTCGTTCAAATTGCGGGCACTCGCCTCAACAGCCACCCCCTGAGGGACAAGATAATTACGGCCATAACCAGCCTTAACCTTAACCACTTCACCAATGGCCCCAAGGCCTTTAACATTTTCCGTCAGAATGATATCCATCTCTATTATCCTCCTAAAACCTTCACGATTCAGGTTCTTTTTTAGGTTTTCGAAAATCAGCCCACAAGTCAAACACGCCAATACCGGTGACCACCATAGGCAAAGGGTTGACCAGAGTCAAAAGCAGATAGCCGACAGCTCTGAATACTGGTGAAAACGCCTTGCGTCGGAAAAAACAGTCTATCACAGCCAGGCCTTGCAGAAAATAGACTGGCAACAGAATCACCAGCAGATTCAGAGCAAAGGTTCCCGGCCAGCCGTCAACAAAAACAACCACAAAACCGGCTACAATCAAGATCCAGACAAGAAACTCCGGAGCCTTCCATTCTGGGAAAGCTCTGCCGGGGACGGTATATCTGCCGCGAGCAAGAGCCGACAACAGAAAAACCAGAGCCAGCGTCATCAGTCCACTGACAGTAATAGCAATGCCGGGGTAGGCCCTTTGCAGAAAAGCGGCCATATCCTCAACCACCAGGCCGACCTCTTTACTCTGATCAGCTGATAAATCTGCGCTGGCAAACATCTCCTGCATCACTATCTTGGTTTGAGCAATCTCCCCGCCAATCAGGTCTCCAGCCGTCGTAAAAGGAGACTGGCCAGCGACCAGCGAAAAGGCAAGTAGTCCGCAGATACTGACTGCAACCATTGCCCAGATTACTGTAACCGTCGCCTTATCCCATGCTACTCCGCGGTTCAGAAGCCACGGTAAAGCAGCACCAGGGATCCCGAACTGCACCAGATATGTAAGAACCGGTGCCTGGCCATTCGTCAACAAGATCAGCAGCGCAGTCAGAACGACAGTGGTACCACCATTCACCGAGCCAAAACGCATGCCGATAAAAGCTGCTGGCAATGGCGTAAGAAGATTCATTGCAACAGCAGCGAATCCAAAGGCGGCAAAAGTTCCGAACAACATATACCCGATGAATGCACCGAGTACTACATAAAGCCCCCGCGGAATCATCATTTCACAGTCGCTACGATTAACGTCTCTCGAGAGCGTGGCTAGCCGTGAAAGGCAGCAACGCAATATTGCGGGCGCGCTTGATTGCTTCAGTCAGCTTACGTTGATGCTCCGCACAAGTACCTGAAATCCGGCGTGGGGTGATTTTGCCTCGCTCGGAGACAAAATAACGCAGAGTACGGATATCCTTGTAATCAATAGTCACCTTCTTGTCTGCGCAGAAACGGCAAACTTTGCGACGTCCATAACGCCGACGAGGTCCACCACCGCTAGGTCTTCCAGCATATGCCATGATTATTTCTCCTCATTCTTCATCGTCATAGGTTTATATGGAAGTTAAGCTTCCGATGTCTTCTCAGCATCAGCTTCTGTAGTCTCTACAGGAGTATCCTCGGCACCAGTTTCTGGAGTCGAAGCTTCCGTTTCTTCTGCAGGAGCCTCCTCAACAACAGGGGCTTCATAGCCGCCTTCCATGACTACCGTCTGGAACTTGATCACCTTCTCGTCGATGCGCATGCGGCGCTCGAATTCGGCAATCACAGTCGGCTCGGCATCAAAGATTACCAGGACATAACAGCCCTTGGTCTGCTTCTTGACCGGGTAAGCCAGTGTCCGGACACCCCAGTTATCCAGCTTAAGGACTTCCGCGCCTTGATCCGTCAAAATTGTCTTATACTTGTCGATGATCGCAGTCTGGTCGTCCCCGACAACTTCCGGGTGCACAATGAAAATTGATTCGTAGGTTCGCATTAATAACCTCCTCTTGAGTTATTAGCCCCGTCTAGCCGGAGCAAGGAGCGAAAGCATCCTGTATGCTTTCGTCGAAAGAACTTTGCTTTTTACCACACCCCGTATTACGAGGCAACGGATTTTTAATAAAACGGCACAGGAGATAGGGATAAACCCAGTCTCCAAAACCCAGTCCCCATTTTTTCAGACATTGAAACGAAAGTGCATAGCATCACCATCCTGTACCACGTACCCCTTTCCTTCCAGACGCATCAAGCCTTTTTCCTTGGCTCCCGCCTCTCCGCGCGAAGTCACGTAATCCTGGTAGGAGATAACTTCAGCACGAATAAACCCTTTTTCAAAATCGGTGTGGATGACCCCGGCGGCCTGAGGTGCGCAAGCACCAGCACAAACTGTCCAAGCCCTGACTTCCTTGACCCCGGCAGTAAAATAGGTGATCAAACCAAGCAGGCGATAACCGGCATGTATCATCCGGTCAAGGCCAGAGGCATCAAAGCCGAGCTCAGTCAGGAATTCTCCTTTTTCATCTGCAGAGAGTTCAGCAATCTCCGCTTCGATCTTGCCGCAAATAATCACCAACTCTGCTCCTTCAACAGCAGCATGTTCCTTAAGGCGGGCAACAAACGGATGTTCTCCGGCAAGATCATCTTCTGCAACATTCGCAACATATAGAACCGGCTTGGCAGTAATCAGACAGAGTTCTCGCAGGATAATCCATTGAGCATCTGTAAGGTCGGCCTTATGAGCAGGCTGACCAATGTTGAGACATTCTTGAACCTGCTGCAGAAGAGCCAGTTCTTCCTGCATTTTCTTGTCACCACTTTGAGCCTGCTTGCTGACACGTGTGATTCGCTTCTCTAATGTATCCAGATCAGCCAGGTTGAGTTCCGTTTGAACGACGTCGACATCTCGCAGCGGATCAATACTGCCATCAACATGCACAACGTTGTCATCATCGAAACAACGTACGATATGCGCGATGGCATCAACCTGCCTAATGTGACCCAGGAACTGGTTGCCCAGACCTTCACCTCGACTGGCCCCTTTCACCAAACCAGCAATATCGACAAACTCCAGGGTTGTCGGTAGAATCCTTTGTGGTTTGACGATGTCAGCGAGAACATCGAGACGTTTATCAAGCACAGTCACAATGCCGACATTAGGCTCAATCGTACAGAAAGGATAATTGGCCGATTCCGCACCAGCAGAGGTAATCGCATTAAAAATAGTCGACTTGCCAACATTGGGCAAGCCGACGATACCGCATTTAAATCCCATAAGAGTTCTATCCGTTATTGTTCTATGCCTAAAATACGGATTTACAACCCAAACAAAGGCAAAACAATACTTATAATGCAAAGACGCGGAGACGCAGAGAATAATGGCTGTGATTGAGACGTTTCCCTGAGATTTAAAGCTTTTCCTCTGCGTTCCTAGCGTCTCCGCGTTAAACCTTTTTTGTGATTATAGAACCGTTAAAATACGATAGCCGGGGGGAAACCCCGGCTATCAATATACATAATTGTGTCAACCCGCATTTATCAGACCAGCAGCGGCGCAATAACCAGAGCAACAACGCTCATCAGCTTGATAAGAATGTTCATGGCCGGGCCGGAAGTATCTTTGAAGGGGTCGCCAACAGTGTCGCCGATAACCGCAGCTTCATGAGCGGTTCCACCCTTCTCTTCACCCTCAAGTTTGCCCTGTTCAATGTACTTCTTGGCATTATCCCAGGCACCACCACCGTTAGACATCATCAGCGCCAGCAGAACACCGGCCACAGTGGCACCAGCCAGCATGCCACCGAGAGCTTCTTTACCGACAAGAAAACCAATCAGAACCGGGGCCACAACCGCAATAACACCGGGCAAAACCATTTCCCTGAGAGCTGCACGGGCAGCAATATCCACGCATTTATCTGACTCCGGCTTGACGCCTTCCTTACCCTCCAGAAGACCGGGAATTTCCCGGAACTGGCGGCGGATTTCTTCTACCATCAGACCGGCAGCTTTACCAACACTGGTCATGGTCAGAGCACCGATGAAGAACGGCAGGGCACCACCAATCAACAGACCGATAACAACCTTTGGGTCAATCAGGTTGATGACTTCCAGCTTGACGGTAGTCGCGTAGGCCGAGAACAGGGCCAGGGCCGTCAGAGCAGCAGAACCGATAGCGAAACCTTTACCAATAGCTGCCGTAGTATTGCCAATGGCATCCAAGCCATCAGTGATCTCACGAACATCGGAGCCGAGACCGGCCATCTCCGAGATACCACCAGCGTTATCAGCAATCGGTCCGTAGGCATCGACCGTCATGGTGACACCAACAGTGGCCAGCATGCCGACAGCTGCAATCCCGATGCCGTACAGGCCAGCGAAAGCATTGGCAACGGCAATGGCAACACAAATAATCAGAATGGGAGCTGCGGTACTTTCAAGACCAACGGCAAGGCCATGAATAATAGTAGTCGCCGGGCCGGTCTTGCTGGCTTCAGCGATTCGTCTAACCGGCGCATGTGCGGTATAGTATTCGGTAATCTGTCCAATCGCGATCCCGGCCAAACAACCGATCAGGATAGCCAGGAAAACTCCAAAATTGAGACCCATGCCCCAGACAATCAGGATGGATACCACCAGGAAACCGCCAGCAGCGATAAATGTGGTGTAATGCAGAGCCTTGGCAGGATCCTGGTTGCAGAGTTTTTTCATCGACCAGATGCCTAGAAAAGAGAAGAGCAGCCCGGTAACAGCCAAAGCGATCGGCAGGTACATGGCTGCAGCCTGAGTCCCCTCGCCGGTGCCAAGCTTGTCAAGTAGTGCGGGACCAGCAGCAGCAGCAATAGCGATGGTTGCGATAATTGAACCGACATAGGATTCGAAGATGTCGGCACCCATGCCAGCAGTATCGCCAACACAGTCACCTACATTGTCGGCAATAACGCCAGGGTTACGGGGGTCGTCCTCCGGAATACCAGCTTCAATCTTGCCGACCAAGTCAGCACCAACATCAGCCGCCTTGGTGTAAATGCCGCCACCAACACGAGCAAACAGCGCAATAGAGGACGCTCCCATGGCAAAACCATTGATATATTTAACCGTTTCCAGGTCGCCGCCGAATGCCATAAAGGCAATACCGACACCAACCAGCCCGAGGGACGCAACTGCCAGGCCCATAACCGCGCCACCATTAAATGAGATCATCAAGGCACTGGCCTGGCCCGACGCGCGCGCAGCTTCAGTGGTTCTGACATTGGCACGTGTTGCCGCCTTCATGCCGATAAAACCACAGGTCATGGAACAGAGAGCGCCACCAAGAAAAGCGAGAGCTGTCTGAAAATTCATGGCAAACGAGATCAGAATGAATACGATCACAATAAAAATCGCCAGGACCCGATACTCACGCCCCAAAAAGGCCATGGCACCATCATGAATCGCTTCCGAAATTTCTTTCATCTTGGCGTTACCGACCGGTTGTGCCTTGACCCTGGTGTACAGCACTATAGCTACAATAAAACCGATCACACCCAGAATTGGTGCAAAAGCTTGCATTTCTACCTCCCTTGAACTTGTTTGATTGATGTCATTATGTTGTTGGTGAGTTACGCATATTGTATGTATTCATGGCCTCTTGCGGGCCTCTTGTTATCATGAGTTCCAAAGCTTCCGTGGCAGTATCAATATATGAGGTTAGATCAGCACGCTCTGTTGTAGTGAATCGATTCAAAACATGTCTTGAAACATCACCACCAAGCTGAGGTCGCCCCACGCCCATGCGCAGACGCAAATAGCCAGATTCACCCAACACGCTACCGATACTCCTCAAACCGTTATGACCGCCATGGCCACCGCCGAGTTTAATGCGCAAACAACCGAAGGATAGATCAATTTCGTCATGAATCACAATCAAATCCCCCGGCGCAATGTCGAGGGATTGACAGGCAGGTGCGACACTGGCACCGCTGCGATTCATATATGTCTGCGGTAACAGGATCGTTACCTCTTCACCGGCCACTCGACCAACACCATAAAAGCCATGGAAACCTTTACGCTTCAGAGCAATCCCAGCCCGTTCTGCCAAGTTGGTGGCGACCATAAAACCGATATTATGGCGTGTTTTGGCATATTCACTGCCTGGGTTGCCTAAACCGACAATCAACTTCAAAAAAACCTCAGCTAGCCTTCAGCAGCCTCTTCACCTTCAGCGGATTCTTCACCTTCAGCAGCCTCTTCACCTTCAGTAACATCATCTTCATCAACCTCTTCGACTTCTTCGGCCATACGACCAACAACCGTCAGAACCGTAAAGTTGACATCATGCTGAGACTCAACACCTTCAGGAAGGGTGATTTCTTCAACATGAACAACATCGCCAACCTCCAGTTCAGTCACTTCGATTTCGATTGAAATCGGAATATTCGTAGGCAGGCAATAAACCTGAAGTTCATGGCGAACCAGTTGCAAGGTTCCGCCTTCTATTTCGCCCCGAGATTTACCAACAGGTTTCACGGGAACCATAACCGCAATATTCTTTTTCAGGTCAATTGCGTGAAAATCAACATGTTGAACATCACGACGAATCGCATCAATCTGCATATCCTTGAGGATAACAACCTTGCCGTCAAAGGCACCATCACCCTGCAGGGTAATCAGGGTATTCCAGCCGGCCTCGGTGGCAACAGCCTCCTGCAGGTCTTTTGGGTTAAGACAAAGATTCAGAGATTCAACCCCTTTGCCATAAATCACTGCCGGCACCAGGCCTTCACTACGAACTTTGCGAGAGCCGCCCTTACCGGTGCGAACTCTGGTTTCTACATTCAGTACCGAACTAGCCATTTTTCTATTCCTCCATTCTGAATAACTTGTGTGTCTATTTTTTCTGTATGGGCTCAGACAAAAAGCGAGCTGACAGATTCATCATCGTGAATACGACGGATTGCTTCCGCCAGCAAGTTTGCCACAGAGATTATCCGCAGCCGAGGGCAATCCTTGGTTTTATCTTCTGTAGGGATAGTATTACAAACCAGCACTTCTTTAAGAGAGCTTTCGTTGATACGTTGCAGAGCTGGCCCGGACAAAACCGCGTGGGTTGCCGTAGCGTAAACATCACCCGCACCATGTGCCTTGAGCGCTGCCGCTGCCTGGCAAAGAGTACCGGCCGTATCGATCATATCGTCAACAATGATACAGGGTTGGCCGTCTACATCACCAATGATATGCATGACTTCGGAAACGTTGGCGGCACTGCGGCGTTTGTCGATAATCGCCAGGCCAGCATTCAAACGTTTAGCAAAAGCCCTGGCACGTTCAGTACCACCGGCATCAGGAGAGACAACCACCAGATCACCTGGGAACCGGGACTTTATATCCTCAAGAACCACTGGTGCCGCGTAGAGATGATCAACCGGAATATTGAAGAAACCCTGAATCTGACCGGCATGCAGATCAACACACAAAACCCGCTGAGCGCCTGCTGTCGTGATCAGGTCCGCAACCAGTTTGCTGGTAATAGGCGTCCGCGGTGCAACCTTGCGATCCTGACGTGCATAACCAAAATAAGGGATCACAGCCGTAATGCGGTCAGCTGAAGCACGCTTCAAGGCATCAATCATGACAAGAAGTTCCATCAGGTTATGATTGGCCGGCTGACAGGTCGGCTGAACAACAAAAACGTCTCGACCGCGGACATTTTCGTTGATTACCACCATAATTTCACCGTCGGAGAAAGACTTGACCGTTGCCTTGGCCAGAGGCACAGACAGGTGACTGCAGATTTCCCGCGCCAGGACAGGGTTTGCATTACCGGAGAAGATCTTCAGTTCTTTAAGCACAGGTCACCTGTTCTAGAAACTTCAGACCATAGCAGTCTATGGTCCGAGTATCTTTTAAATATGACTATGAGCAGCAACCTCGATGTAAATCGAGTAAAACTGCATTGCAAGTGGCAGGGGCGACAGGGATCGAACCTGTGAATGCTGGAATCAAAATCCAGTGCCTTACCGCTTGGCGACGCCCCTATAATTTTTCCAAAAAACTTAAATTCTACAGCGGGCTGACAACTTCAACCCACCAGTTAGTTTCCTGAGAGAGTGACTGAGCAACTGCTACCGCGCGGGAGCGTTCATCGAACAGACCAAACACAGTAGAACCGCTACCAGTCATAAGTGCACCAGCGGCCCCGCTGACAACAAGACGTTCCTTAATTGCCATAATCACAGGATAGCGTTGACAGGTGACAACTTCAAGATCGTTATTCAGCAGACACACTAAACCACTCGTTCCCTCGGGAAACCTAGGGATTCTAGCCATTGACCAAGGGTGTGTCAACCCCAAATTTCTAAAAACCCACGCTGTCGAAACTGCAATACCCGGGTTAACCAGAACCAACCAGATTGGCGGCAATCCCGGCCAAGCTTCAAACTGACCACCGGTACCGGTTGCCCAGGCAGTCTTCTTATAGATAAAGAAAGGCACATCCGCACCCAAACGACTTCCCAATTCTGTTAATTCAGTGCGTGACAAACCTGTTTCGAGGAGTTCGTCTAGCGCCTCCAGAACAGCGGCAGCATTAGAAGATCCTCCACCAAGTCCTGCCGCAACAGGAATATGCTTGGTCATCGTGATGGAGACCCCTTGACACATATCTACATAATCCAGGAACATTCGCGCCGCTTTCTCAACAATATTTTGTTCACCATCGGCCAGCACAAGCCCAGGACAGAAGACGCCAATGTCACGGCCGGCAACTAACTCAATATCAAGCCGGTCAAACAAGTCGACCCGCTGCATGAGCATTGCGAGCTCATGGTAGCCATCGGTCCGCTTTCCCAGAACATGCAGACAAAGGTTCACTTTGGCTGGTGCGAACACCGTTTTCATTGCTGACATAGCTATTTCAGATCACCTGATTTTACTGCCACAAAGGAAGCTTCATTGTGCCCATCCGAGTCAATAGGCAAAAAGGTATCATAACGACAAGGATACGGATACCGTCAAGTTGAAACAACCTGCGCCTGTGAACAAACGGCCAATTTTGGCCGGTTTTGGCCAAACATGAACAGATCAAGTGGGCGCCATTTGCCTCTTCAAGGTAGATTTTGGAGATCTGAACAGGTGAACTCTCACATTGGTTAGGTATCTACAAACACCTGACTTTGCAGGGCAACTTTCTTTTCTAATCCAATTTTTCAAAATCATGTTTTAAATCTCACAACATGTGGCACCTAACTTGCTCATAAATATTGAAACAGTACGAAAGTAACTCTCTAAAGTTAAGCTGCTAAGCCGGTTTTCGAACATTACAGGAAGGTCGCTTCACATAACTGTTCGATTACTGAGAATACAGCGGAAGTCAATCAGCCTTAAAATGTTGCCTTAGTGGTAACATTAAGAATAACCCCACTATAATAAAGGAGCACCAAAATGGCAAAGAACACGATTTTACTGGTAAGTCTGATGGTCGCGGTGGCATTTGTCGCCTCGGCAACGGTTTCAATGGCAGCGCCCATTGTAATCAAGTTCTCCCACGTCGTTGCAGAGAACACTCCCAAAGGCCAGATGGCCAACAAATTCAAGGAACTGGTCGACCAGCGTCTGGCTGGCAAGGTTGAAGTTGAAGTTTTTCCCAACTCTCAGCTGTTCGGCGACAATAAAGTCCTCGAAGCCATGCTACTCGGTGACGTCCAGCTCGCCGCACCGTCTCTTTCCAAATTCAAGAAATACACGAAATCCCTACAGATCTACGACCTGCCTTTCCTCTTCAAGAACATGGATGCTGTCGAGAAATTCCAACAGGGACCCGTTGGCCAGAAGCTGCTCATGGCCACTAAGAGCAAAGGCCTCATCGGCCTCGGTTACCTGCATAACGGTCTCAAGCAACTCTCTGCCAGCGATCCTCTCCGGGTTCCTACTGATGCCGCTGGCAAAAAATTCCGCATCATGAGCTCTGATGTTCTCGCTGCCCAATTTGAGGCAGTCGGTGCCATGCCGCTGAAAAAGCCCTTCTCCGAAGTCTTCACCCTGCTGCAGACCAAAGCCATAGACGGTCAGGAGAATACCTGGTCCAACATCTACTCAAAGAAGTTTTTCGAAGTTCAACCCTATATCACCGAGTCTAATCACGGTGTTCTCGACTACCTGGTCATCACCTCTACTGCATTCTGGACGGGCCTGCCGGATGATATCCGCACTGAAGTTAAAAAAGCCCTGGACGAAGCAATCACTTTCGGCAACATAGTCGCCGCTCAGAAAGCAACTGATGATCGCCAGAAAATCATCGACTCCAAGCGCTCCACAATCATTGAGCTTACCGATGCCGAGCGTCAGCAATGGGTCAAGGCCATGAAGCCAGTCTGGAAACAGTTCGAAAAGGAAATCGGCAAAGACTATATCGACGCCGCGATTCAAGCGAACAACTGATCAAGGTGCTTCAACTCACGGACCTCGGCAACGAGGTCCGTGATCTTTATGCAGCAGATTCTCAGCGAGGTTTGTTAATATGTTTAGCCGAATTATAAATGGCCTGGAAGAGGCGATCATCGCTGGCCTCCTGGCCGCGATGACTTTACTGGTCTTTTTTGAGGTAGTGCTGCGCTTCGGCTTCAACACCGGCTTCATGTGGACCCAAGAGTTAACACTCCACCTCTCCTTCTGGATGGTTCTGTTCGGAGTTTCTTACGGAATCAAGGTCGGTTCCCATATCGGCGTTGATGCCCTGGTCAAAATCTTACCTCCCATGGTCCGCAGGATAGTCACAGGAATAGCAGTCGTTGCCTGCCTGGCATACTGCGCTATCTTCATTAAAGGAGCCTGGGTCTATCTTTCCATGATGCACACGATCGGCATTGAACTTGAGGATATGCCGATCCCTAAATGGGTTGCCCATAGCGTTATTGTCATCGGTATGGTCATGATAGCCTTGCGGCTGCTGCAACTCCTATGGGAAATCATCACAGGCAAAACTGACAGTTTCAACCTCTTCGACGAAGCGAAGGAAAGTATGCATCTGGCCGAGGAGACCAAATCATCGACCACAAACCATGGAGGTGATTCGGCATGACCACCGCTGCACTTTTTATAATTCTGCTGCTTTGTCTGTTGACCGGCATGCCAATCGCATTTGCTCTTGGGCTCTCCAGTGTTACCACGATAATGTTATTCTCGCACGATTCGCTGGCCTCGATCGCGCTGAAACTCATCGAATCCCAATCTGAACATTATACTTTGCTGGCAATTCCATTTTTCATCCTTTCGTCGACCTTCCTGTCAACCGGGGGGGTTGCCAACCGCATCATCAATTTTGCCATCGACTGCATCGGCTGGGTCCGTGGCGGTCTGGCTATGGCCTCGGTCCTCGCCTGCATGATCTTTGCAGCGGTGTCCGGTTCTTCTCCGGCAACGGTTGCAGCCATCGGCTCGATTGTCATCGTCGGCATGGTTAAGGCCGGTTACCCGAAACAGATGGCGGCGGGCGTCATTGCCAATGCCGGAACCTTAGGCATTCTCATCCCGCCCTCCATTGTCATGCTGGTCTACGCTGCTGCAACCGAGGAATCCGCAGCCCGACTCTTCATGGCCGGCTTTCTGCCCGGCATCATGATGGGCACCATGCTGATGATAGTTATCTACATAGTCGCCCGCATTAAAGGCTTGCCAGCCCAACCATGGGTCGGCTTCAAGCAACTCACCCGCTCAGCCTTCAGCGCCAGCTGGGGCTTGATGCTGATCGTGATCGTCCTCGGCTCAATTTACGGCGGTATCGCCAGCCCGACAGAAGCCGCAGCCGTTTCTGCAGTTTACGCCTATTTTATTGCCATATTCGTCTACCGCGATATGGGCCCTCTGAAAAATGTACCATGGCGAGTCAGCAAAGAAGATTCGATCCCTAAGATCATTTTTCATAACCTGAGCCAGACGATCCTGGCCTTGCCCCGCTCAGCGGCTCACCCGGATACACGCAAAGTCTTCAAGGATGCCTCCAAAGTCTCCATCATGTTGCTCTTTATCATCGGCAATGCCATGCTCTTTGCCCATGTATTGACCACTGAACGTATCCCGCACCATCTGGTCGAAATAATTATCAATTGGGGTCTGCCCGCGTGGGGCTTCCTGATTGTTGTTAACATCCTGCTACTGGTTGCTGGTAACTTCATGGAGCCTTCCGCGATCATCCTGATCATGGCACCAATTCTTTTCCCAATAGCGGTTAAGTTGGGAATTGACCCGATTCACCTTGGGGTCATCATGGTTGTCAACATGGAGATCGGTATGATTACGCCTCCGGTTGGGCTCAATCTCTTCGTCACCTCCGGCATCACTGGAGAGAGCCTGACCTGGGTCATGCGTGCCGCGCTACCATGGCTGCTGATCCTGCTCTTCTTCCTGATACTGATCACCTATATTCCGCAGATCTCTTTGTGGCTGCCAGAATATATCGATCATCTCAAAGGCTATTAATACGAATCATGCCCATTCAGGGGAGAAGTGTCGCTGCACTTCTCCCCTCTTTAATTTTATCTGATATGTTGTAATATATTCAAGAAAGCACAGCAACAAAGCAACGACAAAAGGTCACACTGGGAGGACAGCCATGCTACCAAGCTACCAAAACATCTTAATTGCAACAGACCTGACGCCAAACTCTGAGCACGCCTTTAAACACGCAATCATGCTGGCCAGACACTCCAAGGCAAAAATCCACTTATTGCATGTCATCCCTGAAATCGACTCAAGCTTTCGTAGCTATGTCTCATCCATAATGGGAGAAGGAAAACTTGAAGAGCTTGAAGTACAGCATGAAGACCAGGCACGTAATAAACTAAAAAAAGAGCTGGAAGAATTCACTCGTACTGAGCTGGCAAATTTCCCTGAAGATTTCAAGAACATTGCGAGTATCGAAGTCATTCATGGCCGCGCCGTTTCCCAGATTCTGCAGACTGCAGACAGGATTGAAGCTGATGTCATCGTTATGGGAACGCACGGCAAGGGCGTTCTCGGACATACTTTTCTTGGCAGTGTTGCAGAGAAAGTTCTGCAAAAATCAAAAAGACCTGTTTTTATCATCCCCATTCTGGAGTAAATAACCTCACATTAAGCGACAATAAATGTGCCACAAAGAAAAATAAGAAAAAAGCCATTTCAAGTTTTCATCCTGACAAATATTTTTAGCGGTCAAGACAGATTAGAGGTAGTTTACCATGAAGATTTTGCGAAAGGGGGTGCAAACAAAAGGGCACCCTCGACAGGGTGATGATCTACTATACAGAGGTTGTTGGTGGGAGATCCGCGGGCAAACTGAGGGTAAACCGGGTGCCTCTTCCCGGCGACGACACAAAGTGAACGTTACCAGAGAGAAAATGACCAAGAAGCTTCATACTATAGGTTCCAAGACCACGACCAGACCCTTTGGTTGAAAAGTCTCGTTGAAAAATTCTTTGCTGATAGATTCCCTGAATAACCGAAGTGTTGTGCACCCAGAAATGCAACTCCTCTTCAGTTATGTCGACACCGAGGGTAACAACATCACCTGTCGGCGATGCTTCCAGGGCATTTTTAACCATATTCCCAAGGATGCGCCTCAAGAGGGTTGAGTCACTGACAAAGAAGGTGGCAACCGAGGTGTCATCAATCTGCAGTGAGCGCTCACGGGCAAGATCATGCCCTCCGTAAAGCTCCACAATATCTCTCAGAATATCCTTGCTGGCCAGTAGATTGTTATCAACGTTCAATTCTCCTTTTTCTACCGCAAGCAGAACACGTTGCGCGTCAATTTCTTCAATAATTCTTTGCGAGGCCATCTGGATACGACGACTGACATGCAGTGGATCAATGTCTTCATCGATCTCCATGAGTTCAGCAAAACCTCGTATGCTAGCAACCAGGTTGAGGATATCGTGAAAAAAAGTTTTCTCCAGTGCCAGGCGACGGCGCTCATGACTGATGTCCGTTCCAGCCAGAACAGTAAATTTTTCATCATCATAGCTAAGAGGTGCCGACCATACTCTGAGAGTCAAGTGCTGCACAACGGCACCATCCTGACAGGTCAACATGCATTCCTGCACACTTTCCTCTCCGTGCAAACCGGAAATCATGGCCATCAGGGCACCGCACGTTTCACATGACTCTCCAGTACCGCACCCGTCCCTGGAATTCATGGCAACATTGCATAAGAGCACATCACCGACCAGCATACCTAGCAGGCTTTCTGTATCAGACCGTCCCGAAAGCTGACAGAAAGCACGGTTAGCAAAAACAATTTGACGATAGCAGTTAAGAACCAGAACCATTCCAGGCATGGCGTCCAGTAGACGCCGCGTCATGAACACGTCGGCAAAATAAGCCGACTGGAGTATCAGATCCTCAGGCGAGGCAAATTGACTGTTGTCAATCGGTATGTCCATATGTGATTTACGAGTCTGGGGCATTTCGGCAAGCATCAGGCATCATCATAACAAGTCCCGGCAATGAGTGTTACAGGGGCTTCCAGATAACTTTTTAGAGAATCAAGGAACTCGGCTGCATCAGCTCCGTCGAGAATCCGATGGTCTGCAGAAAGAGTCAAACGCACCATTGGCGCAACCACCAGCTCTTCATGTTCGTCAACCACCACTTCACCCTTGACTGTCCCAATAGCCAGAACAGCGGCTTGCGGCGGCGTAACAATCGCGGCAAAAGATTCCACTCCGAGCATGCCCATGTTGCTGATAGTAAAGGTGCCACCATCCTGATCATCAGCAGAAAGCTGGTCAAGATGTGCCTTTTCTGCCAGATCAGCAGCAGATTTACTGAGCTGTCTCAGGGAAAGCTGCTCTACATTTTTAACCACCGGATAGTACAGGCCGCTTTCCGTGGCGACCGCCACGGCCAGGTGAATCTGCTCCTGTTCAACAGCTTCGCCATCGATCCAGTGGCTGTTCACCCATGGATGTTCTTTAAGCGCTTCTGAGGTAGCCGCCAGAATGAAATCGTTGATCGTAACCCCGAGGTCCCTTCGGAAACGGATAACATCCGTCATATCCACAGCAATGGTTACAAAGAAATGTGGCTTACTCTGCCAACTTTCAACCATTTTACGCTCGATCAAACGACGAATTCGCACCAACCTTTTGTTCTTGCCACTGGCGTTTCCTGAAGAGTTAGTAGCATTCTTCTTCTCAGACATGACAGCAATCCTTTGAGATCTTTCAGAGTTACAGGGACTAGGACCTGCCCGACAAGCCCTCCGCCGCTACGAACTTTTTGTTTGAATTGGTTAAGATGTCATTGTAAAGGAGGTTACATTCAATTACGACAATAAATATTATGTGAAACAGGAATTATAACGACAAAAAAGCCCGGAACTTAAGTCCCGGGCTTTTTTGTCTAGCCTTTATCCTCAACTCATTCGAGGGAAAGTCTTCTACTCAACCGAGGAAGACATTATGATTGCGGGCACGATTAGCAAGAATAGTCGGGTCTAAAACCTCACCACAGGAACAACACTTCCAAGCATCGAAAGCACGAACAAAATCGTAATACTTCTCAGCATACATACGGCCTTTACATTTAGGACATCTCACGGCATTACCTCCTCATTGCATCAGTCATCTAAGCGTCTGCATATTCAGAATGTAGACAGAAACTAATACACAAGGCATGCCAATCTATAACCAATCAATACCGGCAAAAGCTACTATTTTTCATCTCAAAAAAATTCATCTTTAAAACAGTTACTTACAACTCTCAAAAAAACTCTCGCCAACGATTTACCCGTTTTTCTCCTATGCCTTTCACTCTTCTCAAAGCTTCCAAACAACCGAAATCGCCATTTATTTGACGGTTATTTTCAATGCGCTCAGCAAGATAATTGCCGATGCCCGGCAAAGCCTTCCAATCTTTCTTGCTCATGCGATCTGGATGCAACGGGATTGCCAATGCCATTCGATGGCTTGCGGACATCCATCTGCGCTGAAGCGAGGTGATTTTCTGACCTTTTTTGATCAGGAACCTGAAACTTTCACCACCGCGCAAAGGTTTAGACCAGTCAGAATCAATTGCCAAATTTTCAGCCGACACAGGGTCCGTCAATCTTATGACGTCTCGTGGAGTCAAACCGTCATTAAATTGATAGACCCCAGGCTCCAAACCATCAGAGATCAATTCGACCTGAACAATACCTTGTTCCAGAGGCAGAAAAACCGGGAGAGCTTCCATTGTGGAAGCCTCCCGGCTCAAAAGGGTACCTAGAAAAATCAGCAACGCCAGAACGGTTAAAGCTGGCGGTGCCTGAGAAAAGAGTCTAGCAACGTGTCGGCCCATTGTTAGTGAACAATCTCAATGAACTGGTTATTAGGCCACATGGTCGCGCATCAACTTGTACTGCAGTGCGTCAACCAGGGCGTGATAAGAAGCATCGATTATGTTGTCACTGACACCGACCGTACCCCAGCGACCCGTCTTGTCTCCAGACTCAATCAAGACTCGCGTCACCGAAGCAGTACCCTTTCCAGCCGGAAGCACTCGCACCTTGTAATCAAAAAGTTTCATTTCCTGCAGCTCTGGATAAAATTGTTCGAGGGCTTTACGCAGGGCATGGTCCAGAGCATTTACGGGGCCACTTCCCTCTGCCGCGGTGTGTTCAATCCGTCCGCCAACTTTTACTTGAACAGTTGCCTCGGAAGTCGGCATTTCGTCTTCATGTCGTTTGGTATCAATAACCCGGAAGCCGATGACTGAAAAGTAGTTACGCAATTCACCCATGGCGCGTCGCATCAGCAACTCAAAAGAAGCTTCCGCACCTTCGTACTGGTATCCCTGATTCTCAAGATTCTTGATATCTTCAAGAATTTCCAGAGTAACCGGGTCCTTACTGTCCAGATTGATATTGAACTGTTCCGCCTTAGCCAGGATATTGGCACGGCCAGAAAGGTCCGAAACCAGAACCCGGGTCACATTACCAACCTTTTCCGGACGTATATGCTCGTAGGTCTCTGGATGACGCTGGATAGCAGAAACATGCACACCACCTTTATGGGCAAAGGCAGAATTTCCCACGTAAGCCTGGTGCTTGTTCGGCACCAGGTTGGCGAGTTCATAGATGTAGCGTGAAGCAACACGCAGACTCTGCAGTTGCTCATCAGAGACACACTCGCGATTCATCTTCAGTTTAAGGGCAGGAATAATTGAGCAGAGGTTGGCATTGCCACAACGCTCACCAAAACCGTTGATCGTACCCTGGACATGAACCACACCCTGTTCGACCGCCACCAGAGAGTTAGCAACGGCACACTCGCTGTCATTATGGGCATGAATGCCGAGTGGTGTCTTAATACTTTTCTGAACCTTCTTGATAATTGTGGCAACCTCATAGGGCAGGGAGCCACCATTGGTGTCACAAAGGACGATACAGTGGACACCAGCCTGTTGCGCCGCCTCCAGAGTTTTAATGGCGTACTCGGGGTCCGCCTTGTAACCATCAAAGAAATGCTCGGCATCGTAAACAACCTCAGGCACATGATCTTTCAGATAAACCAGTGAGTCATAAATCAATTCGAGATTTTCTTCCAGACTGATGCGTAGCGCCTCACGCACGTGAAAATCCCAGGTTTTGCCGAAGATTGTAACCGTGTCCGGCTCCGCCTGAATCAGGGTCTGAATATTGTTGTCTTTGTCCGGTGTTGTTTTGGCCCGTCGGGTCGAGCCGAAGGCTGCAATTTTGGAGTGATTGAGAGTGACCTTCTTGATATCCTTGAAAAAAGCAATATCTTTGGGATTTGAACCGGGCCAGCCGCCCTCGATATAATCGATACCAAGTTCATCAAGTTTCTGGGCAATGTGAATTTTATCCGCCAGCAGAAAAGAAACATCTTCAGCCTGCGTACCATCGCGCAAAGTCGTATCGTACAGAAAAACTCTACTCATCATCCTCTCCCAATCACTTGTTCAGAAAGCACGTTTTATTTATTCTTGAACAACTTGTCCATTATCCAGACCGAAAGCCTCATGCAAAACACGTACAGCAAGTTCGGTATACTTGTCATCGATAACACAGGAGACCTTAATCTCGCTGGTCGAAATCATCTGGATATTGACTCCCTCCGTTGAAAGCGTCTCAAACATTTTACTGGCAATACCGGAATGAGAGCGCATCCCCACACCAACAATCGAAACCTTGGCGATTGATTCGTTGCATTGCACACCTGCGGCACCTACTTTGACGGCGGTTTCTTCTACAATCTTAAGTGCTTTTTTAAAATCAGATCGAGGCACCGTGAAGGTCATATCGGTAAAACCTTCCTGTGAAATATTCTGGATAATCATATCCACTGTGATATTTGCCATAGAGAGCGGCGTGAAAAGTTGCGCAGCGATCCCCGGCTGATCCGGAACCCGCATCACGGAAATTTTTGCTTCATCTTTATTATATGCAACGCCTGAAACCAGGACCGTTTCCATATCTGCATCCTCCTTCATTACCAGTGTTCCTGGATTGTCATTTAGACTGGAACGTACGTGAACGACAACACCGTACTTCTTGGCAAATTCGACTGACCTAATCTGCAGAACTTTAGATCCTAGCGAAGCCATTTCCAGCATTTCATCATAGGAAATTTTATCGATCTTGGAGGCTTCGGGGACAACACGCGGATCGGTAGTATAGACACCATCAACATCGGTCAGAATTTCGCAGACATCTGCCTTTAATGCTGCAGCAACAGCCACTGCTGAAGTGTCGGAACCGCCACGACCAAAAGTAGTGATATTGTTGTCGCGATCAAGGCCCTGAAAACCTGCTACGATGACAATAATGCCATTGTCCAGATCTTTACGAATATTGGCATCCTCGATCTCATTGATACGTGCCTTTGAAAAAGCATCGTCCGTATAAAGCGGTATCTGCCACCCGAGATAACTCTTGGCTTTGTATCCCATAGATTGCAGCGCCATTGATAGCAAGGATATGGAAACCTGCTCACCGGCTGCGACCAGAACATCGTATTCACGCTCACTCGGGAATTCACAAATTTCTTCTGAGAGAGCGACCAATCTATTGGTCTCACCGGCCATAGCCGAAACAACCACAACCATGTCGTTGCCAGCATCATAAGTGCGTGCAACCCTACGGGCTACATTCTGTATTTTTTCGATGGTTCCTACTGAGGTACCACCATATTTTTGAACCACTAGTGCCATCTGTAGCTAATCCTTCCTGGTGCGTTGTTATCAATAAATTCATTTCCGACTAAAAAACCCACCAATATGAGATATGGTCAGTAGGACTTAATAACAGTATTCCCTCTGGCCGTCAAAGGTTTTCACAAGCCAAAGTTTTAACAGAGCATAGTGCGGGTTTATCCTTGCCATTGCGAGGCTAAATGCTCCAAAAGATTCTCGCCACAATCATCCAGCGCAGCCAAACAAAGTTTACGCTGTAGTTCGGTAAGATGTTCAATGGAAACAATCACAGACGCACTCAGTGCATCCGTCATGCGATCAGCCCATTCAACCAGGGTCAGACCATCGCCTTCAGCAAATTCATCGTAACCCAACTCGGCAAGATCATCGACTTGCGAGAGACGGTAAAGGTCAAAGTGATAGAGAGGCAGGCGTCCGTGGTGAATGTTTAACAAGGTATAGCTCGGGCTGGTAACCGGCGATACTGATGAAACTCCCAAGCCGCTGGCCACTCCTTGGGCAAAGCAGGTTTTCCCCGCACCCAGATCACCATTCAGGAGCACAACCAGACCAGCATCAGCTAGTTCACCAAGCAATTGTCCTAGAGCACGGGTGTCTTCAGGTCCTGCGCTTATCATCTGCCAACATCGCAAACTTATTCGCCCATAGTGCGAATGATATCGAGACGGGCAACCACTCCGACCATCCGACCATCAATAACAACCGGAACCAGGTGAACCTTGTTGTCCACCATCAGACTGGCCACCATAGCAACGGGGGTCTTCGGTGCGCAGGTAACTATATCTTTTGCACAGATATCACCAACCTTGCGTGCCGTAACCTTGCGCACCTGTTCTGAGAAAATTTTGGGGCTTTCCAGATAGAGAACCCAGTCAAACAAAGAGATCACAGTGGGAATATGCAGAGGCTTGCCCTGCTCCACGAGATCTGTCTGGGTAACCATACCAACCAGCATATCGTCATCATCAAGGACCGGCATAGCATTGACATTGTGCTCGACAAACATGCCCGCCAGATCTTTGATCTCAGTATCCTGGTGTACCGTGTGTATTTCCGTCGTCATGATATCGCCAGCTGTCAACATCTAACCCTCCTTCGATAAAGCCTGCCGCGTGGCAGGGATTTCGTAGATAATATCAGTAGCCAGCAACCCGGCATCACCAAAGGTTGCCAGCAACCGATCCGCAGCCATCCCGTGCAGATAAACACCGAGGGTGGCCGCATCCATTGCCGCCAGGCCCTGAGCCAGAAAACTACCGATCAGACCTGTCAGGACATCCCCCATGCCGCCGCTTGCCAGCCCTGCGTGGCCACTACTATTAACGTGAACGTGCCCATCAGGCGAGGCCGTCAGAGTCCGGGCACCCTTAAGCACCAAGACCACACTATGACGCACAGCGAAATCTCTCGCCACTACAAAACGGTTTGCCTGAATTTCGTCAACAGACAAACCAGTCAGTCGCGCCATTTCACCTGGATGAGGCGTCAGCACAATCGGCCTGTCCGTATGAAAACCAAGCATATCTGTATGCCCACAGAGTGCGGTCAAGCCATCAGCATCTATAACCATGGGCAGATCAGAATCTTGTGTCAACCGACAAACCAAGTCGCTCATCTCTTCACCAAGCCCTAGTCCTGGGCCGATCGCCAACGCCTGTTTCCCTTTGGCCAAAACCTTAATATCTTCATAAGACAACAAGCTGATCTCACCTTTTGAATCAGCAAGAGGCACAGTCATGACTTCAGTGAGTTGGCATGCAAGGATAGGCTGAATACTCTGCGGACAAGCCAGAGTTACCAGGCCAGCACCAGCTCGCAAACCGGACTCTGCGACCATAACCGCAGCGCCACCTTTTCCTGTGGAGCCAGCAACAATCAGGAGATGCCCAAAGGTTCCCTTGTGACCATCCCGACTGCGTACAGGCAGCAAACATCTGGCTTCTGCGGCATCAATCAGCAGGCAGTCGGTCGAAGTCTGCCCGGCAATCTGCTCTGGAATACCTATGTCCACTGTCACTAGTTCGCCAGACAGTCCGGCACCAGGGTAGCTGACCTGGCCAACCTTGGGGAACGCGAAAGAAACTGTCAATGTCGAGTTCACAGCAGTACCCAAAACTCGACCGGTTGAGGCATCTACACCGGAAGAAATATCAACAGCAATGACTGGTGAGAGTTGCTGATTAAGCCACTCAATGGCCTGCAGATAGAGCCCTTGTGCCGGTTTAGCAAGGCCGGTACCAAATATAGCATCAACCAGCACCGTAAATTCGCCAATAGCTGCAAGGCAAGTTGCCAAGGTCTTACTGTCCGAAACAAAATCGACCAGACCGCCACAGTTCTCCAGAGCGGTGAGATTCAGTGCAGCATCGTCCTTGATGGCATCACGCTCTGCCAGAACCAGGGTTTGCACACCCCACCCCTGGTTCAGAAGATGCCTGGCAATCACGTAACCATCACCACCGTTATTACCTTTACCGGCAAAAATCAGCGCCCGAGGGGAAACTGTCAAAGGAGTACCTGTCAGTGAAAAACGCTGTATAATTTCTTCAGCAACACTACGGCCGGCATTCTCCATCAGCACAACACCGGGAATCCCGATTTCGTCGATTGTCCGGCAATCAACCGCCTGCATTTGCGCAGCAGTCAAAACTTTCATAAGCGTTCCAGAATCACAGTAGCAACGGCATAGTCACCATCATGGCTATAGGATAAGTGTACCACTTCAATCTGTTTTGCAGCAGCAATCTCGGCGGCACGCCCCGAGAGTTGCAAATCAGGACGACCCAGTTCATCGGGAACAACTTCCATATCCTGCCAACTGATTCCTTCCCGCAAGCCTAACCCGAAAGCTTTAAGGCAAGACTCCTTGGCGGCAAAACGTGCCGCCAAGTGCGGTGACGGATCCTTTTTGGCAAAAGCATACTCGCGTTCACCAAGAGTAAAAAGCCGTCCCAACAGGGCGGTCTTGTTATCTGTGACAAAGGTCCGAAAGCGTTCAACCCTGGCCAGGTCTGTCCCCAAGCCTATGATCGGCATAATCAGCCCCCACGCACCAGTTCAACCATCTCTCGTACCGCCCGATCAAGCCCGACTAGAACTGCTCGCGCAATGATACTATGGCCGATATTGTATTCCTCAACGCCCCTCAACGCGACAACTTGCCGAGTATTCTGGTAGTTGAGACCATGTCCGGCATTGACTCCAAGACCAAGTTTTTTACCAGCTCTGATAGCCTCTTCAATCTTGGCTAGCTCAACAACCTGCTCCTTACCCTTGGCATCACAATAAGTTCCGGTATGAATTTCGACATAATCCGCCTTGGCCCTGGCACTGGCCTTCAATTGCTCAAGATCAGGATCCACAAAGAGGCTGACGGTGATACCAGCCTGATGCAGAAGGTCAATCTTGCTGGTCAACTTCTGCTTGTATTTGACCACATCAAGGCCGCCCTCGGTAGTCAATTCCTGACGCTTTTCCGGAACCAGAGTCACATAATCGGGAACAATCTTCATGGCGACCGCCACCATTTCGTCGGTAGCCGCCATTTCCAGGTTCAGGTGGGTTTGCACCGTTCGCCGCAACAGCATAACATCTCGATCCTGAATGTGCCGACGGTCTTCGCGCAGATGGACCGTAATGCCATCAGCCCCGGCCAGTTCCGCTATCGCCGCGGCGGTTACAGGGTCTGGCTCGGTCCCACCCCGGGCCTGACGAATGGTTGCGACATGATCAACATTAACTCCCAGCTTGGCCATACCTATTCTCCAATCAGCCCCTTTACAACCAGGGCAATTTCATCGGCCATATCGGTGATCTCATCCTGATCCCGACCTTCGAGCATGATTCTCATCAGGGGTTCTGTCCCTGAATAACGTATCAGTACCCGACCAGAATCACCCAGGCGACTCTCAACATCGTCAATAAGTTTCTTTACCTCAGGCATTTCCTCAACATTGCGTCGTTCACGAACCCGGACATTCACGAGAATCTGAGGCAACGCTGTCATGACAGAAGCAAGCCCCGAAAGCTGCTTGCCACTTTTCTGCAAGATCGCCAGGACCTGCAGAGCCGAAAGCATGCCATCCCCGGTCGTATTGTGATCCAGGAATACCAGATGGCCAGATTGCTCACCACCAAATCGATAACCGTTGCGGCGCATCTCCTCAACCACATAACGATCGCCAACGTCAGTTTTAATGATCTTGCCACCAGCCTGACGCAGGGCAATATCAAGCCCCATATTCGACATCACGGTCGCAACCACAGTGCGCTGCGGCAGAGCATCGCGCTTGAGCATGTCGATGGCGCAAATTGCCATAATATGGTCACCATCAACCTCGTTGCCTTGCTCATCAACAAAGATACAGCGATCAGCGTCACCATCAAGGGCAATCCCCAGGTCAGCACCATGCTCACGTACCGCAGCAGAAATCACTTCAGGATGAGTGGAGCCACAACCGGAATTAATATTAGTCCCGTCAGGTTCGACACCATAGGCAAACACTTCAGCTCCCAGCTCCTCAAGAACAGCCGGAGCAACTCGGTAGGCAGCCCCGTGTGCACAGTCCAGAACAATTTTCAGCCCGACCAGATCGAGTTCTCGGGGGAAAGTGTTTTTGAGAAAAACAATGTAACGGCCTATGGCGTCATCAACACGGAAAGCCTTACCCACCTCTTCAGCTGTTGGCCGCAGAGAATCGATCCGATCAGAAAAAATCAGATCTTCAATCTGCAATTCCATTGCATCTGGCAGCTTGAAACCATCGCGAGCAAAGAATTTTATGCCGTTATCATGGTAAGGATTATGCGAAGCAGAAATCACAACACCAGCATCGGCCCGCATCGAGGCAGTAATGAATGCAATACCAGGGGTCGGCAAGGGGCCAACCAGCAAAACATCAACGCCCATGGAACAGATCCCGGCTGCCAAAGCATTTTCGATCATATAGCCGGATAAACGCGTATCTTTGCCAATCACGATCCGGCTGCGCCGGTCATCGTGTTTGAATACATAGGCCGCAGCACGTCCCAGCTGCATGGCTATTTCCGTTGTCATCGGGTGCATGTTGGCAATACCGCGCACGCCGTCAGTACCAAAAAGCTGCTTGGCCATTATTTTTTATCTTCCCCCTCTAGGTTGGTTTCTAGCCCTGATTCTTCCACAAGTGGTCCTTCTAAAGGTTTTGGCGGTACATAGTTTGGGTCTACCTGCAGAACAACCTGGACTTCAACCGTTTTCGTATCCTTCAGATCGGTATAGTTGCCGATGTAACTGATAGCCACAATCTGGGAAAAACTTTCCTGAACATTGGTCAAATCTATCCCCTCGGTGACAACCTCGGAAACTCCTTTGAGCTCGCTCTCTGCCCCTGAGACAACAACCTTCACCGGAGTCGATTTGACAGACTTGACGATAAAGCCAGCAGCCGGACTACCAGTTAAAACAACGCGCACCGGCACATCTCGCTCACGCACCTTTTCCAGTTTAACATCAACATAGGAAGGTGATATTCTAGTTATTTTTAAACCTTTGGGGATGTTAAGGCTCTCTTCAAGGCGTTTAAACGAGGTCACTCCTGCAGTGAGATTTTTCAAATCAACTCTGAGGCTGATGTCAGCCGGGCTAAGATTACCCTGTAATGCACGTGGGCCACTAATCCTGAGTGAAACAACAGTTGGCACTTCATTGGCAATCATCAACCCTTCAGGAAGACTTTCATATTCCAGTGGCACTATGTGGGTGACTTCCATGCGACTTTCACCCATAACAAAGAACCAGAGAACCACGGCAAAAGCCAAAGAGATAATTTTCAATACCCAGTTTTCAAAAATCCTTTCGATCATGATCAACTCTTCTTGCCGCGCAGACGGCGTGGTTCAAGCAGGCGGTTGAGAACTTTCTTAAGTGTGGTTATTTCCAGATCTCTGGTTATTTTCCCACCGACCACGACAGAAATCCGTCCGGTCTCCTCGGAAACAACAATAACGACAGCATCAACCAGTTCGGTCAAGCCGATTGCAGCACGATGGCGTGTACCATAGTGTGGACTGACGGTAAGATCCTGAGTCAACGGCAGGAAACATCCCGCCCGGGTAATCCGTCCACGTTGCAGGATAACCGCACCATCGTGCATAGGGGAAGCGTGATGGAAGATCGCAAGGATCAGATCACTGGAGGGTTTGGCATCCAGTTCGATACCGACTTCAAGAAAATCATTGATTCCAGTCTCACGCTCGATAACGATTAGAGCGCCAAGACGTTTCTGTGAGAGGGCGACACACCCTTTGCAGAGCTCATCGATGACACTTGTCTCTTCACGTAAAGAGAGATCGGCGAAAAAAGGATTACGACCGACACGAATCAGGGCCCGACGGATATCGTGCTGAAAAAGAACAACTATAACGAGGATGATCGAGGAGAGGAAATTATTAAGAATCCAGTTGAGAGTATAGAGACCGCCAAGCTGGGATGCTACATAGACAATAAGGATGACCGCCAGACCGAGCAGCATCTGCACTGCCCGGGTTCCCTTGATGAGCAGCATGATCCGATAAATGATGAAAGCGACCAGCAGGATGTCGAGCAGATCCAGAAACCAGCGGAAATTTGTCAGCAGCTCGAACATCCAAAAACCCCCTACAGAAAAATCACCACTCTGCTCCGCAGCAGACTGCCTGAGCCATCAGGGCAGCCTGGTGTGCAGCAGCAACATCATGAACCCGGAAGATGCGAGCCCCTCCGGCGAAGCCAAGAGCAATTGTTGCCAGGGTTCCGGCAAGACGATCACCGGGGTCATTCTGAGCCAAAACCAGGCCAATAAAACTTTTGCGCGACGTGCCCAGCATGACTGGTCGGCCCAGCTCTGTCAGAGAAGCCGTCCGACGCAGAAGCTCCAGATTTCCAGTCACATCCTTACCGAAGCCGATACCCGGATCAATGGCGATCTTATTGCCTGCAACCCCTGCCCTCTCGGCAAGATCGACGCTACGACGAAGCGCGGCGACAACATCTGAAACCACATCATCGTAATGTGTGTTCCGTTGCATAGCCTCTGGCCCACCGCAGGTGTGCATCACAATCAGACCAGCCCCTGAAGAGGCAACAACCTCTGCCATTTGTGGATCAAAGGTCAAGCCGCTGATATCGTTGACAAACTCAACCCCGGCCGCAACGGCCGCAGCGGCAACGGCACTCTTGTTGGTATCTATAGAAAGTGGCAGAACCAATTCACGATGCAGGGTCTCGATAACCGGAATAACCCGATCCAATTCCTCTGCCACCGAGACTGAAGACGCCCCGGGCCTGGTACTCTCGCCGCCAACATCAATCAGCGCAGCCCCTTCCCGGGCCATGCGTCGACTCTGCTCAAGTGCCGCATCAACCGTAGAGAAACGACCACCATCTGAGAAGGAATCTGGGGTAACATTCAGGATACCGACGATACACGGAGCTTTCAGATCTAACCGGACTGTTCGACCTGCTAGATATTCCGGCTGCGGACCAGGATGTACTTCAAGTCCTTTGATTATTCCTCCACAATAGATTATTTTGCAGGAGCAACGTCATCAATCAACGGTGTCAGTGGACTCTTCCGGCTTCACTTCCTCCGGCTTCACTTCCTCCGGCTTCACTTCCTCCGGCTTCACTTCCTCTGGGCCAAAAATCATTTCTCTAATTTCACTACCGTCCATATTTTCTCGTTCGAGTAATGCCTCGGCAACCTTGATCAGGGCATCCTTATGCTCGGTAAGAATTTTACGCGTACGCGCATGGTTTTCTTCGACAATCCGCCGAATTTCATCGTCGATGAGCATAGCTGTTGCTTCACTGTAATTCTTAACATGACCAAAATCACGACCGAGAAAAACCTCACCATCTTTTTCGCCAAAGGCCAAAGGTCCAAGCTTGTCGCTCATACCCCACTCACAGACCATTTTACGAGCAATAAGGGTCACCCGCTCCAGGTCGTTTGAAGCACCACTGGTAATACTGTCAAAGATCAGTTCCTCGGCAACCCTGCCACCGAGAAGAGCACATATCTTAACATTCAAACCATCTTTGGTTTCGTTGTACTTCTCCTCCGTAGGCAAATACATAGTGACGCCCATAGCCCGACCACGCGGGATGATCGATACCTTATGAACCGGATCAGCCTCAGGAATATACATAGCCACCAGTGCATGGCCGGTTTCATGGTAGGCAGTCACTTTCTTTTCTTCTTCAGTGATCACCATGGAACGCCGCTCGGCACCCATCAAAACCTTGTCCTTGGCGCTCTCAATATCCTCACGGTCAACTTCGTTCTTATTGGCACGTGCCGCCAGAAGAGCCGCCTCATTGATCAGGTTTTCCAGGTCGGCACCCGAGAACCCGGGCGTACCCTTGGCAATAACTTCGAGATCAACACCTTTGGCCAGGGGAACCTTGCGAGCATGTACCTTCAGGATCATGGCCCGGCCACGAATATCAGGAAGTGGTACAACCACCTGGCGGTCGAAACGTCCGGGACGCAGCAACGCCGGGTCGAGAACGTCAGGGCGATTGGTAGCCGCAATCAGGATGACACCCTCATTCGATTCGAAACCGTCCATCTCGACCAACAGTTGATTGAGGGTCTGTTCACGCTCGTCGTGCCCACCCCCCATACCGGCACCACGATGGCGGCCAACAGCATCAATTTCATCGATGAATATGATACATGGAGCATTCTTCTTTCCCTGCACGAAAAGATCTCGAACACGGCTGGCGCCCACGCCGACGAACATCTCGACAAAATCGGAACCTGAGATAGAGAAAAACGGCACTCCGGCCTCACCGGCAATCGCCCTGCCCAATAAGGTTTTTCCGGTCCCCGGTGCACCAACCAGCAGCACACCTTTTGGGATACGGCCACCGAGCCGGGAGAACTTTTTCGGGTCTTTCAGAAAGGCAACAACTTCTTCCAACTCATTTTTGGCTTCGTCAATTCCGGCCACATCGTCAAAGGTGATCTTGGCCTGGGTTTCATTGAGCAACTTGGCCCGGCTCTTGCCAAAGCTCATCGCCTTGCCGCCACCGGACTGCATCTGCCGCATAAAGAAAATCCAGACGGCTATCAGCAGCAGAATTGGCCCCCACGATACAAGCATGGTCATCCAAAAACTATTGGTCTCATCTGGCTCAGCTTTGATCACAACATTTTTATCACGCAGCGTACTGATCAAATCAGGGTCATTCGGAGCATAGGTTTTAAAGGCCGAGCCATCACTATATGTACCCGAGATATCCGAACCCTGAATTGTCACATCAACAACTTCACCACCTTCCACAGCGGCTACAAAAGTTGTGTAAGGGACCGGTTTGAGATCTTGCTTCTGTTGGGTCATCATATTGAACAGCATGATCATAACCAACGAGATGACCAACCAGAGTGCGAGATTTTTATAAAACTGGTTCACATGTACCCCCTAAGACTGAAAACACCTGAAAAATGCGGTGTTTGGCGTTATAAATTTGCTAAAAACATTACCATAACGGTTCTACTATCACAAGTCGATTATGACTCACTTTCAGGATTGAGAACGATCCGTAGTACGGGCGCGTTATTCTCCGCCCAGTGTCCCTCACCTCGACGCAAACCTACTACCCAGAGGACTTCCTCATCCTTAAGTAACAACAGTGTTTCCTGCCGATCTTCCTTGGTCAATTTCAGGTCAACAAAAAGGTCCTGAAGTTTCTTGGTCCCTTTCATACCAGACGGACGAAAACGGTCGCCCGGCCGGCAAGGTCGGAGCAGCAAAGGAAAGGTCAGGGACACCTGAGCAAATTCAACAGACGCAGTGCTATCGTCGCAAGTCTGATCTTGCAAAGACACATGCAACGATCTGCCATCGGGCAATTGATAAGTTCCAGGTTGGTTCAAAATGAGTTCAAAATATTCGATTGGTTCGGGCTTTTGCCTGCGCAACAAGAGACTCTCATAACGTCGGGCGACCCAGACACCAGGTAAGCTGAGTTCTCCCTGTGGAGGCCCTTGATTAATCAGTTGCATAATATCTGCAATGTGGGCTGCGGTCAGGCCACGCAGATCACCCCGAACCTGTTGCAAAGCAGCCCTGATTATGCGCCCCGCCAGTGCTGGAGCCAGTTCAAGCAGCAACGATCGATCCAGATGATAGCTATCGTTTTGACATTGACCACACCGGGTCAGCTCTTGAGCAACTTGCTCTAGCCAGAAGTCATCATCCTGACGCATCTGCTCACAAAGACCGGCAAGCTGACTACTGATATTCGGGTTAAAGCTCGCTAGAAGCGGCAGGAGTTGATGACGGACTCGATTGCGGGTAAACGTCTGGTCCTGATTGCTTTCGTCCTCTCGCCAGGTGAGGCCCTCGTCCCTGATATAAGCGAGCAGATCGGTGCGATGGAATGGCAGCAAGGGGCGCACTACAGCCTCGTTAACCATGCGCATGCCCGCGAGACCTGTCGTACCTGCACCACGTAATAGCCGCAACAAAAAGGTTTCCGCCTGATCGTCGGCATGGTGCCCAAGCGCAATTAAATGACAATTGCGGGCCTGTGCAGTCTTCTCTAGAAAATCCAGGCGTTCTTCCCTGGCAACCTCTTCGAGATTTCCTTTACACTGCCTTGCAATTGCCGCCACGTCCCGACGTTCCATCGTCAGCGTAACATTCAAACGAAGACACAGTTCCCCTACAAAGCGAGCATCAGCACAACTTGACTCGCGCAAAGCATGGTCGAGATGGGCTGCTTCCAAGGATAAACCTATCTCGCCTGCGACATGATGTAACAGGGACAAGAGTGCCACAGAATCGGCACCGCCGGAAACAGCAACAAGCACACGACTGCCCGCCGGAATGCAACCGGATTTCAGCAGAGACTTATGAAAACGGCTTTGCAGAGACATTTGTCGATTACCGAAGAGAGCGCCCAACGCTCTCCCATAAACACATAACCCCCTTCCGAGGTTGGAAGAGGGCTCTGTCAGTGTGGTGGCGGTGCAGAGATTCGAACTCCGGACACTGCGGATATGAGCCGCATGCTCTAACCAACTGAGCTACACCGCCAAAAACCAGCCGACCGTCAAAAGGGCGGCCGATTACTTTATTGGTAGCGGGGGGAAGATTTGAACTTCCGACCTTCGGGTTATGAGCCCGACGAGCTACCTGACTGCTCCACCCCGCAACAAGAATTTCGGAATCTACCTGTACCTCATCACTATGTCAAGGAAAAATCACCAGCTTCAGCGCTGTCTTACCAAAACAGAGAGTCGCTCTTTTTCCTGTAGAAAGGCTGCAGCCTGATCGGCTTTTTCACGACTTGTATAGGGCCCGGCCAGCACCCTGTACCATACACCCTTTTCGCCAAGGTTGGCTGATTCTATAAAAGTTGTCACTTTATGGCTTTTAAGACGACTGGTTAACTTCCTGGCATCCTCACTGGTGCGGAAAGAGGCAATCTGCACAACGAAGGCACCATCTGTCGAAGCGGCCGGTGGAGTTACTGGTTTTTGTGTCGTCACAGGTGGCAAAGAGACAAGCTTAGCCTTGCTCTTCTTGGTTTTTGTCGCCACCTTTTTCCTCTCTGGAGGCAAGTTGATCCCACTGCCAAGGGGGGCCTGTTTTCCCTTGGGCAAATTGTCATAAAAGGTCAACTTCTCCTCTTTCTCTGGCTTTGCTGATGCCTCTTTTGGTGGCGGTGGTGGTGCGATATTAACCACCATAGGCAGTTTCGGCTTTTTGCTGTCAGCGGAAAAACCTGGCAAAGAGCCACCACTCTGACCGAATATAACACCGAGGCAAAAACTGACTCCTGCCACAACGAAAATCAAAAAAGCAATAAGGACGACTTGTTTACGCTCGATACGTCGCTGTGAACGTGTCGCCACCTGTTGTACCATAAGATCTATCCCCTGCCAGCAGCCGATCAGACACCTGGATTAAAGCGTACATGCAATTACATCCGCTCCGGAGCGTCAACCCCAAGCAGGTTCAATGCATTGGCCAAGACAATTCGGATACCGTTGACCAGATAAAGTCGCGCTTGAGTGGTCGCAGAATCATCCTCTAAAACACGTTGTCGATTATAGTAACTGTGGAATTGGGAGGCAAGTTCCTGCAGATAGTACACAACCCGATGCGGTTCATGATTCTGGGCTGCACCAACAATGGTTTCGGGGTAGCGGGCCAGCTGTTTAGCCAGGGACAGCTCTTCAGGCAGAATCAAACAGGAAAGATCGGCAGCATCAGGCTTAGGCAACACAACACCTTGCTCTAATGCATTCCGATTGATACTGCAGACCCGGGCATGGGCATACTGCACATAGTAGACTGGATTATCGTTGCTCTGACGCTTGGCGAGCTCCAGGTCAAAATCAAGAGGGCTATCAGCACGTCTGAGTAGGAAGAGAAACCGACTGGCGTCCTTGCCAACTTCATCAATAACCTCACGCAGAGTGATAAACTCACCAGATCGGGTACTCATAGCCACCGGTTCACCTTCACGTAACAGACTGACCAACTGCACCAGAATAACTTGCAAGTCATCAGGATTGCGGCCGATGCCCTTGATAACGGCTTTCATACGCTGCACGTAACCGTGGTGGTCTGCCCCCCAGACATCAATCAGAGTTTCAAGACCGCGACCGAATTTTTCCAGATGGTAAGCGACATCTGACGCAAAGTAAGTGGTGTCTCCGTTAGAACGGACCAGTACGCGGTCCTTGTCATCACCAAAATCGGTAGTGCGAAACCATGTAGCACCATCTTTATCGTAGGTCAGCCCTTTTTCAGCCAGCAATTCAAGACCGGCAGCAACTTCACCGCGATCAAAAAGACCCTGCTCACTGAACCATTGATCAAAAGTGATTCCGAAGGCCTTGAGATCCTCACGGATACCGACAAGAATCCGATCACTACCTAACTGCCCCAGGATTTTGATCGCTGCGTCTTCCTCAAGCCCCATGTAGCGAGTTCCCTCGGCCTCATGAACCTCTTTAGCCAATGAGATAATATAATCACCCTGATAGCAGTCTTCCGGAAAAGCAACCGGCTGCCCACACATCTCACGGTAGCGCAACAACAAGGAGAGCCCCAGCGTGCGCATTTGGTTACCAGCATCATTAATATAATATTCACGCTGGACATCATAACCGGCGGCCTGCATAACTGCAGCAACAGCATCACCGGTGACAGCACCACGACCGTGTCCGATATGCAAAGGACCGGTTGGGTTAGCGCTGACAAACTCAACCTGGACTTTACGCCCTTGGCCAATCTGCGAAAACCCGTACTTTTCACCTTTAGCGGTGATTTCATCCAGCACCTGATGCCAAACGGCTGCAGTTAACGTGAAATTAATAAAACCCGGTCCGGCAATCTCAACTTTGCTTAAGAAATCACAATCATCAAGAGCAGTGACCAACGCTTCAGCAATTTGACGGGGAGATTTTCTCTCGGCGCGAGCCATGGTCATTGCCAAATTGGAGGCAAAATCGCCATGCTCCGGGTTTCCTGGTACTTCGATCTGTATCTCAGGAACAGTGCACGAGTGCAGGGTTTTGTTCTTAAAGCAGGTTTGTAGTGCATCGGCAATCTGCCAGCGCAGGCGGTCCTTTATCACTTAGTCTCTTCTCCTAAACATCAGGGGCAATTCTCCTCAACATCAGGAATATTCTGCCCCTCAGCTTTACGCAAGGTGACATCCTCAGAATAATCAGGGCAATGCAGCGTAGTACTGTCTTCCATGGAGAACCGTTTGGCGCAATTGGCGCGCCAAGCACAGTTCAAGCAGAGTTTGCGTGTATCTTCAGTCATTAACACAGCTCACAAAAGAGTTAAAAAGCAGTGTATGTTAGCGCTGCCCTAGTGGAGTGTCAAGCTCTGCTCTCACGAAAGCTCTCACGAAAGCTCTCACGAATGAGGGCATGTTATTGAAATAGTTAACTGAACTTATTGATGAAATTATGCTTTACCAAGGACATTAAAGGCCCACTCCGCCTCGGCGGAGTGGGCCTGACAAACTGAACAAAAGAAAGGGGTTACCTGCGATCGGTGAACTGGAAAACCAACTCGTCATCACGAACCATGCCCAGTTCTATGCGTGCAATTCGCTCAATATAGAGAGGATCATTACGCAGTAACGCGATTTCGATTCGCAACTCCTCATTTTGAGCTTTCAACTCAGCAAGTTTCTGAGTCAAGCCTGCCTTCTGGCCCGAAAGCTTCAACATGTGCAGAATCCCCCGATCACCAAATAGAGCGAAGCCGAGGATAAGCGCAACCAGTGCCAACGGCCAGAGATTAAGTCGTCCTCTATCAGGACGTGAAGCTTGAGCGGGGCTTCCCGCCATAATAAACCCCTACGCAGATAACCTGCCAACACATAAAAGAAAACCCTTTAACAGTAGATTATTTCATCAAATCACATTAAAAATCAATGTTTTTCGCAAACAGGCTCAAGTAAGAGTTGAATATCACAAACGCAAAAACAGGCGGGATAACCGGCACAACGATAAAAGGCCTGCCCAATGGATAATGGAGCAGGCCTTTTGTGACCGATTAATCAACAGTCAGTTGCGTTCGAAACTTCGCCATCTTTGCTTGACCAATACCTTGAACCTCAGTCAATTGGTCTACACTGCTGAAGGCCCCATGTTCGGTGCGATAGACCACAATTCGTTCGGACAGTGCCGGTCCGACACCGGGTAGTGCCTGCAATTGTTCAGCAGTAGCTTGATTGAGATGAATTATTTCAGTGATTGTTTTCGCTGCAGGACTCTCAGCTGCACTAGCGGATACCGGCGAAAAACCGGCTATGGCGACAACAACTAACAGGACCATCATTAACAGATAACTCTTCATTACATTTCCCTCCATAAGCAAAATAAAAAGAACCCGATGTGGGCATAAAATCCTGCAATCCCTCCTGTATGACACCTCCCTTCTGGATCAATATAGCCGCCCAACCCGGCTCACAATGAGCCCCATCGGATGGTTGGCAAGCAAGTAACTTGATGAGGATAACAAATATTTCATTTTTGTCAAACTTCTGGGCTTTCGCTTCGCCCCTTATTGTCAGACAGGCTCCTAGTGAAAGGTTTAGAAACCAGTGCCTAAGCCATGTACTTGCCCAAGCCCAGCCAAGACAAAAGTCATCATAAGTTCATTATCATTCTGACTATGCTCTCGGTAACGATTGCGGTATGTCATCAAAATACTCCAACATTTTGAGCGATATTCCAGACCAAGAACTTTCTCAAGCTCACGGTTTTCACGAAAATCATAACGTTCTTCAAAGTTAGCATAAACCGGCTTCAAAACAGAGGTAGCAAACTGGATCTTTATATAATCTGTAGCAACACTCACAAAATCTGCGTCTCTGTAAGTGTAATCAATTTCGATAGCATTCCCCGTGCCATCCTTGACAGAGGTACCGACCCGCAGAGTTCGAAAACCAGTGTCACCATAAACAGGAATCCGGCTTTCTGCGTCCACAGAGAGGTACCTGGTCGGCTGGAAATCCAGCTCAACACGCACATCAGAGAATGGCCGGCTTTCCCCTGTGCGGTTATTTCTGGCTTCATCAATGTCGTAACTCTGAGAAAGCCTCAAGTTGAAGAGTTCACGGTAAGCCATCGAACCATCTGCAGCAATACTGCTGGCAGTCAAACGATTGACCAGCGCGTAGGCGATGTCATTCTGTCGCCCAATTCGGTCAAAGAGGTCAAACAATGGCAAGCCATCCTGGTCTTTGTCGGGCACATAGGTATAAACCGCCTTCGGTTCAATACTGTGCTGAATACGTTCAATGCCCCATCGATTGACAGCAAAGTTCTTCACCAAACGCGTAGCCAGGCCCAGAGATAATTCGGGGACAAATTTTTCCTTATCTCCGGAATCAGTACTGTAGAGCCTTTCATAAAGAGCCACCTGCGGAACAATATCTAACCACGAGCCCGGTTTAAATACCGCTGACAGGAAAGGTTTTAAGTAAAGTCGCTCACCATCCTCACCCTCATTACGCTGGAAGCTGGTCGCGTAACTTTCCAGACCAGCATAAAAAGGTGTATCACCAAGACGATAGCGAATCAAACCTAGCCCCAATTCGGGAAAACGCTGCAAGGTCGCATCGTTATTGTTTTCCAGATCTTTGATGTAGCGTGCATAACTAACCAGATTGAGCTTTTGCCAATTGCGCTGCAGGATCAATGTTGAAACTGTTTTGTCGCGATTATAGTCCTCGGCAACCTCACCAAACTCTTCAAAAAAGAGCTGTTTGTTAGTGTATTCAGCATCAATGGTAAGACGCCAGTATTCAGGCAACTCTCCACGATGCTCCCACTTCAGGTAATAGAGATTCGGAGTCCCTTTGAGCCCCGTAACATGGGAATAAAATGCCTTGCCGTTATTCTGGTTTGCCAGGGCATAACGGTATTCAAGCCCCTTGCTAAGGCCAACATTAGAGAGATAATCGAGATAAATTGTTGCATCAAGATGACGGTCTATAACCTGGTACCAGGCAGCAGACAACCGTGTCCCTTTGTTATTTGAATAGCCAAACCGAGGCACCAGGAAGCCCGACTCCCGCCCTGTCTGCACCGGGAAGGCAAAATAAGGTACATAGAGTATAGGTACATCTTTGATGTGGAACCAGATATTCTTGGCTTGAGCATAGCCTCCCAGTGTTACATCGATTTCACTGGCAGAAAATTTCCAGTCAGGGATATCACCATCACAAGTTGTGAAACTGCCATTTTTGACAAAATAATCAACCTGACCATGCTTTTCAATCTGCTCACCAACCAGGTGGAAGTTGCCTTCACGGACGAAAACCCGACCGTCATGGATCTGCCCCTGCCTGGTGGCCATATTGTATTGTAGACGATCACCGGAAAATTCAGCGCCGCCGTCATTGAGTTTAACGGACCCTTGCGCCGCAGCATCCTGAGTCGTGGCTTGCCAGAGGATTTCCTCTGCCTGCAACTCTACTTTACCTTGGCGCAGAACAACATCACCTCTGGCTTCGTAGCTATCATCTCCTGAATCGTAAGCAAGGGAATCAGCAACCAGAGAGATTTGCCCTCCTGTATCAGACTCTGATGAATGATCTGCAGAGGACTCCTCCTGGTCTACTGGAGCTTCAACTATAGCTACACCTTGTCGGAGCGCTGGAGAAACCAAAGAGGGAGTGCCGAGCCCTGACAGCAACACCTGTCCAGAAGGACTTTCGTGCATGCTCAGGAAAGCCGTTCGCAACTGCTGAAGCAGATCAGCATTCATCCCCTGCCGGGCAACGATTTTGCCACGCAAAAGACCAGAAGAAGGGTCACGATTCTCGGCCAGCGGATAAAATTCATCGACAGACCACCCCGCAAGATGACTTTGACTGAACCAGGCGACATCAACTTCGCGAAAACGGGTCAACAAGTTGTAAAGCTGATCTGCAGTGGCAAAGCTGCGCACTTTGACTGGCACTGAGAGTTGGCTTTCCAAATAGCGGCCAATTTCGTCACCTTGTTGGGAAGATGCAATCAGTCCGGAACCATCTAGAGAGAAACCGATTGTAATCCCAGCCATATCAGGAGTGATACTGAGCTGAGCGACAGACTTGTTCAGAGGCCCCAAAAAGAGCACAGAGACAAGGAGTAAGGTATATAGGATTGCCCTCGCAGGGAAACTTCGCATTACTTTATCCGTCATAAAGAGTCAGAGGAATACAGAGCGGACGATTCCCCTGACAGTAATTTCTGGCGCAACTCCGCAACCAGGTAAATAGAGCCACACACCACGACCGGCTCTTTTTTGCCTGCAGCCTTAAGTGCTGCGTATAAACCTTCACCGGCAGTGCGATATTCAGAAACCGGCAATCTTTGCCTCTCAGCCCAGCCCACGATCTGAGGTGTCGGTACAGATAACCCATAAGAAACCGGTACAGCATATATTGCCTCTGCAAATTTTACCAGTGGCATCAGAATCTCAAATGGGTCACGCTTACCACTCAATCCGGTCACCAGGTGTATCCGGGACAGATTCTGCTCATCAAGGTAATTGGCCAGACAGGCTATCCCTGCCTGATTATGCGCGACATCCAACAGAACCTCGCGAGCCCCCGACCACCATTCCAGACGTCCAGGCCAGGTAGCTGACTTGCCAGCCTTACGTATAGCAGCATCTGTGATTACAATACCCTGTTCACGCAGCGTCATGGCTGCGGCAACAGCCTGTGCAAAGTTATCAAGTTGATGTACCCCGGCCAGAGAACAGGTCAAACCGTCAAGATGGTTAACACCGACAGCAACTGCCAAGTTGCCATGATCTCCCCGCCAGCTAAAATCACGATCAGCGAGACAGACGGCAACACCATGGTCGTCAGCCGTAGTCAAAATCACTTCAGCCGCTTCGGGGGTCTGCTTGCCAACGACAACCGGCACGCCAGACTTAATGATGCCAGACTTCTCAGCAGCAATCTCCGCCAGAGTTTCACCTAGATGTTCACTGTGATCCGAACTGATCGGGGTGATCAGGCAAAGTTGAGGTTCGACAATGTTGGTAGCGTCAAGTCGGCCACCGAGACCGGTTTCAATCACAGCGATATCAACCTGGGACTCTTTGAACGCCAGAAAAGCCATAGCCGTCGTTGCTTCAAAAAAAGTCACCGGGATATCGACAGCCGCCTGACGTATGGTCTCTGCAAGCCTGACTACTTCATTGCAATCAATCGGTTCGCCACCAATTCGGATGCGCTCTGTAAAACAATGTAAATGGGGCGAGGTGTAAAGTCCTACCCGCAACCCGGAATGTTTGAGAATTTCAGCCAGCAACATGCTGACAGAACCCTTACCGTTGGTTCCGGCGATGTGAATACAGGGTAAGGGGTCTTGCAGAAGTGGCAAGCGAGCTTTCAGGGCCTGCATATTCTCCAGACCCAGCTTGATACCAAATAGTTGCAGCCCGTAGAGATACTCCAGACTTGCCTGGAAATTCACCTTTGATTATCCTGTGTGGTTAATCGCACGGGACACTAAACAACAGCTGGCTGTTGGGTGAAGATGCGCAAAACTTGTGAAAGTTTTGCCTTCAATTCCTGGCGAGAAACAATCATATCGACCATGCCATGCTCAAGGAGAAATTCAGAACGCTGGAAACCCTCAGGGAGTTTCTGGCGGATTGTCTGCTCGATGACACGAGGACCGGCAAAACCGATCAGAGCCTTAGGCTCAGCTATATTAAGATCCCCAAGCATAGCGAAACTGGCAGTGACACCACCGGTGGTCGGATCGGTGAGTACTGAAACAAACGGTATACCTGCCTTTTTCAGCTTGGCTAGTGCAGCGCTGCTTTTGGCCATCTGCATCAACGAGAGGATACTCTCCTGCATACGCGCTCCGCCTGAGGAAGAGAAAACCATAACTGGCGCTTTCTTTTCAAGACCAAGCTCAATCGCCCGCGTCACCTTCTCACCGACAACCGACCCCATACTGCCGCCCATGAAACCGAAATCAAAGACACCAACAACAACTTCCTGGCCATTCATCATACCGGATCCAGCAATGATGGCATCGCCGTCACCGTTCTTCTTAAAAGCTGCCTTGAGCCTGTCATTGTATTTTTTTGAGTCCTTGAACTTCAGAAAGTCCACCGAGCTCATCTTGGCATCAATCTCTGCAAAGGTGCCCTCATCAATAACCAGGGCGATTCTCTCGCGCGCACTGATACGGAAATGGTAGTCGCATTTGGGACAAACATTAAGATTACGCTCGATCTCTTTGGAATAGATAATCTCCTCGCAATTCTTACACTTCGTCCAAAGCCCCTCAGGCATCTGCACTTTCTTGTTTGCCACCGGCGCAATCGGCGCCTTGGATTTTTTAAACCAGGCCATGATTTACCTCGCGATTCTGATGGTTTCAGCTACAGGAAACGATCCGTTCATTACTATTCAACTAAGTTATAATCAAATCACAGATTTAAGCTGTCGAACAAAATCTCTGACTTCATCCAGCAAACTCGGCGAGTCACTGAATTCAGCAATAAGTTTAACCAAAGCACTACCAACAACGACAGCATCAGCAATTTTGGCAACCGCACTGGCATCTTCAGGTGTGGAGACACCAAACCCGACAGCCACAGGAACCGGGCTCTGCCCTTTCAACTCATTGACGGCGGCAGCAATTGCCCCGGCGTCCACCTGCTTGCTCCCGGTCACACCGGTCATGGATACGTAGTAGAGGAACCCTTCACCGTCAGCAGCGAGCCTGGCACTGCGTTTCTCACCTGTCGTCGGTGCCAGCAATGTAATCAGGTCGATCCCGGCAACCTTAAGCAGCGGATGCAACTCCTCCGCCTCCTCAGGGGGAAGGTCAACCAACAACAAACCATCAACACCTGCAGAGACCGCGTCACGAGCAAACTTCTCAGGTCCATAACAGAAGACAGGATTGTAATATCCCATCAGGACAATCGGCACGTTGCTGTGCTGACGAACTCTGGCAACCATATCGAGCACACCACGCAGTGTCGTTCCCGACTTCAAAGCCCTTTCCGAGGCCAGCTGAATTATCGGGCCATCGGCCGCCGGATCGGAGAAGGGAAAGCCAAGTTCAATCAGATCGACGCCAGACTCAATAAGCGTGTGAACGATCTGTTCACTGGTCGCAAGATCCGGATCACCTGCAGTAATAAAGGTGATCAGAGCTTTTTCTCCTTGCTCTTGCAGAGTGTTCAATGTGGCGGTAATATTTGACATGAACTATATATTTCCCTCAAAGGTTGATTCTATCGGAACAATCCTAACGATATCAACCATTTTCTCCTGGGAGATTATCTCCTTGCACTAACGATCCAACCTGCTCAAGCAGGTCGAGAAACATCTTGTTATTCATACGTCCGGTCTGAACATTGTAACGGCTGGTATGGTAACAATCGACCAGCCAGAGCCCGTTGGGCAGTAAAAAACTATTTGCATGGCCGAAAGGCACATCAGACAGTCGCTTAATCAGCCCCTGAGACTGAAACAGCCGTAGCAGACTGTTGTGAGCCCCATGTCCAAGGGCAATGAGTACACGCAGGTTCTTCAGCGCCAGCAACTCTGTTTCGAGATAAGGTCGACAGAGCGTAAACTCTTCGGCGTTCGGTCGATTCTCCGGAGGCAGACACTTGACCGCATTAGTAATATAGAGGTCCTGCAACTCCAGCTCATCATCTGCAGATACGGCTTCTGCCCGATTGGAGAATTCAGACTGGTGAAGCAACGGGTACATGAAATTGCCGGCACCATCTCCGGTAAATGGGCGTCCGGTCCGGTTGGCACCATGAGCACCCGGAGCCAGCCCGATCAGACAGATACGTGCCTGCAGATCACCGAAGCCATTGACCGGGGCATTGTGGTAATCGGCACGCAAGCGCCCTCTGCTCGGTACAAGCTGAGCCATAAAGGCTTCGAGTCGCTCGCACCGCTTGCAACCATCCAGACCTTCCAGATAAATACTGTTCACATTACTAATTCCTACTTCGACCTTGGATGGCCACCGGGACGCCGTCGTCGTGGGGGCCGCGACTTACCGCCAGCTCTTTTTTTGTCCGGCACCGGCGATTTTTTGTGTTGCACACCACGCTTGTAATTCAAACAGAGATCTTCATCGCAAGGAACCGTACTCGGAATCTTCTGGCCAATATACTCTTCAATGTCAGGAAGGAAGTAAGCCAGGTCTTCATCGGCAAAACTGATTGCCTTGCCGCCTGCTCCCGCACGGGCCGTTCTGCCGATACGATGAACATAATCTTCGGCATCCTGTGGCAGATCGTAGTTGATCACGTGCGTCACACCGTCAATATGCAAACCTCGTGAAGCAACATCAGTGGCCACCAGAAAGTTCAGTTTGCCAGCCTTGAAATCTTCGAGGATGCGCAGACGCTTTTTCTGGGGTATATCACCGGACAGAATGGCCACCTTGAAATCGTTCATACGTAAACGCCCGGAGAGGTGCTCCCCTTCTCTCTTGGTGTTTATGAAAATCAGGACCCTGACCTCTGCCTCCTCTTTCTTGAGCAAGCCGAGCAGCAGAGGAAACTTCTCCCGCCGGGACACATGGTAGACAATCTGCTCAACCCGTTCGGCCGTCACCTGTTCAGGTTCGATACGCACTTTTTCGGCGATGTTCATGAACTCGTAGGCCAGTTCCATAACACGCTGTGACAGGGTTGCGGAAAAGAGCATCGTCTGGCGTTTTTCAAAAGACGGCAACTTACGCAGGATATAACGCAGATCACGGATAAATCCCATATCGAACATCCGATCGGCCTCATCAATGACCAGAGATTCAACATGTTTCAGAGTAAAAACATTCTGCTTGGCATAGTCGATCAGTCGGCCGGGAGTGGCGACGATAATATCGACACCATCCTGTAGGGCACGCCTTTGCTTTTCGTAGTCAACGCCGCCGAAAATCGCTTGCACCTTGAAAGGGCAGCAAGCACCCAGGCCGTTAGCATCGGCACAGATTTGCACGACCAGTTCTCTGGTCGGAGCAAGGATCAGGGCCCTCGGCCCTTGCGTCGATACAGCTTTATGTTTCAGTAACCGGGTAAAGAGCGCAATAAGAAACGCCGCTGTTTTGCCCGTTCCGGTCTGGGCCTGTGCTGCAATATCACGTCCTTGCAACGCCAAAGGGATTGATTCTTCCTGGACAGGAGTCAGATCAACAAAACCAACCTGCTCAAGACCGCGCATGACCTCTGAAGGGAGATCTATTTCAGTGAATTTCATCAAGTATGCCGCGATTAGCGTAATGCCGGGCGAGAAAAGCACATTCTTTCCTCGTCCCGCGTCCTGCGTCCCGCGTTCCTGTTTTTAAAGTTCTACACCCATTGCTTCGGCAACGGTATGAATATCCTTGTCTCCACGACCTGAAAGACAAACAAGGAGGACTTGCTCTGGAGACAGCTCCGGGGCAAGCTTGAAAAGGTGGGCAATCGCATGAGCACTTTCCAGAGCCGGGATAATTCCTTCCATCTCCGTTAACGTCCGAAAAGCCGCCAAAGCCTCGTCATCAGTGACCGAAACATATTCGGCACGGCCAAGATCGTTAAGAAGGGCATGTTCAGGTCCAACACCAGGATAGTCAAGTCCTGCGGAAATCGAATGGGCATGCTTGATCTGGCCATCTTCGTCCTGCAGAAGATACGTCTTGTTGCCATGCAGAACACCGACACTGCCAGCGGAGATACTGGCTGCATGCTTACCTGTCGCCACACCGAGACCGGCGGCCTCGACCCCCACCAGACGTACTGAGTGATCATCAATAAATGGGTAAAAAAGCCCCATGGCATTCGACCCACCACCAATACAGGCTACTGCCACATCTGGCAGGCGTCCTTCTGCTTCGCGAATCTGTTGTTTGGCTTCACAGCCAATAATAGACTGGAAATCACGAACCATCTGCGGATATGGGTGCGGCCCGGCGACCGTACCAATCACATAGAATGTGTCGCGGACATGGGTCACCCAGTAACGCATGGCTTCATTCATGGCATCCTTGAGTGTCGCCGTACCACTGGCCACCTCGTGAACACAAGCACCGAGCAACTTCATGCGAAAGACATTCAGAGCCTGACGCTTGATATCCTCAGTGCCCATGAAAACATCACATTCCATACCAAAGAGTGCCGCAACAGTCGCGGTCGCAACACCATGCTGCCCGGCTCCGGTTTCGGCAATCACCTTACGCTTGCCCATACGACGGGCCAACAGGATCTGTCCGACCGTATTATTGACCTTATGGGCACCGGTATGATTCAGGTCTTCACGTTTAAGATATATTTTGGCACCACCGAGGTGCTCAGTGAGCCTCTTGGCAAAATAGAGTGGACTCGGCCGACCGACATAATCCTTGAGATAAGCATCAAACTCAGACTGGAATGAGGGATCAGTCTGGCATTGCTTGTAGCTCTCCTCCAACTCCAGCAGAGCCGGCATTAGAGTTTCAGCAACATAGCGACCGCCAAACTGGCCGAAATGTCCTCGAGCATCAGGCTGTTGGTAACTCATTTAAAGGGCCTCCTTGGCCATACGGATAAATTGCGCTACCTTTTCAGGGTCTTTCTTCCCTGGTTTCTCTTCGACCCCGCTGGAGACATCAACACCATAGGGACGAACCTGGCGCACAGCATCGGCGACATTCTCCAGATTGAGCCCGCCAGCCAGAATAACTCGCTGCTGCCTGGCAACAAGAGCTGCCTGCTGCCAATTACATTGTTGGCCAGTACCGCCGAACTGATCGGCGACATAGGCATCAAGCAACAGAGCAGAAACACGATAGGAAGCGAATACAGAGCTTTCCATCTGCTCTCTCAGACGCAAAGCCTTGATCACCCGACAGGGAGGATAGCTGCACTGGTCCGGTTCTTCATCACCATGTAATTGCACTGTGTCCAACCCACAAAATTCGACTACCTCGCGGATGCGAGCCGGAGGTTCGTTAACAAACAGACCAACTGTGGTCACCAGAGGAGGCAGATCAGCAATAATCCTCCTGGCCAGATCCTGGTTAACAAAACGGGGACTGCCAGGGTAAAAGACAAAACCAAGGGCATCCGCGCCACACGCGGATGCGTGACGAGCATCTTCTCTATTAGTGATGCCGCAGATTTTCACCCGCGGCACAACAGTGCCTGCCATCAGTTAATCAACCTTGGGCAAATGCGACAGCGATTCGGTAATTGCCGCTTCCGGATATTCGTAGTCCTGCAACTCATTATTGAAGTAGGCATCGTAAGCCGCCATATCAACGTGGCCATGGCCAGAGAGATTGAAGAGAATAACTTTCTCTTTACCTTCTTCTTTAGCCAACAGAGCCTCATCAATTGCACCGCGGATAGCATGAGACGATTCGGGTGCCGGAATAATTGCTTCGGTACGGGCAAAGAGTACGGCGGCTTCGAAACTGGCAATCTGCGGAACAGCTTTGGTCTCAACAACCCCTTCATGTACCAGTTGTGACACCAGTGGAGAGGCGCCGTGGTAGCGCAGGCCTCCGGCGTGAATGCCAGGCGGCATGAAATCGTGACCGAGAGTGTACATCTTGGAAATCGGAGCCATCTTTGCCGTATCACCGTAATCAAAAGCATAAACACCCTTGGTCAGGGTCGGACAGCTGGCTGGTTCCACCGCCTGAAGACGGACATCCTTGCCCTTTGCCTTGTCAGAAACGAAGGGAAAAGCAAGACCGGCGAAGTTGGAGCCGCCGCCATGGCAACCTATAACCACATCCGGGTAGTCACCAGCTATCTTGAGCTGCTCCTTGGCTTCGAGGCCGATAACAGTCTGATGCAAGCAGACGTGATTGAGCACGCTGCCGAGAGAGTAACGGGTATCCTCATGGGTCACCGCATCTTCCACCGCTTCGCTGATGGCAATTCCCAAGGAACCCTGATTATCGGGATCATTGGCGAGGATCGCTCGACCGGCATTGGTGCGATCTGATGGCGAAGGGAATACCTCTGCATTCCACAATTGCATCATGCTTTTACGGTAAGGTTTCTGACCATAAGAAACCTTGACCATATAAATCGTACACTCCAGACCAAAGTATTGACAAGCCAGGGCTATCGATGCCCCCCATTGCCCGGCACCGGTCTCCGATGCAATCCGCTTGGTCCCGGCAATTTTGTTGTAGTAGGCCTGTGGTATTGCAGTATTCAGTTTATGAGAACCGGCCGGAGAGACACCTTCATATTTGTAATAAATCTTCGCCGGAGTTCCGAGAGCTTTTTCCAGCTTTTGGGCACGAAACAGGGGAGATGGCCGCCACTGTTTATAGATATCCAACACCGCCTCTGGAATGTCAATCCAGCGCTCCTGAGAAACTTCCTGCTCAATGAGGCCCATGGGAAACAGGGGCAGAAGATCATCCGGGGTTACTGGCTGCAAGGTTACAGGGTGAATAACCGGGAACATCTGCCCAGGCATATCCGGGATGATATTGTACCATTGTCTGGGAATCTGGTCTTCGCTGAGAAGAATTTTAGTCTGCATAAAACATCTCCTGGGGATTCGTTTTTATTTATAAAGTAACTTGTCAGTTGCTCTCACCCTGCAGTTCGCGCAGTTTGGTGCCGATATCGTCTGCACGCATCAGTGACTCGCCGACCAGGAAGCCTCTGGCACCGGCTTGCTGCAAACGCAGAACATCAGTGCGACAGGCAATGCCACTCTCAGCAACGACAAAATGACCAGCAGGAATCAATGGCAGTAATCGTTCTGTTGTCGCCAGATCAGTCTCGAAGGTCTGCAGGTTGCGATTATTGATGCCAATCAGTTCACAATCCGTGGTCAGAGCCAGCTCCAATTCCGACTCATCGTGTACTTCCAGAAGCACATCGAGATGAAGCTCTCCAGCCAAGGCATTGTACTCTGCCAGTTGCCCGGCATCAAGCATGGCAGCAATCAACAGTATAGCGTCGGCACCGGCAACCCGTGCTTCGTAAATCTGGTAAGGATCACAGATAAAATCCTTACGCAGCAATGGCAGACTGACTACTTCACGAATCTTACCGAGGTACGACAAATGCCCCATGAAAAAGTGTTCGTCGGTCAACACCGACAGACAGGTGGCACCATTATCCAGGTAAGTTTCTGCAATCTCCAGAGGGTCGAAATTTTCTCGAATCACTCCTTTACTGGGAGATCCTTTCTTGATTTCTGCAATCACAGCCGTCCAGCCCGAGCCGGTCGTTGTGCGCAGAGCCCGCAGAAAACCTCTCGGCTGATCTTCAAGTTCGGCAACGCCACTCTGTAAGGAAGCGAGAGAGCGGCGGTTCCTGGCCATGGCGACTTCCTGACGTTTATGTTCGGCAATCTTATTGAGAATCATAAAATAACAACCCAAAAAAGTTTTAACGCAGAGGCGCTAAGAACGCAGAGGAAAAGCTCTTAAATCTCAGAAAAACGTCTCTATTACAATTATTACTCTCTGCGTCTTCGCGTTAGTTAATTGCTTGAGTTAGTAATGATAATGCAAGCTGTGCACACTCAAGCATTCGTCAAGGCAACCAACTTTTCCAGTTTATCCATGGCCAGACCGTCATCGATCATAGCCCGAGCTTTTTCAAGCCCCGACTCAACATCCTCGGCCAACCCGGCAGCAAGGATTGCATAGGCAGCATTCAATAAGACAACCTCCCGCTTAGGTCCGGGATTACCCTCCAGAATATCCCTGACAATCGCAGCGTTCGCGGAGGCATCTCCACCTTGAAGGTCGGCAAGGGTGCATCGACGCAAACCGAAATCTTCCGGTTCAATTGTCGACAGAGACACCGCCCCGTCGCAAATCTCAGCGATACGCGTCGGACCAGTCAGCGTCACCTCGTCCATACCGTCCATACCGTGAACAACAAAACCACGCTGGCAACCTAACTTAACCAGAACTCTGGCCAGAACTTCAACTAGCTTCTCATCATAGACACCGAGTACCTGTCGATCAGCTCCGGCGGGGTTGGTCAATGGACCCAGTATATTAAAAATCGTCCGAATACCAATCTCCCGGCGCGGGCCGATCGCACGCTTCATGGCACCATGCAAAGCTGGCGCAAAGAGAAAACCGATACCGATTTCGTTAATGCAGGACTCAACCTGCTGCGGAGTCACATTCAGGTTCACACCCAACTCCTCCAGTACATCGGCGCTGCCACAAGCTGACGAAATACTGCGATTGCCATGTTTAGCAACTTTAATGCCACAGGCAGACACCACAAAAGCAACCGTAGTAGAGATATTGAAACTTTTCGTGCCACTACCACCCGTGCCGCAGGTATCCAAAATGGTTTCCCGATCAAGGTTGATTTCTTCACGATCGATATCAATCGCCTTGCCCACCCGAATTGGCGTAGCATGGGCACGCATTACTCGAGCCGCGCCAGTGATTTCTTCGATAGTCTCACCCTTCATACGCAAGGCCGTTATGAACGCCCCGACCTGAGCCGGAGTCGCCTCACCACCCATAATCTGGTTCATAACCTCGATCATCTCGGCTTCAACAAGATTCTGCTGAAGAACAATTTTGCCAATTGCTGCTCTAATCACTTTTCCCTCCAGGAACAGATTGTGACTTGTAGTTTTCGCGTCCCTCGTCCCGCGCTTCGCGTCCCGGTCAAGAAGTCATCTCCATAAAGTTTTTCAAGATATCCATTCCGGCCAGAGTCAGGATCGACTCCGGATGGAACTGTACTCCCCAAACAGGTAACTCACGATGACGCATCCCCATGATCTCACCTTCCGCTGTCCACGCTGTCAACTCAAGACATTCAGGCAGAGAAGACCGTTCGAGCAACAGGGAGTGGTAACGAGTTGCAGCAAAAGGATCTGGGAGGCCAACAAAGAGTTCACGCCCGTCATGAAAAACAGGGCTGGTCTTACCATGCATCAAGCGATCAGCACGGACAACCCGGCCCCCAAAAGCCTGGCCGATTGACTGATGACCGAGACAGACACCCAGAATTGGCAGTTGTCCGGCAAAGTGTTTAACAGCCGACACCGAAATACCAGCTTCATCCGGCGTACATGGCCCGGGAGAAACAACCAAACGCTCAGGTTGAAGCTTTTCTATCTCAGCTAAAGTAATCTTGTCATTGCGATAAACGACGACCTCTTCACCTAACTCGCGCAGGTATTGCACCAGGTTGTAGGTAAACGAATCGTAATTGTCAATCATCAACAGCATCTCAGCCCAGCCCCCAGTATCTCAATCTAACCCCCGGCGTGCAAGCTCGATAGCAAGCTTGACACCTTTCGCTTTATTGATGGTTTCCTCGTATTCGGCGGCCGGGTCTGAATCGGCGACAATGCCGGCACCGGCTTGAAGGTAAACCTGATTCTTATAAGTCACCAGAGTCCTGATGGCAATTGCCAGGTCCATATTGCCATCGAAAGAGATATAGCCGACAGCGCCACCATAGATTTCGCGGCGCACTGGTTCAAGTTCCTCAATGATTTCCATGGCACGTATTTTCGGTGCGCCACTTAAAGTTCCTGCCGGAAAGGTCGCGGCAAAGAGATCCAGTGCGTCATACTCTGGAAGGAGACGACCACTGACGTTGGAGACGATGTGCATGACATGCGAGTATCGCTCAATCACCATCAATTCATCAACCTGTACAGAACCGGTGGCACAAACCCGGCCGAGATCATTGCGACCGAGATCAACCAGCATAATATGTTCTGCCAGTTCTTTGGGATCCGCGAGCAACTCCTCTTCGAGACGCTGATCTTCATCGAGAGTTGCTCCACGCGGCCGAGTTCCGGCAATCGGACGAACTTCAACGTGGTCTCCTTCTTTGCGGACCAGCACTTCAGGTGAGGCACCAATGACACGGGTCTCGTTAAACTGCAGATAAAACATGTAAGGTGAGGGATTGATCGTTCGCAAAGCACGATAGACATCGAAAGGATCTGCATCGAGATCGCCGGAAAATCTTTGCGAGAGGACCACCTGGATAACGTCACCGGAGCGCACATAATCCTTACAGCGCTCAACGGCCGATTCAAAATCAGAACGGCTGAAGTTTGATTGCAGCTCCTCTGTTGTCAGAGTTTCTGCCTTAACTGAACGCGCGAGTAAAGGTGTGCGCAACAGTGCAACCATATTCTCAATACGTTCAATGGCCTCATTGTACAAGGTTGTTGGATCATCACCATCTCGTAAGTGGACATTACTTAGGACCTTGATCTTCTGTTCCATGTTATCAAATATCAACAGTGTTTCCGTGATCAGAAACCAACTGTCATAAGCGCCAATTTCCGCGTTATTAAGATCAGGAAGTTCCTCAATGTGACGAACCATGTCGTAGCCGAGATAACCGACCGCGCCACCGAAAAAACGCGGTAATTCCGGCAAAGCTACTGGCTGATAAGGTGACAGAAACTTCTTCAATTCAGCCAGAGGATCATCTGTTGCGCCGGATTCAATCGGTTTTCCATTCTCCAAGATCTCAAACTGATCACCACGGCTTCTGAAAGCGCGTCCGGAACCAACCCCGAGGAAGGAATAGCGTGCCCATTTTTCACCGCCAGCAATACTTTCCAGAAGGAATGCACTTTGCCGATCATCAATCTTGCAGAAGGCCGAAACAGGGGTTTCCATATCTGCGAGAATTTCCCGATAGACTGGAATAAGATTACCTTGGTGGGTCAGCTTTAGAAACTCGTCACTAGAGGGAGAATACATGCCATTTCCTTATGCGATTAGCCCTGAAAAATAGCATAAAGACTGAAGAATGGCAACATCAGAGATGCCTATTCAGACTCATTTCATTTTGGAAGAGGCTGTTCGTTTATCGTTGGTGGGTGGGTTCAAACTTCATCGGTGGTAACAGTCGAAGAACCGTGTAAAAACCTAACCTGACACTACTGATAAAGTGGGCACCTTATATACTCTTGGGGTTTTTCAACATGCGCAATCACTGCCAGTTGGAACATGTCTTTAGACACAGAACTTACAGTCTTGCAGGCCTGACCCTAGGCCCGCCCCATGTAGGGGCAAAGCAAACGCCCCACCTGCTTTGCCCTTGTCAACATTGCTGTAAAAAGCGGTCAACAGATCGGTCAAGAAACGGGTGAAGCAGATAAGCCTTGCTTCGCCCCTGCAATATTTGTTGGATATCTGGTTGAGAAGAGTAGTGTTGCGGCAGTGAGCATTGCTTGCAATAATGATCGGCAAGTAGATGTATTTATTGTTAAATATCATAACGCCATCGGCATTATATTCAACAAACAAACAACGTCCCCCACCCCAAACAACGTCCCCCACCCCCACGTCCCCCACCCCAGTGTGCCA
>JAMONP010000006.1 GCA_027065695.1 Desulfuromonadales bacterium | reverse complement strand
GCCCAGACCATTGGCGGATGAGTTGCTCTCGTCCTGGTTGATGCGCCTGATCATGGGGTATCAGTTGAAGCGCCACACCTTCTGTTCGGCGCTTTGGCCGGGTAAACCGATCTGGAATCGTGATATCGACCGTTGTGTCGACCAGGAGATCGTGGAATTACTGGCGCAGCACACGGGGCGCTCGACGTCCCAGTTCCAGGATATGTCGCTCCATGCGCATGTGGGTACGGTGTTTGAAGCTTTACCCTCCCATGGACACGTGCCCTGGTTGCTGAGCGTGGGCATGTATCATCGGTTGAGAAAATTGCATGGTCAGCAATATTGTCCAGCTTGTTTGGCGAGCGATGAGACGCCGTATTTCCGTAAAATCTGGCGGTTGGCGTTCGCCACGATTTGTCCCATTCATCACCTGCCCCTGCGGGATGCATGTCCTCATTGCGGTTCGGTAGTCATGTTCCATAGGGTTCCCATAAAACCCCGGGATTTATCTTTGTGCCACGCCTGCCACCGCCCCTTAAGCCACATCGACGATCCAGCGCCATCGGAACGGGAATCGGCGCTGTGGAGATCAGCTGAGTCCGTCCAGGAGCATATGCTGACCGCCATGAACATCGGATGGGCGTTTCCAGAAGCCGATAAACCAGTGCATGCGCTGGCGTACTTTTCCGGCCTTCGGGTATTGGCGTTGGGCTTACGATCACGACGAACCAAGGGACGATTGTTCAAGGCCGTTTCTTCATTATCGAAAGGTTCGCTCGATTTGGGTGATGACCCTCAATCAACGACGCTCTTTGAGCTTACGCGGGTGACTGATCGACTCCGTGTCATGGCCGCATTGGGTTGGCTGATGTCTGATTGGCCAAACCAGATGCTGGCGGCTTGCCGCGAGGCTGGGGTTTGCTACAGTGATTTGTTTCCAGATCGGCGGATTCCGCCGTATTGGTTGGTGCGAGTGTTGTGGCCACTGAAATCCAGCAAGTACTGGATGTTGGTGAATAGAGCCAGAGGCAGGAAACGTGAAGGATCGCCAGCCAAAATACCTAAACCAATGGTACCCATACCCGTTTTTCAAGGGATTTCCCAGATGGATATGGATGTTTTGCGACGGGCATTCTTATCCTGGTACCACGCCCGTCGTATCGGGGGCGTGTCACCGAGAACGATCAATCGGGATTTACGCTGTGTGTACGGGTTCGTTCGCCATGCGGAGAAAGTGCCGTGGCGATGCGATGAAAGCGCCATTGATGCCTGGCATGAGGAGATTGGGTTTGTGCGCAAGCTGGTCCCGGCGACACAGCTCACTTATCTCTACGCTTTGCGGTCTTTTTTGGCATGCCTGGAGCGACAGCGCTGGTTCCGACAGGCGTTTCCTGGTGCAAAGCTGCCTGCGATGAAAAATCGCCATCGTGTGCCCTATAACCCTACAGTGAAAACTCCTGTTGTGGATGAGAATCGAAAGCGTTCTAGGGCGAAGCATGTGTCGAAAACATCCGATGCCATCGACATGCCCCAACGCCTGAATGATATGGGCGTTCCCGATGAAACTCCCCGGACTGAGGTATTGGAGCGTAGGTATATCCGCCCTCATACGCGGTGTGATCATTGTGGACGATCCATGCCCAAGGCGGCACGAGTGTATGAGGACAGGGCGTACTGCGCCACCTGTTACGCGCGGGAATTCGAACCCGTGTCGTGTCGGCGCTGCGGGAAAACGGTGCGTACTTTTCATGGCAAATGCCCTACGTTGTGTAAGAGCTGTGGGGCTCTTGACAGGGAGTGTGTACGCTGTGGAAAGCCGGTGCGGCGGGCTGGACTGACACTGAAAGTCGGTGTGGTCTGTGGTTCCTGTGCGAAACACTACAGGAAACCGGAAAGGTGTCCTAGCTGTGGGAAGATGAGCAAGTATCTGGCGCAAGATTTCAAAAGGGGATTCAATGAGCCTGTATGCTCCACTTGCCGTACCAAGGGAAACGTCGTTTGCGCCCGATGTGGGAAGTACCGTCCCATTCGTGGTCATCGTACGGATGGTTCACCTTTGTGTGGTACCTGCGTGGAAACCGGAGACAAGCCGTTTCTGTGTCCGCGTTGCGGCAAGGAGGGAAAACGACATAGCAGCGTGATGTGCCAGGCCTGTTACTGGGACAGTCTTTTCGTCAGGCGGTTGGATGAAGGGTTGAAGGTATTGCGGTTGGAATGGGTTCGGGAAGGATGGATGGCCTATGCTAAGGAACGGCGCTCCGCGCTTTTCGCTAACCAGGCTGCGATCAAATTGAAAAAGCATTTATCTTTTTTCCTGATGTTGGAGGAAGCCAGTGTGGGAGCCCAGGAAAAGCTTGATCTTGACGAGTTGTTTGATCTCTTAAAGGGGCAGTCTGTCGGAAAATATCACAAGCCTTGGCGGGTGCTTGCGGCGCAGGGATGGGTGCCAGCGCTGGATTCTCCTGAAATGGAGGCTGCGCGTAGGATGGCTTGGTGCCTGCGAATGATCGATGAAGCGGCCACCGAATGGTACGGGCCCGTATTGAAAAAATATTGGGAATATCTTGTGGCGGAAAACCGACGGTGGGTCGAGAAAGGTTGGGGGGACAGCCCCCGCTATTCGCCTCGAACGATGGCCTGTTATCTTAGGGCGGCCAAGGTGTTTTTGGATATGGTCAATGAAGTTTCGGGGGGTGAAGTGCCTCTCAGGAACTTTCGGTTTTACCTTGATGATTTCAATCGACAGCATGTTGGACACCAACACAGTATCCAATGTTTCCTGAATGTAATGTCCCTGCCAGGGGCTCTATAAATCCTAGGTCTTTTAGGTGGCAGGGTAAGCAAGAGACATGCTCAATTAATTATCGGTACGATAGACGTTAGGTCACTAGCTCATACAAATTGACATGGAGGATAACTTACAAAACACGTAATTTTGGTTTTTGTTTTCCTTGGATCGCTTTTGGAAGTACACCGTTTCCCATAACGCCACCAATGAGTGACGTCACTTCATCAGAAGGTAGACCCAAATCTGAGGCAATTTGATCAGTAGTGATTCGGTCTTTCCACAGTGATTCAAGAACTTTTTTCCAGAGAACTGATTGATCTCTTTCTCTGGGTTCTGGTTCTTTAGTACGGTAACCTCTAAAGCTGATCTCCTTGCAAAGGTCTCGATAATGCCAGTCTGATACCGCGCCTGCTTCAAACGCGGCCCGTGCCAAGGCTGCTACCGAAACCCCCCATCGAGCTTTACATGAGATCAGCTGTTTTAGCGACCTTACACGGGGTAGATGGGAAATGAGATCTTCTTTTGGGACTAATAAAGCTGAGGCAAACTGATCCGCTTCTCTTTCTACCTCGCGTCCACTAGGTTCGCCATGGCGATGCATTACCAAATGTCCTAGTTCATGTGCGGCATCAAACCTGCTTCGTTCCGCAGATTTAAATGTGTTAAGAAATACGTATGGCACACCTTGCCTCCAGCAAGAAAAAGCATCTACATTTTTGTTACTTTCAGCAAGAGAAAAAACTCTAATTCCTTTTGCTTCCATAAGCCGTATGATGTTAGGTATTGGTTTGAATCCTAAACCCCAGTATCGTCGTAATGCAGCAGCAGCAGCAGAAGGGTTTTCGTCACGTAAATCTAGGATGTCTGGCTCAGGAACATTAAATCGTTGAGTTACCCAGTCATCCATTAAATGTGCAATTGCACCTGAGGCTAACGCAGCATCCCGCTGTCTCGCCGTCAGGGTAGATAAACTTCTAAAGCTGACGGAACCCGCTGCAAGTTCTTCACAGTCATCTAGATAAAAAAACTTTATTGGGTATTGTAGGGCTTTAGCTAAAGCCAAAACTGTTTCTTCCTCTGGTTCGGCTGTTTGACCCGTTTCAATACGGGTTAAGGTGACCTGAGAAATACCGGCATCTTCTGCTAAAGCTTTTTTTGTTTTTTGCCGGCGTTTTCTAGCAATCGCTAGCCTAGCGGGACTAAACATGATTTCCTCTACTTTTTGCTAATTGGCACATCTAATTCATCAAGGTTCATGCTATTAACTTCAACAGGTGTTTCAGGATCATAGAAACATTCATCCAAAATAAATATTCGTTGATGAAAGTCTTCAAACTGGGAACCTTGAAACGAAGTTGGGCATGATACTTCGGCTTTAAGTGTTGTATCAGTAATTTCTACGCAAATTACCCAAACAACTGGTGTGCATCCAAATTTGTCCGACTTACTCTTTGTGGGTTTTTCAAAAAGCTCGCCTTGTCCATCAGATACGAGCTTACGTGCAGCAGTGCCTTTTCCTGAAATCGCGTGGGGAATACGGTGAGGGTTGCATGCTGAATCTACGTTTTGGAAGCAAAGCTGGATTCCAAGCGAATCATTGACCGTTGATTCAACATTTCCTATTCGACTTATACGCCAATCTTTTTTCGATAGGAGTTCCATTCGGATCTGTCTGATTCCATGTTGGTAGGAATTCCACCCTGGCGCACTAACCGGGTCGATTGGTAATGTTTCAGCTTTGGCGGCTGCAGCTGCTCGGGCAACCGCAATAACCATTTCTTTTGATAGGCCAATTTCGGCCAGTAACTGCGAGATTTCACTCTCTTCTTGAAAGATTTTAGCGTTTGATTGGAACATTCACCCTCCGATGCCATGTTAATTATCTCTGGCTACATTGTAGGAGTAAAAAATTAACATAGCAACTCTTGGATGCTGTTTTAGTGATTTTATTCTCCAGGAGACTGCGCGTGTTCTTGAGCCAAATGGTCAACGAGTTTGGTCAGTGCGCAACGGATATCAGCCATATTGGAATCCGCAAGTTCTGTACGTATCTTTGCGGCAAGTGCGTCTGCGGTTGGAGCGTTTACTGCGTCGTTGGTATGCACTAGGCGCATACACTGTTCGATTACCCTTACTGGGGGGTTGGCTTTTCCTCTTTCATAACGACTTACGGTTGATTGCCTGACGCCCAATGTTTGGGCGAATTCTTTCTGGCTAAGGCCGTTTCTAGCAGAGCGCACCAACTCAGCGACTGTGGAAATTTCCAATTTTTTTGTTCCAAAATATGCGTTAAAAGTATATTATAGCAATTATAATGCATTTTATGCATATAATTAAAGGGATAGTATGCTTCTATTATCTCTGGCGTAGCTATAGCGCGTGTTGCTGTGATACCGTTTGCTTGCGGACGCTTGTGTGTCCTAGGTGACGAGTCGGGTTCGCATTGTGGTTGACAGTGTCGCTGTCGCTTCCTCCGAATGCGCTGTATCTGCAAGTGCGGCAAGCTGCATGCAACGTTGCTGCGATGACCTTTCGTGGAGAGAAAAAGAATGACCTACCGATACATCGGTTCTAAATCCAGGCTTATTGACCGAATCAAGCCCCATATGGGGCCGCCAAAGAAAGGGGCTTTTTTTGTTGATGCGTTTTGTGGGACGGGTGTGGTTGCTGAAGCGGCTGCCAATTTAGGGTGGAATGTTCGCATTAATGACCATCTGCACTCCGCTGTTATCTCTGCTAGAGCAAGGTTGATCAATAAGGAGCAAGCCCGATTCAAGTGTTTAGGCGGCTATACAAAGGTAATTGATAAACTAAATGCTGCTAAACCAAAGTTTGGTTTTATGTATAGAACATACAGTCCTGCTTCTTTCGACACTTGTGGTATTGAACGAAGATATTTTACGCAACCTAATGCAGCAAAGCTCGATGGGATGCGTTACCTTATCGAAGAATGGAGTGAGGATGGAAGTATCAATGATCTTGAAAAAACACTCCTAATTTCAGATTTATTTGGTGCCATTAATCGTGTGGCTAATATTGCCGGTACTTTTGGCTGTTTTTTATCAAAATGGACTAAGCAGTCTAAAGAAAATATTTTTTTGCGGAGTAGGGTTCTCAATAATTATCATATCCAAGTTCATGAAACTGTTGGTGATGTATTTGATATATTAAGTACACCTAATGATTTAGTGTATCTGGATCCTCCTTATACTAAACGACAATATGCCAGTTATTATCATATTCTTGAAACCGTGGCTCTCGGTGACGAACCAAAGGTAGAAGGGGTTGCCGGATTGCGTCCATGGAAGGATCTTGCATCGGATTTTTGTTACAAAGCGCGGGCTCTTGGGGCACTTTCACGATTAGTTGATGAATTAAAATCGGACCGTATCCTTCTTTCATACAGCAGTGAAGGACATATTTGTATGCAGGATATGAAAGCAGAACTTTCCAAACATGGTAAATTTACCATGCATCCATTGGGATCTATAGGACGTTATCGTCCCAACAAAACTGCCAGCCGTGCCAGCTCCGATGTGAATGAATTCTTAGCTATTGTAGAGCGTTCTCGGTTAGAGGCTCCAAAAACTCCGTCACCATCAGTTGATGACAACTTCTTAGTGAGCTGCGGATGACTGCTCCTTGCTCATTAGAATCGGAATATTTACGGCCTACAGAAGATGCCTTGAGAATGGTTCTCGGTAAGAACCGCGAATCTGATTTCGAGCTTCGAATGCAAATCTTAGAGGCAGTGTCCGCTCGTTTTGGCGGTTACGAGCTTGCTAAATTTCACAAGGTATTTGGAATCCAATCTGTATTGCCTGTAAGTTCGCTATTGGAATTGGCAGCTCCTGTTGCAAGTGAGATCGAGCGCTCACCTATTCAGTCAGCATTGGCATTAAGCATTTTATCCCGTGAGCCATTGCAAGAACAGGATAAGAAAAAAACAGGAGCCTATCATACTGATTTTCGTCTCGCCACAAGACTCGCCCAGCTTGCAGCCTCCAGGATTACCTACAGGAGCGTAGTCATTGACCCAGCCTGTGGTACGGGCATCCTGCTTGCTGCGTTAACCTATGCTGTATGTGGTTTGGACAGAGCTAAAACTTCTTATTGGCTATCCCATTGTGTATGTGCTGCTGATTTATCAAAAAATTCCCTCCGTGCTGCGTTGCTGTGTCTCGCATCATTCACAGACGATCTGGAGGCGATAAAACTGATGAGGAATCGTTGGTTTTGTGGCGACAGTTTGCTGGCCAATAAAAAAATATGGTTAGATATGGCGCCTGAAGGGTTTGATGCTGTTATTGGCAACCCTCCATGGGAAAAAATCAAGCTTTCCCGACATGAATTTCTCAAGTCATCTGGCACCAAACGGCATTATGGGGCCCAGATAAACGAGATTGATGAGTCTTGCTTTGCCACTGAACGTCACAAGGTCGCTAGTTATTCACAAGAGCTTCTGAAACGCTATCCAAATTTGGGCTGTGGTGAGCCTGATCTCTATATTGCTTTCGCAGACCTTTTCTTTGATCTATGCAGGGAAAAAGGCATAGTATCGGCGCTGTTTCCTGGAGGATTTATCCGGTCACAAGGTACACAGGCCATTCGCCAGAAGATGTTCAGCGAAAGTTCTTGTATATCGCTGTCAGTCATTAGCAACCAAGCTAAATTCTTTACGATTGATACCCGTTTTAAGTTTTTAGCCGTAGCGTTAATTAAGGATACTGAGAATAATCAAAAGCGAAAACCTATACGTCTTCTCCATGAGCATGGTACATCGACAGGTTTAGATATCACCGGAAAGGTTACTATTGGGCGTAAGTCGCTCACTATTGCAAGAACAGGGTTAAGTCTTCCAGAAGTTAGAAGTAATGCTGAGTGGCGGCTGTTTCTGAAGATTTCCAGGGCAGGATTATCTTGGATGGATGCTCAGAATGGCTGGCGCCCAAAATTCTGCCGGGAAGTCGATATGACAAAAGAACGATTAAAGTTTCTACGTTCGCCAGTTCCTGGAGCATTGCCCGTGATTGAAGGTCGCATGGTGCAGGGGCATCGCTTTGGTGTTAAAGGTTATATCTCTGGAACTGGACGTCGGTCGATATGGGAGACCTACCCTATTGGCGAATCACGCATATTGCCGCAGTTTTGGATTAAATCCTCTGATGTACCTCAAGGAAATCGCCATCGGATTGATAAAGTACGTGTAGGCTTTTGCGACATTGCTGGACAAACTAATGAACGTTCACTTATGGCTTCTATCATTCCAGAGGGTGTCGTGTGCGGGAATAAGGTGCCAACCTTGCTTTTCCCCGATGACCCTACAGAGGAAAGGTTGTTAGTGTGGGTCGCCATAGCGAACAGTTTTGTATTTGATTGGATGCTACGAAGAGTGTTGACTACCACAGTGAACTACTTTCTTTTACAAAGCCTACCTCTTCCTAATGTTGTCAAGAAGGGGCTTCCCTGGAATAGATTGGTGAAGGCCGCAAAAAGGCTACGAGAGCTGGATAAGTCCGGTGCAACGTACGACAATCTGCAAAATATTGCGCGCCTTCGACGCCAAATAGATGCAGAGGTGGCCATCGCTTACGGTTTGAACGTCAAAGATATGGAGCTTATCTTCGTGGATTTCCCATTGCTAGATCGGCAACAAGTGGCTTTGCCAGGAGAAGATAAATCCACGATTACTCGAGACAGTGTTTTAAGTGAGATGGAAAAACGCACTGGCATAGGTTATGGGGCTTGGACACGCCGTATGGAAGAGGGGAACAATATTGGTGCAGTGGCATATGTCCCTAATGAATTCTCGATAAAGATAGGTGCGGTTGGAAGAGATAAAGGTGGTGTTTATGGATAACGACAAAGGTTCGGTTGCAAGGATTCTTTATAAAGAAATTGTTCAAGGGGATTTGCGAAAGATTGAGGCCCAGTCCAACGATGCTGATACAGGTGGGGGAGCCCGAGATTTTAGGTTCGGTTCATATAAAAAACTTCTACCAGTTATAGAAAAGATGTTTCCCAATAGGAAAACAGAAAATCGTAAAAGAAACGGTAAGCAAGTGGAAATATCTGTCTTTCAAGGTCGGTTTTTCTGGATAAATGATCAACATGAAACGGTGAATAAAGAATCGTTTTTTGAGCCTCCAACCGATGTCCGTCCTTCGGAAGGACGAATCGTACGTGTATCTGAGTATGGCTGCTTCGATACTCGTCTTATTCCTATTGCAGGAATTGGTAATCGCGTACTGCTACTTCTTATTCAGCTTTACGACAACTCCGTATGGCCATATTTCGCAGAGGAGAAAACATTACGGCAGCCAAATGTTTGGGATCCGGCTGTGGCCAAAGAACTCTTGACCTGCATAGATGCTACAAGACCCGCTAATAGAGTGGTGATTGGGTACAAGGATTTTATTGATGGAAGCAGGTACTGCAATGGCAATTAATGTCTCCACAGAATGCGAAACTGTCTTAAAATTATTAGCTCGCTCTCATAATGTACTAATCTCAGGGGCACCTGGCACAGGTAAATCTCGACTGCTTGCGGAAGTGGCGTTGTCTTTTGAATCGGGTTATGGCATTTCAACCAGTATCGCCCCACCTAAACTACATTTACAAGGCAAAGTCCCAATACCTCCTACTGCAGCTACTGGCCATCAAGATGTTCCCGCTCCTACTAAAACGGATCGACAGGTTTTTCGTACGGTCTTTCACCAGAATTCGAAGTATCGTGACTTTGTGTCAGGCGTTACCCCTGTAGTTAACAAAGGGGCAGGCGCGCCAAGTTTCACGATTGTTGAAGGAACACTCCTTCGTGCTAGTAAACATGCCAATACCTCTACTGGGGCATCCCTGCTCATTATTGATGAGATCAACCGAGGACCCGCAGTGCAAGTATTTGGTGGAGCCATTGTTTCTATTGAAGCGGATAAACGTCTCGCGCCCAATGGGAATAAACGACCTGAAACGCAGTTTTTTGAACTGTTGGAGCCGGGTTCCGGGAATATCATAGAGTATGCTTTGCCTCATGATTTATATATTCTGGCGGCCATGAACCAGGCAGATGTGTCGGTGGATGCACTGGATGTCGCATTTCTGCGACGTTGGGAGCCTCTTCGCTTGGAGCCTAACGAACAAGTGCTTCGTGCATTCTATGGGTTAAGTGCATCCAATTCTAATGCTTTGCCTGATAAGCCTAGTGCTACTGAAGACGCATTGGAGGCATCAGTACGAGCTTGGTCGGTCATCAATAAGAAGATTTCTTTGGGGAGAGGGGCAGAGTTTCAGATTGGGCACGGTGTACTAATGCCGAGTACACCGTTACATCCTCTGCCTTTGGGGGAGGTATTGGAATATTTGTGTGTGGGGTGGGCAAAGATACGAGCACATGTGGAAGAGGTATTCTTTGGAGATACCAGAGGTATTGCTGCCACACTTAATGCTTTGAATGGGCCAAGCTACAACCCATTCAAGTTTGTGGAAACCACTTTTGCTAATGATCTCAGGTACAAGCTTGATGGTCCAGATAACTTTACTAAATCAAACATCTATGTTGCTTTGAGAGCATTTTCTGAGGAATAGTTTGTGGCAAATGTGCAGACTCGACTGGTTTTACGTGAATATGGAAAACCAAACGATTTGCGCCACGACATAGGGTTGGCCATTGGGGTCGATCGTGATACAGCAGATCAAATACTGCTAGATGCTGGCAACCGCATAGCATTGAATATGGGGCTTTCTTATAATCCGATTAGTATAGGTGTCGATGGAGTAAAAGTTGTTGATGTCGCTGGTTTGATTCGATTATCACCATCTTTGGAACTTGAAATTGTACCCAAATTTCTCGATTCAAATGATCCCGCTTCCACATGGCGTGAAGATTTTTTTTATCTGTCGACACTATCTCAATATGGCCGACTGTTGCCAGTTGAATACCTTTCTTCTTCAGGTGGAACGTCCAGAGACTTAGCCGCGCTAGTAGCTCATTCGATCGTAGGTATGTACGACTCCAATAAACGGCGCCCCCTTCGTACTTACCGCAGAATAAGAGAATATGATTTCTTTCTCGATGGTGACATTGACCCAATTGACCTTATCTTTCCCTCAGCTGATGGTTTTGAACAGGAGCGGCTTTGTTTTGATAAGCACAATGGATGGAATGCCGATATTGTCGCTGCCGCAAGAAAACTATTGCCAGAATTGCGTACTCCTTCCGTTTTAGGGTCTTTGATGAGGATGATTGAGGATCTATCGCCTCAAAAGTCTCCAGCTAACCGTAAAAAGCCTATTCCTAGCAGGCATCACGCTTGGAAGCCCTTGCATCAGTTGTCAGTTGATGTGCTTAAAGGTTTTGGTCTTAACTATCAACAAAATAATATGCACGCCCCAGGTTATATGATAGTGACTTGGCGAGTGTGGGAGGATTTGTTGACTGTCGCAGCACGCCTAGGATTTGGGAATCCTAATGTACGGTCCCAAAGGCATTTTCATCTTGGTAATCGGATCAATGCCAACACTAGAAACACGTCCACTATTCTCGTACGCCCAGATTGTATTATCGAAGCGGATGGTGCAAGACCACGCTTTATTCTTGATGCTAAATACAAAGCTCGAGTAGAGAAAGGGGGCCTTCATATTTCATCAAATGATATCTATGAAGCATTGGCATTTTCTAAAGCCTGCAAATGTGATCATGTTGTACTAGCCTACCCCGCCTTACCAGCGAGTAAACCGCCGCCAATTGGTAGTTGTGTCGTTTTTGAAGAAGTTATTGTAGGGGCCGTACGGATAATCGGTGTTCATATTGAGATCCGGAGTGTTTCAAAAAAGGGTTCTATAAACACCTTTGCAGATAATATGAAGAAAACAATCACTACTATTTTGTAAATGAAGAACACATATATCGTTTCCATAATTGTGGTTGCCGTATTTCCGCGTTAGCGTAAGCTATGGTGACATTCCCATATATAGCTCCTGCCAAATGCTAACGTCACCCTGCCCAACAAAATGATGAACGGCATGGTATCGACTGGTATCAAGAGAGATTTCTCTCTGTAAAATGATATAGAAATTGATTGATAGTGAAAGCAAACGATTCTACCGATTTGAAATTGTGGCGAAATCGTTTTTCGCCGCAATACGCGATGGAGTCAGGTAAAGGACACCCTCGTCGTACCGCATAGGTCGTAAGAATCTTTTTCAGGAAGTGAAATTCATCACCCGAATAAGATCCCTTGGGCCATACCATGGGCATCGCAAATTTTTCTTTGCCACCTGGCCGTTGCTGGAACTCCAGAAGATAGAATGCTCTGCCGTCAAACATTATTTTGGCGATCAGCACCTGCCGGCGGCTTCCCGTTGTCTTGTCCAAATAGGACCAAGATAAATGTTCACCCCGGTGGTATGTTGGGAACAATGATCGCTCTCCCGTCTCGTGAGGAACGTAATCCTTCGAACCCACGACAATCTGCCACCCGATGCCATGATTTTGCTGAAGAGCTTCCAGCTTGGCTATGAAGTTTTCGAAGGTGGCTGGCACGGCGGGATGCCGGACACGTTCTCGCTGGTCTTCGATCTCATCCGAACGATCACCGAAGGTGACTCCCGCCGATCGTGTGTCGCCCCAGGTGCCTTGCCCAGTTGACAGCTGTGTCGTCACATCGTCTTCATGTCGAAAAACCAACGTGGCATCAGTGGGATTCATTTCCTCCAAAACTGTTTCAATCGGGATCTCATCCAGAAAACGGTTTTTGTCTTGCAGGCGGTAAAGCCGTGAACCCGATATGTCTGGCTCTTCGTGCTGCACTAAAGTTTGCTGTTGCGATTCACCAGCAGGTATTTTTCGATGGCGTGTAATCCGCTGGCGATCGGCCCCTTTCACGGGCTGCTGATTTTCGGGCCATTGTTTGTCGATGCGGATGACTTTTTTTACGGGTACGGGGAAATTAGAGGAAATAATCTTATAGGCGAGGAATCGTTGGCGCCCGCCCGAAGTGAACGAGATGCCCCGTAATGTCAAGCGCCCCTCTCCTGAGAATGGGGGAAACGCCTTTGGAAAACCCACTCCACCCTTGTAGTGACTTTCCAAAAAACTGCGGTAGATAAAATTGGTGGCTTTACAAGCATATGAAGATGTTTTCAGGGCCGCGCATAGCCTCAGATCGGCATCTATCATTCCTGGCCGCAATGCGATACGGCACACGCCATGGTCGTCAAAGCCGGAAAACTTTTCATCGATGAACCTGTCCAGGCATTTGGGGCAACCCATGGTCAGAATGGTTTGAGCGGTTAATGTGGAGTTGCAGTAAAAAAAGCGTACCACCTCCATGGAAGGAATGATGATGGCAAAAGGGTCGCTGCCACGGCGTAGTGTCAGTACCCAGGTTTTTCCCGCATTTGGAACTCCCAGCTTATGCGCGTAAGGGGGAATGAGGTATTCTCTCTCACCTATCTTGCTGCCAGCCTTCATGAACTGCATGGTGTGTTTTGAATACTGTAGACTTTTGAATCGCTTCAACTTATAAACGGGCGGGGTTTGTTGTCGTCCATTCTTCCACAATGTGCCTATGGTTAGAATTGGCAAAGCCCCAACGCCCACTTGGCAGACTCTGTAGGCCTCCTTTTTTTGCGTATCATCGTCCGACTTGGTTGGGCTATTGTCGGTATTGGCTGGCAGTTTCTCCAAAACAACATTCACAAGAAGCTCGCTTTGAATTTGTGGATTGAATTCCAGACCGGCAAGCCATGTCAGCCGCCAGATATGATCGTCTTTCGGGAAACTATTGATGGTGAGTGATGCGAGGGATGGCATGGTAGATTGTTGGAAAACAGGGTCAGGTTCCTGGGTGTGAGCGATTTATCCTGAGTTCAACGGTCTCGCCATTGCCAAGGCGGTACGGGGGATGGATCGCTCCACAGGCCTATTCGGTTTTTCTTTGCTTGATCTTCTGAATCAGCGTAGGCCTTCCGATCCTCGGGAGATTGCTCGTGAGCGTACTTCTTGTAATGCCAAGCCATTCCGAGACGGATCAATTCCAATCCCACATCGACGCCTTCCGCCTTGATCTTGCAAATACGCCGCCCATAGTGATCGGTTTTCGGGCAATCCCCGATGACGATTTTTCCAGCTGTGAGTTCGGTGAGCACCCGCTTGGCCCGTTTGCCGAAGGGTTGTTTCTTTTCGGGCGTGTCGATGCCGGCAAGCCGAATCCGAATCTGTTGGTTGTCATCATTCAGTAGCACCAGCGTATCACCATCAATGATCCGCACGGCTTTCCCAATGAGCGATTCCCCGGCCTGAACGACCAGAGGGAACAAGAGCGTGGCCAACAATGCGCCAATCACGAGCGCTGATGTGGAGTTGCTGGCTTTCACCACGTTTGCCATCCAAGGATCATCATGGTTGGGAGTAACCTTGTTTATTTGAGCATATTCGCTGGTCAGGGGCTTCTCCATCATTTTCATTGCTAGTGCTTTTTGTCCCGGGGAGGAAAAGGATCGTTTCCGTAGCTGTCACTGTCCCGTATACGACCATTTCTTCCGTGAGTGACTACCTCAACTTTTTCCCGGCGGGCGGTGTTCCTGGCCGCCTCTAGGGCATCCTTTTGGGTGGGGTGCCGGGAACCCGCGCGTTGTGCGCCTTCTCGCTTGGTCGCCCATCCGCCATCCGGATGAGGAACTACATGGATATCTCTTTTCTTAGTCATGGCTTTGTACCTCGTGATGGTGTGTTCAGCAATCGGGTAGATCATCCAGGTTGTTGCGGGTGGTGGCGTCCTTGTCCGTGCGGAGATACTTGCCATTTTGGCCTTGGACTACCTTTATTTCCGTGCGAATTCCGTCCGGCCAGCTTACATAGTAGCCGTACAACCCGGATTCAATTTGCCGAATGGCGTCGTTTTTTTCCACTGGCGACCAATACTGGCTGGGATCGCACAAGGCCAGAATGTCGCCATCGTTGTCTTTTTGGGTGCGCGTGACGCGTCTTTGAGTAATCATTTTTCAATCTCCTATGGTTGTCATGGGAATTAACTTGGTTTCCCTATTGTTGTATGCTCCCCAAGACAAGTTTTCCGGACATCGAAAAAAAATATTTCCGAAACACCGTTACTCAAGAGCATATATTTAGAGTATGGAGAGATGAAAACGATCAAGGATGATGATTACTACACAGTGGCCGAAGTGAAAGCCCTGCTTACCAGTCTTTGCCGGGATGATTACGCCCGACTGGCGAAGATTGCCGGATATAGGGCTTCCATCTCGCCTGGACTGGAAGCGCAGGAATTGTTGAACGAAGCGGTCGTGAGGGTGCTGGAGGGAGTGCGTGGATGGCCTCGTGGCATCGATGCGATTCGAGTGCTCGATATGGCGATGAAAAGTATCGTCAATGCCGAACTCAAGCACCGGAAGGTCGTTCTTGATCACGCCAAGAGGGAACAGCGGTCGCTGGCGGACTCTGTGGTGAATACCGAAACCTCGCCTACTATGGAAAATGACCTCCATGCTGAGCAGTTGCTGGGCCAAATATTTGGTGCCTTATCTTCCGATCCAGAAGTGCTCGCCGTGACCATGGGACGAGCCGAGGGGCTGAAGGGAGATGAGATTCAGCGCCAATTCAATTTAAGTGCGAAGCAGTATGAAGCCGCCAGACGGCGCTACACGCGGAAAATCGCCAACATCATTCCAGAGGAATGACACAAATGAACGCCAAACGAACATCCAGCCAAAAACTGGAAACCCTGATCGACGATGCGGTCGAGTCCGTGATGGCGATGACTGAAGAGGAATTGCGCCAATTGTTCCATGAGGTGGACACAGACCTGGAAACTGAAGCGGCCTGGGTCGCCGAACTCATTGCCTCGAAGGTGGCTGCGCCGAAGGAGTCCCTGATTGAATTATCGAGAAAAGCCCTGAATGAGAAAGGCTTGCCGAGATCCGTCTTCCATCTTCCCGACACCGCTGCCGAACGCCGAGCCTTATTCGATTGGTTGAAGGACCATCCTGGATTAATGGATCCCGCCCTTACGATGGCTTTTCGTGACGCGAATGACCTGTCTGATCGAGACATTATGGGCATACTGGAGAATCTCGGCGAGTTGGGGTTGTTGGACGAAACAGAAGATGAGGAATGATCACCGGATTCGTCCCGATGCATTGTTGCGCCAGCTGGGAATCAGCCGTCCGGAACAAATTGATTTGGAGGCCATCGCGTATCATTTTGGCGCACATGTGAAGTATCAACCGCTCGATGGTTGCGCCGCGCGGATCATCGGCACGGCTAACCGGGCGATCATTACGGTGGATGCGCATTCCCCGGAGCAGCGGCGACGCTTTTCCCTTGGCCATGAGTTGGGGCATTGGTTGTGGGATCGTGGCAGTATTGCTCAACTGTGCGATAGCGCCGCGCTCCGCGTCGCCCGGCAACGCGGTGATACCCGCGAGGCGCGGGCCAACCGGTTCGCGGCGGAGTTGCTGATGCCCAAAAGCTTGTTTCATACAGCCGCACGGGGCATGCCGATGACGTTCGAAAGTGTCCGCTATTTGGCCGACATGTTCCGCTCCAGCCTGACGGCTACAGCCATTCGGTTGGTGGAATTGGGATCGTATCCGGCCATGGTGGTCTTCACCACACACCAAGGTCGGGCTTGGTATTGGGGTGGTCCCGATGTTCCTAGGTATTTCGTCCCTCGGCAATTCCCGGGAAATGGTGCTGTCGCTCATTGGTTGTTGAGAAGCGATCTTTCTTCCTCTGACCCCTTGGAGGTGGATGCCGATGAATGGTTCGACCGTCCTGGTGCGGAGGATCATGTTCTGTTGGAGGATTCGATGTCTGGGGTAAATGATACTGTGTTGTCGTTAATTTGGTGGAAGGATGAATCTATGCTTCATCGCAGGTAGCTATCAACATAGAGTCGAATTTGTGCCGACTAGGAAACCAAGTGTCTCTATTGTATTGGTGTGGACTAGATAGGCAGCTGTTCATCTGATAGTACGGATACTGTTTGTCGTAGCCAAGAAGCAGCATTTTATCGTCGCTACCCACTTCGGTTCCTTATGTCGGCCTACTTTGCTATACTGCAACAGTATTTTTTGGGTAATTTTATTCTCTACGCATTGAAGGTGTGAATCATTGCGAATGCCACAAAACGGATATGATAATATTTAGATAAGAATGGAATATATATATAGCTTCTTCCGCAAAGCCAGACATCAAATAAACAAGATATCCTTAATGGACATCGTCGGGTTTGTAGGTTTTGCCTTTTCAATACTTGCATTAGTTAAGACCCAATCTACTATTGATTCATCTATCGTATGGGTTTTCGGAATCTACATTTTCACTATCGCTTCAATGTTGGTGGTACGAGAATACACATATTCTCGAAAAGCAAGGTACGCAGAAGCGATGAAACAGCTCCATAAATGCGCACATGAGATAAGAGATTCTTATTGGGCCATTGAAAGTAATAATGCCGGTCTGTGTATGGAAAGCGTAAAATCTTCTCTCAATTCATTTGCATCGGCTTTTTCCATTGTTACAGGTACTTCATGCCGTGCCTGCATAAAGGTTATCGAACACGATAGCTCTAAGGATCCGGTAGACTTTTACACGCGTACTTTTTGTAGGAACCAGAAAGTAGCGCAAAGTACGAATAGAGATGACCCTGCTCCATTGGAGAAAAATACGGATTTTAAGATTCTCTATCAACAAGATGATGATGAAAATTATTTTCTTTCGAATAATCTGACCAAGAGAAAAAGATATCAAAATTCAAATTGGCCTTCAAGGCACGATAAGCGTGCGGTCTTCATAAAGGAAAGGAAGTACCAATATATATCAACAATTGTATGGCCGATTCGATCACGAGAAGTTGAAAGTAATCCGGAAGTGATTGGCTTTCTATGTGTTGATTCCCTGACAAGGGGGGTATTTGAAAGGCGATATGACGTTGATACGGGAGCAATTATCGCAGACATGTTATACCCACTGTTAAGTAAATATAGAAAAGCACATAGAAATATAGCAAGTATAAAATCTTGAGGAAATTAAATGAGCCACAAAACTAAGTGCATTGATGATCAGGAAGGGCTTTCATATTCAACAAAAGCTGTAGAAGACGATCAAGGAGCCTTTGATGTAGCAGTATACAGGGATGAATCGGTGGTTTCTGAAGTTAGAGTGCTTTCAATGGGAGAGGTACAATTGGAAAAAGTTGGCGAGTCTAACCAATAATAATTACAACACTACGAGTAGGAGTTGTCCCACCATTGTGCGTAGATACAAGCATAATTCCAGGTTATTGCGCCGCAAAACTCAAGCCTATTTTAGATTTACCTGTTGATCTGCATGTAGGGCGTTTTGTAAACGCGCCATTTGATAACCATAGTGGCCGACGAATCCTGCTATAGGCTTCGGATGCAATGGCTAGACATATAATTAGCAGGCCGTTGAAAATAACCCAACTGATGTGGCCTTCCTGGCGGTGAGCGGCAGATAAGGTACGACGATTCCTGCCCTCTGGCCAAAAATTGGCCAATTCAGCCCGATTCGCCTGTTTCCAGGCACAACCAACCCCTCGGGTCTCGGCCATTAATATGCCGCCACCTCCAGATTGCACATCCGAACCAGGTTGTAAGCGGCCGTCCCCCAGCACAAAGTGGAAGTCCAGCTTCGCCCATCTGCCTTGATCTTCTGAGTTGGTGATAAGCCAATCATCCTTTGTGGGGCGTTCCTAATCGTTGGCATGAATGTATTGCTCGCTTCACATTGTTACATTCTTCTTAGTCGCAAAATTAATGCTCGAGTCGCAAAATTAATGAAAAATGACAGCCCCCGCCAACCAATGCCACAGCAGAAGCTGTGTGGTGTGGGTGCCTGTAGGGTCGTTGCTTCCAGTGCCGGGGGTCGAAAGGCAGGCCGCTGATGGACTGAATCATGGCGTGCTCC
>JAMONP010000005.1 GCA_027065695.1 Desulfuromonadales bacterium | reverse complement strand
AGAAATAGCTTTCATGGCGACTCTCCTTTTCGGTACATGTACGGATAACTGTACCATAAAGGCAAGCACATAACAAACTAATGTCCGGACGGAAGCCGCGTGCTGCCTTTCCGAAAAAAGCTAAATTGTAGTGGTGACCAAAACTTCGTGTCGCCGCCGGTTATCATGAACTTTGAGGCTGTAGAAAAAACTTTTTCTGGCTGAGAAAACTTCATTCTGAGGACGTTATTCTTGAGAGCTTTTTTTCTACGGGCTCATGGCGCTGGCAATGCTCCAAGGGACGCAAAATGCTGAATGCCCTCATTATAGCTGTCGCTCTTCTTCTGGCTGGATACCTGGCATTCTCGAAACGGCTGGCTACCTCATTAAGCTGGAAGGCCACTGTGACGCCACTGGCCTCGATCATGGGAAGTGGCTTCCTCATCAGCGCGCCATTGCTGGCAAGTGTCGTTGGTAACTTGGCAGTGGTCTGCATGGCGCTTCTCCTGGCCCTCGCCTACGCCGTCGGGAGCGCCATTCGATTCAACATTCAATACTTCGAACCGATTGAAGAGCATACCGGCACAGCTCAGAATGTCGCATTCCTGGCGCGTATAGTCCTGGCCGGGGCCTACTTCATATCAGTAACCTATTACATTCAACTGCTCGCCGCCTTCGTACTCAACGCCGTTGGGATGCGGGGTGAAGCCACTGCAAATGTGGTCGCCACGGTCCTGTTGGTGGTGATTGGAGGTGTCGGTATCTGGCGTGGACTCAATGAGTTGGAACAGATCGAGTCGTATGCGGTCAGTCTCAATCTTGGTATGATCGGTGCGCTGCTTGTGGGGCTTTTGGTCTACAACCTCGGCCTCTTGTTCTCGGGTGGGTGGAGGCTCCCTGATATTTCATCAAACATCAGTTTTCACGACCTGCGTGTTCTGTTGGGGTTGCTGATCGTGGTTCAGGGATTCGAAACCTCCAGGTATCTCGGCGATCGACACCCCGCCGATCAACGTATCGCGACAATGCGTATGGCGCAGATCATGTCGACGGTCATTTACCTGCTCTTCATCGGCCTAGCTACAGTTCTGTTCCGTAACGGAATCGGCACCAATGTGACCGCTATCGTAAGCATGACCGCACCTGTGGCTGTCGTCCTGCCGCTGCTTCTCTCCATCGCAGCCATCGGTAGTCAGTTCAGCGCAGCAGTGGCCGACACCTCCGGAGCAGGAGGCTTGCTTGAAGATGTCACGCATCGCAAACTTCCTGTTCGCTATGCATACCTTCTGATCCTGGTAGTTACCATCATGCTCACCTGGGAGACAAATGTAAACGCTATCATAGGCTATGCTTCACGTGCTTTTGCACTTTTTTATATGCTACAGTGTGTTGTCGCTTTCCTGGTAGCCCTGCAGAAAAAAGACCTGCCGCATCGGTCATTGCGGCTGTTTGGATTCGCCTTGCTCTCCGTAGCTTGTCTGCTGATATTCGTGCTGGGATTGCCATCAGAGTGAGTGTTGTCCAGGTATTCAAAACCAGTCAAATACGTACAGTTGACAAAAAGAGGCTAGTTAAGAAACTGGGAGTAATCAGTAAAAGCGCTCAAACAAAAACTATAAATCTACTACAGGAATTGTTTGCACTATAAAATGACCTTAGCGAACAAACTCTACGTAATCCTGGGAATTTCCCACTTATAAGCAATGCATAACCAATCATCCGAGGCGTGAAGAGTGAAGCAGGGGTGGTTCACGTAGACAGTCTACACGCCTGCCTTGAGTTTGCTCGCCGCTCAATTCTAAACCGTTAGCCGCGAAGCATATCGCAGCACATCATTGCGTTTTGCAACTTCTCGTGATACTATTTCGGTAATTCATGCAAAATTGGGAGGTAAATAATGGCAACTGCGGTGCGTGTTTCAGATGATCTCGTGAATGATGCAAGAAAATACAGCAAAATTGACCATCGCTCTCTGACTGGTCAAATTGAACACTGGGCAATAATTGGAAAGTGTGCTGAGGAAAATCCTGATTTAACTTATGACTTAATCAAAGAGATATTGATTGGGATCGAAGAGTTAGACCGTGATGAAAAATCAGAATACCAGTTCGGCTGACTCCATGAATATTTGCCAGTCAAAATCCTTCAGGAATAAGGTCAAAAAATTCAATAAATCGCAAAAGTCTGCCCTCGACATTGAAATCAGAAAAATTATTGCAAATCCTGACATTGGAACAGAAAAAAAGGGGGACTTAAAAGGAGTATTGATCCACAAATTCAAAAGAAAGGCATCACAATATTTATTGTCATATCGGCATGTTAGTGATGGAATCCAGCTAATCACAATAGGGTCCCACGAAAATTATTACCGTAGTTTGAAGACCTATCTTAAAAACAGATAAATTCCGGCTAACAGTATTTTGCACTATGAGTACGATGTAGATTCAACTTCAAAGTGTGCCAGTTGGACTAAAGGAGCAAATTATGTCTCATCAATTATCTGGAAATTGTGGTTGTGGGCAGGTCAAGTTTGCAATTAAGGCAGCAAAAGCAAATGTGGTGAACTGTCATTGCAATAGATGCAGAAAACTGAATGGCAGCTCATTCTCAACATATTTTGTTGTTGCGGAGCAAGGTTTTGAAATTTCAGAGGGTGAAAATTATCTGTCAGATTATTCCTCTTCTGAAAACGCGAGAAAACATTTCTGCAAACAGTGTGGCACCCCGATTTACAACCAGAATCTGAAATATCCAAACTTGAGAATGGTACATTTCGGAGCTATTAATTTCCTCGAAGAAGTGCAACCCAATGTAAATATATTTTGTGAAAGCATACTCTCCTGGGTTGCGCTCAACGGTGAAATACCAAGCTTTGAACAGGAAATTAAAAAGTAAAGTTACCTGACCATCAGAGCCAGAGATGGAGACCGCTATTTTGACAACTTACACCTTGACATGAGTGGTCTGTATGCGTCACGATTACTTAATGTATTCAATCTTCTAAATATAACAAATTACAATTTGGAGAAATAAATGACATTTCAGGAATCTGTTCGGGTGTGTTTTACCAAGTATATAGACTTCAATGGTCGGGCCAGCAAGTCTGAGTATTGGTGGTTCATACTCTTTATAGTCGTTGTGAGTCTTGTTACAGTCAATGCTTAGTTCCACACTTGGTGAGCTCTTCTCCCTGGGCACACTGCTGCCATCAATTACCGCAGCAACACGACGTCTTCATGACACCAACCGCAGTGGTTGGTGGCAACTGATCGTCTTTATCCCGGTGCTCGGCTGGATCGTGCTGATTGTGTTTCTGGCTCAAGAGAGTAAATTCCAGATCGAGAATTAAAAGCGCAACCATCACGTTTACCATTGTCATCATGACGTGAGTGAAACCTGAATCACGTATGCACAGATGGCAGAAGTTTAAAGGGTAGCCCTGCTCAGGTTTTGCGTTTGACATGCTCTATGGCATATTGTAGAAGTTACGAAGACCTCTTCTTGCCGCTGGAGACGCCCGATGGTTCTGTCTAAAGATCTGCTCGAAATCCTGGCCTGTCCGCAATGCAAAGGCGCAATTGCCCCGGATGATAACCATGACAACTTGCTTTGCCATAGCTGCAAGCTGGCATATCCGGTTCGTGACGGCATCCCTGTCATGCTGATTGACGAAGCCCTCCCTCTGGCTTAGGCCGGAGGAATTGTTGTCGGTAATCCACTCATCTTGAAAAGTCTGCATGCAGAAAAAAACCGTCGCATCCTTATCCGGACCGCCAACTGGCTTGGCGACGCCGTCATGACCCTGCCGGCGATGATGGCGGTCAGGGAAACTTATCCAGAAGCACATATCGCTGTCGTGGCCAATCCTCTGGTTGCCCAATTACTCGAACACCATCCCGGTTGTGATGAGATCATTGTCTATAACAAGCGCGCAGAACACGCCGGTGTTTTCGGTATGTTGCGCTTTGCCTCTGCTTTACGCCGCCAAAAGTTCGACTGTGCGATTCTCTTCCAATATGCGATCGAAGCCGCAGTCATGACCTTCCTGGCCAGAATCCCCTGCCGCCTTGGTTTTAGTACCGATGGCCGCAGATTCCTGCTGACTCATCCGGTGGCCTTTGGCAAAGAGGAAAAAGTCCTCCACCAGACCGACGCCTTCCTGCGGATCGTCAATCACTATGCAATTACGGCCGCCGATAAGGTGCAGGCGTTGGCCTTGAGTGAAGAAGAACGTGACTGGGCTAAAGAGCAACTGCCCGAAGGCCCACTCGTGGTGGTTAACCCCGGTGCGGCTTACGGTTCGGCCAAGCGCTGGTATCCGGAAAGGTTCGCTGCTGTTGCTGATTTCCTGACCAGAGAACATGGAATGACCGTTGTGCTCATCGGTGGCCCGGTTGAGGCTGAGGTCGGCAGGGATATTGCCGCCATGATGCAATATCCAGCCCTGAATTTCGTCGGCAAGACCACGGTGCGGCAGATGATGTCCCTGATCGATGCTGCTGCTCTGATGATTACCAACGATTCTGGTCCTATGCAT
>JAMONP010000004.1 GCA_027065695.1 Desulfuromonadales bacterium | reverse complement strand
CAAGTTTCGAAATGCCCGAATGGACACGGCAAAATAAAGTCGCCGATGTGCTGTGGCGAGGACATGAGTTGCTCTCTCTAAGCGAATGAACAAAAAAGGTAGCCCGTTGGCTACCTTTTTTGTTCAGGGTAGCAAGATATTCACTCTCTTGCTTTTTTCTCCAGAGCATCAAAAACCATATCTAATACCACCTTCTGTCTCGCCTCATTTTTATTCAGTACTGCCAGGCATTGGCCCATAGTGAAGCATTTGTGCAGGTAGTCGGCCTCTCGACCCGAGAGGATGATGATGCGGCTTTTGTCCACGCCTTTTTCTGTGGCATAAGCTAGTAGTTTGCTGCCGTCGAGACCTGGCATCTCCAGGTCGAGCAGCAAGAGGTCGATATCGGTATTTATCTGGGCCAGACCCTGTAATGAGTTGTCGTAGGCAAGGATTTCTAAATGGGGATAACGCTCACGTACATAGTCGGTGAGAAATTCTAGGAAAAGGTGGTCGTCATCAATGAAAAGGATCTTTTTCATGGCATTTTACCCGAAGATGGACATGCTCTGCACAGTTAGTATATCAAACTGTACGAATTGGACTTAGAAATGTTCACTCGATCTTATCGACGGTGCTATTATATAATGACCTGTTGGGAAATTTGTATAAAAATCAGTAAGTAGGGCGATGATGCAACGAACATGGATTTACCTGGCTCAGCACGGCCAGGTTGAAGGTCATAAAGAGCAACGTTACAAGCTTGTTTGACAATTTTGACAATGCGAAAAGTAAGAAGGAGGATATCAGCAGATGAAGACGATCTATATCATCGGTGCTGGAATCGAAGGACAAGAAGGTTTTAGCCGCAGGGCTCTGGAGCTGGTGGACCAAGCGGATATGTTGATTGGAGGTGCCCGTCAGCTTGCGCTCTTTCCTGATTTTTCCGGGGAGACCCTGACGACAGGGGCCAACCTTGCACCGGTGGTCGAGTGTCTGGCAAAAGGTGAGGGCTCGGCAGTGGTCCTGGCGTCCGGTGACCCACTCTTCTTTGGCATCGGTCGTTACCTGTTGCGCAATCTGCCGCAAGCCGAGCTTGAGTTTGTGCCGAATGTCAGCTCGGTCCAATATGCCTTTGCCAAGATCCGTGAACCCTGGGATGACGCAGTTTTCGTGTCGGCCCAAGGCCGTGGCATGAAAGGTGCTGTGGACCAGGTTGTGGCTCACGACAAAATTGCAATCCTTACTGATGAGGTGAATACACCTCAGGCGATTGCCAATGAACTGATCGTACGGGGGCGAGATGGCTACACCGCTTACCTCTGTGAAAACCTGGGGACTGCTGAAGAGGCGATTACCCATACTGATCTCAAGGGCTTGCTTGATATCCCGGCGGCACCTTTGAATGTTCTGATTCTGATTAAGGAGTATGATGCCGGTGGCGATGGTGCCGGGCCCTGCATGGGAATTCCGGACGAGGAACTCGCTACAGTCAAAAAATTGATTACCCGAGAAGAGGTGCGGGCTGTGAGTTTGGCGAAACTGCGCCTCCGCCAGGATATGACTCTCTGGGACATTGGTGCCGGTTCCGGATCGGTCAGTATTGAGGCCGATCATCTCATGCCCAACGGGCGGGTTTTTGCGGTGGAACGAAATCCCCAGTGTCTGGTGTACTTGAAGGAAAACACGCAAAAATTCCATTCCCGCAACATCACCCTGGTCGCAGAAGATGCTCCGGCTTGTCTTGATGACCTGCCAGACCCCGATCGTGTCTTCATTGGTGGCTCCGGTGGCCATCTCTGGCAGATTCTTGAAGCGGCTGACGCTCGTTTGTCGACCGGTGGACGGGTGGTGCTTAATGCCGTCACCCTTGATACTCTCACGGCTGCCACCGAGTTTTTCGAGAATGCTGGCTACGAGTTGGAAGTAACCACAGTCAATATTTCGCGTACCAGGCCGTTGACCGATTACAAGATGTTTGAGGCTTTTAACCCGGTTTTTATTCTTGCGGCGGTTAAGGTTTGAAAACTTTTCAAATAGTCTCAAAAAATAAACTTGTGGGAGGATGATTGTGCTGAGACATGTTTATCTGTCTATAGTTGTTTTGCTGGTCGTGTTTGCATTGGCGCTGGGCGGTTGTGGAGATTCTGATGAGGCCAATAGTAAAAAGTTGCTCAGTCAGGCTGAAGGCCTGATACAGCAGGGCAAAGAATTACAGGCCGAACAGCTTTTGACTGATCTGGTTGCCAGATACCCAGGGACTCAGTCCGGCGCAACTGCTGGCAAACAGCTTGATCGCATGCAGAGGCAGCGTGACCTTGGAGAGCGTGAAACGATTAGCAAAGTTCTCGAAAGCTATCAGCAAGTTTTCCGCGGTTACCATGCTATTTATGCTGAATACCCGCGTTCTCTTACAGTTCTTGACCAAAGTGAATATTTCTTTGATTCAGATTACCTGGAAGGGATTACCCCGGAAGGCTATCAGGTCTATCTCTGGCTGAACGATGACGGCAGTGGTTTTCGTCTCTGGTGTGTCAGTAAAAAATCGGCTCGTGGTTATGCTGTAGAGACTCTGGATAGTGCCTTGGTGCCATTTGAACGTGATGTGAGGCTGAAAAAGCTGAAGGCGCGTTTTCAGGCAACGGCATGGGATGGTAAATTAGTTGCATTGGATGCTGCTGGATAAATGGGGGCAAAGTAAACGTTCCACCTGCTTCGCCCCTACTGATCCTTTCGGTGCATACAGAACCCACAACCCTCAGCTAACCCCTACCCCATCTCCGGTTCCGCCATCGTCAAAACCAACTTGCCATGTTTAACACCCTTGGTGCCGATCAACCCGTCAGCCAGGTGTTTAACCTGCGCAGCGGTGCCGCGGACTACGATAACTTCCAGGCAATGATGGGCGTCAAGATGGACGTGTAGTGCAGAAACTATGGCATCATGATGAGCGTGTTGATGTTCAGTGAGTTTGTCGGAGAGGTCACGGGTATGGTGGTTGTAAACCAGTGTGACGGTGCCGATGGTCGGGGTGGTGTCAGTTCGGTCTACCTGATCTTCGACCAGCGCACTGCGAATCATATCGCGGATTGCCTCGGAGCGATTGACATAGCTCTTGCTGGTGATTAGTCGATCAAAGTTGTCCAACAGTTGTTGATCTATGGAAATTCCGAAGCGGGCAAGTTCAGCCATAGTTCCCTCACAAGGTGGGTAAATGTTGAGGCTCTGCTCTTCAGTGCGATAAAAAAGCAGTCATTCCCGAGGGGGTAATCGGGAATCCAGACTTTAAAGCATGGATCCCCGATAGAATCATTCGGGGATGACAGCCATTATTTTTAAGCAATTCAGATTGTGCTGAATAGCAAGAATCTTTACATGGTAATTTTGTGTGGGTCAAGAATCTTGCCTGTTTAGCGGCTTCCGTAATAAGTTCATCCACAGGCTGTCCACGTAGTTTTGCACAATATGTAGTGAGTAGGGTGGGTTTTTTTGTCTATATGTTGTGTTTTTTCCCTTTGTCATTTTTAGGCTGTGTGATAATTTCCAAAAAGTGTTTGTTTTTGGGGGCTGTCCTGTACGGCCATGACCGGGGGAGGCTGTTTTGCTGGAATTTATTCGCAAGAGGGATGGACGGCTTGTAGCGTTCGAGGAAGAAAAGATTGTCTTTGCCATTCAGAAGACGGTCAAGGCTGTCGGTGGTTCCGACATGGCACAGGTTGCCGGAATCGGTCGTCAGGTTGTCGGTATCCTGGATGTTATCTACAAGGACGGGCGTATTCCGACGGTTGAGAATGTCCAGGATCTGGTAGAAAAAATTCTCATTGAAAACGGCCACGCCAAAACTGCCAAGGCTTTTATCCTCTATCGTCAACAGCATGCCTCACTGCGTGAAACCAAGGCGTTCATCAAGGAGTCGATCGAATCGATGGATTCCTATCTCACCCAGGAGGACTGGCGGGTCAATGAGAACGCCAACATGGGTTATTCCCTGCAGGGGCTCAATAATCATATCGCGGCCAACATTACCAGCAACTATTGGCTGAACAAGATCTATCCGCGCTATGTCGCTGATGCTCATCGTGAAGGTGATTTCCATATCCACGATCTCGGTATGCTCTCGGTTTATTGCTGTGGTTGGGACCTCAAGGATCTGCTCATCAAAGGCTTCAGTGGCGCCTACGGCAAGATCCAGAGCGCACCACCCAAGCATTTCCGCACGGCTCTCGGCCAGGTTGTCAACTTCTTCTATACCTTGCAGGGTGAAGCTGCTGGTGCCCAGGCCTTCTCCAATTTTGACACTCTACTTGCTCCCTTTATTCGCTACGACGGGCTCACTTATCGCGAAGTACGCCAATCGATGCAGGAATTCATCTTCAATATGAATGTGCCGACCCGGGTCGGTTTTCAGACACCATTCACCAATATTACCCTTGACCTCTCCCCGCCACGCGACATCGGCAAGGAGGCGATCATCATCGGTGGCAAGCTGATGGATGCTACTTACGGTGAATTTCAGGAGGAGATGGATCTCTTCAACCGGGCGTTCTGTGAAGTAATGATGGCTGGCGACGCTTCCGGCCGGATCTTTTCCTTCCCGATCCCGACTGTCAATATCACCAAAGAGCTTGATTGGGACAGCCCGCGCTTCCAGCCGATATGGGAGATGACCGCTAAGTACGGTATCCCCTATTTCAGCAACTTCATTAACTCTGATATGGATCCGGAAGATGCCCGTTCCATGTGCTGCCGACTACGCCTCGACAACCGTGAACTGCGTCGCCGTGGCGGTGGACTGTTCGGCTCCAATCCCTTGACCGGTTCGATCGGTGTGGTCACGCTCAACTTGCCCAGAGCAGCATACCAGGCCAAGGATATCGCTGGTTTCTTTGCCAGGATCGCAGAGTTAATGCGTATGGCTTACGAATCCTTTGAAATCAAGCGTAAACAACTGGAGCGTCTGACCGAGGAAGGTCTGTATCCATACAGCCGTTTTTACCTGCAGGGCATCCGTGAACGTAGCGGTCGTTACTGGGATAACCACTTTTCCACTATCGGCCTGCTCGGTATGAACGAGGCTATGCTCAACCTGATCGGTCAAGGGGTCGATAGCTCAGAGGGCAAGAGTATTGCCGTACGGACCCTGCAGTTTATGCGTAGCCAGCTGGAAGCTTTTCAGGAAGAAACCGGTCATCTCTACAATCTAGAAGCTACCCCGGCAGAAGGAACCAGCTTCCGTCTGGCACGCGCTGACCGAACCCGCTATGCAAATATTATCACCGCTGGTGATGCCGAACCCTATTACACCAACTCAACCCAGCTCCCAGTTGGCACTACGGACGATATTTTCGAAGCACTCACCCATCAGGACTCCCTGCAGACCCTCTATACCGGTGGCACGGTGTTCCACGGTTTCCTCGGTGAGAGACTTGATGACTGGCAGAGTGCCCGCCTGATGGTGCGGCGGATTGCCGAGAATTTCCACCTGCCGTATTTCACCATCAGCCCGACATTCACCATTTGCCCGGAGCACGGCTACATCTCCGGCGAGCATTTCGCCTGTCCGCACATGCACGAAGGCCAGGCCGCTTAATCAAATGAAGGAGAAAAACATGTCAACCAAATGCAGCGCTAAAACAGAAGTCTACTCTCGTGTTTGTGGTTTTTTCCGCCCGGTTCAGCAGTGGAACAAAGGTAAAAAGGCAGAGTTTAGGGATCGCCAGGAGTATGTTGTCGAAGAAGGTAGAGGGTAAGAGCTGGAGGCTGGAGTCTGGCCCCGCATGGGGGCTGTCCCTCTAACGAGAGTAACAGCATAATGGGTATCAAAGGTTTCCAAGGGACGAGTTTGCTCGATTTCCCAGGGCGGATAGCTTCTCTGGTGTTCTGGGGCGGGTGTAATTTGACCTGCCCTTTTTGTCATAATCCTGCCTTGGTGCTTGATCCAGCAGCCTGTCCAGATCTGGACCCTGCCGACCTGTTGGCCGATCTGGCTGGCCGCAAAGCTTTTATCGATGGAGTTGTTATCTCAGGCGGTGAGCCGACGATTAACAGTGGCTTGCTACCCTTTCTCGAAGAAATCAAATCGCTGGGCCTGGAGGTCAAACTCGACACCAATGGTCTGGCTCCGCAACTCATCGCCGAATTGATTGCCAAACAGTTGGTCGATTATCTGGCCATCGACCTGAAAACCACACCTGAACGCTACTCAGAGCTGCATTCGGGTGAGGTCCCCGCTGATAAGCTGGTTGAGACACTGCGCCTCTGTGCTGATGCGTCTGTCGAGTTGGAGTACCGCACGACCTGTGTTCCCGGTTGGGTTGATGAGAAGGTGATTGTCAAATTGGGAGAGCTGATTAATGGTACGCCGCTCTGGGTTTTACAGCAGTACCATCCTGAGCATGCTCTTTGTGTGGAAGCAAAAGAAATCATCCCTTATTCCTCAGAACAGGTGCAGTCTTTTGCTGAGCTTGCTGGCCGCTATGCGCAACGGGTTATCGTGCGGGGTGCGACTTGTCCATAGTTAATAAGAAACCCGGCTGAGAGGCCGGGTTTCGTGTTTTAGGGTGTAAAAACCAATATCTCAGAAACGTAACCAGAGCAGGAAAGATACGCTGATTATGGCCATGGAGCTACCGGCCAGAACATAAAGTAAGGCGTCCATAATATTGATTTGTGTTCCTGTCTTCCTGTTATTCAGTGTTTTCGGCATAAAGAACCCCATGACTTAATTTTTCTTAACCCCTTCCTACGTTACTTGCGTTACAGGCTTACAAAGGGCAAAGCAACGCCTGTGCCAAAAGTATTAAGATGCCCTTCTGCTTGTATAACTGGGTGAAAATACAGCTATATATTCCCGCAAATCAGACTATGTCTGGATGTGGTGACGGCTAAAATGTGAGCAGCTATGGTGAAATAACGTCGCCTTTGAACGCGATCTGGCTTGAAGAGGGGGGTTAAGACCCCATCTTGTGACAAAAGAGGCAACGGGCTTTGGGTGGATGCCCTTCAGGGAAGGTTACGTTGTCATCATTGTGGCATTCTTCACAGAACTTTTCGGCGGCTTTTTTGCCTTCACTTTTTACGAGGTCATGAAACTGGCGATGATCATCATCTAGAGGCACGCGGCTGGTTGACTCTGGCGGTGCCTGCCAAAGAAAAGTCAGGATTAATATAGCAATTCCGATCAGCAGGAAATCACGTTTTTTGAAAGCTAAAGCCATGAGGACCCCAGGTTCTTTGTCGTTTTGAAATTAAGTGTGTTTTGTCGTTTTCACGTCAGTGCCATTTTCTGACGACTGATTTAATCCTGAAAACGATCTTCAAGGTAACATCAGCAACCAAACACTGCAACATGCGTCATTCGCCTCGGATAAAAAGCATGTAAATCGCAAGGAAAATAATGAACGCGCCGCCGCCAACCAGTACCAGAAGCGAGTCTCCCGGCATGCCACTTTCCAGAGAGACCCCCTTGGAGAGTGTGTAGCTGAGCAGGTAAATGAAGCCGGTAATGGTCATCACCGTGACCAGCAGCAGCCGCCAGCGCATGATATAGGCAAGGATTGCCAGAGAGCCGATGCCAGCCAGGAAATAGGGGTGTTCCATGACTGTGTTGAGTTCCATAGTCTGGACATAGGCCATGATCTTGCTGGTTTCAAACCTTTGCAGGAACTTGAGAATTGAAGAAAAATCCATTTGGGGCCTCTTCGGTAGCTAGCTATGAGCCTGTCAATGGACAAACTCAATGGGCCGCCTGTCCGCTGAGCATCTTATCATTTTTTTACAATGTGACAAAGGCTAAAAAACCGCCATATCCCTTGACTTTTGCCTACTCGCTCACTAGAGTAACCCCCTGCTTGAACTTAAGGAAAAGAGGTCTGAAGCGGTGCCGGAACGAGCTATTGGTATCTTTGATTCAGGGGTCGGTGGATTGACTGTCCTGCGGGAACTTCGTAGCCAGATTCCTGATGAACCACTCGTTTATCTGGGGGATACGGCGCGAGTGCCTTACGGTACAAAAAGTTCATCGACTGTGCTGCGTTATGCGCATGAGGCCGCACGCTTTCTCCTCGACCAACGGGTTAAGTTTCTGGTTGTTGCATGCAATACGGCTTCAGCAGTTGCTCTCAATGGTTTGGCGGAGCGTTATCAGGTGCCGGTAATCGGTGTTATTGAGCCAGGCGCCAGGCGGGCATTGGAAGTCACCCGCAATGGCCGGATCGGTGTGATCGGTACGGAAGGGACAATACGCAGCGGTGCCTACGAGCGCGCCCTGCTGGCTGGCAGATCAGATGTTGTTGTACATGCTGCCGCTTGTCCGCTCTTTGTGCCCCTGGCTGAGGAGGGCTGGGCATGTCATGAGGTCGCCCGCCTTGCCGCCCATGCATACCTTGCCCCCCTTCTTCAAAAAAAGATTGATACCCTGGTGCTTGGCTGTACCCATTATCCGTTGCTTAAGCAAATGTTGCAGGAGGTTGTTGGTCCTGATGTCAGGCTGGTCGATTCCGCGCAGGCGACAGCCAAGGCTGTCGCTTCCCGGCTTGGTGAGTATCGGTTGCTGTGTCAGACAACTCCCGCCCCACTACCACGTTATTTCGTGACCGATATCCCTGACCGCTTCAAACGGGTTGGCGGAGCCTTTCTTGGAAAGGAACTGCATGGGGTTGAAACGGTCAGCCTGGATTAAATCATGCCCCGAACCTGGATTGAATCATGTCCCAAAATCATCATGAACTACACAAAGCACAGCAGAAACCACGGCGTAAACGTCTGATCCTGTGGGGTGCTCTTGTCGCTCTGCTTTTCTGTATCGGTCTGCTGGTCGGTTATTTTGAAACCAGTGAAACTACCCTCAAAAAGCCGATTGTTGTGGAAACATCGTCGCAGTCGAACCGAGAGGTGATCCTCTATTTCGCTTCAGTTGACGGCCGGACTCTGGTTGCAGAAATACGCGAGATCAGCGAATGCCAACAGGATGAAGATTGCCTGAGTGATACGGTCAGGGCGTTGATTGCCGGCCCGGAAAGTGATCTCGCGCCAATTTTCCCCACGGCAGTTGAGCTGCGCAGTATTGCTGTTACAAATAGTCTGGTGAGCATTGATTTCAGCCAGGAACTGATTGCTGCACATCCGGGCGGAACCCAGAGTGAACTACTTACGATCTATGGTTTGGCCGATACCATGGCGGTTAATTTCCCACATCTGCGCCAAGTGCAGATCCTGGTAGAGGGAGTCCCGGTCGCAACGCTTAAGGGGCACGTCGATTTGCGCCAGCCGATAAATCCTGACTTTAGTTTAGTGGAAGAGGGCAGCCTGGTTGGAGAGGAACTAATGTCGACTGGAAAATGATCATCTACCCACGTGGAGAGAGTTCCCGTGGAGAGAATATAGTGGGAGAGTTAAAGAGTGACAGATTTTCGTAAAGCAATCACAGAAAGGGTGTTGGTTCTAGACGGCGCTATGGGGACTCTGCTCCAGGAGCGCTGTTTGCCGCCGGGAGGCTGCCCTGAAGAGATGAACCGGGTTGCGCCGGATGCCGTGACCGGCATCCACGCCGAATATGCTGCGGCGGGTGCCGATATCCTGGTTGCCAACAGTTTCGGTGGTAATCGTGCCAAGCTGGCTCATTATGGCCTGGATAGTGCAGTTGATGAACTGAATCGCCGTGCCGTCGAGTTGGCTCGTAAAGCTGGCGGCAACCAGCTGTTTATCGGTGGCTCAGTTGGCCCTACCGGGCGATTTGTCGAGCCGGTAGGCGATGCCGGTTTTGATGAAATGGTCGATATCTTTGCCGAGCAGATCTCCGCTCTGGCTGGAGCCGGTGCCGACCTGATTTCTTTTGAAACATTCCTTGATATTCGTGAACTGCGTGCCGGGGTTATTGCCTGCCGCGATGTCTGTGACCTGCCGATTGTTGCCCAGATGACCTTTGATGATGCCGGTCGTACGGTGCTCGGTACACCTCCCATCGCTGCGGCAGTTACTCTCGATGCTTTGCAGGTTGACGTGATCGGCACCAACTGCGGGCTCGGCATAGACGGGATTCATGATGTCCTCGCGCAAATGCGCTTGGGGACCTCCCGGCCGTTGATCTCCCAGGCTAATGCTGGGCTGCCGATACTCAAGGACGGCCAGACTATTTTCCCCGGTACTCCCGAGGAGATGACCGCCTATCATGAACGCCTGATCGCCCTCGGTGTACGGATTATCGGTGGTTGTTGCGGCACGACTCCGGAGCATGTCCGGGCTATGCGCGCCGCATTGGATCACTTCCCTCATGATTGGACACCGCCAGCTCGGCGAGGGTTTCTTTCCAGCCGGAGCGCTGTGACAGAGTTCGGTGGCGAGGCTCCGTGCGTCTTGATCGGCGAACGCATTAATCCCACTGGTAAGAAAGGCTATACGCAAGAGTTACTCTCCGGCAAGACAGCCTATATCCGTCGTGAAGCAACGGCTCAGCTTGCCGCTGGCGCACAGTTGCTTGATGTCAACTGCGGCGCACCCGGCGTTGACGAGGTCGCTGCCCTGGAGCGAGCTGTCTTTGCAGTCAGTGGTGCCTGCACGGCCCCTCTGGTTATTGATACTTCTGATCCGGCTGCTCTTGAACGGGCTTTAAAGGCCACAGACGGTAAAGTTTTGATCAATTCAGTCACCGGGGAAGCCAAGAGCCTGGAGCGGATTCTGCCGCTTGCCCGCCGTTATGGCGCTGCTGTTATAGGACTGACTCTCGATGAGAAGGGTATCCCGGCAACTGCAGAAGGACGCGTCAAGGTTGCCAGCAAGATCCTTGATGCGGCTCTTGCCGTGGGTTTGCCGCCGCAGGACCTGGTGATCGACTGCCTGACTCTGACCGTTTCTGCAGAACAGCAGCGGGCTCTCGAAACCCTGCGTGCCTTGCGCCTGGTCCGTGATGACCTTGGTCTCGCCACAGCCCTGGGTGTGAGTAATATCTCTTTCGGCCTGCCGTCCCGCCCGGTTCTTTCCTCGGCGTTTTTTGCCATGGCCTTGGAGGCCGGTCTTAAGGCAGCTATTATCAATCCCAAAGATGAGCGCATGATGGATGTCTATCGTTCCGCGCTGGTGCTGCTCTGTCAGGATGTGCGGGCTGAAGATTACATCGCCCACTACGCCGAGCAGACCGTGGTTACCGCCCCTGCTGTCGGTGGGCAGGAGTCTCATCTCGATATTAGTCAGCGACTCGCCGCTGCGATTGTCGCCGGTGACAGCGAAGGTATTGTGGCGCTGGTCAAGGACGCTGTGGAAGAGGGCCTGGATGTTATGACGATCAGCAACGAGGGGCTGCTGCCGGGGCTTGAGGAAGTCGGCCGCCGCTTTGCTGCCAATCGCATCTTTCTGCCTCAGGTGATGCAGGCTGCCGAGACCATGCAGGCCGCTTTCGGTTATATCAAAGAAAACTTTGCCGGTGAAAGTGGCCCCTCTCTTGGTCGTATTCTCATGGCAACAGTAGAAGGTGATATTCACGATATCGGCAAAAATATCGTTTGTACATTGTTGGAGAACCACGGTTTTGAGGTGATTGATCTCGGTAAAAATGTGCCATCTGCCAGAATTCTTGAGGTGGCGCTGGAAATGAAAGTTGATGCCGTCGGCCTTTCCGCCCTGATGACCACTACCTTGCAGCAGATGGATGTGACCTTAGGCAAGCTTAGGGATGCCGGGATTAAAGTCTTTACCATGGTTGGCGGTGCTGTGGTTACTCAGGATTATGCCGACAGCATCGGTGCTGATATCTATGCCAGGGATGCACTTGAAGCTGTGGTTAAGGTTAAGGCTGTCTTAGGGCACTGAAATCGCTGACTCTGACTCTGACTTGCGCTGGGTTTTTGCTTGTGCGACAATGAACCGGTTAAAGGCTAAGGGTATTTAACGCAAAGAGAGTCAAAGGTCTTTTGTTTTAATCTCAGCATTCGCCTTGCTTAGCGCCTTTGCGTCTTGAGTGAGCGTAGCGAATGGGCGTTAAATAGTTGCATGGATAGTTACGGAGAACAGATCCGATGGTCGTCGGTTTCAACCATAACTTTCGCTACAAGGGCGAGGTCTACCACATTCAGACCGAGGATAGCGGGGTGAAGAACCCCAATATTGTGACCTTGCTTTATCAGGGCGGGACAATCCTCGCTTCGAAGAAAACTTCCTACGCCGATATCGGTAAAATTGACAATCTGGGACAGGTTGTCGAGGAGTTAATGAAGGAGCAGCATAAGGACATGCTGCGTGGTCTCAAATCGGGCGAATTCGATGTCGTGATCAAGCGCCATAGGTCTGGCAGAGCAGAGACCTCTGGAAAGACAGCGCTTCCTCAGACTTTGGTGGGAGATAAACTCGGTAAATCTCGGGTTGAAGTAGAATCGCCACCGGCCCCGGTTCCACCTGCCGCAGTGACTGCCCCTGCTGTAGCACCCAAAACACCTCCTTCAGCTGTAGAAGGCAGCCTGGATGAAGTGATCCTCTCTTATTTGCTGGGGGATGAGAAGTAGGGAGAATCTAGGGGGCTGTCGGACTATGCGTGCCGTAGCGAAAATTCGGAAGTTTGAGAACAGATTTTAGCTCGTTTGAGGTTAATAGTCATAGCTATTGGTCGAAAAGGAGCTGAAATATGGGCCAGACAGCCGGATTTGCAGCCGGGTCATGGATAGTCCGACAGCCTTCTAGTAACCAGTTACCTGATCACTGATCACCGTTGGAACACCATGATTGTTAAATCTTCAGAAAACAGCCAGCGTGGTGCGATTCTGTTGTTGCTCCTGGTCATGGTGGTGATCCTGGGTTTGTCAGCCTCTATGGCCGGGCAGTCCTGGCGCAGTACTATGCAGAGGGCACGGGAGGCCGAACTGCTTTGGCGGGGGCAACAATATCAACAGGCGATTGCCAGTTATTATGCGGTCAAGCACGGTGCGGTGCAGATGCTACCGGCCAAGCTTGAGCATCTGCTGCGTGACCCGCGCTTTCCGGGTGTGGTGCGCCATCTGCGTAAACTCTACGATGATCCTATGACCGGCAAAGCTTGGGAGCTGGTTACAGATCCGGCAGAGCGAATCATCGGAGTTCGTAGTAGTAGCGACCTTGTGCCTTTCCGTAAGGACGGTTTCCCTGCAGAACTAGCCGCATTTAAAGACAAAGAATCCTATCTCGAATGGGAGTTCGTCTTTGCACCGTCCAGGAGGAGCCAGACAACCAGGAAACCTCTTACGCCTGTACCGGGTAGTACGAAGCCGTAAATTCCCACAGCTTATCTTAAGACATTAATATCTGGAGCCCGATGTTTTTCAAAAGCCTTATCGGTCGGATTGTCATACTCTCTTTCCTGCTATTCCTTGTCGCTATCGGTGGTGTGACGGTTTTTCATATCCAGCGCGAGCATACCCATATCACCAATACCAGCTTGCGTACCGCAGATTTGATGATGTCGGTGATCGAACGGTCTATCACCAGCTCCATGAGAACTGACAACGGCCGCGATGTCCAGACGATTCTGGAGATGGTCGGCAGCGACCAGCGTCTGGCGGGCGTGCGCATCTTTCACCCCGATGGTCGTGTGCTCAAATCGTCGAACCCGAGTGAGATCGGCCGTAGGGTTGATCCTCATAACCTGGCAATCTTTTTAAATGGCAAGCAACATGACATTTTTCGCGGCCCGACTGGCGATGAGGTCATGGGAGTTGTCAAGCCGATTTATTCCGGGAAACGTTGTATGCCCTGTCATGATACCGGACACCAGATTATCGGTATCTTGAACCTTGATCTCTCGCTGGCCGAAATGGAAGCGCAGCTCCTGGAAACTTCACAGCTTTTCAGTTTTACCATGTTAATCATGGTATTGCTGTTGACCGTGGGGGTCTCTCTGATTTTCCATCGCTTCGTCCGACAGCCGTTAAAGATCATGGCGGACAAAATGTCTCAGGTTGAAAATGGTGATTTGACTGTCACTCTGGAGCCAGAGAGAGAAGATGAGGTCAGTAGTCTGGCGGTCAGTTTCAATTCTATGGTCAACCGTTTGCGCGAAGCCAACGATGAACTTCAAGAGTGTCATTACCAGCAGATGGAACGGGTTGACCGCCTGGCTTCTGTCGGTGAGATGTCGGCCGGTATCGCGCACGAGATCAAGAATCCTCTTGCAGCGATCAGCGGCGCTATCACTGTGCTGTCTGATGATTTCGCCGAAGATGATCCTCGTCGCGAGGTGATTAACCAGGTTCTTGAACAAATCGCTCGTCTGGACAAGGCCGCGACTGATCTGCTCTTCTTCGGTCGTCCCGGTAAGCCGAATTTCAGCTTTGTTGACACCAACGATCTGCTCAAAAAGACGATGTTTTTCATCAGTCAGCACCCGGAAGCCAGAAATGTGCACCAGAGTAAGGAATTTACTCGCCATTTACCGCCGGTTTGGGTTGACGAGAAGCAGCTACAACAGGTATTTTTTAATATCATCATTAATGCCATACAGGCGATGAAGGGTGGTGGCACACTGTTACTGCAAACAGACCTTATCGAAGAGCAGGACAGGCAGGTCGTGCGGGTGCTGGTCGGTGACTCTGGGCCTGGCATTAAGACGGAAGATCTGGAGTCCATTTTTGCGCCGTTTTTTACCACAAAAATCCAAGGGACCGGCTTGGGATTGGCGATTTGCCGGCAGCTCATGGAGCAGCAAGGCGGGACCATTGAAATTAAAAGTCGGCTTGGTGAAGGAACCCGGGTCGTCATTAACCTGCCGGTCAGCAAAGATGCTGTGCCGGATATGAATGAGGAAGAACGTGCGTAATACAAGAATACTGGTCGTTGACGATGAACACCTGATTCGCTGGTCTCTGGAGCAGTCCCTGAAAAAACAGGGCTACGATGTCGTAACTGCTGGCAGCGGCGAAGATGCTCTAAAGAGAGTGCAAGAAGATGCCCCCGAACTGATGCTGCTTGATATTCAACTGCCAGGCATGGACGGTCTCGAAGTCTTGGAGAAAGTCAAGGAAATCGACGACGATATCCTGGTGATTATGGTCACGGCTCTTGGCGTGCTTGAAACTGCTGTCAAGGCAATGCGTCTTGGCGCTTATGACTATATCAATAAGCCCTTTAATCTTGATGAACTCTCGATCATCGTCAAGAAAGCCCTCGAAACACGCCAACTGCGCAAGGAAGTGGCCCACTTGCGCTCCGCTCAGAAAAGCAAGTTCGGCATAGACAATATCATCGGTGACAGTCGCCATATGAAGCAGGTGCTCGACATGGTGCGCAAGGTGGCGACAAGTGATGCCAGTACGGTTCTGATTCAGGGCGAGAGCGGTACCGGCAAGGAACTGATTGCCCGGGCCATTCATATGGAGAGTGGGCGCAAGGACAAGCCTTTTATGGCAATCAACTGTGCTGCTGTTCCGGAAGCTCTGCTGGAAAGTGAGTTGATGGGGCATGAAAGAGGTGCTTTTACCGATGCCAAAACTCAGAAGCGCGGTCTTTTCGAAGTCGCTGATGGCGGCACCCTCTTTCTCGATGAAATCGGTGATATGGAGATGGGGATGCAGGCCAAGTTGCTGCGGGTTCTCGAAGAGCGCACTTTCCGCAGGGTTGGCGGCACCAAGGAGATCCCGGTCGATGTGCGTATTGTTTCTGCGACTAATCAGGAGCTACTCAAGAAGATAGAGGAAAAGACCTTCCGCAACGATCTCTACTATCGTCTCCAGGTGATTCCTATTTATCTGCCGGCACTGCGTGAACGTCGTGACGATATTATGCCATTGGTTGAATTCTTTATTCAACATTACAATAAAGAGTTCGCCAAGGATGTTGTCGGTGTCTCCAAGATGGCGCGCAAGTTTCTCGAAGAATACGAGTGGCCGGGCAATGTGCGTGAGTTACGCAATATTATTGAGCGGGCAATTATTCTCGAAAACGAGGAGACTCTTATGCTCGAACATCTCCCCAGGGAATTGATCTCGAAGACCGGTGATGTCGCGTCCGGGCCAATGAATCTACGCATCCCACCAGAAGGGATAGATATCGAGGATGTCGAACGGGAGTTGATCCGCCAATCCCTGGAGATTGCCGAAGGCAACCAGTCGAAAGCTGCCAAGAAACTCAATCTCGGCATCGACGCATTCCGTTACCGTATGAAGAAGTTTGGATTTTTGGGCTAGACTGCAGCACTCCGAAAACCCGTAGAGGCAAAGCAAGAGATTTACCTGCTTTGCCCTTTTCGGTGATCCGTTTTACCCGCCTGCACTTACATTCACATTTCCCTCTGCCAAAAGACCAAAATTAATCTTGGTACCAAGGTTGCATTGACAACCTGTCGAACATTCCCCCACTGATGACGGAAGTTTGTCTTTAGGCTGGTTAACTATTTGCAATATTTGACTTTATGCAGGCAGCACTATTACTGCAGGAGGCATCACAATGAAACGATCACGCTCGCTATTCAGCCTTATTACGGTGATATCACTGTTGCTTGGTGTTATATGGCTCATCCCGACTCTTGCGGTTGCTGCGCCGACCTTTACTTCATTGGGTCAGCTCGGGGTTGGCACACTACGGGTGCCCGGCGCAATGGACCTGGATGGAGCTGGCAACCTGTATGTGGCTGATGCCCGTGGTGGGCAGGTGTATAAGTTCAGTCCTTATGGTGATCTGCTGCAAAGCTTTGATCTGCAGGCGACTGGCCGCGGTCTTGCCGTATCTCCAGGTGGGACCCGTATTTATGTCTCACGCGAGCAGGCGGTTGTGATCGTTGATGCGGCCGGGGCTGTGGTCGGGACTCTGGCCGGTGCTGAAGCAGGTGGCCCGGAATTTGGTTTGGCTGGGGCAATTGATCTTGATGCCGCCGGTAATGTCTTTGTTGTTGATGCTGGCGAGATGCTGGTCAAGGTCTACAATGCTTCAGGTCAATATCAGAGCCGTTTCGGAGGGATTGGTACAAATGACGGCCAGTTTATGCAGATGGGCGGCATGGCGATTAATCCGTCTGGTAAGGTCGTCGTCGCTGACAGCTCAGCTTTAAATGGTAAGGTTCAGGTATTTACCATCAATGCCGATCTTAGTGCGAACGCCCCCGTCTCCTACCTTAAGTCGTCTGCCGCAAATTTCGGTTCCCCTATTATGCATGCACCCCGTGGTCTGGCCTTTGACGCTCAAGGTCGGGGTTATTTTCTTGATTACATGTCGTCGCAGATTCGTGTTACCAGTGCGGGCTTCAGCTACCTGGGAGCTTATACTCAGAAAGGTTATGAAGTTGGTCAACTGAACAGTGTCATCGATGTGATCTTCGACGATGCCAACAGCCGCCTGTTTGTCGGTTGCGACACTGGCCGTATCGAGATCTTCGGTATCGATGGCGGTCAGAATCCGATGTATGTAAATCACGCCCCGTCCGTACCGGTTCAGCAGAGCCCCATTGCGGGGAGTGAGGTCAATACAGTAAGTCCTGTGCTAGCTATCAATAATGCTATCGATGAAGATGGTGATTCACTCATTTACAACTTCGTGCTCACTCAGGACGGTGTGGTGGTGTTTGAAGCAAATGTGCAGGAGGTAGCGGGTGATACCACGAGCGTTGTGGTCGATGTCGCTCTAGAGGAAAATACTGCTTTCTCATGGACAGTACAGGCAAGCGATGGTGATAAATCCTCAGCAGTGAGTGCTTCGGCAAACTTTGTTGTTAACGCTGTTGAAGAAGCCCCTTCGGTGCCAGAGTTGATTGCTCCGCTCAATGGTGAGTCGATCGATGGTCTGGATACACTCTCCTGGGGTGCCTCCAGCGATCCCGACCCAAATGACAACAATGTTACCTATCAGGTTGAAATAGCTTTCGATGAAGCCTTTGCTCAGGTTATTGCTGAAGCAACTCTGAGTGATACGGCCTTGACCATCGATGCCTTTGCCGCATACGGCGACCTGGTTGACAGCACCAGCTACTTCTGGCGCGTATTAGCTCTGGATGATGAGCAGACAATCTCTGAACCGAGTGCTACCGGGCAATTTGTTTATGACACGACAGCCCTGACTATTACAGCCAACATGCCGGATGCGGTCGTCTCCTTCTCAGGCAACCATGCTTATGCCGGCCAAACTGTTGGAGTTGCCCCCGTCGAATTGCGCGACTTTACCCCGGGAACTCTGTCTGTTGTTGTAGAGAGAACCGGCTTCGAACCTTTTGTCGCCCAAGTTACCTTGGTTGAAAACGCTAATGTTGACCTTTACGCCGAACTGGTGCCGGCCATGGCTGTTAAAAAGTTAAGGGCTCGCCGCAGAGGCATTAATGGTCGCTCCGGACTTTCCGTAAGTGGTTCTGCGGCACCTTTCCTGGTTGATTTTGACAACGACGGCACACTTGACCTGTTGGTTGGTGATGGCTCCGGGCAGCTCACGCTTTTTGCAAACATGCAGATAGACGGTCGCCGTCGACTCAGATTCGATAAAGGGATCTCTCTCGGTCTGCCGGTCATGCCGGATGCGGTACCTTTTGTGGCCGACTGGAACAATGATGGCCGCAAAGACCTGATCGTCGGCCAGGCCGACGGTACGGTGAAGCTCTTTATTAACAGCGGCCTCGAAGCAGCCCCGGCCTTTGGTGGCGGCGCCGATATCCAGGCTGCCGGTAGTGCCATATCGGTGAGTGGCAGCGCAGCTCCAGCCGTAATTGATTACAACGGTGACGGTGCCAAGGATCTTCTGGTCGGCAATGCGGCCGGTCAGATTGTCGTATTCCTGAACCAGGGCGATGACGCTGCGCCGCTACTGGCTGCTCCTGTTGTCCTCTTCTCGGTGAAGGGTGCAGTAGTTCCTTTCCCGACCGACTGGGATGCTGATGGCCAGCAGGAACTGCTGCTGACTGTGAATGGCAAGGTAACTGTTTACGCGCAGGTTGACGGTATTTACCAAGCTGGTCAGCGGTTCAGAGCTCGTCGTGCCGATTTAAGTGGCGTTTTCCCGATTGCTTTGAACGGCTCAGGTAAGCAGTTGCTGGCGGGGCAAAGTAACGGCAAGATCGTCTATCTGGCAGGTAAAAGCCATAAGCCGGTTGCCAGCTTCTTTACTGCCTTGAGCGATAAAGTTGCCGAACTGGCAGAGCTGGTTGCTGTCGAAGCGCCGCAGTTAAGCGATGATGTTGCCGCCATTGGTGCACTGGTTACCTCGGGCGATCTTGATGACGCCGCAGATGCAACAGCAACGCTGCTATCGGCACTACCCAATGGTGCAGCACAACAGTCGGCTATGGAATTGCTGGCGTTACTGTAAGAAACCTTAATCAATTTAAGAGCGTATTGACTATAACTTATAGCGTGGGGCATGGATTAATGACCAAGAGGACCAATCGAAATGTTTTGATTTGTAGTGTTGTCGGGATACTGATACTTACTGCTGCTTCTGTTGCCTGGGGCAGGGGGCTTGCCAAGGTGGAGAATACCATCCATAACTTGTCAGCGACAGGTGTCGATCCGGCTATCGGCGGTGCTGGTTCCTCGTTCTATGCCACAAATGAGGATCAGATCTGTGTCTTCTGTCATACGCCGCACGGTGGTATCCTCGACGGGCCGCTCTGGAACCACAGTACCCCCTCCAATACATCCTTTACCCACTACAACAGCGTGACGCTCTCGAGTGTCCTGCAGGGGTTGTCTGTGTCGCGTATTGTCAATGATGAATCATTGATCTGCATGTCCTGTCATGACGGCAGCATTTCAGTCAATCACCTTATTAATGTGCCGAATGACCGCACGACTCCGATTGAAACCCTGTTCAATAATGATCCTGATACCGAGATTATCGATCTGTTTGGTGGGGTAGGCTCACGCATAGGTGCTGCGCCTGGTAATACAAGCGGTACCGGTGATCTCACCGACGACCACCCGATTTCATTCAGTTACAGTGACGTTCTGGCCGATCCGGCGTACGGTGTTGGTGGTAGCAAGGAGAACGAGTTGCGTACGGTTCTCGCTGCGACGACCTACAAGGGTGAAGGAATACGTTTCTTCGGTACTAACGACCGGGTCGAGTGTTCGAGTTGTCACGACCCCCATGTTGACTATGTAAGTGGAATTAACAGCAATAACTACACACCGTTTCTGATCAGGCCCAATACCGGCAGCGACCTCTGTCTGTCTTGCCACAATAAATAAGTGATATTTGATGACTAATAGTAAATTGATTGCTCCCAAATTGATTACTCTCAGGAGTAGGCATCATGAGATCTAAAGGTTCACTCGTCCTTCTAAGTCTGGCACTGCTGTTGGTCCTCCCGCACCTCGCCATAGGTGCCGGACCCGGAGTGCATTTCTTCGATTGTAAGGAATGCCACCTTACAGGGACATCGGCCAATACCCTGGGCAATGATAATGTTTGTACTCAATGCCATAACCAGAGTCCGGTGCCAATCGCACTGAACCCTGGTGCTCCACAAGGAACGCCCACAGCGATTCCCAGCATAGGCTTTGTCACCGGCGATGCCAGTAATCAGTACGGCAATAATCTTGCTCCTGGAGCAGAGACCTCGCACAACTGGGCCGCGACCTCGACCAACCCTGCGGCTGGCGCAGCTGAGCCGAACCGGACTTTACACCCCAGCTTCTATAGTCGCTATGGAACCACGACCGGCAAGGTGGCTTGCTCGCGTTGTCATAATCCACACGGTGAATACGCGACCAACCCGACGTTGATGCAAACCAAGGCGGACCGTGTCACGCCGATGACGCCCGACGAGATGTGTCTGGCCTGCCATAAGACTTTTGGTGATTCCGTGCCAGCGAACCATGGTTTGCTCAGCCATCCGTTGGTGACCGATTACGCAACTTTTCAGAGCAACAACAGTGCAGACTATAAATTGGTCACAGACGATTCGGCCACAGCTCCTGACTCCTATGCCAATGGTATCCAATTAGTTAATGGTAATGTCAGTTGCCTCTCCTGCCATAATCTGCACTTCACTGATTCGAATAGCTCTACAGCTGATGGCCCTGGAGCCGCAACCAATGGTGATGGTCTGATGCTGCGCGGTGATGGTCCCCAGTTTGTCAACGACCCGGCCAAAGCGACGACTTTCTGTACCACCTGTCACAATTCGGACCCTGTTACCTCCATGCACGGTTCTGCAACTGTCGACATGGGCTGCATGGGCTGTCATGGTGGACATAACTATAACAATAACAACCCTTCATACTTTATGCTGAATGAGAACTACACAGAGCTGCCCACAGAATTTGGTGGCACTGCGAAGCGTGAAGATCTCTGGGGTGGTACACAGGTAGGTGTCGTCGACGGCTTTTGTGAAAGCTGTCATGGTGATATGGCTGATCCGCCATTTAATGCGACTCGGGTACATACCCAAGGTGAAAACTGTTCGACTTGTCACCGAAGCCACGCTGAAGGCGCCTTCTCCAAGCCGGTCGGCTGCGATGGTTGTCACGGTTCGCCGCCGCAGTTTAATGCCCCTGGTAATGTTGCTGCCGCGGGCTATGTGCTTAATGGTTATGCCTGGGCACCGAACGGTAGTAACTCAGCTGTGCAATATGACTATCTCAACGATTCTGGCCATTTCAAAGATGAGACTACAACTCCACATGTAAGCCATGCCGGAACCACGTCGCGCTACGGTTTTTCCTGTCAGGTTTGCCACAATACGCATATTACTGACTTTGCAGGAACGCACAATAAGGATAATACCTCTTTCCGTGACGTACTTGAGGCTGGCTACACCTATGATAGCAAGTCGGTGGCTTCAGGTGCAGCTAACCCAGTTTACAATGACGCTGCAGCCAATTGTAACAACGTATATTGCCACAGTAACGGTGGGGTCAACGATGGTGCTGGTACACGAACCTTTAACTTCACTACGCCAGGCTGGAACGCTACCAAGGATACTATTGTCGGCCAATCCAATGAGTGTAGCTCCTGTCATGGCAACGATTCTGCCACTATGACCAGCAGCAATAACTCAGTGACTCACCAGGCTCACCTTGGGCAAGGTTTCTCCTGTAATATTTGTCATGTTGATACTGCGAGCGGCAGTACTGCCCTGCAGACCGGTGCCATCAACGTCAAACATATGAACCAGCTTATCGACGTTGTCTTTGACGAGACCAGTCCACTCAAAGCTGGTGGTGCCAACGTTGCTCACGGTGCCAACCCTTGGGGCGGCCCTGGCAATGTGACCTGTTCGGCGGTTTACTGCCACAGCACCGGCCAGGATGCCGTCCCTGGCGACCGTGTCTATAAGTCCATCACCTGGACCAGCAGTGGTCCACTGACCTGTAACTCTTGTCATAACATAACGGCGGGGACCAACCAGACTGCCGCTCATGCCGCTCATGTCAATGGTTCAACCTCGAACGTAGGCCGCAACCTCGATTGCGCAGTCTGTCACGACGACACGATGAACGCCGGTAACAACACCACGATTGCTGCTGTTGCCTTCCATGTGAACGGTCAGGTTGATGTGGCAATGCCGGTGACGATCGATCCTGCTCAAGACTGCTCGACCAGCCTCTGCCATAGTGATGGTAATCTGGGCAGTGTCACTGATCATGTGGCAACAGCCAACCCGAAGAACAACACCCCGGCCTGGACGCTCGCAGATAGCACGCCAGGAACCTTCAATGCCTGCGATAAGTGTCATGGTGATGATGCGACCAACAAGGCCTATCCTGCCTATGCGGATGGTGGTGCTGGTTCGACAGATGCCAACTCTCACAACAAACATGTTGGGTCGAGCAATATACCTTGCCAGGATTGCCACGTGACGACCACCCTGGATAGCACTTCGGTCGTTTTGGGCGGTACACATGTTGACCAGAAGATTGATGTAAGTAGCTCAAAAATTAACTCCTGGGATGGTACAACCTGTTCGGCGACCGTATGTCATGGCGCTGGCACCCCGCAATGGGGCGGCACCGTCGCCTGTGGCAGCTGTCATGCAGCTAACAACACTTTAGCCCAGAGCCATCCTGCCCACTATAATGCGGTTGCGGTTGGTGATTACGCGAATGAGACCAATAGTTCAACGACAGGTAACTACATTATCCAGTGCGGTGTCTGTCATTCCACTAATGGTACTGTTGGTATCACTCATGCAGGTGGATGGGTTAGGAGCACTGTGCCAAGACTGACTGCAGAAGTTAATTTTGACGGTACAGTTGCTGATACCAGCGCTACTTACACGTCTGGCAGCGGTGAAACTGCCGATAATGGTTTCTACTACTCAGACGCCACTTGCGCCAGCCTCTATTGTCACGGTAACTTTGGTGGCAACGGTAATGCGGCAAGCCCAACCTGGGGCAGTGCCGCCAGTGGTGCTTGCGGCAGTTGCCATGATGCAGACAATTCAGTTGCCATGGATGGCGGTGCTCACGATGTTCATGTGAAAAATATCGGTATCAATTGTGACGTCTGTCACGGTGCCACAGCCGTCAACTCTACAGGTGGCATTGCTGATAAATCACTGCACGTTAATCAGTCTCTTAACTGGCACCTTGATGCAAGCAAAGCTCAACTGACTACATCTTCAACCTATCGCGGCAGTAACGCCGGAACCCGTGTCAAGGCAGATGTTGGTTCTCTGCCCTACGGCAATTGCGACAACATCTATTGTCACTCTGATGTCCAGGCATCACCACCAAGTGGCTACAATGGGGTTACCTTTGCGACCCCCAACTGGGGTGGTGCAGTCAACTGCGGCGATTGTCACAATGCCGGTCCTGCTGGCGGCGTCACGGAACAAACCTCTGGCTCTCACTCCGATCACGTATCTGCCAGCAAGTATGCTATCGGTTGTACTCAGTGTCATCAGGGTGCAGGCACCGGCACCGCTAAACATGCCGACTTTGCCGTTGATGTCAGCATCAACGGTTCTTGGGGCGGTAACTATAATGGTACGCCCGTACCGGGTGATGCCTACAGTAACTGTAGCACTGTCTACTGTCACAGTAACGGTCAGACCGGTGGTGGACGTGTAGACAGTACCCCGACATGGGGCACCACTATCAACGATTGTGTCAGCTGTCACGAAGGTGCAACCGCAGCAACTAACCTCTCCGGTGCTCACGAAGAGCACACTGTGACTGCTTCAGCCGGCACGACTATCGGCAAGACTCTTGGCTGTGTCGATTGTCATACCACTACGGTCTCTGATAACACTACAATTGCTGATTACACCCTGCATGTGAATGGTGGTGTCGATGTCACCAGTTGTGCGACCAACGTCTGTCACAGCAATGGTAACTTCGGTGCCGACCTGGTGCAGTACAATCCCAACTTTGCTACAGATACCCTCGATTGCTTCAACTGTCATGGTGACAATACCAGCAAGAGCCACCCGGTTTATGCCAGCAACGGTGCCGCTGCGACCAGTGCCAATACTCACGTAGAGCACGTTGAAACCAGTTTGATCAGTTGCGAAGAGTGTCATGCCGATACCAGTAAGACCGGAACCAGTATTGACGGCCTTACACCTGCTCTGCATGTAGATGGTGCTATCGATGTTGTTTTCAAGCAGACCGGCAGCTTCGATGGTGCTACCGATACCTGCTCTACAACATATTGTCATGGCAGTGGCACACCGCAATGGGGTGGTCCGGCTCTCAATTGCGACTCATGCCATAGCGCCAGCAGCGCCCTGGCTAACAGCCATGGTGTACATTACAACAGTGCAACGGTGGCTACGGCGATTAATGCCAACAACAACAGTACAGCTGGTAGATACATCTTCCAGTGCGGTAACTGTCATAATGCAACCACTCATGCCGGTGGTGCAGTAAGTACCGTTCAAGCGGCTGAAGTCAACCTGGCCGGTTCCGGCAGCTACAGCGCTAACGTAACGGCGGCAGCGGCTTCGCCTGATCGTGGTTTCGCCTTTACCGACGGTACTTGTGGCACTAACGACTGTCACAACGACGGTACTGCTGCTAAAGGTGCACCGAACACAACCGCGCCACAGTGGACGTCCAGCCTGGCTGCTACTTGTACCGGTTGTCATAACAACAATGTCGCCTCTGGCAGCGCCATGGTCAGCGGGGCTCACACCAAACACATTAACAACGCCAACAACGGTGCCAGCAAAGCCTGTCAGTCATGTCACAACGCCACCGTGGATGCTACCGACCGGGCGATCAGCAACAAGTCCGTACACGTCAATACCCTGCTCAATGTGGCGATCCTTGGTTCTCTCGACGGTGGTAACAGTGCCTATGCCGGTAGCTGTGACGCGGTTTACTGTCACTCTACAGGTCAGTCTACCAGCAATGGTAACTCAGCTACGCCGACTTACAATACGGTGACCTGGGCTATTCCGGCCAGCGCTGCCTGTGGTACCTGTCACAAGGTTACCGAAGCCACCGGGCTTACATCCGGAAGTCATGCTGCTCACCTTGGCACTTCCGGTGTCAATGGTTGTGCTGATTGCCACACCGGTGCGCTTAACGATGCCTCGGCCTATAACAGCAGCAACCATGTAAATAAATTGATTGATGTTGCCAACACTTACACCCTCGGTGGTGTACCTGGTAATGGTTATGGCACCTGTAGCACAGCTAGTTGTCATGATGATGGCACTGGAACCCTGGCCGTGACTCCACAGTGGGGTACCACAGGTGGTTGTGCTTCTTGTCATCTCTCTAACATGGTCAGTGGTAGTCACAATAATCACCTTGGTTCAGCTATTAACAATACCGCTATCAGTTGTGGTAACTGTCACGATAGCGCCGTTAAAGACACCACGGCACCGATCGAGCATCTGGACACTTGGGTCAATGTCTATAACTCTGCTACCGGTGACTTTGGTGGTAGTTACCTCACAGGTAAGGCCAAGGGCACGGCTTATGGTTCATGCGCCACAACCTACTGCCATGGTGACAGCTTGAAATTCTCGACTATTGACCAGACCGCTGGTCTCTACAATGTGGCAGTGAACCCGACTTGGGGAAGTAATCTCTCTAACGGAACCTGTGACTACTGCCACGGCTTCCCGCCAGTAGGTGATATTGGGTCTGGTGCTCAGCATCCTACCAGTACCAGCTGTGACAGCTGTCACTTCCATGTCAATGCAACTAACAACGGTTTCGTTGATGTCACCAAGCATATCGACCGTATCGTCCAGGTTGATGGTGGTGATGCCTGTATCGATTGTCACGGTGCTGGTAAATACAAGGACCCGAATCTCAACCATCCGGATCACGCTGATCATACCGATGTCTATGCTTTCATCGCCGGCAAGAGCTTGACCACTGGCGATTACGGTGATCCAGCTAAAGGCTGGTTCGACGTTACTTATGATGCAACTGGTCGTCTGGTTGCCGGTTGTGGCCAGTGCCATTCCGATGATCAGGCTACTTTCCACTTGAGTGGAGTTGTTGATATGCAGCTTGATCCGAATTCAGCGACTCAGCTTATTCCGACACCGAATGCCAAGCGTGGGAATACCGGTGAAAGTTACAGCCAGGTCACTGGCCAGTGCTCAGCAGTCTACTGTCACTCTGATGGTAACGGTACTTACGATGCAACGCCTCCCACCTGGGGTGGTATAGCTGAGAATCTGACTTGTGCCGACTGCCATGGCAACAGCCCGACCACCGCTGCTCACGGTGTCCACGAAGTCGGTATTCACTATGCCGAACTCTACGATCCGGCAACTCCGGGTCTCTTGACAGCGTCTGGTACGGTCGGTAGCGGCGCGGCTCATGGTGACACTGACGTCTCCACCACAATCAACTGCTTCACCTGTCATAACGGCACGGTGACTAACAGCGCCAACTCGGCCAATAGCACTTGTGTTACTTGTCATAACAGCAGGACTGGCAATGCACTGATTGGCGATGAACTAGCCAGTATCCAGGTGAGCAGCACGGTTCACCTCAACGGTGCCAAGGATGTTACCTTCGCTGATCTGAGTCTCTATAAATCCAAGGCTCAGCTGCGTGATAACTTGAGTGATGCCGATGATGGAATCAGCATTCTGTCCGCCATCTGGAACCGCATCACCGGTTATAAGGGTGCGACTGATTACGATCAACCCAAGGCCGCATTTGCAACACCTACTTATACGAGCGGTACAGCAACCTGTTCCACTGTTGCTTGTCACAACAATAATGATGCAACCTGGGCGGCACCGACTAATGATTGTATGGCTTGCCACACCAGTCTGCCGAAGTAAGCTTTACCCGCTAGGCTCGCAGGCATGAAGACGCCGGTCCCGATTGAACTCGGGGCCGGTATTCATCTTTTAAGGGGCAGATTAAAAAAGTTTATCATGTAAGGCAAAGGTAGGAAGTTAAGGGACTGCTCCAGAACAGCTGATAAAAACAAGTCCTGTCATTCCCGAGGGTGTAATCGGGAATCCAGATTTCAAGAGATGTATCCCCGATAGAAGCACTTCGGGGATGACAAAACATAGCGAGACATTAAGGGGTCGTCCCGAAAAAATAACGAAAAACCACAAGCCAAGATACTGAATACTGATTACTGTTTTTAAACGTAGGAATAAGCCCCATGAAAAAGTGGAGTGCGCACATGCTGACAGGAGTTGAGAAGATGACGAGAATGATGAGATTAAGTGGCACTTGTCGAACGGATGCAGGTGGTCCGGCTTGTCGGCGTGGGGAAGCGTGTGGTAGCTGGCGTGTGGCGCGGTTTGCGGTTGTGGCTTTGATGGCGATGGTGTTTGGGGCGGCTGGGTTTGTGGGGAGTGCTGAGGCGGCGCTTACTACCTATTATGTTGATGTAAACAGTGTTCCTTGTGACGGCGGACAAATAACCGCTGCTGGAACGGTTGTAGATCTTACCGTTACGACACCTGCCAATTGTACTAATCCTCAGGATGCTAGAATCGCTATCAGTGGTGGGCCGATAGATATGCTGGTATTCCTTAGTCCGAACACTGTGGCTTCGAATACAACTGTTACTAGTCAGGCGACTGGTAACTTGTTAACTATGAAAGATCGCAATACCACCGGTGGACTTGATGTTACTGCCGAGCTTCGTGAATATAGTAGCACCGGCACGCAGATTGGCGTTTTGAGCAGTACAATAATTGCTACCTTGACAGGTGGCGATGTTGATTATATAGATTTTTCTGGGCTTACCGGGACTATTTCAGCAGGTAACAAATGGGGAATTGTCATTGTTGCCAATGCAACTGCTGGTGCCACTACATGGGATACTAATGGTCTAAATGAATGGCCTGATGCTGGTAATCAAACAACAGCCTATTTTACGGTTGATGAAACTGTGGCTTGTACTGAAACTGCAACCGTTGCAGCAGTAGACCCCGGCGTCATCACCGCAGCGACCGCTATCACCGCCACCCTCGGCGGTACGGGTGGTAGTGCTCCACAAGTTCGCTGGAGCACTGATGGCGGTGCTTTCAGTGGCTGGCAGGCCAGTGGTGCGACTTATACGCCACATGTTAACAATAGTGGCACAGTTGCTATCGAAACTCAGGCGACTGGCTTCTGCGGTACGATTACAGATCCGACCCCGGTTAATACTACCTATGATACTCTATGTGTTGATCCTGATCCTTCAACCATTACAATTCCTACAGGCCAAACGGCCTTTGGCGACGGTTATGATGCCAGCCTTTTAATCACTACTACCGGTGACCCTGCGGCCAACCTGTCGTTGCAATACCAAGTTACTCAGCAACAGACTACTCCGGGTACACCTATTTCAGTTGGGCCAGTTTTCCAACCTGGGACTGGAGGTACGGTATATACGAATGAAACAGATATAGATGTCACTTTTGCTGCAACCGGAAGTGGTACAATCGATACGATTGACGTTTATTTGACGGCAGCGGTTCAAGGATCTACGCTTAAATTTTTTACTGCAACTTGGGACGGCACTACAGTGACACCGCAAAATTCTGTTGTTGTAACTGTTGCTACTAATACTGTCGGGGCGCATCAGTTTACCGGACTTAATCTGCCAATAGTTGCTGGTGAGTTTTTAGGTGTATTCACTGGTGCTAACAACGCCGTAGCACAGATTACCAGTGGAGATGCCATGCGTTATGCTACTGGAGATACGACCGGTACACCCTACACTGGAACCAATTGGGGTGCGACATTGAATCTGCACGGTTCTGGACTAACCGCTCCTGTCACCAGTGAAATTACCTGTACTAACTGGACTGGTACCGCTGCAATTCCTACAACGACAGCTGGTGGTTCGCTATGTGGTGATTACAACAATGGTAATTATGTCCTGTATTCCCGTGGCACTGATCCCGATTGTGGAACCCCAATTATTTCCACACCTGTTTCACAGACGTTCACCTGGAATGCTTGCACCGAAACCAAAACTCTAGCCCTCGATACCATCGCGAACCCAATCACTGGAAGTACAACGATTCAGGTGACAGCAGGTAGCAATGCAACCAGCATGCTGGTTAGTGATACCACTCCGCCAACGCAGACTTCACCATGGACCTATGTGCCACCGCAGGATAGTACGGCATCTGTGACTTTCTATGCTCAGGGCACAGGTGACTGCAGCACACTGACAGATAGTGCGACAGTTAATCTCAGCACCATGGCGGCCCCGGTAGTAACAGCATTTACCGGCCCGGCCACCAGCACCAATCTGACTATCTCCGGACTCAGTATTACTGCTACAGACAATGTCGCGGTGACGCACTACATGATCACTGAGAGTAACGCGCAGCCAGGGGCTGGCGATGCTGCATGGGCAGTAAGTGTCACCAGCTACACTGTGGCCTCCGACGGAGCTAAAACTCTTTACCCCTGGGCCAGAGATGCTGCTGGTAATGTGTCCGCTGTCTATGGCACGCCGTTAAGCGTAACAGTGGATAGCACCCCGCCGGTCGATGGCACTCTGACAGCAACGGGTGGCTCGGCTCAGATCGCCTTGAGCTGGACGGCCGCTACGGATGCCACCAGCAGCGCTGCTTCCTACGACCTGCACGCTGATACCAGTGTGGTTGCAGATTGCAATAATGCTGCCCTCAGCATTTATTCCGGTACCGTGCTCAGCTACACACATACTGGTTTGAGCCCCAATGCTACATGGTATTATCGCGTCTGTGCGACCGATACGCTGGGGAACCAGTCTGCTGGTGCTATTGCCAACGCAACCACTGATGCGTGTACGCCCACCGCGCAGATTTCAATTACTGCAACCCCTTCGGCCATCAGCTCGGTTGGCGGTACCTCAGTCATTACGATCAACGAGGATACTCCTACCGTTCAGGTTGGTTCGGCTGAGTGGTCTTCTGACGGTGGTACCATATGGAATGCAAGTGGAACTTCTTTTGATCCAGGTGCCCAGGCTCAAGGAACAGCGACAATTATGGGCCGGGCAGTTGATGGTACTTGTGGTACGGCAGTCACGGCGACAAATATCACGGTTAATTATGATACCCGCACCACCAATCTGGTCGTCCTCCCTGCCTCAGCCACTCAGCAAGGACTCACTGGCATCACGATCACCATGCCTTATGAGGGTGATAAAGATGCGAATGCAACCTTCCAATACCAGTATCAACAGAATGCAGGCGGTTTTAACGCTTGGTCGACTCCAGAAATTGATGTTGACAACACCAGCCCGAAGACCTTTGCCTTAAGCGGTCTGACCTCTGGGGCTCTTGTTGATATCAACGTACGCTATATCGACACAGGTATAGATCACAATGGCAACGCCGATCCACAGGTTCTTCAGGTGCAACTGGTTGCCTGGGCCGATAACGATCTGCTACACAACTCCCTGCGCTTCGCTTGTAGCGTACTGGCTGGCGATGGCACAACAATTACCACTTCCACAGCATGTACCACAGCTGGTGGAAGTTGGAACGAAGACCGTCGCTATACCGGTGGTTGGGGGACCAATAGTTCTACCCAGTACGGTCCAATCCTCTGTTCTACCTGCCACGAGAAGAACACCGGTAATATCAAACGTATCATTACCCAGGTGCCTCTGGCAGGCATTCCTGGTAGTGCTGTAACTAATATTACATACACTTCTGCAGTGGACGGCAGTTCTGATCTCGGTGACACAAATGGTGCTCATGCAACCTCAAACAAAATCTGCGAAACTTGTCATACTTACAGTGCCACCGACCCGAATGTTTCTACACCGACTTCTGGTGTGCGTTTTCACGGCTACGACATGAGCGGTGCCAGCGCTGGAAACCAGAGCCACTATATTGATGCTGATTGCATTAAATGTCATGAGCACAAGATGGGCTTCCGTGCTTCTTGCAACGCGTGTCATGGTAATCCGCCTGTTGTCAATACCCTCGGCGGACCCGATGGTCTGGATAACTCGGTCGGGACCGGTTCTGCAACGGCAGGTAAGCACCAGCTACACGCTATTGATAAGGCTTATGGCTGTAACACCTGTCACACCGGTTGGGAAGGTTCTGGTGAGATGCCAAAAGCTGGCAATATCAATATCGGTATTGTCACCCCGGGTAACAACGGTGGTACCTATGATGGCCGCGCCGGTGGTGGCGGTTATAACGCTGACGCTGGTACAGGGACATCTGTTACCACTGGTGACGCACTGACCTGTGCCATCTACTGCCACGGTAATACGATCGGTGGCACGACTACCACTGCTGTCTGGAATGATGCCGCTACCATCGCCTGTGGCGATTGCCATAAAGGTACCGCCACGCAGATGCAGACCGGCGCTCTTGGCAGCCATGGTCGCCATGCTGGTAACCTGACAGGTGCTACTTACCAACTCAACCTGACCTGTGATAATTGTCACGGTAGCGTGCCGGTCTTGGGTGATACCCATATGGACGGCCTGGTGGCCTGGGATGTCACCGTTTTGAGCGGCAGTACTCCGACCTATGCCGGTGCCGCAAGCGGCAGCGCTGGCCCGGCGCCAACCACTTATGACAGTTGTGTTAATGTCTACTGTCACAGTGATGTACAGAATAATGGTGGTACTGTTGTGTCGCCAACCTTCGCGGCCCCCACCTGGGGTGGTGCGGTCGCCTGCGGCGATTGTCATGGTGCGGCCGTTACTGGTCGTCCGACCACCGGCAGTCATGTCACACATAACGCCTATGGCTGCACAACCTGTCATAACGGTGCTGGCGATGAAACCATCAACCATGCCAATGAAAATATTGATGTAACTTTTGCCGCTGCCATCGGTGGCAGCTACAGCCAGAGTCCCAATCCTGCTGGCAACGGTTACGGTTCTTGTTCTACTGTCTCCTGCCACGGTGCTGGCACCCCGACCTGGGGTGCGACTGGTACCGTTGCTTGTGGTGACTGCCACGGTACCTCCGGCACCTTTGGTGATAATCGCGATGGTGCACCGCCGGTCGATCTTGCCGGGCTGAGTGGCTCCTACGAGGTTGGTAAACATCAGAAACACTTGAATGTCAGTTTCTCTAATACCACGCCAAACAGCTACTGCAACCTTTGTCACAGCGGTGCCGGTACCGGTACGGCTAATCATGCCAATGGTACGGTTGAAGTCAACTTTGATGCTGCTGCCGGTCTGGGTGCGACCTGGACAGACACCGGGGTCAACGTTGCTCCGGGTGGCAGTTGTGGCAGCCTTGATGCCAACAGTTGTCACGGCAATACCACATGGAATCCAGCCAATACATTTAATTGTAATGATTGCCATGGTTTCGGCGGCGTCGATCCTGGCCATGTGACCGATAGTCGCGGCATCACCGGCGTCAACTGTGAGCATTGTCACGAGTCTGGTCATCCGCAGGGGACCACTGCAACAACGATACTGATTCCCAATAATCTTACGGTCGGTATCGACTATAATTCCGGTGGTATTCATCTGCTCAAGACCATTAAGACGATAACCAATGCCACTGAGGCTGAGACTTGCTGGTCTTGTCATGATGCCCAAGGTACGCCGGTTTCGGAGTGGGGCGTGAATAACAACGCCAATACCGGTGGCCTGGGCTATGATTACGGTAGTTTGAGTGCCTCTAATTGGACCACTGCGACCTGGTCAAGCGCCAATCAAACCGACTTCAGCTACAAGAACGGTGTCATTAAATCGACTCACTCAGCGAATCTTGCAGGTACTTCGGTGGTCAGTGGTACTGCGTACTCTGTTGGCGGCATGACAGAAGCGCAGGATGCTGTTGGAGATATCCGCTGTTCCTACTGTCATGACGTTCACGACCGTAACCTGACCAGTGGCGATGCGGTCTCCGGTCAGCCTTATCTGCGTGGCACCTGGAAAGGCAACCCCTATAATGAGGATGGGGCGCCGCAAACAGCACATGATGGTGGCTGGACCGAAAGTCAGAATGGCGGTAGCGGTACCTATGGTCTGGTACCGCGTGGTAGCGCCAGTTCTACCAACAATGGCGGTGTCGGCGGCTACTGGATCGATCAGAACAGCGGCAACCCGAACAACGGTGAGACCCTGGCGACTACTGCGGGTTTGTGCAAACTATGCCACAGTCAGGGCTTCACAACTGATGCCGATATTGTTGATAATATGGATGTTGCCGCCGGTGAAGGTAATGCCGGTAGTGAAGGTCTCTGGGTCGGTACCAATGGTCATAGTAATGCGGTTATTGGCGGTACCGGGTCGGCGGCCGCAAATATTTTCCGCAATACTCTGCGGGGTGGTAACGCAACACCAACAACTAATACCGGCGGGACAAACGGTAATGATGTTTCCATGGGGTTGGCGCAGGAAACCAATCGTGGTTTCAGTTATCGTGGTTCTGTCGGTTACAACTATACTCCAAACACTAACCCAGCTTATCGTCCCTATGCCTTTGAGGCATTTGAGTGGGGGGTCAGTGCCGGTGGCAGCACGGCTCAGGTCGCCGCTGGAACCTCTACACTGACAGTTGACGAAAATACCACCCAATCGCAGTACCATACCTTCAACTGCGGCAAGTGCCATAACCCGCATGCGTCGCGTCTGCCTAAACTGATGATTACCAACTGCCTCGACAACAACCACAATACCTGGCAGGATGTACACCAAGTCGATGGTTCTGGTGGCACTACAGATGGCGAGCGGCTGTCTAACTGGCTCGCGGCGCAGAACTGTCACCGTCGCGGCCCGGCGGAGGCAACAGGCGCAACCGGTTCCGGTACCGTTTTCGGCCCAGGCTGGAACAAGGTTACCCCTTGGTAATTAACTGCACAGGGGCTCTTCTGCTGGAAGTGCCCCTGGATTAAATATGGAGAGCAGATATGAAGAAGTACGTAAAACCAAAAGTAGTCGGCAGCAGCAACGTTCACCCCTGCTGATCAGACCAATTAAACCAGAGCTAATCGCATGGGCCGGAGCAATCCGGCCCTTTTTATATTCTTTTATGCGAGATTTGATACAATTGATGACAAGAGAAGGAGGGTTCGTTAAATTGGAAGTCTTTGTTATGCTGTGAATGCTATAAACGATGGTGCAAAGGCAGAAAGGAATATTTTCTATGTTGTATTCAAAACAGTATTTTTGCAGAGGCCTGCTTCTGGTTGTCACATTATTTGTTATGACAAGTTGTGCTGTCCTGCAACCGCCAGCCAAAGCAGATTACACTGTTGATGTGGTCAACATGCAATTCGTCAAGATCAAGGGCGGCAGCTTTCAGATGGGATCCACTGTGTTGCCTGATGAACAGCCGATTCATAGCGTCACAGTAGATGACCTGTTTGTCGGTATGTACGAGGTGACCTTTGCCCAATATGATCAGTACTGCAATGCGGTTCCTCAATGTGAACTGCCTGCAGACGAAGGTTGGGGACGCGCCACACGGCCCGTCATCAATGTTTCTTGGCACGATGCCACTGCTTACGCTGACTGGCTCAGCAGCCAAGCTGGTCTGAAGTTCAGGTTGCCAACGGAAGCTGAGTGGGAGTACTTCGCACGTGCCAGTACAACAACAAAATTCTGGACTGGTGACACCCTCCCAGAAGAGGCTGCCAATTGTAGAAATTGCGGCAAAGAGCGCATTAAGGGAACCATGCCCGTCGGTAAGTTTTCGCCAAACTCATGGAAGCTGTACGACACCGTCGGTAATGTCAGCGAATGGGTCGTGGATGATTACCAGAAGGATTACACTGCGACACCGAAGGATGGCTCCCCAGCATCTACAGCAAAACCAAGCAATAAAGTTGTCCGTGGCGGTTCCTGGATAGAGCGTATGAAAGACTCAAGAGCTTTCAGTCGTGACTTTTTTCCGCCGCAAACAACCAATAATTATATTGGTTTTCGTCTCATCCTTGATGCAAACGAAGTTCCGGCAGAAATTCCACCAAAATAATAGCTGATATGGGTACCTTCCGTGTCCCCGATCTTGAGGATAGACATGTTGAAACATCTGTTTTATTTGGTAATCCTTGTTCTGAGTCTCGCCGGGTGTGATAGAAAAAAAGAAGAAAGCGCATCAACTCCCGGCAACAGCTCAGGCAAGCAGCCGCCCATTATCATGCAGCCCAGCGTTCTCCTTGTGGATGCTTCTGAGACTGTTCTTGTTGAAACTCCGGCAGAAGTTCTGCCAACCTGGCGCAAGTACTCCTCTTCCAAGCCGGCACTGTTGCTGATGGCGAAGAATCCGCTCTTGCAGACGATCCCGAAGGAAATGTATGAGCAGGTCAAGGCCTTAGCCAAGGAGGGTGAGATTGATGATTTTCGTCAGCAGGCGTTAGTCTCGGCTGTGTCACCAGTCATGTTGCCTAATATGTCCTTGAGCGCAGCTCTTGATGCTGGCTTTTTCTCACGCGTTATCTGGGTTCTGCCTGTGCTACCGGGATCTTCAGTAACTCTGGAAGCTTTTCGCAAACAGTTGCTTGAGCTTAAAGATATTACCCAAGAGGAAGCGGATAGCTTTGCTGGAGGTGACGCCGCATTTTCCGGTGTGGTTAGAGGCGTACCCTTTACCGTGGTACTTAAATCCTCAATTCCAGTAATTCCAGAGCCTGTCATTCTCCATCTTGATCTCGGCTTTCTTGGTGCCGATTATAAGAATGAAATAAAAACGCCTCTCTACAAACATACCGACAAGCTCCTCTCAGAGTTGAAAACCAGGGCCATCAAGATTTTAGCGGTCACTATCTCTGCTTCGAACCTGACTCAAGATGTTTCGCTGCGCACACGTTTTCTCGGCTCTTATATCCGCAGCATCATGATTGATCCGACTCTGCTCGGCAAGAAACTCAATGGCAACGCGACCCTGCGCAACGAGGCGCTCTATCTCGGCAATTTCTTCAAAAAAGAAGAGGTTTTAGAACTCCACCGTAAAATGGTGGCAAATAACCCCGAAGATGCCTCCGCTCACTACGATCTTTACCAAACCTTACGGCAGTTTAACAAGATCGACGAAGCTCTTGAGCATCTCGACCTGGCGGCAAATCAGGATCTGACCTATGCCATGGAATATCTTGATTTGGCCGATGTCGCACTGGAAAAGAATCGCCCGGACGGTGCGCTGAGGATGTTGAAAAAAGCCGCTACATTCTTTCCTGATAACCCTTTTCTGGAAATAGGCCAAGCTGAAATTCTGATCCGCATGGGGTATGCTGAACAACTGATAGAAACCCTGGCCAAGCTCAAAAAACTGCCATGGTCTACTATCTACCACGGGCAGATTCCCGGTTACCTCGACGAAATTCTAGACGCTGCAGAAAAGATCAAGAGTCCTTAAAACCGGTTTCCAACCATCTCTTAGAAGAGCGCGTAGATGAAAGGTGTGAGGACAGGGATTTCAGCGAGCAGAATAAAAATTGCCATCAGCACCAGCACAATCACCAGTGGCGCCAACACAAATTTCTTGCGCTCGCGGATGAAAGCAAACAGGTCTTTAATGGTTGTCATCCAGCTCATAATTCCCCACATTCTTTGATCCAGAAGGGACCGATGGCAAGGGCATCGATGCCCGACTTGAGAAAACATTCTACCGCATCTTGTGGCGTGCAGACAATCGGTTCGTCTTTGATGTTGAAACTGGTGTTGACAAGAACGGGACAGCCGGTCTGCTGCTCAAAGGTTTTCAACAGTTGCGTGAAGAGAGGGTTTTGTCTGTCGTTGACCGTCTGCACTCGTGCTGAGTTATCAACATGGGTCACCGCCGGGATGGTTGAGCGTGGAGTGTCGAGCATTGCGAGCCCGGTTCCTGAGTCCGTTACCGGCAGCTTTTGTTGCTCGGCAACTTGGCTCACAAGCAGCATGTAGGGACTGGGTACATCGAGATCGAAAAACTCAGTGGCAAGCTCTTCCAGAACCACCGGCGCAAAGGGGCGAAAACCTTCGCGAAACTTGATTTTCTGATTCAGTGTGTGCTGCATATCGGTCTGCCGTGAATCGGCCAGAATACTACGATTCCCCAGCGCGCGTGGGCCGAATTCCATTCGCCCTTGGTACCAGCCGACGACACCTCCACCAGCAAGCTCAGCCGCCACAGTGTTCAACAAGGTAGGCGTCTCCATTTGCGTATAGTCAAGATTAGCTGCATCCAGGGCCTGAATGATCTCAGTATCGTTGAAGTCGGGACCGAGGAGTGCTGCGGACATCAGATCGTCACCGTCCTTGTGTGGCAGTTGACCACCAAGAGCAAGATGGCCGATAAAGGCAGCACCCAGTGAACCGCCAGCATCACCAGCCGCTGGTTGAATCCAGATGCGCTTGAACGGACCTTCTCGAAGCAGACGTCCGTTGGCTACGCAGTTCAGTGCCACGCCACCAGCTAGGCAGAGATTCTCCTCTCCGGTTTGACGATGAACTTCATTGGCCAGATCTAGCATAAGGATTTCCGTTGCTTTCTGAATTGACGCCGCCAGATCCATGTGCCGTTGTTCCAGTGTTGCCTCCGGTTGACGCGGAGGGCCACCGAAGAGAGCATGGAAAGAGGGTGACGTCATCGAAAGTTGATCCAGATAGCCAAAATATTTTCGATTGAGGGCAAAGGAACTATCGGCATGACGATCAACCAGCTGATCAAAAATCAAGTCAAGATATTTCGGCTCACCATAGGGAGCCAATCCCATAACTTTGTACTCACCTTCATTGATCCGAAAGCCGAGATATGCGGTAAACGATGAATAAAGGAGTCCCAGGGAATGGGGAAAGTGAAGTTCCTTGTGCAGTTCAAAAGCATCGTCACAGCCAACGCCATAAGAACAGGTTGACCATTCACCAACGCCATCGACAGTGAGAATGGCAGCAGAGGTAAAAGGGGAGGGATAAAAGGCACTGGCTGCATGGGAAAAATGATGTGAGGAATAAAGGTATTCAGTGGCTCCGGGAAGCTGCTGGTGCAACATGCGTGGAATCCAGAGTTTCTGTTTGAGCCACGCAGGCATAGCCTGGCGAAACATATTTAAGCCCCGTGGAGCCCGATTAAGAAAAGTGTGCAGAATACGTTCAAATTTAACCAGTGGTTTGTCATAAAAGACCACAGCATCAAGGTCGGCACTGGTAATGCCAGCATGTTGCAGACAGAAGGCACAAGCCTGCTCCGGAAAGGACGCATCGTTCTTGATGCGACTGAAGCGTTCTTCCTGGGCGGCTGCTACCGGGTGACCATCGACCAGTAAAGCTGCGGCGCTGTCGTGGTAGAAGGCAGAAATGCCAAGTACATTCATGGTTAAAAAGTCCGCCGTAGGCGGGACAGTTCTGCTTGCTGTTCTACGACCTTTTGCCACTCACCTGGCGGAAGTTTTCCCTGGCCGAAGAGCCTCAGCAGCAACGCGTAAGGGGTGAGAAAGATCACGAACATTACAGTCAACAGCAACATCGCCTGAAAGTGGCCGAGTCGTTCGAGAAATCTTTTGCAGCGGGTTTTCATTGTTGCTCCCTTCTCGCGCCGGTGTCTGGTTGTTCCAGCCAACGTTTGATGGTTTCCGGTGTTACTGGTAGATGTCGCAGTTGTAAAAATCTGCGCAGATGTTTTTCTGCTGCTGCTCTTTGTCCCGTGTCATTTAGAGCCATAGCCAGTGTGAACTCACTTTTTGGAACCTCTGGGGCAAGCTTCAACGCCTCTTGAAGCGCCTCGATGCCATCTGTGTTGCGGCCGAGCTGCAGCAGGGCTTGCCCCCGTGCCGTGTGATAGCCCAGGTCCTGCTCACGGTTTGCCGGAAGCCGTCCCAGAGTAGCCAGAGCTTGTTTAGGGTTGCCGGTTAGGTTATAGGCCTGAGCCATACCGAGTAACGTCCACGGGTGGTCAGATTCCATCTGTTGTGATACTGCGAAGTAGTCAAATGCTTTCTGGCCGTTGCCTCGCGTTACTTCAAGCAGCCCTAGTTTGCGTGGAATTTCCGGAATATCCTTGACCGTCTGCCAGGCTTGCCGTAGTGCAAAATAGGCCTCGGGGAACTTGCCAGCCCAATAGTAGAGCCGACCGACACCCCAGATACCCATAGCCCTGTACCGAGGCGAGATCGCCTGGTCCTGCTCACGCAGAAATTTCCGTGCTGCGGGCTGCTCTCTTTGCCATTTGGTGCTGTCGAGTGGAACCAGGTTGGCATTAACTGCGGCATCAAGAACCACCCAAGCAACCAACTGCTGTCCTTCGATTGTCGGATGAACGTGATCGACAAACAAATTATTGCCCGGGATGCCGCCCGGAGAAATTCGCCGCACAAAGTTATCAACGTCAGCTAAAGGAACTTTCTCTTGTTGGGCAACCTCGCGCAGAATATCGTTAAATGTCTCGAGTGCTCTCAATGGCACAATATCTTCTTCTTTGGCACGTATATAAGACTGAAGGCTTGCGTTGCTATGGCCGAGCTGCGCATAAGCTTGTGCCTTATAATAGTGCAGGTCAGCGAAGCTTGCATCAATTTGCTCGGCAATGCTGAATGACTCTATGGCCAGAGTCCAGTTTTGCTCATCCATGGCCCGTAAAGCTTTATTAAAAGCAGCTTGCCAGCTGGTCAATTCATCATCAGTTAAATTATCTCGATGCTCCGACTTGAACGGGCTTACGCCCGACAAGTTCGAGGGCAGGGTGCAGAGGATGATAGGGATCTGACGTTCGCGGGCCAAGGCCACCATCGCCTCAATGCTCTGACGATATTGGCGAACCACATTGGCGCTAAAATCCGCGTCGCGGTGATATAGCTCTACGCCGCCAACCTGCTCAAGGCGGGCAACCACCTCGTCTTCAGGAAGGCCTTCAGGTTGTTTGGTGTCGACTTTGTCTATGGCGTCAATACTCTTCTTTAATAGAGTGTAGAGTCGCGAATGGTGGAGCAAGCCGCGGACAGCTCCCACTATCTGAGTCTCATCTTTTTGTGCTGCAAAGGTTCGTGCCTCGAGAAATTCATTGTGCCCGGAATAAACAATGAATAAATCAGGCTGGTAATTGACCATCTCTTGCATCACACGTAGTACGCGATAGCTGGCATAGGAGATGCCGCCTGTGTTAATTGTCTCCACATCGGGGCGGTTCCCGTAGCGGGCTAAAAGCTCCTTAAACCAGTTGGAAAATGACGTAGCGTCGAGATATGGACGGCCATAGGTTGTTGAACCACCAAAGCTGACAACCCTGAAAGATCCAGATGGTTTAGGCATGACAAACGATTGTGAATTAAAGTAGCGTTCTTTGGACGGATTGCGTTCGTAGATTTGTCTGCCGTCTGCTGCCTTCGAATTTATCACGAAGAGCGGATCGCTCCCTTCAAAGCCAACCAACGTATCCTGACTAGATAAAGGCATAACCCCGAACAGCGCAAGCGACAGATCGACCACAATCACTAAGATGCAGCCGAAAAGTAAGGCCAGTATATTTTGAATGAATCTGTTGGGTTGCATAAAGTGTATTATGAAATGTCAGTCCACACCACACAAGCAGAAAAGAGTATGGGGAAACCGGTAACACACATGGTGTGTGTCACCGTAATTAGATGATGAATGCGCCACCGGTGATTAATACTCTTAATGCCTTGCAAGCAAAGAAAATTAAAGTCTTGCCTGCGGGTTAAAATGCAACCCTATTGGATGCCCCCGAATGATGTTTAATCGACGATGATACCGAGTTGTTCCAGCTTTTGACGCAACGCCTGCTGTGCTCCCGGTTCGCCATGGACCAGGCGGACATGCTTCGGTCGTTTGCGCATACGTTTGATAAAATTGACCAGGTTTCTTTGGTCGGCGTGGGCGGAGTAGCCGGAGAGGGTATGGATGTCGTAGCGTTTGCCATCGAGGACGACGTAGCCGCCTTTCTGGCCGTACTTCTGGATGGCGCGGCCTGGTGTGCCGACTGCCTGGTAACCGCTGAATAGGATGTCGGTGCGTGGGTCGCCAATCGTTGCTTTCAAGTAATTGACGATGCGTCCGCCACTGCACATGCCTGAGGCGGCGACAACGATGCAGGGTCGGGCCTTGCGTTTCAGGTAGTTGACCGTATGCAGGTGATCTCGGTGATTGTCGATGGTGGTCAACTGTTCAAAAGCGAGTGGCGTGCGCCCACTTTTGAGTTTGACGTGCGCTTCGGCGTCCCAGAAAGGTTGTAACTCCCGGTAGAGCTTGGTGAATCGGCTGGCGAGTGGCGAGTCGAGGATGATCTCCAATTCCTCCCAGGGCAGGTTGCGGGCGGCAAAGCGTTGCCGGTTGCGGTGAATCAGTTCCTCGATTTCGTAGAGCAGTTCCTGGGTGCGGCCGATACTGAAGGCGGGGATAAGGATGACACCGCGGTCCTGTAGTGCCAGTTCTATGACCTGCCGCAATTTTTCTTTCCGGTTCTTGCGCCCTCCATGCAGACGGTCACCGTAAGTGCTTTCCAAAACCACCAGATCGGCCCCATATGGTGGCTTGGGAGCAGGCAACAGTGGTGTGTAGGGTGCACCAAGGTCGCCGGAGAAAATCCGACGGGACGCTGGCAAGTTATCCGACGCTGGCAAGTTATGTAAGTGATTCATCCTTTGCCATTCTCACCGATCATTGAGGCTTGACCACGCAACCACTTATTATCACACAACTTTATCCAGGCATTAGCCCCAAAACATCCAAAATGCTGGACATTCAATTGTTTGATCTGACTGCTTAAAAGTGCTGTGAAAATGAGCCTGATCTCGTTCTTTATTGCTCTCAGATCGACAACCCCTTGAAAACCTTATCGCGGATGGCTGGAGGTTAGGACCTGCTGCACCTCCCGGAAAGTCCATTTTTATGGTCGCTATCCAGCATATTATACTTAAACCATTAAGAACACCCCCCTGCTCGCATTACTCGCTTCCCCCCTGTAAAACAAGGGGGATAGAGGGTCTGAATTATTGGTCCGACGGGACGCTGGCAGGGGCTTCTAAATATGTTTAATCGACGATGATACCGAGTTGTTCCAGCTTTTGACGCAACACCTGTTGCGCCTCAGGTTCGCCATGGACCAGGCGGACATGTTTGGGGCGTTTACGCATACGTTTGATAAAATTGACCAGGTTTTTCTGGTCGGCATGGGCAGAATAACCGGAGATAGTGTGGATGCGGGCGCGGATGTCGTAGCGTTTGCTGTCGAGGACGACGTAGCCGCCTTGCTGGCCGTATCTCTGGATGGCGCGTCCCGGTGTGCCGACGGCCTGGTAGCCGCTGAAGAGGATGTCGGTGCGTGGATCATTGATCATCGCTTTCAGGTAATTGACAATACGTCCGCCGCTGCACATTCCTGATGCGGCTATAACGATGCAGGGCCGGGCTTTACGTTTCAGGTAGTCGACTGTGTGCAGATGGTCCCGATGGTTGTCGATGGTTGTCAACTGTTCAAAAGCTAGAGGCTTACGCCCACTTTTGAGTTTGACGTGTGCTTCGGCGTCCCAGAAAGGTTGCAACTCTCGATAGAGCTTGGTGAAGCGGCTGGCGAGCGGTGAGTCGAGGATGATTTCCAATTCCTCCCATGGTAGGTTGCAGGCGGCAAAGCGACGCTGGTTACGGTGAATCAGTTCCTCAATTTCGTAGAGTAGCTCCTGGGTGCGGCCGATGCTGAAGGCTGGTATAAGGATGACTCCACGATCCTGGAGTGCCAGTTTTATGACCTGTTGCAATTTTTCTTGCCGTTGTTTGCGCCCTTCATGCAGACGGTCGCCGTAAGTGCTTTCCAGTACCACCAGGTCGGCGCCATATGGTGGCTTGGGAGCAGGCAACAGTGGCGTGTAGGGTGCGCCAAGGTCGCCGGAGAAAAGAGCTTGTTGTGGTTTGCCGGTATTATCTTTGAAGTGACACTCAAGGTAGGCGGAGCCGAGGATATGCCCGGCTGGCTGTAGGCGGATCTGCAGATAGTCACCGTTGTTTGCCTCAACGCGCTGCATTTTCCCGTAAGGGAGTGGAAAAAGTTGCCCGGCAACGATTTTGAGGAAGTGTGCGATCTGCTGTCGATCACGAGTAAAGCTGATCTTTAGCGCATCTTCCAGGACCGTAGGCAGGAGCAGGGCCGAGGCCTGGCTGCAAAAGATTGGACCTTTGAAACCGGCAGCCAGCAGATAGGGGAGGCGGCCGACGTGATCGATGTGGATATGGGTGAGAACCAGGCCACACAGGTGGTCAACAGCAAAATCGATTTCCAGTGGCGTGCCGTCCTCTTCTCCCTGAAATATTCCACAATCAACCAGCAGGCCGCTGCCTGCTGGTAGACGAAGTTCATGGCATGAACCGGTCACGCTGTGACGTGCGCCGTGATGGATGAGTTCATATCCAGCGTTTGGCATGTATCCAGTGTTTAGCATGGCCGCACCCCACCTCCTCTTTCTGCAAGAGTTGTCATAAAAAGTTTAAGTCCCGAGTTTCTCTTTGCCATTGGTAACTTATCGTGAAGGCATCATAATCGAGAACAAGGAATTTATCCATAGATTGAAGAGGTTTAGATATAGTGTCGATTGCGAGTTTGGGCGCGTGTTTTGCAGGCAATAAATACAGTTAGATTTTACGTTGTTTGATTAAATTACAATAAGGCCTGGTTGTCTGTAGTGTTTCAGGTTGATTTGTTTTGATATTTCGCTATATTAGAAGAGCTTTTCAGTGTGGCTGTTTTGCGTGAAATGCGTACAGAATTGCTCCTGATGTATGGTTTGCAATCGCAATGTCGGTGAAAAGGAGAAGGCCATGAGTAAAAAGGCAGGTATTTGGCTGACAAGCGTTGCGTTGCTTGTCTTAGCGGCTGGTCCGGCCCTCGGTCAGGGGTTCCTTGATGTTTCCAGGCAGGCAGGCGTCGCTGATGACGGTCTGGGTAAAGGTGTTGCCTTTGCTGATATCAACAACGATGGCTTCGTCGACCTGTATGTATCGAATAAAGGTGGAAGCAACAAACTTTACCTCAATAATGCTGATGGCACTTTCAAAGATGTCACCGCCACAGCTGGGGCAGGCATTGATTCTCCCGGCTTCACTATGGGTAGTGTGTTTGGTGATTATGATAATGACGGCGACGTCGATCTTTATCTGGCCACAGGTGGTCAGTATGAAATCGAAGCCAATCGTCTCTTCGCCAATAACGGCGATGGCACCTTCACCGAAGTGACCACTGCTGCTGGTGTTGGTCTCAAGGCTTTCACTTACTCGGCCTCTTTTGTCGATTACGACAACGACGGTGATCTCGACCTCTACTGCGCCAACTACGGTGTCGGTGCCAAGAACGTGCTCTTTGCCAATAACGGTGATGGCACCTTTACCGACGTGACGGACGCTGCCGGTGTGGGTGACAAATCGTGGAGCTGGATGGGCATCTGGTCTGATGTCGACAATGACGGTGATGTTGATCTCTATGTTGTCAATGGCCGTTATCCTGCCGGTGAGCCGAACAAACTCTTTGTCAATAACGGCAACGGCACCTTTACTGAAGGCGCTGCTGCCGCTGGTATTAATGATGCCAATTGGGGTCTCGGTGCCAGTTTCGCCGATATCGATAATGATGGCGACCAGGATCTGTTTGTCTCCAACTATATTGGTGGCAACAACCTGTACCTGAACGACGGTCAGGGAGCTTTTACCAAGGCCAGCCATAAGATTGCTGCTGGCGATGAAGGCTGGGGCAAGGGCCCGACCTTCGGTGATGTCGACAATGACGGTGACCTCGATCTCTACGAAGGTGACTGCAAGCGGGCTAACCAGATGTATATGAACGATGGCAAAGGCAACTTTGTCAATGTGGCTGACGATCAGCCACAGCTGCAGTGTGCTACCGTGCGTACCAAGGGCACTGCTTTTGCCGATATCGACAACGACGGTGACCTTGATCTCTATGTGATTAACTGGGGTGCCGAAAACAAACTCTACAAAAACACCCAGAATGATGGTAATTGGCTGAAAATCGCCGGTTTGGGGTACGGTGCCAAGGTTGCCCTTTACGATGGCGACCAGCTGGTCGCTACCCGTGAAGTCAAGTCGGCTACCGGCTTCTGTGCCCAAGAGCCTTCGGTGGTACATTTTGGTGTCAAAGCTGGCAAGACCTACACTGCCAAGATCAGATTTCCCGGCGGGGGTAAGGCGAGTGTGGCCGTCAAGGCTGGTCAAACCCTGGAGATTACGGAATAAGATAACAGGCTGCTGGAATCGTCAACATAAACCGCAAGACGGGGCGAGTTCGCAAATGGACAGTCCCAAAACAGAGGAGGTTGTTATGAAGAAGTATCAAAAGCCAAGAGTTGTAGGGAGCAGTAACGTACATCCCTGCTAAAGTAGAACAAAAGAGCTGGCGAAAGCTGGCTCTTTTGTTTTCTACCCTTCATCCTTCATCTTTTCGATCCTGATATCATCAAACATTACACGGTTGCGATCATGTGTTCCCTCACGAAAGAGGACCACGTGAATCATGCGCGTTTCGGGACCGGTGGTGAAGGTAAAGGTATGTTCTCCTTTGCTTGTGCCGGTCAGGCGTTTGCCTTCATGAGAGCCGCTAAAGTATTGTTTAAAGGTCTCCTCGGTGTACTGTCCGGGGATCCAGAGAAATTTGTTGAATTCCAGGATGCCGATACCGGCCGACGCGCCTTCCGGGAGTTCTGCTGTAAGCTGGAAAGAAACTTGATATGTGGTCTGTGGCTCAACGCCAAGTGGTGAGAAGTAGGCCAGGGAGTCGATTGATTTGATGCTGCGGAACACCCAGGCACGACTGCCGGTCGTCTTTTCCTCGGCAACCCCGGTGACTTTAACCAGATGCTCGATAAAGGTTTTCCAGTAGGGCAGGCGATCGCTATCTTTCGCAGGGCGAAAGTCGCCAGCGCGGGGGAAGAGTGAGAGCTGCGGAACATCCTGGAAGTTTTCAAAGACAGGTGGTTCGGGTGGTTTCTGTTCTGGTTGCCCTTGTTGCCCTGAGGGCTCTTGCTGAGCTGGCTTCTCCTCTGTGGTTGTTTTCTGATCTTTAGTGCTACTCTTGACATCCAATGTAGACTGTGGAGGGCTTTTGACGGCTTGATGAGGCTCCTCCTGACAACCTGTGGCAAGAAACAGCGTGAGGCAAAGTATTGCAAATAATAGTGAGCGCATTGGACGTTCTTCCTTTGATGGCTTGTCTGACAGGCTCCTGATAAAGTTTTTGCATTATACCTGAATCCAGTCTGTGTGTTTAATCTCTTTGCTGATTTAATCATGTGGTCCGGCAGAGTTGTTGACCGGTTATACGCGAAGAGGCTACTATTCGGGTGCATGGAATATTGTCGTTCCCAAGCAGCCTGTCGGACAATCAATGAGCTGGCTGCAAATTCGCCTGTTTGGCCCATATTTCAGCTCCTTTTCTATCAATAGCTATGGCTATTACTCTCAAATGAGCCAAAATCTGGTCTCAAACATCCAAATTTTCACTTCAGCCCTGATTGTCCGACAGGCTGCAAGGGTATCTCTATGAACAAGTTTTCGAAAGTCTGTTTGCTGCTAGCAGTTGCCTGCTCGCTGCTGGCGCCCACCGCGTATACGGCGATCATAAAAGGTAAGGCCACGGTCAATGCTGAAGCGGTGGCAGGGGTAGAGGTCATGGCCTATCCTGCCAAGCTACTGACTTTCAATCCACCAGCTCCTCACATCTCTGCGGCAACAGCCACCGACGGACTCTTTGCTCTGGAGTTGCCAGAGGGCCAATATTACCTGTTAGCCAGAGGCAAGGAGTTGTCTGCTTATTACGGTCGTAACCCGATTACCGTACCGGAGAAAGGCCTGGATAATGTCAACCTCCTGCTGACTTCTGACAATCTTGCCGGGCCGCAGGAAGAGGCGGCAATAGAAACCGGGATTGTTGGTCGTGTGAGTCTTGATGGCCAGCCGGTGGAAAATGCCATAGTGACCGTCTATACAGATCTTTCCAGTCAGTTGAAGGGTATGGGCTTGGGAATGGCGGCACCGACTGACCGGCAGGGGTATTTCGAACTGCCGCTGTCCTCAGGGACCTATTACCTGGTGGTCAGAGTGCGTCAGAGCGGACAGATGGTAGGGCCACTCAAGGCTGGTGATCTGTTTGGCTACCTGCCGTATAATCCTCTGGTTTTAACGGCAGAGAGGCTGGCCAGGGTGCATATCCCGCTGATCGAGGTGCCTGTAAAGATTGAACGTCATGCCGCCAGTTTGTTTGGCAACACGTTGGTTACGGGACGTGTTCTCGACACACAGGGGGCACCGGTCGCCGGCATTAAGGTCCTGCTCTATGAGGATCCAATGATGCTCAACAGGCCGCTCTTTGTTTCTCGGGAAACCAGTGATAATGGCAGTTACCAGTTATCTTTTCCCAAGGGAGGGCGCTACTATATTGCTGCTCGAAGTGAACTCGGCGGCACACCTGCTCCGGGAGAACTTTACGGCCGTTATCAGGGTTCTGCCGACCACTCGATAGAAATCATTACCGGTAAAGTGCTTGAGAGCATTGAGATCGTGGTGGATGAGGTTTATTGATAGCCCGACTATTCGCTGGATATAAGCTGCACAGAAGATCATGGCCGCAATTCTCTTTACTACAATCCTGGCACTTTCCGCCCTTTATCTTCCCCAGCCGTTATTGCCGGTTCTGACCGCAGAATTCGGTGTAGCCCGGGAAACGGCTGCTCTGCTAACCACCATCGCCTTTATTCCCCTAAGCCTCGCGCCACTTTTTTACGGTGTCCTGCTCGAAACAGTCTCAGCGCGGCGCATGTTGCGTTTGGCTGTGTTGCTTCTAGCAATAACCGAGGGTTTGATGTTTATTGTCGAGCCTTTCGCCGGGTTAATGGCATTGCGGTTGATCCAGGGGTTGTTGATACCGGCGATGTTGACGTCGTTAATGACCTATACCTCTCAGGTTGCGGCAAAAGGTGATATAGCCCGGGCCATGGCCTGGTATATTGCTGCGACGATTATGGGTGGTTTTGCCGGACGAGCTTTCTCGGGGTTAATTGCCAGTCTGCTGCATTGGCGCTTCAGCTTCCTTTTTCTCGGCTTTGCTTTGCTGGTCGCCTGGTTCTGGCTGGGTCGGGTTGCTGAGGCTGGTTCTGTGCGGGTTACCCGCCCAAGTTTGAAGGCCATTGGCGAAGTGTTGGCTGACCCCGTGGTGCGGACTGCCTATGCCATGGTTTTCTGCTTCTTCATGGCTTTCGCTGCCATGATGAACTACCTGCCGTTCCGTTTGACGGAGTTGAGCCCCAACACCAATGAATTTCGTATTGGCCTGGCTTATTCAGGTTACCTGATGGGCATTGTTGTTTCACTGAATGCGGTGCGTATCCACCAACGTTGTGGTGGTGCGGAACGGGCGATGGTTGGTGGCCTGGCCTTATTTATAGTGGCCCTTATGGTGATGGCTGTACCGCAAGTTGCAGTTCTGGTCTGCGGCATGTTTTTGCTCTGTGGTGCCTCGTTTTTAACCCATGCCACGGCCACAGGTTATCTGAACCGTTACATGCCTCAGTACAAGGGGGTGGTGAATGGCCTGTATGTTGCTTTCTACTATGGCGGTGGTGCAGTGGGTTCTTATCTCCCCGGCTATGTATATCGAGGTTTTGGTTGGGGTGGTTTTGTCGCGGCATTAATTGTTGTGCTGGTGATTGCGCTGCTGCTGGCGGTGCACCTCTCGCGTATGGCAGCTTCGATACGTGGAGACCTGCATACCGATTAGTGAGGTTTCGCTTGCTCCAGTCTGTCTTTTGCTTGTTTGTGTTGACACGGCTGTGATGCGTGGTTATGTTTATCAGCTCATTCTACTAATATCGTAACGGCTCAGCACAATCTGAACTATTGTAAAATGTATGTCATCCCCGAATGGTTTTATCGGGGATCCATGTTTTAAGGTCTGGATTTCCGATTACACTCTCGGGAATGACAATCTTTAATCGTAAACTGGATAGTTACTTAATATCATTCTAAAGAGAGGACTTTGTATGTATTTCAGACTGTTTTCCGTGATGTTTCTGCTGATGTTTGTTGTTGGTTGTTCTGCCGAGGAGGTCAAGGTCGCTCCAGAGACGAAGTTGGATACTCCGAAAAGCCGCATCAGTTATACGATCGGTGTGAATATAGGCCAGGATTTCAACACCCAGAAGATGGATATCGATACTGATGTTATGTTAATGGGTTTGAAAGACAGCTTAACCGGTAAAGAATTGCGACTCACTGATGAGGAGATGGGCAGTGAAATCCAAGCTTTCCAAGAGAAGATGCAAGCTAAGATGGTTGCCGAGATGGAAGCCGCTGCGGCAAAGAATCAGGCAGATGGAGAAGCCTTCCTTGCTGAGAACGCCAAAAAAGAAGGGGTTGTGGTCACTGAGAGCGGTCTTCAGTACAAAGTACTCGAGCCAGGCGAGGGTGACTCACCGGCAGCGGCTGATGTTGCGACCGTGCATTACCGCGGCACCCTCATTGATGGTGCACAGTTTGACAGCTCTTATGATCGCGGCCAACCAGCAACTTTTCCTGTGGGTGGTGTCATCGCCGGATGGACCGAAGCCTTGCAGATGATGAAGCCTGGAGCGAAATGGCAGCTGGTTATCCCTGCCAGCCTTGCTTATGGCGAGCGTGGTGCCGGTCAGGATATTGGCCCCAATGCAACCCTGATATTTGATGTGGAGCTGATCAGTGTAGAAAAGGGAGAAAATTGATGAGTGACCAGAAGGATCGTGTGGTTGCCAACGGTGATCAGATCCGGGTCAATTATGTCGGTCGTTTTGAGAATGGCTCGACCTTCGACTCCTCCGAGGGTCATGAACCTCTGGAATTTGCCGTCGGTGCCGAACAGGTGATTGCCGGGTTTGATCGCGCGGTTGTTGGCTTAAAACCAGGCGAGAGTTGTAAGGTGGTGGTTGTTCCGGAAGATGGCTATGGCATCCATGTGCCGGATATGGTCGTCGAGGTTGAGCGACACTTGATCCCTGACAATGAACAACTGATCCTTGGCAGTATGCTCGAAGTCAGTATGGAAGAGGGCCAGACCCTGGAGGTTCAGGTGGTGGAACTCTCGGATGCCGTCGTGGTGCTTGATGGCAATCATCCGCTGGCTGGCAAGGACCTGCATTTTGAGATTGAGGTGCTTGAATTCGTCTGAACTTGCAGTCCATTCATTGAGCTTGTTTATTGATTTGAGGCCCCCGATTCCGGGGGCCTTTTGTCGATTGACGGATTAGTTTTTAGCTGACCAGTGTCCGTGCAGGTTGCAGTATTCGCGAGCAGTAACTTGCTGAGCGATCACCGGGAAGGTGGCTTCCGGGGCCCCGCCAGGTTGAAGGTTTTGGCGGTAGACTTTGCCGTCAGCAATCAACTCAATCCATTCGATAGAGTGTTCATCCTGCATGGGATGAGGAACACTGCCGACTTTAACGGTGATGCTGTCAGCATTGATTTCGATGACAGGTACATGTTTTTCCTGGGCGGCGTCAGTCGTGTTCTCGGTCATAAGAACCATCTTTTGACTGCAGCAGCTCAGGGCACCTGGACCACCGTGCACGAGTTCGACAATGTTGCCGCACAACTCACACTTGTATACTTCATTTAATTTAGGCATTTCTTTCTCCTTAAAGGGTTAATAGTTGTCCGGGATTATATCATAATATTGGAAGCTCGCAATTTATGACTAAACATGTCTTTTGGTAAGCTGTTGTGAAAATAGTGAGTGTACCCACCTTGCTGTGTCCCGAAATAAAAAAAGCCTCCCGAAAATGGGAGGCTTTTGAAATTGCATAAAAATGGGTTTATTTCTTGTGACAGTCGTTACACTTAGTCGGCCCGCCATCCTTTTTGTGACAACTTTTACAGGTATCTTTATGGGCAGATTTCTTGTCGACTTCAATTTTGGCCGGAGTGCCTTCATGACAGGCTGTGCAGTCCATTTTCTCACCATGAGCTTTGTGGTTAAATGTGACATTCCCCTTCTTGTTTTCGTAAGTCACGGTGTCGGCAGCATAGGCCATGGTGAAGGTGAATGCGATCAGCACGACAGCAATAATCAGTTTCTTCATGTTTCTCTCCTTTGAATTAACGTTCCATAATTAAAGAACTGCTAATTTATGCAATTTAATGCCGTAGGTCAAGTTTTTTTTCTTGCTTGGAATTATGTGCAGGGCAGCTTTTAATTGCTGCAGTGGATGTTATGGGCTATATTAGTATATGAAAACGATACCGTATTCACTCGGAATCTCCTGAATGGATGCGAATACTGGCATAGTTTTTCTGATTGGGGGTCTGGTGATGATGCGTTGGGTTTTGTGTGGATTGTTTGTCCTCTTGCTGATCGGCTGTGCTTCCCGCTGGGAGCATGCGACCAAGCGTTCCTCTGAATTTTATGCTGATGACAGGGATTGCCAGGCAGAGACTGGTGGTGCTAGCAAAGGTATCCCTCCTGGCCAGGAGAGGGTTAGCTATGAAAGCTGTATGTGGCAGAAGGGTTGGCACAAGAAACAGACAGTCTGGTTCTTTGATCCCTCCAGCCAATAGTTGTAGGTGGAGGTTCTATTTCGAATATTATAAAAAAAGGACCAGCTGATTTGCTGGCCCTTTTTTAGTTATCAGTTGGGTATGAAGTCGAGCTGGTAGTGATTGTGGATGATGCGCAGGAATAGTTTGACACCGTGCAGAGCTTCACGAAGTTGTTTTTGTGATTTTCCGGGCAGGCGCTGTGGATCGATAGCGTTGCCGGGTGTCTCGCCTGTGGCCAGATCGCTTAATTGACGTTGTAAGCGAAGATTGACCAGATATATGAATGCCTCACTGATGGTTTCGCTGTCATCGGTTGAGAGTACTCCCAGCTGTTCAAGCATCCCCAGCTTGTCCAGGGTAGTCCCCCTGTCGATATTATTCTCCAATGCAAGCAAGCTGGCTCCCTCAGTGATGGCAAAAATTCCAGCTTTTTTGAGGTCGATCTTGCCACGATTAGTGCCGTTGTGTTCAACCTTGAGACGACCGAACACCCCCAGCGGGACCTGGAAACGAACGATGTTCTTGGCGACACACGGAAAGAAGAGCTTGGTCCTCTGAGTTGACGCATAGATGAATTTGTGCAAAGCCTTTTCCAGCGAATCGTCACCGTAAATTGTGCGAAAATCCTGGAACATGCCGAAGTTGACCATGTTCTCTCCCTTGGGGACAGAGATCCAATGTTCAAGGATTTGTTGCCATTCTGTCAGGCTGTGTCGCCATTGTGGATTACTTGCCATGGTGTTGCCGGGGCAGCGGGGAATGCCGACAAAATCGAGTGTGTCAACAAGTCTGTCTGCGAAGCGGGCACATTCGTCAAGCTCAGCGGGTGTAATATCGTCGGCGTAGACCATGGCACTGTCCTGATCAGTACGTAACGTCTGCTCGTTGCGGCCTTCGCTGCCGAGCGCCAGGTAAGCAGCTTTGGCTGGCAAGGAGATACCTTCCAAATTTTCCAAGAGGGTGATAATGCGTTGTGTGAAGCCATCGTTGAAATGGGCAATCAGCTGAACCAGGCTTCTGGTGTCGGCACCTGCACTCATGGCGCTTCTAACCATTTCGATAATACGGCCATTGATCTTCTGGAGTTCATCAATTGAATCAGCCGCTTCCATCTCCTGATTCAGGTAGAGCGGGCTGCGGGTCTGCTGGCTGAGTAGGTCGGTGGCGTTGACTATGCCTACAAGTTGTTGCTCATCGTTGATAACCGCCAGGCGATGAATGTTGTTCCGGGCCATTTTGAAGATGGCTTCAAAAACATAAGATTGTCGACGAACCGATATGACGCCGACATGCATGATATCGCAGACTTTGTACCCGGCAAGATTCTCCCCTGCAGTGGCAATCAGGTCGCGAAAGTCGCCTACTGAGAGAATGCCGATCGGAGCTTCCTCTGCAACAACGACAAGTCCGGCGATGTTCTGTTCGCGCATAAGGCGGGCCGCATCAATCACGCTGATGTTGGCAGAGCAGGTGATCGCAGGGCTGCGACAGACGCTGTCGATATGCAGGAAATAGAAGCTCTCTTCGTTGTAGTTGCTGTTGGGCATAGAAACTCCAAGCAAAGCATATGAAATCACGTTATTGTCCATAGTTTTGGCTTTTTATGCAACTAATCGTTGCAGACGTAGTCGTTAATGAAAAATGATAATATAACAAGTAAAATAGACCGATTACTGGCAAACTCGCGTTTTACTGTTATGGGACTTGGAATGAAAAACAGGGGCCTTGGAAGCTGTTGGTTTTACGTATGTTTCAGATGCTTTTTGGCGTGAACGAAACAACGTTATATTTTTTTATTGACTCAGTTGTGAGTCTCAAGCTATCTTCTCCATCAACCTGTTTAGGTTGATGGTTAGTCGTTGCAAGAATAAGGAATGATAGCTAAATTCTGATTGATTTAGTCTTCTAGAAGGTTTTGTTTGGCAGCTTTTAACAGCTGGATATAGACCCTGATATCAAACATCGTAACTAGGAAGTTAAAACTTTGTCTCCTTAAACTGTAGTCTGGGGGGACACTCACAGTATCGGGCGCGAGCCCGGTCAGTTAAGGAGGTGGTGGGAGAGCTTAAAGTTTTACCGTATCTATTTTAAAGTGTTTTTTTTTACTAACCTGAAGGAGGTTATTCATGGACAAAAGTGGAGAAGCATATTGGAAAGCAACGTTGACGCTGGTAGCCCAGGTTCTGGCTGTCTGGTTTTTCGTCTCGTTCGGTTGCGGCATCTTGTTCGCAGATGCTCTTAACAGCATGAGTATTGGTGGTTACCCGCTGGGCTTCTGGTTCGCACAGCAGGGCTCGATGTATGTATTCGTCATCCTTATCTTTGTCTATATGCATTTTATGGGCAAAATCGACGAAAAATTTGACGTTCACGAAGACTAAAGGAGATATTGATGACTCTTCAAACTATGACTTATCTTGTTGTCGGTGCTACCTTTGCTCTATACATCGGTATCGCCATTTGGGCTCGTGCAGGTAGCACGAGTGAATTCTATGTTGCTGGTGGCGGCGTTCCTCCCGTTCTGAACGGTATGGCGACCGGCGCTGACTGGATGTCTGCAGCATCTTTTATCTCGATGGCTGGCCTGATCGCCAACATGGGTTACGGCGGCGGTCTCTTCCTCATGGGCTGGACCGGCGGTTACGTTCTTCTGGCAATGCTGCTGGCACCTTACCTGCGTAAGTTCGGTAAGTTCACCGTGCCCCAGTTTATCGGTGACCGTTATTACTCCAAGAGTGCAAGTATTGTGGCGGTTCTGTGTCTGCTGGCCGCTTCTCTCACCTATATCATCGGTCAGATGACCGGTGTTGGCGTTGCTTTCTCCCGTTTCCTGGGCGTCTCCAACCATGTCGGAGTTTTCATTGGTATGGGCATCGTTTTCATGTACGCAGTTTTCGGCGGCATGAAAGGTATCACCTATACTCAGGTCGCTCAGTACTGTGTCCTGATCCTGGCATACACGATTCCTGCAATCTTTATTTCGATGCAGTTGACCGGTAATCCCCTTCCTCAGCTTGGTCTGGGCGGCGGATTTGTCGGCACCGACATGAGTCTGTTGGGCAAGCTTGACCAGGTCGTTATGGACCTCGGTTTCCCACAGTACACCACGATGACTCGTATCAGCACGCTGAACATGTTTGTTTACACCATGTCACTGATGATCGGTACTGCCGGTCTGCCCCACGTTATCATGCGTTTCTTTACGGTTCCCAAGGTTAAGGACGCACGTGCATCTGCCGGTTGGGCGCTGGTTTTCATCGCAATCCTTTACACGACTGCTCCTGGTGTTGCCGCTATGGCTCGCTTGAACCTGCATGCTTCTGTTAACAAGGCCGTCAAAATGGATTATGCCACTGATGAGCTTCGTAAGGCGGCGATGTTTGCCCCTGAGTCAAGCATAAAGTACGATGAGCGTCCCGACTGGATGAAACGTTGGGAAGTTACCGGCCTGCTCAAGTTCGAAGACAAGAACGGTGACGGTCGTATCCAGTACTACAATGACAAGAATCCTCCGGCTGGTGCTGTAGCTGCTGGTTGGAAAGGTAGTGAGCTTAAAGTTAACCGTGACATCATGGTTCTTGCCAACCCGGAAATTGCTAATCTGCCTAACTGGGTTATCGCTCTGGTTGCTGCTGGTGGTCTGGCTGCTGCGCTTTCGACCGCTGCCGGTCTGCTACTGGCTATTTCTTCGGCAATCTCGCATGACCTTTTCAAGAACATCTTTATGCCTGACATGAGTGAGAAGTCTGAACTGATGACCGGTAAAGTTGCTATGGCATGTTCCATTGTGGTCGCCGGTTATCTCGGTCTCAACCCTCCGGACTTCGCAGCCGGTACCGTGGCAATCGCCTTCGGTCTTGCCGCAAGCTCGATCTTCCCAGCTCTGATGATGGGTATCTTCAACAAGAAGATGAACAAAGAAGGTGCCATGGCAGGTATGCTCGCCGGTATCGGCGTCACCATGTTCTACGTCTTTGCCCACAAAGGGATTTTCTTCATCAAAGGTACCTCGTTCCTCGGTATGTTTGGTGGCAAGGCGAACTTCTTCATGGGTATTGAGCCAAATGCATTTGGTGCGATTGGTGCCCTGGTTAACTTCGCAGTTGCCTACGTGGTCAGCAAGATCACTCCGGCATGCCCTGCTCACATCACAGAAATGGTCGAGAACGTGCGTGTCCCACGTGGTTCCAAAGCTGTTGATGGTGCTGCTCACTAATACTAAGCTTAAATTTAAATTGGATCCGGCTTATGCTTGATCACTTGACCCCGCCAGCCAGTCTGGCGGGGTTTTTTTGCAGATTTTGATTGCTTGCCCCTGTATCATCAGGTAAAAGATAATGCTACTTTATCAATGGCCTGCCTCGGCGTTTTTTACAGGACGCGGCAAGGGCTACCGGGAGTATTGAATGGTTTTCGACATAAGTATTGCTATATCATTGATGTTGTTCCTAGCGATGTTTCCCATGGCCTTCTTTTGGCTACGGAGGGCATGGCGGATTTTCATCAAACATAATTATTCCGAAGTTGCTCTCAAACGTGGTGAAGTTCCACCCAATCCAAAGAAATGGGCTCCTGCGACCGGGATTGTTAATCTACTGGCAGGTGGCACGGCACTTGTCACCATCATCGGTGTTCTGCTGACCTTTGCTGGTTTACCAAATATTTTTTCCCCGTACAAGACCTGGAGCTCCATTGCCGGTGTGACACTCTGGTTGAAAATATTCGCTGATTTTATTGTCAGTCGCCAAGCACACCCATTTGAACTTGGTAGAAAGAAAAATAAAGAGACGGAGTGACTATGTCTTACCAGATGATTCATTCATGTATCAGGGTCATGGATTTGGAGAAATCCGAGCGGTTTTATCAGGATGCTCTTGGTTTCAAAATTGACCGCCGAAAGGATTTCCCGGAGTTCAAATTCACCCTCAGCTACTTGCGTTCTCCGGGTAGTGATTTTGAATTAGAATTAACCTGTAATCATGATCAGGCTGAGCCATACGAACTTGGTAATGGATATTCTCACTTGGCCGTCAGTGTGACTGATCTCGAAACTTCGCATAAGAAGCATGTAGGAATGGGCCTTGCACCAAAACCGCTCAAGGGGTTGCCTGGTCAGGGAGCACGATTTTATTTCCTTTCTGATCCGGACGGCTACCTTGTAGAAGTAGTAAAAGCCAGGTAAATAATCTAGTTCTACTGGAGGCTATCGGCCTTTTCTTGCAAAGTCATAAACTGGAGAAAACTGATGACCTTTTTGCTACAAATCTGTGTTCCCTTGCCTTTCTTGCTCTGAACTATAATTTCTCGTACAATGTTGCAGATGATTCATTAGATTTGGCAGCACTGATGCAACGTCTATTTCCCTAGGGAGCTTCACCGCATGCCGTACCTCTTACTTCTCCTGTTGGCCACCTTTTTCTTCCCACATCCTGCTTCAGCTTGGTTCATTGATGATTTCATCCTGCCTCAAGCTAATGAGAATCTGGTTGTTTCTGACCAGAGTGCAAGCGTGATTGAAGACGAAGACCTGTCGACTGTTGAAGAAGTTGCGGTGGTTGATATGAATGTTGAATCAGAGACGGATGAGACCCTGGTCAGTGGTGACAGTTCTGCTGAGGAGGATGTAGAAAGTGCGAATGGTGCGCCAGTTGTAGATACGAATGAGCAGATTGAACAGGAAGTGATCCCTGTTGTCGTAGGAAAAGCCGCTGCAGACAAAGTTGCTGCAGAGAAGTCTGCTGCAGAGAAGTCTGCTGCAGAGAAGTCTGCTGCAGAGAAGTCTGCTGCAGAGAAGTCTGCTGCAGAGAAAGTTGCAGCTGAGAAGGTTGCAGCTGAGAAGGCTGCTGCTGAGAAAGCTGCTGCTGAGAAGGTTGCAGCTGAGAAGGTTGCAACTGAGAAG
>JAMONP010000003.1 GCA_027065695.1 Desulfuromonadales bacterium | reverse complement strand
TTATGGTACCCGGGACGAGAATCGAACTCGTACAGACTTACGTCCGAGGGATTTTAAGTCCCTTGCGTCTACCAGTTCCGCCACCCGGGCAAAGTTTGAAAATTTGGGTTATTATTAATGCAATTCCGATTCATCTGTCAACAGGAGGTTTGTCAATGCAAGCTTTTTATCTTTGTCCCCATTGTGGCAAGGAAACAGTAAAACACCGTAATCCGTTTCCTACCGTAGATATTATTATCAAAATAGAGGAGTGCATCGTTTTGATCGAACGTCGTAACCCGCCACATGGCTGGGCACTTCCTGGCGGCTTTGTCGACTACGGCGAATCTCTGGAAGAGGCTGCCATCCGGGAAGCATACGAAGAAACCGGCCTTAAGGTAGAGAAACTTCGTCAATTTCGGGCCTATTCAGACCCGGACCGAGATCCGAGGCAACATAACATTTCCATGGTTTTTACCGCAGAGGCTTCAGGCGAACCAAAAGCCGGTGACGATGCTCAAAACGCCCGTCTCTTTCCCTTGGACAATCTACCGGCACCACTCTGCTTTGACCATACTCGCATATTGAATGATTACATCGCTGGAGAGAAATAAAAATCCGGAACTTTTTCGAGTAACCCGTGCTTCTGACATAGAGTAAAATAAAGGCGAAGACCTTCAATGTGTGCAGCAGTCAAGTCGTAAGACATCCCATGCCAATAGTCCTCTAACTGGCTGGCAGAAAAGCTTGTTTTCTCTGATAAGCAGGCGGCCATACCAGACAAATCATCAAATGCACGTTGACGTGATTTATGCAATTGTATGGCAAGCTCACAGATTTTTTGCGGAGACTTCTTGACCACTTCCCGCCGCAAAATCCAGAGAGCAAAGACAAACGGCAAGCCGGTAAAATGATACCAGAGTGCACCTAGGTCGGTAATCTGGACATTCGTTGGACATTTGCTGGCAGCAATCAGAGCTCTGTCCCCTATCAGAAGAGCACTCTGCCCCTCATTTAGGAGAGGTTCGACCTCTCCATCAGGGACCTTGAAGGAAACATCATGAATGCCACTGAACTCCTTCAAAAGGATTTTCAACAAATTGATCGAGGTTGCCGATTCACCGGTTATGGCGATCTCTTCACCAGACAGAACGTTCAATGGACCTGGTGTAAAAAGCAGGACACTATGCACCGGCCCAATGCTGCTGATGGAATGGCCAGGCAACAGGAAGTAATCTTCAGCATGCAGTCCATATTCAAATGATGAAGAGGGACATGCATCAAGGGTGCCTGCAGCCAGCATCGTATTCAATTCAGTCGGGACTCCGGCAATAATCTCACCGGTGAAACCCTCTTCACGAAGGAAGTGAAAATATGGGGCAACATTCAGATAGGCGATGCGGCCGAGTCGCAGAGTCATGAGGTGTACAGGGTCAGAAGAAAGTTGACAAACAAAATGCGGGGAATTCTCCCCGCATTGAAACATCCTTGAGGGCAAACTATATTACGGAAAATCAATGCTTTCAACATCCCGTGATTTAATTTGGAAAGCACCAAAACCTGTTGAACCGAAAAAATTCGAACGCGAGCTAACTGTCAAAGCCATCACCATACCAGACTTGAGAGTGGCATCAACATTAACTACGTTACCTTTGATTTTTCCAAACGAAATTATGTCGATCTGCTGAAAAGGAATGGTCAGTTTACCCTGGCCTCGCCATGCATCAAGATAGGTCTTGCCATCCATAGAGAACTGATTGAGGACGGTTGTGGTGCCACTACGATCCTTAATATCTGCCTGGATGCGCACATCAGTTTCTGGAACGGTTCCTTCGGGGAGACCACCAAGACCGTCCATGCCCATGCAAAGCAGAGCAACAGCCGTAAACAACACAAAAATCAATCCACGCTTCATATCCATCTCCATATCACTCTTAATTATGGCGGCATGTTAGCACGGTCCACTTGTCTGTACAATGGTCAAACATTCGAGATCAAACAGTGGGATCGAAGGCTAAACACCGGGGCTGGATGTGACAAAACAGGGCCAGACAATACCTTCACCGCTTCATAGTCCAGTCGGAATGAGCAAACTTCTCCGTACTCAGTTGCTTGGCTTCCTGAAGTTCAGAAGAAGTCGGCTCTGAATATTGCCACTTGATTTGCATGTCCCTGGAAAACATATCAGACAGATGTCCCTCAACATCGGATATCGTGAGCGGTTTATCACTCCAATGGTTTAGCCAGCCAACATTACTCAATGAACCGGCCGACAAATTATTTACATCAGATTTAAGAACTTTGCCCAAAAGCTCCAGGTCGACATCAATGGGTATTGAACCGTGCTGTAAAAATGCTCGGCCATAACGTTTCTGTGCACTGCCGGCAACCTTGCGGCCGTTGATAACCAGTTCATATTGTGAAGGAACAGTGAAGCAGATTGCTTTCGTGCCAGACCGACTATCGTCACGCAGTTTCCCGGGGACAAGTTGAGCAGGCAAACCAAGTTGTACCAGTGTTTTCTGCAAAACTTCAGAGATAACCCGGTAGCAATCAAGAATAGAATTGCCAAACAGACCAGTATTGAAGGGTGCAATAACAGCATAAGTCACTTCGTTATCGTGCAGGACAGCTCGTCCACCTGTTGACCTTCGCACAACATCAAGACCAGCCTTGAAGCAAACATCCAGATCCAGATCTTTATAAATAGACTGAGCATATCCAAGGGTGACCGTAGCTGGGCGCCAGCGGTAGAAACGCAATACAGGCAGTGAATCGCCATTAGCGACGGAATGCAACAAGGCTTCGTCAAGGGCCATGTTCATGGCACCCGTCTGGAAACCCGAATTAATTAATCGCCAGGGTTCTGTTGTCATACTCAGATTGAAGAAAAAGGCCAGGTTTCCCTGGCCCTTCATATTATAGTTTTAAACGTTCAATGAAGCCGGTATCTACGTCACCTTCAATAAAATCTTTATTCCTCATGATACGTTGATGAAATTCGATTGTGGTCTTGATACCACCGATAATAAACTCATCAAGAGCTCTGGCCATACGTTTAATTGCTTCCTCGCGAGTATCAGCATGCACAATCAGCTTGGCAATCATTGAATCGTAGTGAGGCAAAACCACATACTGGTCATAGGCCGCACTGTCGATACGCACACCCAGGCCACCAGGCGTATGATAGCCATCAATTTTGCCGGGGAAAGGCGTAAATTTAACCGGATCCTCAGCATTGATACGGCATTCGATTGAGTGTCCTTTGATCTTGATATCCTTTTGCTTATATTGCAAAGGTTCACCATAAGCGACACGAATCTGCTCTTTGATTATGTCGACACCGGTGATCATCTCAGTAACAGGATGCTCAACCTGAACACGGGTGTTCATTTCCATGAAGTAGAATTTACCTTGAGGATCGAGCAGAAACTCCATGGTGCCAGCACTGGTATAGCCGATTGATTTTGCAGCAGCCACTGCGCACTCGCAAACCTCTTTACGCTGAGAGGCAGAGATTGCTGGACATGGGGCCTCTTCAATCAATTTCTGATGACGTCTCTGAATGGAACAATCACGCTCACCAAGATGGATCATATTGCCGTGCTGATCGCCCATGAGCTGGACCTCAACATGACGCGGGTTTTCACAAAATTTTTCGATATAAACATCAGAATTACTGAACGACGCTTGGGCTTCGGCTCGAGCCATAGCATAAGAATTAGGCAAAGAGGCAGGCGAGTGAACCACCTTCATGCCCTTGCCTCCGCCACCGGCAGTGGCCTTGATGATGACCGGGAAACCGATATCATCTGCAATGCGCTGAGCGTCTTCAACCGTAGGGACATTATCCTTGGTCCCCGGGAGAATCGGTACGCCAACTTTGGTCACGGAATGACGAGCAGCAATTTTGTCACCCATCAAGCGAATATTCTCAGGCGTCGGGCCGATAAATGTCAGACCACAATTCTGACAGATTTCGGCGAATTCTGCATTTTCAGCAAGGAAACCATAACCTGGGTGAATGGCTTCGGCATCCGTCACTTCGGCAGCGCTGATAATCGCCTTCATATTAAGGTAACTTTCACTACTCGGCGCTCTGCCGATACAAATACTTTCATCAGCAATTTTGGTGTGCAAGGCATCGACATCGACGTCAGAATGCACTGCAACCGTCAAAATCCCCATCTCTTTGCAGGCACGTATAATGCGCAATGCTATTTCGCCTCGATTGGCGATCAGGATTTTACGAAACATGAATGCCTCCTTATTCGCCTAGAGGCGTTCCACTTTGAAGAGTGGCTCACCGAATTCCACCGGTGCAGCATCATCCTTGAGGACTTCAACGATCTTGCATTTGAATTCCGCTTCAATTTCATTAAACATCTTCATCGCTTCCACAAGACAAACCGTCTGACCGGCTTCAACCACATCACCAACTTCAGCGAAAGGAGCAGATTCAGGGCTGGGTTTACAATAGAAGCTGCCAACCATCGGTGAATCGATTGTCTCATAATGGTCGTCTTCTACCGGTTCGGTGGGTGTAGTTGCAGAGGCCGAGACAGCAGCAGGAGCTGGTGCAAGAGGAGCGGCAACAGCTGTCGCAGGAGCTGCGAATTGCACATACTCTTTATTCGGACCACGTTTGATGACAATTTTTTCTTCGGCATTTTCAATTTCAAACTCAGTGATATCAGTATCGATAATTATTTTGACCAACGCCCTTAAATCTTTGATATCCATTAGAACTCCTCCTTTAGCAGAATGTTACGAAACGTCTTGGGAATTTTTGTCAGGGTCTGATGACCGTTCGCAGTCACCAGGACCATATCTTCAATTCTCACCCCACCTACACCAGGCACATAGATACCAGGTTCGATAGTGAAGACCATGCCTTCTTCAGCAACAGCCTTACTGCGAGGCGACACGACTGGTGCTTCATGAACCTCCAGGCCAACACCGTGGCCCAGACCATGACCGAAATAATCACCGTAACCGCAAGAACTAATGTGATTCCTGGCAAGTCGATCCAGTTCGTTCAATGCCACACCTGGGGCAACGGCAGCCAAAGCACGGTCGTGGGCTTCGAGAACCGTATCATAAATAGTGCAAAGTTCTTCAGAAACTTTACCAAGTGCAAAAGTAACTGTTTCGTCAGAGTGATAACCTGACAAACGACAGCCAAAGTCGATCGTCACCAGTTCGCCCTCTCTAAGCACTTTGTCGCTGGCAATTCCGTGCGGCATGGCACCACGCAATCCTGATGCAACAATAATATCAAAAGCCTTTTCTTCTGCACCTAGCTTTCGCAAAGAAAATTCAAGGGCCAGGGCTATTTCACTTTCCCTGACACCCGGCTTGATCATCGCCTCAACCTCAGCAAAACCAATAGCATTCAATCTGGCAGCGTCAGCAATACAACTAATTTCATCTGCGGATTTGTGCAAACGCAGAGATTTCAGCTCATCTTTTAAATGAAGCCACTGCCAGTTGGCGTCGCCTTTCTCCTGAAATTCGTTGACGGTACCGAAAGCAAGCTCAGCTTCAAAGCCAATGCGCGTCACGACAGAGGTTTGTAGCTGAGTAATGACACCCTCGGTTTTGATTTGATATTCCGCAATGCAGTCGGCCGAGACTTCTTCATAAGCCTGTGCGGTATATCGTGAGTCCGTCATGAAAACAAGCTGGTCTGAGGTGACGATCAAGACACCATCACTGCCGCGAAAACCACACAAGTAGCGAATGTTTTCAGGTTGGCAAAAGACCAGGACGTCCATATCAAGCTCGGCAAGGAGATTGATAACCTTTTGCCTGCGGTGTGAATAAGTCATGAAAGGTGGGAAATCAGGCCGCGCAAGGCCAGATGATAACTCATTGCGCCAAAACCAGAGACCTGTCCAATCACCACACCGGCAACATATGAATGTTGGCGAAACGCCTCGCGGGCATGAATATTAGACAGATGTGATTCAATAACGGGAAGTTCAATGGAAGAAATAGCATCTCGCAATGCTACGCTGGTATGTGTCAAGCCGCCTGGATTAATAATGATACCGGCGAAACCGGCGCTTTCTGCAGAATGAATACGATCGATCAGGTCCCCTTCATGATTAGACTGAAAAGCGTCAGTTGCTACCCCAAGTTCAGCGGCAAGAAGCGACAGGGACTCGTTGATATCAGCAAGTGTTTGCTGTCCATAAACTTCCGGTTCTCTTTGACCTAGAAGATTCAGGTTAGGTCCATGCAAAACCAGGATGCGAATCGACATCTCAGCTCAATTCCTCAATCAAGTTAAATCCCTCACGGGTCATCAGATAGCGCCCCTTACCAAAATTACCATCGTGATTGATAACCAGGGCAACAAAATATTCTTCATTGAGCATACGAATCACGATAATAAAACGATCAGTACGAATGGAAATCTCTTCCATTTCACCAAGGCTCAGGATCTCGGTCGTCTTGCGAATTTCCTTAAGGACGTTCGAGTATTCCACCACTATCATCTGCAGATCAATTTCCTCATCAGGGGCAAAAAACTGATCAATAGCAATACCATCATATCCCATCAGGACAGCGCCAACGCCCCCACTGGTTTGTTCAACAATTCGTTGCAGAATTTCGCTAAACATTTGCTCTCCCCCGTCTATTTGCCTCGCTCTGATTAAATGCGTTTGTCTTTACCTGATTAATTGCAGTCAACCAGCGATGCAAAACAGTCATGAGTGATTGAACCTCGGGTTCATTCTTGGTTTCAAGTGAAACTAAAGTGGTCTCAGGCGATGCTACCCTGGTTTCTGGTAATACTGTTTCCGCAAGGAACGGTTCTCGAAGCTGCATCATCCGTTCACGTGCTTCATCATTATCCGGATTCAGCTTGAGGATATCCTGATAAACTTTTACAGCTTCATTCGTCAAACCCTGTTTAACGTAGATTTCAGCCAGTGTTGCAGTAGGAATAGGTTCCCCTATCTCCTCAGAGGTTATTTCATCTATAGAAACAACGGCCTGAGTGTAAGAGGCTTGCTGGATTTGCGCCCAAGGCCTGGGAAGATCCAGCGCAATGAGCATATCGGATATTTTTTCATCTCCAGGATGAAATTCTTTCGCTTGTATCAGAATCTTTCGGGCCTGGTCACGTTCACTGCGAATCAGATGCAAGCGGGCCAGGCCAACCAGAGCAGACTGACTCTGACGATCTATGCTGAGAGCTTTTGCATAAGCACTCATGGCTTCATCGATACGCCCCATCTGGCCAAGGATACGACCCATAGTAGAGAACCCAGGGCTGAAATGCGGCAACATTCCCGTTCCCAGGCGTGCCGCTTCCAGGGCATCATCCAGTAACCCGATCTGACGATACGCTTCTGCTAGAGGGACAAATGCGGTAGACCTGGGATCCTTGGTTACAATCTGCAGATAGCTGCCGATCTTGCCAATCAAACTTCCGCCACTATTTACCGAAGCCATCATACCCCTTCCAGGCTCCTACAGCCTGTCAGTCTATCAATGAATTGGTTGCTCCAGCAGTTCGGCCAAGTATTTATCCAAGTCCTTGACCTGATGCAATTCAGCAGAACCTATCCCATGGTTCAAGACAACTCTCAGCACACCATCTTTGACCTTTTTGTCTCGCTGCATCACAGTGAGGTACTCCGAAACTGTGAAATCAAGAGGCACAACAGGCAGACCAAAAAAGTCCAGCAAATCAACAATTCTTGCAACATCTTCGGCAGAACAGAGCTTGAGTTCTGCCGAGATGCGAGCGGCCATAACCATGCCGATGGCGACCGCTTCCCCATGCTTGATAACACCATAACCGGCAAGGGTTTCTACGGCATGCCCAAAAGTGTGCCCTAGATTAAGGAGTACCCGCACGCCCTGTTCTTTTTCATCATTTTCTACAACATTCGCCTTGATTTGGCAAGACCTCATTACAGCATAGGTAAGTGCCTCAGTAGAACGATCAGCAAGAACCTCACGATGGTCTTCAAGCCAGGCAAAAAACTCAGAGTCGTGGATAATGCCGTATTTTATGACCTCAGCCAAACCCGAGACATATTCCCTTTTTGGAAGTGTCTCCAAAACCATGGCATCTATATGGACATGTTTCGGCTGGTAAAAAGCTCCTATCAGATTTTTACCTTGAGGATGATTAACTCCCGTTTTACCGCCGACAGAGCTATCTACTTGAGCCAGCAATGTCGTTGGAATCTGTACAAAGGGGATGCCTCGCAAGAAAGTTGCGGCGGCAAATCCAGCCATATCACCGATAACGCCACCACCAAGTGCAAGAATACCGCAGTAACGATCAAAGTGTCTCTCTATCAAAACATCATAAATACTTTCAAGTGTTTCAATGGTTTTGTATTCTTCGCCATCTGGGATCTGTATCACATTAACCTTGCGTCCCGAAACAACCAGAGCCTCCACGACTTGTTCACAATACAAATCGCCAACCGTTGGATTTGTAATGACAGCAACTTTATTGGGGAAATCGACATCTTCTAGTGCTGAGCCAATATTAGCAAGAAGTCGTTCTCCAATCCAGATCGGATAACTGCGCTCTCCAAGACCAACAACAATAGTATTCATAGTGTCAATTTCATTTCCTGGAGGCTATTGGATTATACAAGATGAGGCGATCTTATCACTAACCTCTAAAGGTGTAAGGCCATCAGTCTCGACAATTATATCTGCATCCTCATAAAAAACCTTGCGCTCTACCCAAAGGGTCTTCACATCAGTCCAGCTTTTTTCAGGATTAATGAGTGGACGGTCGATACTCTGCTGAAGACGATTTTTCAATGTGGGCCATTCAGTCTTCAAGTAAATGATCCGCCCAATATCTTTCATCTTTCGACGATTTTCATCACGTTCAACGATACCGCCGCCGGTTGCACAAACCACTGTTCCTTGCTGACGCAAAGCGTTTAATACCAAGGTTTCACAATCACGAAAATAGCCTTCGCCATCTGTCGCAAAGATCTCTGCAATGGGACGGTTCTCACGTTGCACAATCATTACATCGAGATCAATAAAAGGGATGTTCAATCGATCCGCCAGCAATTGACCAACCGTCGACTTACCGGCACCCATAAATCCTGTCAGAAAAATATTCATCAAAACTTCAAACGCACAGCCTTCAACATTAAGTAAATACAGAAAAGGACAGGAAAACCCTGTCCTTTTCCATATAATTATTTGTTGTTTAGCTGCCTGTCAGGCTACCAGTGAACAAGCTAAATAAACTGTGGCTACTAAGGAGTCACTATACGCGGTGTGATAAAGATCAGCAACTCACGCCGATCACGCGTTTTGGTGGTTGATTTAAAGAGACGGCCCAAATACGGGATATTCATGAGTATTGGTACGCCTGTCTCGGCATCTCTCTCATCTTCAATGAAAATTCCACCGATCACTGTTGTCTGACCATCCTTCACCAGCACCTTGGTCTCAGCTTTCTTTTCATCAATAGAAACCGCATTACCGGTAGCTGTAGGTACGACAATACCAACGGCACTGTTAGAAACGTTGATATCCAGAATAATAGTACCGTCAGGGTTGATTTCAGGTGTAACCTCAAGTTTCAATTCAGCATTTTCGAATTGTACATCTGTGCCCTGGTCACTGACTGACGAGAAGGGGATTTTAGTCCCCTGTGAGATTATAGCCTTTTCTCCATTCAGGGTAGTTACCCGAGGAGTGGAGATGATCTTACCTTCACCGGAGTTTTCCAAGGCAGAGAGGTGGAGATCAAGAGTAAAGTCATTTGTAAGAGAACCGATGGTCATGGCCGACGCAAAACCGGCCGAAGCTGGGTTGGTTGCCGGAATGAAGAAAGAACCACCCATACCAGTTTGCCATGAATCTAGACTGAAGGTATCGCTCTTGGGATTGCCGTTATTATCATAATCAGTACTCCATTTGACGCCCACGTCACGTGAGAAGTTGGTATTTGCCTCAACAATGCGGGCCTCAATCATAACCTGCCGTTCTGGCTTATCAATATAGTTGATCATCTCTTGCATCTGCCCAAGCACGGCAGCAACATCACGGACAATCAGCTGCTTGTTGCGGGAATCTGCGACGATTGAACCACGATCCGATTGGATGTCAACCAGGTAGCCTTTCATGTTATCAACAGAAGCATAGCTGATCGGGAAAAGTTTTGTTTCAAGAACGCCTTCCTCGATTGCAAGCATCTGTGCATTCATGCTCTCCTGTTCTAATGCTCTGATCTTTTCTTTGGGCATAATACGCAGGACATTGCCCTGCTGAACCTTACCAAGATCGGCCGTCTCCAGAATCAAGTCCAGAGCCTGGTCCCAAGGCACATCAATCAGGCGTAGAGTAACAGAGCCCTCTACATCACTGCTGGCAAGAATATTCAAACCACTAACTTCACCGATAAGTTGCAGAATACTTCTGACGTTAGCTGAATCAAAAACCAGAGTAATCTTTTCGCCAGTATATTTTGCCGCTTCAGCAGCCATCTCATCTGCCGTCACCGGAACACGGGTTGGAGCAAAAGTTTGTTTCTCGACAGCATCAATATTCTGCTTAGCTTCAGGAGCAACTATCTCAACCTGAGAAACAGCAGGATATGTCAGCTCAGCGTATGCACCATCATCAATAACCAAACGTACTGTGGTACCATCCTTCTCAAGAGCATAAGCAACCGGGCCTTTTAGCTCTACAGCAATACGCACATTCTGATGGTCACCATCCTTAAATGTGTAGGGCGTTACAGAGGTCACCGCACTGGGGAAAGCAGAAGCATCTATGGTTCTACGTAGTGCACGACTGATAGTTGAGTTAACAATTTCGAAACGAACCAGATTGCCTTCTTTAACGGGGGCTAAAACCTTAGCTGTATCAGAGAGTGCAACGACAATCACACTTCGGCCTTCTTCGTTCTTAAAATCAATCGACTCAACCTTAGCAGTCTTCATTACCTTAGCAGTCTTCATTACCTTAACTGGAGCAGCAGCCTTAACTGGAACAGCTTTGGCAACAGATTTTTTAGCAGCAACCGGGGCCGGCTTTGCATCTGGGCCAGGTTTTACGCTTCCCCATGTAACCAGAATATCTGTTGTACGACCCTCAACAAGATGCTCCGGCAAAGTATTTTCACTCGCATCGAAAACCAGCCTGGTTTTATTATTGTACGTTCCAACGCGCACCCCCTTAAAGCCAGCTTCAGCAGCAAAGGAGCGTTCTTTGAATCCAGGACGCATACCATAGATATCCACAATCAACCGCGGTGGGTTATTAAGGGCGAAATATTGGAATTTACCGATCTTGCCATTACTTTCGAGGATAGCACGACCGGCAGAGAGTGTGACTTTGCGCAGCACATCGGCATCCTGAGAATCATCAACGCCCTGAGATGCATCAACACTGGCTCGTGGAGGTACAGGTTTTACGACGCTCGCTTCTTTAGTTGTCACTACATTTGCTGGAGATTTGGAGGTATTACTATCAGCGGTAAATGCGATGCGGAATTCCTTCCCATCAAGGCTCACCTGATACTCAGTTGTTTCTTTCAGAAGGATCTCAACGCGGGCCAATTGACCGGAAGCTAAATCAAAACCGACAACTTTGACTTCCTGCACAGCACCCTGATTAACCGAGATTGTTTCAGCTATATCAGACACTTCCATTCCAGGAAAATCTACAACAACGCGAGTTGGCTCAAGAGAATCATAAACTGTGTAGCGGTAACCGACGGGCGCAGCTGTCGTAATAGTAACCGTCGGGTTAGTTGCGTCAGCGCTCATAGCAACAAAAACAATTTTATTTGCCTGATCGGCGCCCCAGACCACTCCACTTCCGAGTACAAGAAACACGACAGAACCTAGAATGAAGTGCCGCCAGACACGGGTCGCCCGACTCTCCAACAGCTGACCTAACATGATATTTACCCCACGCATCGCTTAGACTCCTCCCCGCTTGGGAACTGGAATTTCCTGAATATTCTCGATGATATTCCCAGAAAAATCGTAATATTTTTCTTCAACCCGAATGGCTTCACTGCTTATTCCCAGAATGACGCCATTGTTTTTGCCTATTTTGACACCCTTGGAGAGAATATACGACTTACCGTCAGGTGCGATAACCATAGCTTTTGCTTCGCCAACACCAACAATAACCCCAACCAGCCTGAACTGAGTCAGGTCATATTTCTGCAGAGGCGTAACAGGCTCTCCTGTGCCCCCAATCGGCCTCCTGATTTTAGTCAAAGGTACAAAGGGGTCGCGTCGCCCTTCAGTGACATAAACGAACGCCACCTCTTTTTTCACCTCTGCCTTAACTACAGGAGCAGAAACCTGCTTTTTAGCAGGAGTCTTGACTGCTGTTGTTTTTTTAGCTGGTTGTGATGAAGACGGTTCCTCCGAACAACCAATCAGGCCGGAGAAGATGAAAACACCACAGATCAGACATACATACCAACGTGTCATCTCAAACCATCCTTATTTTTCCACAAAACGGAACGTGGTCACCTTGCATTTGATCTTCAGGATAGCAGTCCCCCCCCGGACCTTTGGGCCAGACAGGTCCAGGTTGCTAATATTGACAATCCTCGATAATTTCCCAACAGCCTGAGCAAACTCTGCAATCTGGTGATACGAACCGACTAAGGTCAGAGCTGCAGGCACTTCGGCATAAAACCCTTTATTAACTTCACCTTTAGGCTGAAAAGAGACAACTTCAAGGCCACTATCTTTTGCAAGGGTCGCCAGATTTGTCAGAAGAGTCGGGATTTCCTTTTTATTGGGAAGTTGTGTCAGGGCCTCTTCAAGAAGCTTTTCCATTTTAGCAAACTCTGCCTTGAACTTTGGCAGATTATCAGCTATCTGCTTCTTCTGAATCAGCTCAGCTTCCAACCGAACGATATCCTTATCCATGCCCCCCATTTTTTCATATTCCGGCAAGAAGAGGAACCAGACAAAAGCAGCCATTATCAACACTACCAGTACACCCAAGATTGCGAATCTCTGGTAGAGAGGCAGCTTAAGAAGTTTTTCAACCTTTGGATTCATCGACTAACGTTCTCCCTGGGCATTCGGTAGCGACTATTTTTTTGTATCCGGTTTTTTATTAACTGTCTTACAAGTCAAATCAAACTTTTGGAACTTTATTTTGTCCTGTATAATCTGTTTTGTAACTTTAAGTTCTACCCCACTGAAAAAATCTGAGGCTTCAAGATTTTTCATAAAAAGTGCTACGGTTTCTTCATTGACACCGACACCACTAATTTTTGCACGTCCCGGACTCACCTGAAACTTTGATAACCACAATTTATCAGGCATGGACTCATAGAGAGCATCCAAGATATACAAGGGGCCAATTCTGGCAGCCTTGAGCCTCTCCAGAACATCCAACTTGGCTCTCAACTCTTTCTGGCGTTTCTTGAATTTATTAACCTCACCAATTTTTTTCTTCAGCCGCAAGATTTCTGACTGTTTCTGGTCAATCCGCACCTGTCTATTCTCAACTTCACCAGAAACATACACATAGGCCGCACCGCAAATCCCCGTAGTGACAATCAATGCCAGAATAACGACCATTAACTGGCCCATGAGCATCTCTTTTTTTTGGGCCGCCTTTACAGGTAGAAGGTTTATACGAATCATTTGTCTCCCATCCTTCTCATGGCCAGGCCGACAGCTACCGTGTAGATCGGTCCCATAGCCTGCAGATATTCAGGGTCAAAATCTTTCTCACTAAAGGTGATCTGACGCCAGGGGTCAATCACTTGAACTTCTACACCAAGGCGATTTTCCAGAGAGGTTTTGACCGCTGGCACCATGGAAACACCTCCGGTAATAAATACTTTTTGTACTTTCTCATCGGAAGATGTCGCCGAGAAAAAGTCTATTGAGCGCTGTACTTCCTGAGTTAAGCTCTCGGTCGCGTCTTCAACAACTTCAGCAACTGCATCGGGAGAAATATCGGCAACCTGGCCACCGAGTTTAACTATCTCTGCGTCTTCGTTGTTCACTCCCAGGCGCTTTTGAATCTCTTCATTGTATGCGCTTCCACCCACCTGTATATCGCGAGTAAAAACAGACATGCCGCCACGCAGCACGTTAACATTCATGGAACTCGCGCCCATATCAATCAAGGCAACAATCTCACCTTCATTTGTCCCGTAATTCACTTCATAGACATTTTCAACCGCGAAGCAGTCAACGTCCATGACCTGAGGATTCAGACCACATTCCTTGAGCAGGGCGACATAATCGGTGACGAAATCCTTCTTGGCAGCCACCAAAATGACATTCATCAAAGAAGCGTCATTTACATCAGGGCCAAGTATTTGAAAATCCAGATTCACTTCGGAGATTTCGAACGGGATATATTGTTCCGCTTCCCACTGAATTGAAGCCTCCATTTCCTCTTCTGTCATAATCGGCAATTGAATTTTGCGAATAATGACCGAATGGCCGGAAATTGAGGTAGCGACATTTTTTGTCTTGAGCTTCTGGCTTTCCACCAGACTTTTGACAACATCGACGATAGTACCTGAATCCATAATCGCATTATCAACGATTGCTTCAGTAGGCAACATGGCCATACCAAGGCCGGCTAGCTGGTATCCCCCCTTAGCCTCCTTGAGATGCACCATCTTTACCGCGCTGGAGCCGATATCGATGCCAATTACGTCTTTTTTCTTTTGGAATAACATGTGCGCCCCTGGCCAAACTGCCATCAATGCGAACAGCTCAAATTGAATTCACTCTCCGAATACCCATTATTAGCTAGCAAACAACGTACCAACCATCACACATCACCAGGAAAAACTTTATTTCGGTCGGTAAGCTTGAGCCCAAGCGCCAGAATAATTTTGCGTTTAGTCGACATACGACACTCCGCACCATTCTCAATCCGATCGATGGTCACTGGTGAGACACCAGCCTTACGGGCGAGTTCTGCCTTGCTCATCAATTGGGCTTCTCGAATTTCTCTGACTTGGTTTTTCATAAAGGCAACCTAAGTTAAAGTGAATGCAAATTATACGAAATTAGGCCTAATTGTATGTAAATTAAAACTATTGTCAAGCAATTATACCTACATGCAAACCATATGGTGGTAACAAATATCACAACTTGCAGGTATTAACACAAGATCAAGTGGCTCATTATTTTGACAACCACAACATGAGGTAGATTATTTGTGTACATTTTTTTTGCAAAAAATAAGGATTTCAGGGAATTAGCAGGGGGTTTTATCAGAAAGATTGCCATATCTGCAACAGGATACTGCCGTACCAGCGCATGAGGGGATCAAAGAAGCCTACAAAGAAAAGATGGACCAGGGCGGCGGCAGAAAGAAAGGGCCCAAAGGGGATAGCAAGCTTGCCATCTGCTTTTTTAAACAACATAAGAGGCACACCAACCAACGTGCCCATCAAGGAGCCAATAAAGATAACAGGGAAAATCGCAGTCCACCCCAGGAAAGCCCCCAGCATAGCCAGGAGTTTGACATCACCAAGCCCCATCCCTTCCTTTTTGGTCAAAAACTCATAGCCAAGGGCAATGGCCAGCAGAGAACCACCACCGAAGGCAATCCCCGCCAGAGATTCCTGCCAGGTCACCCATGGGATCGCAAAAGAACAGAGAAAACCGATCGGAATCCCCGGCAGGCTGATCACATCGGGAATTATCTGGTGGTCAAGATCGATGAAGGTGATTGTCACTAGCGCTGCGGAAAGCAGCCAAAAGACCGGGGTAACCGGGTGAAAAGCAAACCGATAAAAGATAAGCGCAAAGAGCAGGCCGTTAAGAGCCTCAACTAGAGGATATCGCACAGAGACAGTCGAACCACAGTAGGCACAGCTACCCTTAAGAAACAACCAACTGGCAATCGGTATGTTATGGTACCATTTGATGGTCGTCAGGCAATGCGGGCAGCGCGAGCGTGGCTTGATTATCGATTCTCCCGCCGGGATGCGATAGATGCACACATTCAGGAAGGAACCGATCACTGATCCGAAAACAAACACTGAGAACAAAAGTATAATAAATTGATATTTCAAGATTCAGTCAATCCTTTCCTGTTTCTGATACCCATTACTTAGTAAGTGAGACCCAACAATCTTCACAACCGCAGCATGAACATCGTCGACAGATATTACAGCCAAGCATTTGACATCAACCGAGCATGGTGGTGTGTACCCAAACCGAGTACAGGGTGAGCATAGCAGTGCTTTATTAAGTACAACATGGTTTTCGCCTTGCGGGGCCCACTTTGCGGCAATTCCCGACCCGAACAGCGAAACGGTGGGCCGTCCCAGACCAACACCGATATGGAGCATGCCGGAATCACCACTAACGAGTAAGGCGGCTCTTTCGACAACAGCAGCCGACCCAATCAGAGAAGTCTTCCCAGCCAGGTTCAGGCCATCAACACCAAAGACTATTTCAGCCCCTGTGTCATAGTCTTCCTGTCCACCGACAACAACCACCGGATAACCATCTTCATTCAGTTTGACAGCAAGTTGATGGAACTTTTTTGCTCCCCACCGTCGCTCAGGAATACTCGCACCAGGAAACAATACAACATAGGGGCATTCAGAAAAGCGGCCAAGCAACTTATGAGCAGACTCTTGTTCTGTTATAGGGATCGTCAGGAATGGCACAGAGTAACCATCAGGCTGGCCGATGTCCAAGGGTTTCAATAAATCGCAAAAGCTATCTAACTCATATCTATCATGACTGTAGTCAATAGCATGCGTGTAAAGCTTTTTACGCTCGTTGGTCCCATAACCAAGCTTGATTCCAGACTTGATCAGGCGAGTCACCACAGCTGTCAAACGATGCCATTGCTCTGTATCAATAACAATATCGTAGCTGGACCTCAATACTTTCAATAGCTCAATTTGATCATAGAGGAGGACACGACTAACAATCGAACACATCTTGAATACTGTTGCGTTGCGTTTTTCAGCAAGCACATCAATTACGGCTTCTGGGTATTGTTTTTTAAGAAGTTCCAGAACTGGAATCAGCAGAACAGCATCGCCGATCCCACCGGGTCGTATAAACAGGACCTTATTGACTTGACGCTCTTGACCAAGCCTCGGCGAAGCGAGACAACAGACAAGCGCCCTGCCTACGAATTTATCTACAAATTTGAGCAGTTTGATTTTCAAAAAATGGCCCTGTGAAGAAGAAACGTGGCCAAACATTTAAGCCCGAATCTCCGTTTCAAAATATAATCTTATCACCTGCTTACTGATCACTTCCTGTGGTTCAATGTGGGTAATATTGTCATCCTCAATATCATCTATATACGTTAGTGCGATACAAAAAAGCTTAAAATTCAGACCTTCAACAAGCGGGCGAGCACATTCAAATAGCTGCTAAAGGCTCATCACTCTTCTGGCGAGGAAATAAAGATCATAATAATCACGATATTTCAGAATCAGTTAAAAGTAAACACCTGCACCCTATCTTCTGTCTCTACTTGACATTTACCCACCAGATTCCTACACTATCAGCATCGATCAACAAAAAGGGGAACACCATGGAAACGACCATCTCAAGCAAATATCAAGTAGTTATTCCTAAACCGGTCAGAGTGCATCTTAAACTCAAGCCAAAGCAAAAACTGACTGTTATAGAAAAAGACAAAATGCTCATCATGATTCCTCACCTATCTCTTGATGAATTAAGAGGCATTGCCTCTGGAGCTCAAACCGATGATTACCGCGAGAAAAAGGATCGCCTCATATGATTATTGTCGACTCTTGCGGTTGGCTGGAATGGTTTACTGACGGAGAACTGGCCAACCAATACAAAGAATATATTGCCAACCCTGAAAACACACTGATGCCTGTCATCATTCTTTACGAGGTTTACAAGATTCTCAAGAGGGAGGTTGGCGAAGAAAAGGCACTGATCGCTGTAGGGTATATGCAAAGATCTTCGATAATTGCATTTGACGACACACTTGCACTCGCTGCTGCCGATATCGCCTTAAGCGAAAACCTAGCCATGGCAGACGCCATTATCGTGGCGACCTCACGATCCCACAACTGTAAAATTATTACCTCTGATGCAGATCTCAAAAATCAGATCAACGTGGATTACATCCCTAAAAAAACATCTTATTCTGAGCCATAAGTCATAAAAGTAAACACCTGGCCCGCTTTCGTCAGCCGTAAAAAGTGCGTTCTTCAACCCCTGAAAGGATTCTGTCAACAACCTCCACCCCTTGCATAAAAGAATGGTCCATATTGCCAACTTCGTATTTCCAGGCACCAAACCTCCCCCTGGAATATACCTCATGAAATTCAAGAAACGGTTGTATAACCGCAAGGGCGTCGTCTCGATCCGTTGTTGGTACTGGATAGGCGTATGGAACATCTATCAAATAGCGACTGACAATGTTAGCTCGGTCATCTTCATTGATCATCCCACTGTTGATCAGCCCTTGAATGGTCTTTTCGACAATATCATCTTTTGAGACGGGCTTATGTTTTGAATAACTTGTCTCACACATCAGGGAAAAATAATTATCGATATCACCATCAGGCACATTATTAGGCGAATAGTTATGGAAGTTGGTGACACGATAAAAAGGACAATTGTCCTCGGGGAAATACATCCAGCACTTCGTATCTTGCCTGTGTCCTTTCAAGCCGATACCGACCACATAAGCACTGTTATGGACAAGTTGAGTTGCTGCGACTCGCACCTCATCAGGAGCATTGGTGCATTTAGCAACAAGTTGATCAACCGGGATGGTGCTTACGAGCTGATCGTAGGGGTGCCGCGCACCATTGGCAAACAAGACTTCCTTCTTTTCTAAATCAACTTCGACCAGATCATGATCTAAGCTGATTTTTTCAGAGAAGCCCTGTGCGATCCCATTATAGATAGCTCCTGTACCACCCTGTTTAGGAAACTTGAACATATTGTTCGGTCCCCAGGCGATGTCATCTTTGGCTTCGGCGATATTCTTCTCGATACGGGCCAAGTCGACCACACTGACGCGTTCAGCGATCCAGTCCTTACTCATAAGCTCGGGTGGAGTGGCCCAGACCTTTCTGTTATATGGATCCATAAAATACTTGACGATACCTTCGCCAAAAACGGCATCCATCCATTCTTTGAAATTTTTAGTGGTGGCAGGATCTGAAGGCAAGTTTTTCAGTCCAGTCAAACAAAGGTCACGGGCATCATCAGGGAGATACCGGACATTGTTCTGGAAGGGGTAAGGAACCCAGTCGCCAAGGATGCGCACCCAGCTTTCACGCATGTGTTCATAATATTGCCCGGCAAGAGAAGTTTCTACCACTTTGTCGAAGTAATCGTAATGGGAGAAGAGGACGTGGCCACCGATGTCCCAGGTGAAGCCAGACTTATCTACAAATGACGCGGAGAGACCACCAACTCGTGAACCACGTTCAAAAAATTGCCAATTGGATTGGCCAAGTTTGTTTAGATGGTATGCAGCACCAAGGCCGGTTGGGCCAGCGCCGATCAGTATGGTTTTCAAGATGGTTCCTCTAAATAACCTTGTTAATTTAGTGCATTTTAATATGCGAGCAAAAAAGCCCCGACAAGAAACTCACCGGCAACAAATGAATAGACAATTCTCCATACCTGACCAGTCCCCTCATTCAATGGCAACAAACCTCTTATGCAGTGATATGGTGTCCTGTTCCTTGCACCCGGAGAGAGAGAGAAGTCGTAAATAAAATATCGACGCAACATTACATCCAACTCTATCAATCTAATTAAGCCAAGCGCATAAATGTGATTACTCATTGTTACTTAAATAGTGATTCAAATTCTACTCGAT
>JAMONP010000002.1 GCA_027065695.1 Desulfuromonadales bacterium | reverse complement strand
GGTCGTTGGCGATAGTGTTCATTATGGTTTCACTGTTGCGTTTGAGTTGTTCGATAAGTTGTTGTTCCGCTTTAAGAGTTGCGGCTAGTCGGATGATGCCGCGTTGCCGTTCCAGACTCGGCACAGCAATCGGGGTGTGTTCCAGAACCGTGCGGCGAATACTCTTGGTCAACGAACCTTCCGCTTCGCGTTGAAAGTATCTCTGGCTCGGTTTTTGGTTAAGAAACCAGGCCAGGTATTCCGGCAATACATCTGGTCGCTTACATCTGAGCAGGTAAAAGTGCGGAGCCGCGACTGCTCGTGTTCCTTGGGGGATTTGGTCAATCAATACAGTATAGTTATGACTACCACGAGCAGCAAACAACAGATCCCCCGGCAGTAACCAGTCCGGCTCACGCTTGCCGGTAATCTCTGTTTCATTACAGGAAGACCAATCGACGCCAGTGGAAAGAGAAATATCCTTCATCTGCACAGCACGCACCCCGGTGCCTTTTGCTTCCGGAATCTTGCCGCGAAAGGGGTGTCCTACAATAATGCTGGAAATCTCGGAAAGTCTCAATGCAACACCTCTTCATGGTCGATGATGCATATAATACACACAAAGACGGATATGCTGTCAACTTTTTTGCATCATAACGCATGAGATGGTAATTTGAAGACAGAATTGCTGAGCACTTACACGTGTACACCTATATTATTGCACTTTAGTTGTTTTTAGGTCTATTACTATATAATATAACTATCTGTAGCCTTATTTAAGGCTGTCATAAAAACATATACACCTCCCAAGCAAACTGTTTACAACAGCCCCTTTTAAGCCTATAGTATAGATTAACACCTAGGCATAGACTCTTTTGGAGCTGTTATGGATTATCACTACATGTCTGATGAAGCTATCGAAAAAGAGCTCGGGCGACGTTTTCAAGAGCTGAGGTTGAGAAAGAACATAACTCAAGCAGAGCTTGCCAAGAGCACCCTGCTTTCGCTCAATTCAATAAAAAGCCTGGAATCCGGAAGGGCGAAATTGAGCACGATGATTGCCGTGCTTCGAGAGCTGAATGCTCTTGATAAGCTTGATTCATTCATCCCCGACCCCGGCATCAGCCCCATGCAACTCGCCAAGCTTCAAGGACGAAAGCGAAAGAGGGCCAGCGGCAAGCACGGCAAAAAAAACGATCAGGACGAGGCCTCTAAATGGTAGACAAAATCCAAACGGCCTACATAAAACTTTGGGGAGAGATAGTCGGCGCGGTGTCCTGGCGAGACACCGGTTATGCTGTATTTGAGTATGACAAGTCATTTCTGCGCAAAGGGCTGGACCTTTCCCCTGTAAATATGCCGATCAACGACGCCATACGAGGCGACGGCATTTACGAATTCCCAAACCTGAACGCAGCAACCTTCAAAGGCCTTCCGGGGCTTCTCGCAGATTGCCTCCCGGACAAATTCGGCAACAAGATCATCGATGCCTGGCTAACCCGTCAGGGGCGCGACCCTAAAAGCTTTACCCCGGTTGAGCGGCTCTGTTACACAGGCAAGCGCGGCATGGGGGCGCTGGAGTTTTCACCTGCCCTTAATTCAAAGGCAGAGGAGTCCGTTCCTATAGAAATTGCCCACATGGTTGAGCTCGCCCAAGCAATTACTTCCGGACGAGATGAGTTCAGCGCAAATTTCGGGGGCGATGAAAACGAAAATTCCGCCGCCCTGCTGGAGATCATCCGCGTAGGAACATCGGCAGGTGGCGCCAGAGCAAAGGCCGTCATTGCCATGGACTCCAAAGGGCATATCCGCTCAGGCCAGACCCAGGCTCCCAAAGGGTATTCCTACTGGCTGTTGAAGTTTGACGGGGTGGATGACCTGGAGCTTGGCGTTTCCCAGGGATACGGTCGGATCGAATATGCTTACCACCTGATGACACGCGCCGCAGGTATCGTTATGTCTGAATGCAAGCTTTTAGAAGAAGGTGGCCGTGCGCACTTCCTGACCCAGCGGTTTGATCGCGTTGGTGGAGGGAAAATACACATGCAGTCTTTGTGCGGAATTGGGCATTACGACTTCAATGTTGCAGGAGCCTACGGTTATGAGCAAGCATTTGCCGTTATGCGAAAGCTGAAAATCGCCAAAGCAGAAGCCGTTCAACAATTCCGCAGAATGATTTTCAATGTCGTGTCGAGAAACCAGGACGACCACACAAAAAACATCGCATTTCTGATGGACAAAACTGGCAAGTGGCATCTTTCACCAGCTTTTGATGTCACCTATGCTCACAATCCCAAGGGCATATGGACGAACAGCCATCAAATGACTATTAATGGCAAGAGAGATGCCTTCACATTGAAAGATTTTGCTCAGGTAGGGAAATCGATAGGCATTAAAGATTCACTGGAAGTTGTCTCTGAAATTGTGGAAGTCGTCAGTCAGTGGCCAATGTATGCTCAAGAAGCAGGCTTGGCTGCCGAGACAATCAAAAAGATTGGCAGCTTTCATCGACTCTCTTTTGAGAAATAAGCGACCAGAAGCCAAATAATCAGTTTATTGACGATCAGCCGTTCGTAACCAATCACGCAACCGTTCCATCCCCTCATCAAAAGAAATCTCCGGTCGATAACCAAAGTCCCGGCGAGCAGCACTGAGATCAAACCAGTGCGAGGTGGACAACTCTTTGGCCACGAAGCGCGTCATACGCGGCTCACCTTTGAGCTTGAGGATGGTGTAGACCTTCTCCAGGACTGCGCCAATCCAGTAGGCCAACAGAGGGGAAATAGTGCGAGTTACCGGCGGCAGACCGCCAGCATTGAGAATACGATTGACCACCTCCCAGAGCGGCCGCGGCTCACCTTGAGAAAGGAAATAAGCTTTACCAGCCACAGTTGACCCAATATCGAGATGGTCGGCAGCCTGCAGATGAGCCATGGCGGCATTATCTATATAGATGGTATCAGCGAGGCATTCACGGCTACCAAGTTTGCGTAAAGCACCTTTTTTACCGCGTTCAAGAATACGTGGCACCAGGTGATTATCCTCAGGCCCCCAGATCAGATGCGGGCGCAGGGCGACGGTAGCCAAGTCCTGATCGTTGGCCTGCAGCACCAATTGTTCAGCTTCGGCCTTGGTCTGCGGATAGAAGGCTTCAAAATGCTCTGGATAAGGCATCGATTCGTCAACACCTTCCATGTCGGTACCGTCAAAAACCACACTCGGTGAACTGGTATGCACCAAGAGCTTGATACCGTGATGGCGACAGGCAGCAATAACGTGTCTGGTGCCAAGAACATTGGCGCGGTAGAATTCCTCGTATGGCCCCCAGACTCCGGCCTTGGCGGCGACATGGAAAACGATGTCGCAACCATCGGCGGCACTTTTAACGGCCTCGGCATCGCTCAGTTCACCACGGCAATGCTCAACCCCCATCGTGATCAAGGCAGGATGTTCATGGCGCGAGAAAGAGCGTACTTCGTCACCACGATCACAGAGCAGCTTGATGATCGCCTTACCAAGGAAACCACCACCACCGGTGACCAGTGCTTTCATGACAATTTCTCCGTGGCCCAGAGTGCAAGCTTTTCACGAAAGATCTTGGCGTTGTGACGAATATCGACGGGGAATTCAGGATGGAATAGAAAGGTCTTGATATTGCGGGTCACCTCATACTCAGCACCTATGGCAACCAGTTGCTGATGAATTTTGGCAAGGGTTGAAGTGTCTGTACCTTTTTCCAACTCGACACAGAGAACCGGCCGGGCCTGACCCGGTGTACCGGCACCAACCAGGGCGGTACGAAAAACCTTCTGATGAGTGTTGAAAACTGCTTCGCAGGGGATCGTAAAGAGGGTTTCTACAGAAGTTTCCACGCGATGCGCCTTACGTCCACAGAACCAGATCCGGCCCTGCTCGTCACGATAGCCGAGATCGCCCATGCGATGATAGAAACCATCTTGCTCCGGATCGGCAATTTTGCCGAGAGCGGTCGATTCTGCGCGGTTGAAATAAGTCTGCGTTACCTGCGGCCCCTTGACGACAATCTCGCCAATCTCACCGATGCCGACAGTCAAGCTTGCGTCCCAGTTGGCAATTGGCTCATCAGTGATAGCGATGATCTCCAAGTCAATCCCAGGTACAGGTTTACCGACACAGACACCGCGCCCCTGATCGGTCGCATGGCAGGTCTCGGCAAGAATCTCGGTGCTACCGATTGAGCAAACGGGTAAAGCTTCAGTGGCACCATAAGGAGTAAAAACCTGGGCCTGCGGCGAGAGCATCTTGGTAAAACGCTCCAACACTATCGCCGGAACTGGAGCCCCGGCGGAAATCGCTCGCTTCAGGCTCGGCAGCTTGATCCCTTGCGCTTCGCCATAACGGCCGACCCGGTTAATCAGAGCCGGGGAACCGAACATGGTGGTGATCTGAAATTTTTCAATGGCAGCAATAATTTTGGCAGGATCGACATCTGCAGGCCGGGTGAAGTCCATCTCCGGGACCACCGAAGTCATGCCCAGAGCCGGCGCAAAGAGCGCAAAGAGCGGGAAAGTCGGCAGATCAATCTCGCCGGGCAGGATGTCATAAACCTGGCGCATCAACTCCACCTGGGCGGAGAAATTGCCATGGCTGTAGACCGCCCCTTTCGGCACACCGGTGCTGCCGCTGGTAAAGAGAATCGCTGCAGTCTCGTCCGCTTCGGTCTGCGCTGTGTCGTAGTGGTTGTCGTGTGAAACCTTCGTCAGCAGTTGCGCAAGCGTCGAACCACCCCATAAGAACCGTCGCCCGACGGTCAAAAGAATATTCACGGTCGGCTTGCCCCAACCGAGCAACACGCGGGCCAGGTGCGCCTTGGGGATACCGATAAAGGCTTGTGGCTGCGCTTCGCCAAGGCAGACTTTCAGATTCTTGACACCCATTCCCGGATCAACCAGGACCGGCACGGCACCGATTTTGAAAAGAGCAAAGGTCAGGGCAAAGAATTCGAACCCAGGAGGCACCATCAGAACTGTACGTACACCGCGTCGAATGCCAACCGCTTCGAGAGCGTGGGCCATACGATTGCTCTCCTGATCGAGTTGGGCAAAAGAGTATTGATCGTATTGGGGCGGTTGTTGACCGTTACTTAGTGGGATGAAGATTGCCGGAGTATCCGGCTGGAGGCGTGCCATCTTCGGCAAATGCGCAGCTACATTGGCAGAGGCTGCCGGATTCATTGCTCTTTTCCGGCGACTGACTCATCAACCGGTCTATCAAGCGGATGTTCAGCCAGGAACTGTTCGATAATTGGAATCACTTCGGCCTTAGCATCTTCGAGGATATAGTGGCCGCAATCAGCAAAGGCATGAACTTTCGCTTTTGGGAAGCGTCGCTGCCATTCCTTGAGGAAATGCTTATCGAAGACAAAATCTTTCAAGCCCCAGCAGATCGTCATCGGCAAATCAGCGAAGCGCTCCAGTCCAGACTCAATCTCGCTGATCAAAGCGTAGCCGGAATCTCCCGGCTCAAGTGGAATATCCTGAACAAAACGCAGCACAGCGACGCGGTTGACGACCGTATCGTAGGGCGCACAGTAGGCACCTCGTAACGCAGGAGACATCGGATTACGCTTGCAGCCGACCCGGGCAGCCATCAAGACAAACATGTTCAGCTTCTGGACCAGGTATGCGCCGATGGCCGTATTACGACAAATCTTCAGTGCCAGCGGGAATTTTTTCCCCGTCGGAAGGTGAAAGGCCGCTGTATTGAGAATCACCAGTCGCGCAATCCTCGCAGGATGACGTGAGGCGTAAGCCATGCCGATCATGCCACCCCAGTCATGTACAACAAGGGTGATGCGCTCGCGCACGCCAAGGTGCTCAAGCAAAGCCTCGAGGTCATCAACCCGACGCTGCAAGGTGAAAGGATAGTCGTTGCGACCCGGTTTTTCAGAAAGTCCACAGCCAATATGGTCGGGAACGATGACACGATAGCTGCCTCGCAACGCCTTGGCCAAGTCGCGGTAGTAGAAAGACCAGCTCGGGTTGCCGTGCACCATAACCACAGGGTCGCCCTGACCCTCGTCGAGGTAGTGGTATTGCAGGCCGTTTACTTCAAGGAAGTTGTTTTTAAAAGGATAGAGATCGCTCATTACCACTGGATACCTAGCATGAGACAATTCAGGCCACTGCCAATACCGAGGAAGCCGACGATATCGCCGGGCAGAAGGAAATCACGCTCCTTGGCGATTGCGGCCGTAACCGGCAGAGACACTGTCCCCATATTACCGAGGAACTCGTAAGTAGAGAAATCTTTTTCCGCTGCGATTCCGATTGTCTGCAGGATCAGTTTCTGATGCGCTTCACCGACCTGGTGGCAGATGACCTTATCGACCCGATCAGTGGTCAGGACCAACTCTTTGAGAAAAGCATCCCAAGTCCTCTTACCAAGCTCGACACCGTACTTCATGACCGCAACAGCATCAGTCTGCATGTAGGGAACGTGATTTTCCGGGTCGTTCGAATTGATCCCCCAGCGACAGAGGGTGTGGTGTTGAGGCTCGGCCAGATTGATGCCACCAAGTAAACGGGGGCGGCGTGAGGGAGTGAAGGAGCCATCGGTAAGAAGCACAGCGGCAGCACCGGAGCCACCAGTCAGGGTTGCCAGCGACTTGGTGAAATTGTCCATGGTCGGATTGTCCAGCATCTGCTGAATCATGATCTCGTTGATCTCGCGGGAGCTCTCGCAGGCGACGACAAGACCGGCACGGATCTGTCCCAGCTCGATGCGGTTGGCAATATCAAGCACACCGTTGAGCACACCTAGACAAGCATTGGATGTGTCGTAAACCGCTACGGCCCCCTGAATACCAAGGGCCGAAGCCACCTGGCATGCCGTGGCTGGCTCAAAATGCTCGCGGCAGACACCGGCGTAGACAACCGCGCCAATATCAGCCGGTGAGATATTCCGTTCACGCAAGGCCTTTTTTGCCGCAGCAATCGCCCCTGCCGAAATGCTTGTGTTCGGCTTCCACCAACGACGCTCCCTGATTCCAGTCAAAGCTTCCAACTGCCCCGGGGGGATATGCAAGGCGTCATACATTGGCTTCAAACGGTTTTCCAGTTCCGTCGACGTAACAACTATCGGAGCCAGTTCGTAACCAACCGATTCGATATAAACTCGTGAATACTTCATTCACACCACCATTCAGATTAACCCAATATTCAGCACATACTACAAGCAAGACGTAAGACTGTAAAGCTTTAGAGCTTTAGAGTTTCAGCCTTATTGAAAAGTCTTTCATCTGGTAGATAACTTTACCATCCACAGACAGGAATCCATCTGCCTTGAGCAGCCGTTTCTCATCATCAATGGCCGTGACCACCGCCTCAACCAAAACCTGATCGTTGCTCGGAATGATCTGGCCACGATAGTTCCAGCGGTGCTGCTCACCGTGTGCAATAGCCTCAAGAACAGTGTCGGCATCCCCGCCCCAGCGTTTGACGGCCGCGACCTTGAGCAGCTGCAAGAATGATTCGAGCCCAAGGGAACCGGGGCAGACCGGGTCCTGATAGAAATGAGCTTTGAAGAACCACTCATCAGGATCAACAACTTTACTGCCGCGGATAAAACCGAGGCCTGCCGGGCCGCCATCAGCAACAAAGGTTTCGATACGATCAATCATACGCATCTTCGCTGCCGGGAACGGCGCGTCGGCCGGATAATCGAACTGCTCGGCACGAGCAATTTCATCAGCTGTCGGCTGGTAAGGTTTGGCCTCACGCACCCCGACCTGCTGAGCCAGTGACTCTGTCGAGAAGAAGCCGAAGACGGTATCGCCGGTATAAACCGGACCCTGTCGATCACTGATTTCGAAATCGTAGCTCTGGATAATCATACCGCCACTGTTGGCGATGCTGGTGATCTTGACTCTGGTCGTAAGGGTTCCTGCTTGCGGAGTAACCGGGCGATGCTGTACGGCGTTGCCGTCGAGGTTACGAAACTTGAGATCGATTTCACTGGTTAACGCCGAGCCAAGATAAGCCGCCAGCCAGCCACAGGGCTGCAAACCAATCTCAAGTAGAACGCTGAAGGGCATCTCCGCTTGGCGACTCGCCGCGAAACACCAGGCATCCGGCGGCACATCGTACTCTGCGGCACAGGTTGCACCTTCAATCAGCTTGAACGGTTCACCGGTGACAGCAACAATGCGGTCGAGGAATTGAAACGGCGGGCCTGGCAAACGGGCAATCTTGCGTTCCTGATCGAAAATTTTGTACGGTTCACCAAATGCTGCGGAAGGATTGCCGGTCGAAAACGCTAGAATTTTTTCGTAATCATAGAGCACGCCAGGGACAGCTCTCTGAGAAACGGGGACAGTCCCTAGCCATAGTGCCTCAACACCTTCGCGGGTCAACCCTGTCAGCCTGACCGACATATTCGGAATCTCGACAATCGCCTTGCCGTCGGCAAACATCAGCGCATCGACGATGGCAAAAGGCTCTGGCCCATAACCAAGCTCTTTGATACTCACCTGGTAGGTCACGGTTTTGGTCGTCTCAATCACCTGGCCACGACACTTCAAACCGCTGTCTACTCCGGGAATCGGCTCGCACCAGGTAGCGCCATCTTCGCCAATCCAGCCCATGCGCAACAGGTAGATGCGCAGAGTGTGCATGCAGCACTCGTACATCAAGGTGCCAGGCATGACATTGTCGTCGCAGAAATGACAGGTCAAGAACCAGTCATCAGGGTGAATATCCATCTCGGCGCGAATCTGACCAAGACCGTAGCGACCGCCCTGCGGATCAAGTTCGATCACCCGATCGACCAGCTTCAGATAACCACCAGGCAGGGTGTAAGGTTTTGTCAACCTCAGGTCAGCAAAGAGTTCACCGAAGGCAGCGCCGAGGTCGCCAGCATAGATGGCATCGACCTGGGTTTCATCGTAAGACTCCACTGCCAGCGGTGCCAGTTCACGCCAGTCATCTGGCTTAATGCCGGGCTGCGGCATCAGATCGAGCTTGGTATGCACAATTCCCTGACCAGCGGCTAATTCCTGTTCGCTAAAAAACCCGGCGACACCATCCTGCATCGACAAAAGCGGCTCACCGTTAACAGTACCTTCGAAATTAAAGCGGAACAGGTAAGTCTGGTCCTGGCGAAAGAAATGATCAATTTTGATATCGTAACGGATCACATCACCGGGCACGGGCAGCCCGCGGTGGAAAGTGACCACAGCATCAAGCAGCCGATAAACCGCCTTGCCCTTGCTGATAAAATCAATCCCCAGGTAGCCGGAGAGAAAGAGATCGGCCTGACCGGCTTCGACAGCAATGCAGGTCGGGATACGACCGCCATCGAGATACCAGCGATCCGCAGTAACATCATGCTCGGTGACCACCCGACCGCCGGTCATGGAGCGCGGCTCGCCCTCGACAGTCATGATGCGGTCCACCAGCATCAGCGGTTCATCAGGCAAACGTACACGGGTCGCATAGCTATCAACTTCAGCAAACTCCGGTCCAAGCACTTTAGCAATCGAGCCGACAGCAAATTCCATGCACATCTCACGGTTGAATGCCGGAGTGGGCTGGCTCCGCAGCTGCCTGTCCTCTATATTTTTATGCTTTGCAAGGTTTTCGCGTCCCGCGTCCCGCATCCCGCGTCCCTCTTGAACCAAAGGTTCAAGCCTCGGAATCGCTTCACCGTTCACAACCATCTGTTGCAGCAGTGACATCTGCAGGTTGATATTCTCGGTAAGCGTTCTCTCCATGGTGTTGGCAAACTGCAGATACGCTTCATGAGTCCTGGCGTTTAGAGCTGCAGTCGCTGCCATCTGCGCCACCAAAGGGTCAGCAATCTCAACCCTACTCTCTACCGGCACAACCACAGGTTTTATTTTTCCACGGTTTTCGCGTCCCGCGTCCCGCGTCCCGCGTTCCTTTTCTCTATCTGGAAGCGCTGCAGGAGCAAACGGAGCTCCGCCAATAACAGTGTTAATACATGGCCCGGACAGTCTTTCGGCAACCTCAAGGCTCGCCGGATAAAGCACAGAGAGATCCACCGGGACCCTCTCCGCCAGACAGTTGGCCAGCAAACGCAGGATCAATGAGACAGGATTCTGGCCAGGATAACAGGCCGCCCTGACCATATGCGGCTTACCTTGCAGAATGCTGCCGATCATACGGCTGCAGGAATTGCCCGGTCCCATCTCGAGGAAAAGGCGTACACCGTCAGCATAAGCCTGTTCGATCACCTTGGTGTAATCAATAGTGTCCAGTGCCTGGCCAAGGATCACATCAGCGGCGCTGTCCGTGGTAACCCGGTAGCTCTCACCAAGGGCACAACTGTAGAAAGTAATCCCCTGCGGCGCAGTCACCGGGAAGAGATGCAGATCGCGATATGCTTTTGCCACCGATTCAGTAACTTCACAATGAACCGTCGTCACGCCGCGCAATGGGAAGAAATGGCCATTGACCTCCTGAACCAGTGCCTCAACCTGCTGTCGATCGCCACCGACCACACATTCCCGGTGAGTATTGACAATCAGCAGGTAAGCCTTCTCCTTGCCGACCAGCGCCTGCCTTACCTCCGCTGCGGGCACATCGACAAGACCAAGAACCCAGTCAACCTTCTCACTATTTTTAAGACCCCAGGCTTTGCGTGCCGCCTTGCATTCACCGGCAAGCTCCTCAATGAAAAGAGGTGATTCGCTGAGCCGCTGCGACATACCGTCGCGATCTTGCCAGGCACCAAGAGAGAAGAGCCCGGCTGACTCACCCAGGCTGTAACCGCTCACTGCCTGAGGTTCGACACCAAAGCTACGCACCAGATCGCTGACCGCAGTACCGAGCGCAACCTGACCGATGACCAGAGCATTGTGGTTGTCGTGAAGCGTCTCGGCTAACTCGGTGTTCCAGAAATGCTCCGGCAGAAACTGACGGGCCAGAAATTGACTGTGAATATCCTGGTTGCTGTAGATGACGGGCCAACGGGCGGAGAGTTCACGACCCATACCGGCAAAATGGTTACCGGAACCGGGGAAGATGAATGCTACCTGGCCTTGCGAAGCCAACGGCTCGGCAGCATAAAAAAGTCGATCACGGATGCTCGTCGCCAAGGTTATGCCACCGCCGAGCCTCACGACATTGCCTCCAAGCACCTGGGAGGGATTATTTTGCAGAGAAAGCAAAGCATGTTCGAGTTGATCGAACAATTCTGAACGACTTGACGCCACCATGGCCAGACAGAGCTTGTTTTTCCGGTCAAGTGCTACTTCTCGATACCACTGCAGCGCTAACTGATCAATCCCGCCGTCAGGAGCCATGGCAACAAAATCCTGAAGCTGGGAGATCTTGGTGAGCAAGCCATCGACATTGCCAGCTTCAAGAGCGAAAAGACCCTCATCAAGTGCTCCAAGAGGACGCTCAGCAAAGGATACCTCAGTGCGCCCCGCCTTATCTTCCACACCTTCGAGCAGGACGTGAGAACAGCTGCCATCAACACTGAGACCACTGACCAATGCCCGACGCGGGCCCTCGGCCCGGTTGCGCAACCAGAACTGAGCCGCCGTTGGCACAACGAAGCTACGTTTGCCCCGCACCCATTCGTAGCGCATCGCCTGCAGGTTGCGTAAGGGTGGTAGAATCTGTTGGTCCAGACAGAGCGTCGCCTTGATCAGAGAAGCGAGCCCGGCAGCAGCCCCGGCGTGACCGACATCGGCTTTGGCACTGCCTATGTAACAGGGATTATGTGTCTCCATGGCACCGAAAAACGCGCCGAGGGTATTGGCCTCAAGCTCATCCTCAACCGCCAGGCCGCTGCCATTGGTTTCCAGGTAGCTGACCGATTCCGGAGCTACTCCAGCCTCCGCATTAGCTCGCTCAACAGAGAGCTTATAGGCATTTCTATCCGGATTTTCCGACTCGACCCGACCACCGGTTGCCGTACCGACGCCCTTGATAATTGCGTAGATCCGGTCACCATCCTGTTGGGCATCATCGAGGCGCTTGAGGATCACCGCTGCGGCACCTTCACCGATCACAGTACCATCGGCATTTTTATCAAAGGGTCGGGCAACACCACTTTTAGAGAAGGGTTGGGTCGCGTGTCGGCCAAGAACCGCACGCAGATCTCCAGCCATATCGGCAGCACCGACAATTGCCCGGTTGATGGAACCTTCCTGCAAAGCACGTACGCCCACTTCGAGTGCCCTCAATCCGGAATTTTCTTCACTCGACAGGGTAAAGCTCGGGCCGCCAACTTTAAATTCTTTAGCCACCCGGCTGGCTACAATGCTGCCGAGCGCCCCCATAACCCGATTGGCACTCAGGGCCGGTCCAGCCGATTCGCGTAAGGCAACAATCCAGGCTTTGAGCTCCTTTTCGGTAAGATCACGGCCAAGTTGCTGCGCCCACTGGCGTGCGAATTTCTGAATTCCCCAGCGAAAACTGAAATTGGTGGCATTGAGATCCAGACCGGTACCGATGAAAACTCCGGTAAAGAGCAGATCTTCTTGCTTCAACCCGGCGTCTTGCAACGCTTCGTCGGCGACCTTGAGCATCAGCAGCTGACGGGGCAGCATCTCCTCAATCTCTTTCGGTGGAATACGGAAAGCCCCAGGTGTGACCTGCGCCTCAGGGACAAAAAACCCCTTGAAATCGGTTTGATCCAAACCCTCTTTTTTAAACCAGTGGCTCTCTTCTGCACCCCACCAGCAAGAGGGCCTCTCCGGTTTCACATCGGAGTCGCTGCCCAGGAATCGACTGCGCAGTGCTGTGAGTGAACCCCATGGTCCGAAATGAGCACCCATACCGACAATGGCTACCGGCTGGCTCTTCTGCTTGAATGATGGCGGGTAGGCAACGGAACTTTTCGCCGGTTTTTTGGGAATCCATTCCTCGATCAAAAGGTGGGCGTTAATGCCGCCAAACCCAAACGCACTGACGGCTGCCCGTCGCGGTTGGCCCTTCTTGCGGGGTTTCCAGGGTTTCGATTGTTGCAGGACACGAAACGGACTCGCTTCCAGATCAACGCCCTTGGCCGGGGTCGAAAAGTTGGCGGTCGGCGGCAGGGTGCGTTGTTTCATTGCCAGCAGGGTTTTCATCAAGGCGGCAGAACCGGCGGCGGTCAGCAAATGACCGATATTTGATTTTATCGAACCGATCACGCACTGTCCCGGCTGCCAACCGTCTGTGCCCCACAGGCTTTTCAGGCTGCTAAATTCAACCACATCGCCAACCGGGGTGCCGGTGGCATGACACTCAATCATATCAACATCGGCCGGTGACCAACCCGCCTGCTGATAGGCCGCACGCATCGCTCGCAACTGCCCCTCGGAAGCCGGAGCCAGAAGACTGCCGCCGATATCGTTGGAAAGACCGATGCCGCGAATCACGGCATAGATATGATCGCCGGCACGCACCGCATCTTCAGTCCGTTTGAGCAGAAACATACCGCTGCCCTCACCAACCACCAGACCATCGCCTTTGGCGTCAAAGGGAGCACAGGTCCCGGATGGCGATAAGGCCCGCAGTTGGGAGAAGCCCATCTGGGTGTAGAGCGAATCGGGACGCGCCAATCCGCCGCTCAACATGGCGTCAGCCCGACCGGACAGTAGTTCATCAACGGCTAGTTTGATGGCGTAGAGCGATGAGGCACAGGCCGCATCAAGGGTGTAGCAGGTTCCGCCGAGACCAAGGGCCTTGGCCAGGATTCCAGCAGGAAGACCGGCCACGTATCGATTCAGAGGATCGACTGAAGGTAGTTCCGCCCCGTGTTTAGAACCCTGTGGGTGTTCAGAATCATGGGGGTGTTCAGAATCATGGGGGTGTTCAAAGCCGAGGAGTTTTTCTTCGAAAGTGCGGCCGAGATAATTCCGGGCCATGGTTGAGGAATGTTCACTGGGCAAGGCCAGGTTGCCGATAATGATGCCGACCCGGTCACGATCGAGTTGGTCGATCCGACCGTCGCTGAAAGCCTGGTGGCCGGCACGCAACAGCAAGCGAAACATCGGGTCGAGACCTGCCAAAAAATCAGCATCGATCTCAAGACCATCAATCGACGCAGGGTCAATCTCGTCATCGATGAAACAGCCCTTTTTCGAGTAGATCTTATCCGGGGCACCAACTGCCGGGTCGAAAACATCGTCAGGATCAAGCAGCCAGCGTCCTTGCGGCGGCTGCCGTGAAGTATCGACGTTACCGGTAATCGTTTCCCAGAAACGGTCCAGGGTCGGTGACATGGGAAATATGCCGCCGACCCCGACAATTGCAACTGATTTGCCGTGTTTCATCCTCAGGCAGCTCCCTGTAGCTTATTACGCTGGAAGCTCGCATTCAGCGAAGCATCTATCACACATTCATAATCTTCGATTCGAGCGATTAAAGTACCGCTGGCCGGGTCAACAAAATCAATTTTCGCTGCCGCCTTGCTGGCACTCTGGCTGGTCACATGAACCCGGATTTCTACGCCGGACTCAGGAAATTTGTTCTGATACTGGCGGTAGCGCCCGGCGAAAACTGGCAAAGAGCCGGACTGATAGCGTTCGAAACTCCAGAGAATCATCATCTGGAAGCTGCTGTCCAGGGCCAGTGGGTCAGCCAACCAGGAGTTGCGCAGTGGCTGCTTGATCCATTCTTCCGGACGTGGTGCAGGGCGGACTACCGTGGCGATACCGTCATCGGAACAGCCGATGACTTCACGGATACCATGAAAGTCGGAACCATGAAAAAGCCGGTCCGGCTGGTAGATCTCTTCAACGGAACGGTTATAAGTCGAGAGTTCCAGACGTTCCATGGCCGGCTTACTTTCCGGCAGTTTGGCCGCCAGCACGATTCTGGCGCGGGAATGAACAAATTGCTGACCTGAGGCCGTAATTCCGGAGAGTTCCACCGGCACAACGTGCACCCCGCCACTCTTGAACGCCTTACCGGTCATCACCTGCAAGGTATGGATCTGGCCCGGTTCGAGGGAGACGCCCTTAAGGACACGCAGGTCGTTGAAGCCATGGAAACAGAGCCCGGGATTATTGTGAATTGCACCATGCGCCATCCATTCGATCAGCATGGCCATTGGTAGAACGGCCTTGCCGTCGATGACATGCGATTCGAGGAACGGGTACTGCTCGATGGAGATCTCCAGGTCAAATGCCCTGGAGACATAGATATTCTCATGGGCCTGGGCTTGAATATCACCGGCAGCCTCTTCACGACCGCCGAGAATCACCAGTTCCACAGGTCCGCCAGGCGGCGTGGCGATCTCCTCGATCAGGTAATCGGCACCAGCTTTGAGGTCGATGACAGCGACCCCTTCCTCAGCGAAAACTTTCTTCAGAGCCGGAGTCACCATGCCACCATCCCATGGACCCCAGTTCAGGGATAGCACGCGACAGCCGGGACGCAGCCCAGCCTGTTCCTGAGCGACTTTATTGAGAACCTCGTTCGCCACGGCGTAATCAACCTGGCCAGTCCGGCCATAACGTCCGGTCGACGACGAGAACATCACCATAAAGCGCAATTTATCCGCTGTAACGGCTGCAAGCAGGTTGCGCAGGCCATCGATCTTGGTGCTGTAAACCTGGGCGAACTGCGTGACCGTTTTGTCTTTGATCAGGCGATCTGCCAGCACTCCGGCACCGTGGATCAACCCTTTGATCGGACCATATTCCTCGCGAATGTCCTTGATCACAATCGCGACAGCATCACCATCACGCAGATCAACGGAACGATAGATTGCCTGGCCACCAGCTTCCTTGATGCGTTGCAAGGTGCTTCTGATTTCACGGTTACCGAGAATCTCCTGGTACTTCCGGCCGATATCTCTTGGTTTGAGAGGACCATCAGTATTGGCAATCACCGCCTTTTTGATCTCAGCCTCACTGGTCAAGCCATTAAGCCAGGCCGATTCTGCTTGCGGTTCATCGCTGCGGCCAAGCAGCAACAGGGTTGCCCGGCTGGATGCGGCCAAGGCAATCGCTACCTCGGCAGTCACCCCACGGGCACCGCCGCTGACAACGACCACGTCGCCATAACTAACCGGCGATTCAAGCGGTTCACCAGCCAGTGATTCGTCAACCAGTTTGAGGGTAAACAGCCCTTCGTTCGAGAAACCGATTTCCTGCACACTGTCATTCAGGGGGTTGGCATCCAGAGAGTTGGCAAGCAAAAGTTCGGCAACCAGCATTTCAGCCACCGTGCCCGTACCATTCTTGTCAGCGGCTTCCATGTCCACAGAGAGATCAAAGGCCTTGCAGGTGACTTCAGGCCATTCGTGCCCGGCGGTTTTGGTCAGCCCAGCCAAGCCACCTGAGAGGACATCCTTGACCGGTCCGCCGTCCGGCAAACCAAAGCGACCGTTCAGACGCGACACCGTCGCCAGGACAGCGCCGGTCTTTGCAGCCGTAGCTTGCAGAACCGGTTCTGTCAGTTGCATCACACGAAAAGCATTTTGCACAAAGAGATCATCAACTCCTGCCTGCGGAGCCAGTAGAATCAATCCCGCCAGCTGCTCAGGCGGCGTTAAAGTATCGGGCTGATCGATAATAATTTTCTCAGCGACCAGGTTTTGTGTTGCCAGTTGTTGACAGACAGCCGCCGTCAAGGCAGAGCCATCATCACTGACCCAGACTATGGAACCTTTTGGCAAACTGAGCAAATCACGGTCCTTGTCAACTTTTAGTGGTACCACTTTAAGAACTTTACGCTCGACACCACTACCCACCGATGGCAGTTCGAACGGAGTTTCGACTTTTACCGCAGGTTCGGTAGCGCCGGTAACACTTGCCAGAAAATCAACAATCTGACCGACGGTCTGCAGGGTACCAAGATGTTCCGGTTTGATTGCCGGCGCGCCCGGCAGGTTGTCCTGCAAAGCAGAAAGAATTTCCACTCGTTTGATCGAATCGATACCGAGATCGGTATCGAGAGCCATCTCCAGATCCAGCATCTCTTGCGGATAACCGGTCTTCTCGGCAATCACCTCAAGCAAGGTGGTCGCCACCGCCTCCCGATCAAGCGGGCTGGCCGCAGCCGAGGGTCCCGCTGGCGCAGAGCTCTTATTACCAGCAGCGGTAAGATACTCGACGATCTGGCCAAGGGTCTGTAATACGCCCAGATCTTCAGGCTTGACTGCCGGGGCTTCGGGAAGTTTCTCCTGCAAAGCAGAGAGAATCTCGACTCGCTTGATCGAATCGATACCGAGATCGGTATCGAGAGCCATTTCCATCTCCAGCATTTCCATCGGATAGCCGGTCTTCTCGGCGATGACTTCAAGCAAAACAGTTGCAACCTGCTTGCTGTCAACAGATGGGGCCAGACTCGTGGCAGGGGTCGTAACCTGATCAGTGTCTGACGCAACAGGCACAGAGGTCATACCGGCACTCAAATACTCGACGATCTGGCCGAGAGTCTGTAACACACCGAGATCTTCCGGCTTGACTGCTGGTGCCTCAGGTAATTTTTCCTGCAAGGCGGAGAGAATCTCGACCCGTTTGATCGAATCGATGCCGAGATCGGTATCGAGGGCCATCTCCATCTCCAGCATTTCCATCGGATAGCCGGTCTTCTCGGCAATCACTCCGAGTAAAACGCTCGATATCCGTGAGCTGTCGGGGACTGCCGTCACTACTGGAGCAACCGTCTCCACAACTCCAGGAGCTGCCATTCTGGCACTTAAGTGCTCAATGATTTGACCAAGAGTCTGCAAAGTACCGAGATCTTCGGGCTTAACTGCCGGCGCTCCGGGTAACTGCTCCTGTAGAGCGGAGAGAATTTCTACGCGTTTGATCGAATCGATGCCGAGATCGGCATCGAGGGTCATTTCCAGTTCCAGCATCTCTTCCGGGTAACCGGTTTTTTCGGCAATCACGGTCAACAAGACATTGGCAATCTGACTACTATCAACGGCAGGGGCAACCTGACCGCTATCAACAGCAGGACTTGCAACCGAAGCAGCAGCAACGACAGGTTGGGCAACTTCTGCGACAGGTGCTGCCATCGGCTGAACCGGGGCTACAACAACAGGCTGAGCCGAGATAACCGGAGCAACTCCGGCACTCAACGGTTGACCCAGCAACAGACGGTTCTGCTGTTCGACCAGACTGAGGAAGGAGCGCGTCGCTGATTCCTGACCGGTGAGAAACTGCTGATGCAGACGCGAGGTCTGCTCCTGCAGATTCTGTAATGCCTGCATGCTCTGTCGGGTAATCTGCAGTGCTTCTTGCAAAGAACCGCTGTCAGCTGTGGTTGCCATTGGCACCGTGGGAACAGGATTCGGTGTAGCCGTTGCCCCTTGGGATTGTGCTGCTTGCAGCGCTGGAGTTTGCTGTGCCACTGGCGGACGCTTCTGTGGACGCTTGAAATAGTTGGCACCGATCAACGGAATGGTCATGCCTGGTTTCTTGCCTTGCACCAATTTAATGGTCGCGGCATAGCCCTCATCCCAACGAGCCAGTTCAACCGGGTAACCAAGGACGGTTAATTGTGCCAGGGCGCGGGCAAGATCATTAATTCCTGAACGCTTGCCGTTGGAAGCATCGATAGCAATTGCCTGGTGCGTGCGCTCGCCGAGGATCGCCTTAACCATACCAGTCATGCGAGCACCGGGGCCAACCTCAAGGAAGGTACGCATCCCGGCAGCATACATGGCTTCAATTTCGGCAACAAAGTCGACCGGACAGGCCAGTTGGGTGGCGAGAATCTCGCGAGCTTTTTTAGCCGTCTCCGGATAAGCGCTGCCGGTGGTGTTGGAAAAGACGCTGGCGGTCGGCTTGCTGAATTTAATGGCCTGCAGACGCTCACCAAAGGGGCCGCTGGCAGCGGCGACCAACTCACTATGAAAGGCCGCAGCCACAGCAAGCTGTTTGTAGCGCAGACCCTGCTCATCAAGCAGTTTCGCGGCTTTTTCGATCTCGGCGGTTGCTCCGGAGAGAACGCCCTGCTCGGGAGTATTACGATTGGCCAGCACCAGTTTCAAACCGGATTTTTCAAGAAAGGCTTCGACCTGATCAAGGGGTGCGGAAACCGCCAGCATTGAGCCGCGATCGCCTTCACCGGCGGCCATCAATTCGCCACGCAGGCGCGACAGTGCGTGCAAGGAGTCGACATCGAAATAACCACCTGAGCAAAGCGCGGTCAGCTCACCGTAGCTGTGTCCAGCATAGGCTTCGGCAGTCACGCCAAAGGTGGCAAGCACATCTCTTGCACCCAGACTGACAGCACCGAGAGCTGGTTGGGCGACATCCGTTGCCTGCAAGCTTGTAATATCCTGATCTTTGCTTGACTGATCAAAGCTGGGGCGGGGATAAACGAGGTCAGCCAGACGGCCTGCTTCGCCGCAACTATTGGCCCCAAAGGCGCGGTCAGCAGCAATGAAGGCTTCCAGGAACTGCGGGAACTGGATCGCCAGGTCCTTGAGCATGCCCGGGTACTGGGCTCCCTGACCGGGGAAGAGCATTGCCAGCTTGCCACCAGCTTCTCCACCTGCAGCTTCACTCTTAACAAAGAAAGTGCCGTCGGGAGTACTCCATGAACTCTGGTCGCGTTTATTGCTCAACATGGCCAAGGCACTCTTCACCTGGGCCGCAGGTTTGGAGCTGTCCTTTTCCAGAACCATCACCAGTCGACAAGCTTGCTGTGGATCAAAATCGCTACGGCTCTGATCGGCCGCCAGGCGCAAGTCGTTCCAGGCTGAGTCTGCCGGGAAGTTTTGCAAAGCAGATTCCAGGCCGCTCTCATCGGCGGCACTGAAGGCAACAATCTGTACATCACCCTGCCAGTCAGCAGCAGTTTTAAGCGACTGGTATTCCTCAAGCAGACAATGGAAGTTGCTGCCGCCGAAACCGAGCGCACTGATACCGGCCCGGCGAGGATGATCACCACGGGGAATCCATGGCCGTGCTTCGGTGTTGACATAGAATGGCGAGGTTGCCGAAGTGACGGCATCCTGCGGTCGTTTGACTTTGATAGTCGGTGGCAGCGTCTTGTTGTAGAGCGCCATAGTCGCCTTGATCAGCCCGGCAACACCGGCC
>JAMONP010000001.1 GCA_027065695.1 Desulfuromonadales bacterium | reverse complement strand
CGATCATGCAGAGATATCCCGGCGTTACCAGAAGAATATATTGCTTGAGAAAAACGAGCAAATTTCAACTCAGCATTAGTTAAAAGTTGTCCCCAGAAAAATATCTCCGTTCAGGCTGGCCCGACAGCCTCCTAGTCCCTTGTATCTCCTAAAAATGTCTTGAAAAGGTGACAAACCCCTGGACGCCGCTCAAGCCTGAAGAAGCATCCGGAGCATCGTCGAATTCAATGTTAGTCTGGAGACCACGGACACAGACCCCTATGTAGGCATTTCTGCTCATAAGGAAATCAAACCCGCCGCGCACGTATGCACCAACACCGAATGCTGACTCACTATTGCTGGATTTCTCATTCGTATCGGTTTGAGAATCGTCTTCTTCTGTATCTTCGGAATATTCACCAAACATGATGGCCGGACCTGCTGCAAGATAGGTTCTCCAGCGGCCGAAGGTATGTTTGACGAAAAGTCCAATACTCAGGTCAGTGAGCCACAGGGCGCTGTCAATGTCGATGGCGAGGTGGCCGTTGCCAGCGTGAACCCTGGTGCTTTTTGACCGCCAACCGAACAGGAAGCTGCCGTCCACACCACTTTGTGTGTTTTCACCATGCAAAGGGTACTGAAAGGCCATGCCGAGATACGGCATGGTGGAAAGGTCGTTGCTGCTGGTAGATGTGCCATCACTTGTCTGTGGAAAGGTCAGGTCGTCTTCGGAGAATTACGCGGCGCCGACCAGTGCGTGGACAAAGGTCGGGGTGTATCCCTCGTAAGCGAACAGTTGGGTCGGGGTGAGGTAAGTGGCCAGGATGGTGAGCAGGACGGTAACCAGTAAGGGGGTTGTTCGTTTAGTGAACATGGTAATAGTCCTGATTATGGCTATGGCAATGACTGTTATTATTATCGTAAATAATTGGCGGGAATAGATGGGAATCGAACCCACCAAGGAGGGGATGCCTCCCTCATCGGTTTTGAAGACCGAGCGCGCCACCAGGCTACGAACTACTCCCGTGAATTAAAGATGAATACCCATGTTTTAAAGTCTAATAATGTTGCCTGCCCCTTCCAGAGCGTTGACCAGTTCCAGCATATTTGAGATTCTGCCTACGGCAAGGGATTCCTTGAAGTCAAAATATTCCAGGCAGAGTCCGCATGAGGCTACGTCGACACCATTACGGGAAAGCTTTTCCAAGGGCTCAAGCACGTCCGAACCGCCAACGGTAAGCCTGACTCCCGTGTTGACAAAATAGATGGCGTCAGGTTGCACGTCACCTTCGGTCAAAGTGAAAATGAAGTTTTTCATCAGGATCTGGCCAAGCTTAGAGTCGCCGGTTCCCATCTCGTCCGAGCCAATGTAAATAATTGTCGGGCCGGTTGTCGCAACTGCATCAGGTTTTGTTGCAATGGTGGCATCGGGAACCATCTCTAGTCGGAAGGTGCCCTGATCTTCTGTTGTTGATACACTGTAGCCTTGTTTGTTGGCAAGGCGGGTGACGTTGTCCCTGGCGGTTGTGTCATCGACCAGGACGCAAAGGGTCTGATCAGTCTTTTCAAGCATGAGCTGACGAGTCTGAACAACGGGTTGTGGGCATTGCTGACCACGGCAATCAATGGTTTCCATGAAGCCTCCTTACAAAGCGGCATCATCATAGTTGGATTGTCTAATATTGACAAGTTTAAATGCGGGGTGGAGGCTGGGGGCTGAAGTTGAGTCGGCTTCGGCTTGACTCATTTGGGCGTCACCTTTAAACTCAGTTGAGCATATAAGGGAGTTTTATGAGGCGTCTTACGCGTAAAATTCAGGTTGGTAAAGTGGCTGTCGGTGGTGATGCACCGGTGTCGGTGCAGTCGATGTGCAATACCGATACCCGCGATGTGGCGGCAACGTCAGCACAGATTGAAGTTTTGGCAAATGCCGGATGTGAAATTGTCCGCTGTGCAGTGCCAGATGAGGCCGCCGCTGCGGCTCTTGCATCAATCTGTGTGCAGAGCCAAATTCCCATGATTGCTGATATCCATTTTGACTACCGCCTGGCCCTGATGTCACTTGAGGCAGGTGTAGCAGGCTTGCGTCTGAACCCGGGCAATATCGGTGAGCGTTGGAAGGTTGAAGAGGTAGTGCGGGCTTGTGCTGAACGCTCTGTGCCGATCCGCATTGGCGTTAACTCCGGTTCTCTTGAAAAGGAACTGCTGGAACAATATGGGCACCCAACGGCCGAGGCTATGGTGGCTAGCGCTCTTGGCCATATCCGCATTCTGGAAGATCTGAACTATCGTGATATCAAAGTCAGTCTCAAATCTTCCGATGTGCGCCGTACGGTTGCTGCATACCGTTTGCTGGCTGAGCAGGTTGACTATCCGTTGCATATTGGTGTGACTGAGGCTGGCACAACCTGGAGCGGTACGATTAAAAGTGCTGTCGGCCTCGGTGCACTGCTTTACGATGGTATTGGTGACACTCTGCGAGTCTCTTTGACCAGTGATCCGGTGGAAGAAGTGCGGGTTGGCTGGGAGATTCTCAAAAGCCTCGAATTGCGTGAACGCGGCCCGGTGTTTATAAGCTGCCCGACCTGCGGCCGTTGTCAGATCGACCTGATTGAGATTGCCGAAGAAGTCGAGCAGCGGTTGTCTGATCTTCCTTGTCGCATCAGCATTGCCGTGATGGGTTGTGTGGTTAATGGCCCTGGTGAAGCTCGTGAAGCAGATCTTGGTATTGCCGGTGGTAAAGGGCAAGGGCTGCTCTTCCGCAAAGGCGAGGTGATACGTAAGGTCCCACAGGATAAACTTGCCGATGCATTGATCGAAGAGGCTTTGCGGCTGGCTGAGGAACAAAGTTCCTGAGCCAGCCCAGATCTGTCAGCTCTTTTATATAGAGCCTTAGAGTGTTATCTTTAGACTCGTTTCGGCAGCTCGAGTCGGTCAATCATCATTCCTGTCCCGGATAGCGTCATGCTACTAATCTGCAAAGTGAACCTTAATGAGAGGCCAGGTCAATTAAAATGGATACGAGCGGTTTAACTTTCTCCAAACTTGATGGTGTTTGTTCAGGTTCGTGCTCGCCATGAAGATCTGCGTTATTAATCCTGGGCTCCGTCATGGCAGAATACGTACGGAGGCCCTCGCAAAACATTTTTCTGAAGTACACCTCTTCGAAGACCCGCCAACTGAGGGCTGTACAATCTCCTCGATTCCAAACCTGTTTATACATACCGATCTGGCAAGAAACAGCTTCTGTAGAGGAATAAAACTCAAACAGCGGATTGCAAGCATAAAGCCTCATGGCATAGTTTGCCATTTTGCCAGCGATTGCTCGTATTTTGACCAAATTTATTTTCACAAATACCCCGTTGCGGTTATTGCAATGGGACATGATATCCTCCATGAATGGAGCGATCATTCTGTTTCGTCAATTTACTCTAGCCTGGTTAAGTCGGCACTGGGGCAGACCGATTTTATCTGCGCAAAGTCAGATTTTATTCACAAGAGAATTAAGAGTTGGGGCAGTGGTGGTGTCCTGAGAACAAACTACTGGGGTATCAATAGGAAAAATTTCTACCCGGGAGACAAAACAGCTGCCAGAAAAAAATTAGGTTTACCGTTGGCAGGGCCGTTGCTACTGAGCCCGAGAGCGATTATTCGACGGTGCAATATCGATGTGGTTGTTGAGGCTTACGCAATCATTGCCAAATCCTTTCCACAGTCAAGGCTCCTTCTGCTCGGCAGGACTGACAAGGACTGTTTAACCAGCATAAGGCAGAGTATTGATCGCCTGGGGATTGGCAAACAGACGCATCTTCTCGGAGATGTATCGCAATCAGAAATCACAGAGTATTACCGTGCCTCAGATGCCGTTGTGTCATTGGCAAGCAGTGAGGGTTTCCCCACGACAGTTTTCGAAGCCATGGCATGTGAAGTCCCCGTTATTGCAGGGAAGATCCCTCAAACTGAAGAGTTGCTGGTAAACTTCGAAAACGCACTCTTGACAGATATTGAATCACGATCTGTTGCGGCAGCCATGCAACATCTTTTCGAGTCTCCAGAGCTTGTCTCCAGAATTGTTGATGCGGGGAAAAGGATGGTTGTTAATTACGGTGATCTCGATAAAAATGCAGAAGATTTTGCCCGTCAGTTCAAAACAGTTATTACTGATTGGCACAAGTCGGAAAAACTTCATGGGATGATGAAGTTTAAACTGCTCTACTCCCCACTTTTTCTCTTGAGGCAATTTTCAAAAGGGGGTAGATGATAATCATCTGTCGATTCGAATATCATCGGTAGCCTCTATGTTGTTGATTCCAGCTATCAATATGAGATTTTCCTCTTTTTGCTGGTGAATCATAAGGCCAGCATCACTCCTTGCAATCCCTCCTAAAATACGCTAGTTTCATAAGCTATTTTTTGTGTTAAAAAGAGTCCTAAAATCCCATTCAGAGGTTATTAAATGCGCTATACACAATACTTTTTGCCGACCTTGAAAGAAACTCCTGGCGATGCTGAAGTCGTCAGTCATCAATTGATGGCCCGTGCTGGCATGATCCGCAAAGTGGCGGCCGGAATCTACGATTATCTGCCCTTTGGTTTACGGGTCATTCGTAAGGTTGAGAACATTGTTCGCGAAGAGATGAACCGTGCAGGTGCCATCGAGTTACTGATGCCAGCTATAAATCCGGCCGATCTCTGGCAGCAATCAGGTCGCTGGCAGGAGTATGGCAAGGAACTGTTGCGTCTTAAGGACCGTAAGGATACGGAGTTCTGTGTTGGACCCACTCACGAAGAAGTTGTCACTGAAATTGTTCGCGGTACGGTGAGTTCTTATCGCCAGTTACCGCTCAACCTCTATCAGATTCAAACCAAATTTCGCGATGAGCTTCGCCCACGTTTTGGCCTGATGCGAGGTCGTGAATTCATTATGAAGGATGCCTACTCCTTTGATGTTGATGATGCCGGAGCCGAGGTTTCTTACCAGAAAATGTACCAGGCTTACCGACGGATTTTCGAACGTTGCGGACTGGATTTTCGTGCCGTTGAGGCGGATTCCGGGACTATCGGTGGCAGCTTCTCGCACGAGTTCATGGTGCTCGCCGAGACCGGTGAGGATGCGATTGTCTCATGTGGCAGTTGTGACTATGCCGCCAATGTCGAAAAAGCTGAGTTGCGGGCACCGGTTGGAGAAGCTTCTGCACCGACCATGGAGCTGGGTAAAGTCGCGACGCCCAACCTGAAAAGTATTGATGATGTTGCCGCATTCCTGAAAGAGAAGCCGCAACAGATGGTCAAAACCCTTGTGCTCCAGAATGAGCGTGAAGAGACAGTTGCCGTGTTGTTGCGCGGTGATCGCAAGCTTAACGAAGTCAAGCTCTGTAATTATCTCGATTGCAATCACATCCAAATGGCTGATGAAGCACTGGTCAGGAAAATTACCGGGTCCCCAACCGGGTTCTCCGGGCCTATCGGTTTGTCGTGTCGCGTGATTTCAGATTATGAGCTGGCGACGATGAGCGATTTCGGTCTCGGTGCCAATGAAGAGAATTTCCATCTCACCGGTGCCAATCACGGTCGTGATTTCCAGGTTGAAGCTTTTGTTGATTTACGAGAAGCCGTTGCTGGTGATGATTGTCCTCGTTGTGAAGGTAAACTGGAGATCTGGCGGGGTATCGAAGTCGGCCACGTGTTCAAGTTGGGAACCAAGTATTCAGAGGCGATGAATGCCACGGTACTTGATGGCCAGGGCAAGGAGAGAGCTCTGGTTATGGGTTGCTACGGTATTGGTATAGGACGTACGGCTGCCGCAGCAATTGAGCAGAACCATGATGACAATGGTATCATCTGGCCCATGCCGCTAGCTCCGTTCCAGGTGATAGTAACTATGCTAAATCCTAAAGATGAGGCAGTTTCTGCTGCTGGTGAGAAGCTCTACCAGGATCTGCTTGACGAAGGCATCGAAGTGCTTCTTGATGATCGTGATGAACGCCCTGGTAGCAAGTTTAAAGATGCTGATCTGATCGGTATCCCGCTACGTGTTAACGTTGGTGCCCGTGGTTTGAAAGAGCAGTCTTTTGAGTTTCAGGATCGTCGTGGCGGTGAGCGTGTCATGTTGCCAGTCGAAGGTGCTGCGGCAAAAGTTGCCGAACAGGTTCGCGCAGCGCTCGTGGTCGGATAGAAGGATAGATCGCTTATGAGTAAAATCAGAATTGAAAAAGGTGGGCGACTGACTCTGCCGCCTGGCGTTGTAAAAATTCTCGAGGCCCAAACGCTACGCTTGTCATCATGCTCTGCCCACCATCTTCTGCTGGAATCTGCAGTTGATGATGACAGGGTGCTAATGACTGGCATGCTTAGTGAGGGGGGCGTTGTCGATCTCCTTTCCTTCTTCAATATGTTCCGCAAATCAGGACTTTTGCATTTCATCCTTGCCGGCGGTAATAAGACACTCTGCTTCCAGAACGGTGAGATTGTCTATGCCACAAGCACCTTTCCAGAAGAAGAGATTGGCGAAATTCTTTACAGCCTGGGTAAGTTTGACCGTGAAACCCTGCAGGGTGCCCGCCAGTTTGCCAATGGTGAACTGCCGCTTGGCAAAATTCTGGTAGACCAGGAAGTGATCACTTCCAAGGATCTCTGGGCAGCAACCCGCAACCAGGTCGAAACTATTGTTTATAACCTGTTTGTCTTTCATGAAGGTTCCTTTGTTTTTGTCGACACCCCGTTGGATGAAGATCAGGTGGTGAGCCTCTCTATGGGCACCCAGAATCTGGTTATGGAAGGGCTGCGCAGAGTAGATGAGCGGGCTGTCTACATGCAAAAAGTCAAATCACTTGATGCCATCCCGGTCGCAACTGGCGACACACCCAACGATCTCGATAGTGTCTCGCAGAAGATGGTTGCTCTAATCCAGGCCGGTGTCGGTAGTGTCAAGGAGTTGCTGCGGCGCTCTGGTTCCGGTGAGTTCGATTCCATAAGACTTTTAAGTCAACTGGTTGAACGTGGTATCGTTACCATGGAGGAAGCGCCAACGGTAGCCGTGAAAGGCGTCCTTGGTGAAGTTATCACTATCTTTAACGGTGTTCTGGTTGCCATGCATTCGGTGGTGTCAGCCAAGAATCCGCAGTTCCGTGAGGAGGTCTCCTGCTTCTTGCGTGATCTGCCACAACCCTTTTCTTACGTATTCAGACAAACCACTCTCAAGGAAGATGGTTCCGTGGATGGTGGCCGTATTCTCGCCAACCTCGCGGGTCTTGAGGAAGGTGACAAACTGCGACTGCTTGCGGAGTCCTTGAGTGAACTGGTTTATATGGAGTGTATCGCCGCTCGTCGTGAGCTTGGTGCGGCTGATTCTTCCACACTGATCAAGCGGGTACAGGAAGTCTCGCAACGTGTACAGGATTTAATAGGATCTCGTGATGATGAATGATGCCAAAGAAAAATTGATATTTGCTCTTGATGTCGACAATCTCGATGCTGCCCGCGGTTGGGTCGAGCAATTACAGGGACAAGTTGGTCTGTTCAAAATCGGTAAACAGCTTTTTACCAAGTGTGGCCCAGAAGTTGTTAATCTGGTGCAGGATGGTGGCGGCGACGTTTTTCTCGATCTGAAATATCACGATATCCCAAATACCGTGGCTATGGCTGGTCTCGAGGCTTTGCGACTCGGTGTGAAGATGTTTAATGTTCACGCTTTGGGTGGCTTTGAAATGATGGCTAAACTGGTCTCCGAGGTTGATAAGGTGTGCCCACGCGGCAATCCGGATCGCCCGGTCCTGCTGGCAGTGACTATTCTGACCTCGTCAAACCAGGAGACTCTACGTGGAGTCGGTATCGACAGTTCGGTGGAGGTGATGGTACCGAAACTGGCCAAGTTGGCTCTTGATGCAGGTATGGATGGCGTGGTTGCTTCGCCGAAAGAGGTTGGTCTGATACGTAAAGCTTGCGGCCAGGATTTCTTAATCGTAACGCCAGGGGTGAGGCCGACCTTTGCTTCCCAGGATGATCAGAAGCGGGTTACTACTCCCGGTGACGCCCTGCAAGCTGGTGCGGATTATCTGGTTATCGGTCGGCCGATTTCTGCCGCAGCAGATCCGGCTGAAGCGGCAAGGATGATTCTGGAAGAAATGCAAGCGGCCCTGGGTCGTTAGCAGACTGCTGATAAACTACCAAGTCGCTTGGTTGGAGGTTCCGATGAACAGCCCGTTACTGCATGTGTTTCGCAACACCCCGTTCGGTCGTGAGACTCTGTTGTTATCAGCTTACAGTTGTCAAAAGTTACAGCTGCCACTGGATATTTATCTCCCAAAAGAGAAAAGGTTTCTCTTCTACTTCGATGCCGATGTTGTGCAGATTGACCTTGATAGCTCGTACTTACGTGATAAGGGTAGTGCCCGTCAACATGCAGAGGAACTCATAGAATCTTTTTCTCTTCAGCACCGTTTCATCTCCCCATGTAGCCAAACAGCAACTGGACTTCCGGATTTGCAGACCAATTTTTCACTGATGACCTGTCCGCGTTCCATGAGTGATGTAACCGGCCGTATCGGTCTTGGCCACATCGGCCCGAAAGTCAGGCGCATTCTGCAGCTGGCACCATTCCCGGTTCTCCTGCCCAGCGCTGCTTACAAACCATGGAATAAGCTAACCGTTCTGTACGGTGGTTCTCCTCTCGCAGCTGTCTCCGTACGTCTGGCAATGCAACTGCAGAAGCGTTGTCATCTCCCTATGCAGATCATCAGTGTCGGTGATCGTCCTTCTCTGGAAAAGGCTCTCGAATCTCAAGGATTGATCGAACAAGTCCATAGCTGCGACTGGCGCGTTTTTCCGGGTAGCTCACTCAACGACCACTTTTTTGAGATCCCGCATGATGCTTTGGTGGTGTTGGGTGCCTATGGTCACGGTCCGATCAAGGCTTTGCTAGGCAGTAGTATGGAAATGGTACAATCTCAACTTCCCAATCCTTTATTAGTGGTCGGGCCGAGGTATAGGAGTCTGTCGGACTATTCATGACCCGACTGCAAATTCGGCTGTTTGGCCCATACCTCAGCTCCTTTTCGACCAATAGCTAGGTGACACTTACGGCTCAATAACTACAAATCTATTTTCTCCCCCATCCACACAAAGCCCTTTACTGTTATTCTGTAAACAATCAGTTAGTGATATATATTGACATGTGTATACATGGGGCGTAACGTGTAAATGCGCATAAAGTGTAAAGTAAAAAATACTCGGGAGGTGAGCCGATGAAAAATTATGATGTGTTGATTGTTGGTGGTGGCCCTGCAGCCATTACAATTGCCAAAATATTGGGTCCTCATAAGCGTATTGGGATCATCCGACCAGAAAAGTTTTCCATGATTTACTGCGCAATGCCATACGCGATTGAAAAGATTGTCGGGATGGATAAAACGCTGAAAAAGGATTCTCTGGTCACTGATTCGGGTGCTGACTTGATCCGTGACAAGGTTGTCAACGTTGATTTTGACAAAAAAGCAGTTCACACAGAACAACAACAAACTTTTTATTATGACAAATTGGTGATTGCAACAGGATCGATCCCATTTTTACCACCGATTGATGGCATTGATTACGATGGTGTGTATACATTCAAGTGGGAAGACGACTTAAAGAGCTTGAATGATGCCAGCAAAGATAAACATAAGAAGAAAGCTGTTGTTGTCGGTGCCGGCGCCATTGGCATCGAACTGGCTTTAGCATTAAAAAGCTGCGGACTGGAGACTCACCTTGTTGACATGGCTGAATCTGTATTACCCAACCTGTTGGATCGTGACATGTCGGGGCCGGTTGAAGAAGAGCTGAAGCAGGCTGGGTTGTTCTTGCACCTGGGTAGAAAAACCGAAAAAGTAATTGGTAAGCAACAAGCAGAAGCCGTTGTTCTGGACAATGGTGAAGTCATTAATCTGAAAGATGAATTCAATGCTCATGGAATTGTGGTTTTCTCTGTCGGTATGCGTGCCAATGTGGAAATTTTTCTAAATACGGCATTGGAAATCGGCAAAATGGGGGTCATTATCGATAGTAAAATGCAAACCAGTCTTCCAGATGTATATTCTGTTGGGGATTGTGCTCAATTTGTCAGTGGGATTACCGGTGAGCCGATTGAAGGTAAATTGGCTACAAATGCTGTACCCATGGCAAGAATCTTGGCAAAGAACATGCTTGGTGAGCAAAGAGAATATGCTGGCTTTTATAATGGTGCAGCAACCAAGATCGGCAAGCTCTTTGCTGGTGGTACCGGTCTCAGTGAAACTGTCGCCCGCAAGAAATACGATGTTATCGTCGGTTATTCAGAATTAACTACAATGTTTCCAATTATGCCTGAGGCGAAGCTGGTCAAGATGAAGTTGGTTGTCAGTAGGGCTGATTTAAGAGTGTTAGGTGCACAGGTTGTCAGTGGCAACCCGGTCACAGATAAGGTTGATCTCGTAACCATGGCGATTCAGAATAATCTCACTGTCAATGATCTGACAGGGTTCAGCTATTCAGCACAGCCCTATCAATCGTTCTTTCCTGCTAACAACCTTCTTGTTGCTTGTGCAGAAGACATTTTATCCAAGAGCAGGAATTAAACGAGTTTTCAAACTCCATCCGATTGGTAGTTCAAGTATGAGAGCTGTGTATGCTTGATTATCTTTACAGGATTACTCCAGTACGTGAGGGACTGCGCGGTCATTGCCAGTCCCTCTAACTATTTGTGGATGAAAAGGGTGCTGGGTTGTTTTGTTGTCAGTTTATGTTTGACGTGCCATTGGGGATAATGTAGATATTCGTATAGTCCAATTCAATGTGGTGAGGCTTATTGATGGAATACCCGTTGCCGCATGGTTTTTATCGTGGTTTCAGAGTCTATGGCTATGATCCTTAGATAATTAGGGTTTTTACTGTTTGTAAATGAACTGATGTAGAGGAGAAAGTTAATGAGGAAAACAGGCTTGGTTTTATTTGTTTTATTCCTTGGTGTGTGTGTCGTCACCTCCAAACGCCAACGCACAATTCTGGCAAAATCTTGTTGCTCATGTTCAAAAAAAGATTGAACACGAAACTGAGAGCAGGGTAAATCGCCGAACAGACAATGCTGTCGATGGAGCTTTAGATACTGTTGAAGGCGGTGCTGAAGAAGCGGTCTCAAATAAAGGAAACACCACCGCAAAGCAAGATGGTAACACCGGAAAAGTCACTGCCGACAATGGGGCAGAGAAACCCGAAGCGAATGTCGCGAAAGTTGAATGGGCTAAGTTTGATTTCGTCCCGGGTGATGAAGTGATTTTTGAAGACGGCCCCAGCATAGATGAAGAAAATGGAGAATTTCCCTCTCGCTGGGATTTGTATAAAGGCAACGTTGAAATTGCTGAAGTTGATGGCCAACCGGTCATAATTTATTTGTCTGAAGCAGAAATTGTCCCCTATTTAAAGAAATCAAAAGGGGATTATTTGCCGGAGATTTTTACCGTAGAGTTTGATGCTTACTTTTCAGCAAACAACTATAATGACAGGTATTATGTTTATTCTTATGACAAGAAAAATCAGAGTCGTGGTGGCCAGCCTCTGACAATTTATGTAAATAGAATGCATTTTGAGGATTCTGAAATGGATTATCCCGGTAAAGAGCGGGGGAACAGGGATAAGGTTGGTGGCTGGAGACATATCTCAATTGCTTTCACCAAGGGCAAGCTGAAGGCTTATCTGGATGACACTCGGTTGGTTAATATCCCTCACTATGAGAAAAATCCTTCTGGGATTACGATTACTGCAGATCAACATGATGGCACGCAAAAATTTATTAAAAATATCCGGATCGCTAAAGGTGGTGTCAAATATTATGATCGATTCCTCTCTGAAGGGAAAATAATCGTCAACGGGATTCGATTCGATGTGAATAAAGCCACCATAAAGCCTGAAAGCAACGGGGCTATTAATAAAATATTTAAACTAATGCAGAAATATCCGGATGTGAAATTCAGTGTTGAGGGGCATACTGATGGTGACGGAGATGATGGCCGAAACCTGCAGCTTTCGGAATTGCGGGCAAAAGCAGTGGTCAACAGGCTGGTTAGTCTGGGCATTGATGCCGACCGGTTGGAATTCAGAGGCTGGGGGGAATCAAAACCGATTAACAGCAACGATACTCCAGAAGGGAAGACAAATAACCGCCGAGTTGAGTTTGTCAAACTTTAAGGTTGTTCTTAACGATGCTTTAACTGGAGATTCCAATATGAAACAAGCATTTGTCTTTTTGTCCATTATATTATTTGCAACCTCTGCTCTGGCTCTGGAAAGTCCGTGGGAGCAGAAACTTCCTTTTAAGAGTGCTACCATTAACTATGATGTCTCTGGCATGATGAGTGGCTCCAAGACCATTTTTGTTAAAGATTATGGGCGTACTTCGGCTGAATATAAAGAGACTGCCTTGAAAATCTTTGGTATGAAACAAGAGCAGAAAGAGTTTATCTTGACGACCCCAGACTGGGAATATACTGCTGACTTAGTTGCTAATACTGGTACTAAAAACGCTAGCATGGAGAAATACCTGACTCTGGAATTTAACCAGCTTTCCCGGAGTGATCAGAAAAAAGTAATTAAAAATGCAGAAGAACAGGGTGTCTCCATGCTTGAGGGTATGGAAGGTAGTCTTGAAAAAAATGCGAAAAAAATACTCGGTTATTCTTGTGACAAGGCCACCATAATGGGGACTGTGGTTTACACTATTAATGGGACGAGCCTGCCTTTAAAGACTGAAAGCAGCACTTTAAGGATGAAGTATAACGAAGTTGCCACAAGCATCAATAAGGGCCGTGTTGATGACTCTAAATTTGAACTGCCATCTAATATCAATTTTAAGTATGATGCAGGAACTGATGAGCAGATTCATGCTCAGGCGAAAATGATTATTCAACAGCTGGTGTCGGGACAAACGGCCAATGTTTCTGCGACTGCTAAGCCTGGACAAAAAGGGGCGTCTGCTAATGAAGCGCAGCAAAACCAACTCACTCCTGAACAAAATCAGCAGTTACAGGGCTTGATGAAAATGTTTGGTGGCCAAGGAGACTGAAATATCCATGGTTGATTATATTTACGGGATTCACCCGGTTCGTGAGGGGTTGCGCGGCAAGCGTCAACCCCTCGAACTGTTTGTTGATGAAAAAGGTTCTGGACCACGAGCCGAGGAACTGCTGAGCATCGCGCGTGAACGAGGTGTTCCGGTCAGACAGCGACAACGTCATGATCTGGACCGCATGGCGGGTCTTCCCCATCACCAGGGGGTGGTTCTGTCAATGGAGCCTTTTCCATACACTGTTCTGGAGGATTTGCTTGAGAGCTGGCAAGCTTCTGGCGAGACCGGGTTCTTCCTGTTACTTGACGGAATTACCGATCCCCACAACCTGGGAGCGATTCTGCGCAACGCTGATGTGGCTGGATGTCAAGGTGTGGTGCTGACCAAAGATCGTAGTTGCGGTATCACCAATGTGGTTGATAAGGCCTCTGCTGGTGCTGTGGAGCATCTCGCTGTCTGTCAGGTGACTAACCTTGCCCGCTGTATGGAGCTGTTGAAAAAAAATGGTTTTTGGATTTATGGTCTGGCGGCAGGCGAGGGAGCTCAGCCTCTCTTTTCCACCGATCTTTTAGGGAATATTGCCTTAGTCGTTGGTAGTGAGGGCGATGGTCTGCGTCATCGCACGCGTGAACTCTGTGATGGTTTGCTGGAGATACCGATGCTCGGTAAGGTGGACTCACTCAATGCCGCGTCTGCAAGTGCTGTAGCTCTCTTTGAGGTGGTGCGGCAGAATTTGATGAAAGATAAGAGTGCTACAGTCTCTTGACTTTGCGGGGAATTTGCAGGTAAGGTAAAAACCAAATTTTCAGATGCCTTAAGGCTTAACCTGATTCAGGTTAAAAGGAAACCCGGTGTAAATCCGGGGCGGGCCCGCCGCTGTAACCGGGGACGAACGTCGCATGTATGCCACTGACTCATTTTGAAGGGTTGGGAAGGCGCGATCAGTAGGACGAACCGGGAGTCAGAAGACCTGTCTGAGAGAAGTTGAGTTGCTGTCCTCGTGGTTGATGGACAGTTGCCGGAAAATTCGTGGATATTACAGGGAATCCCCGGATCAATTTTTATTGACCGGGGATCTTTTTGTTTGCAGCCTCCCCGGTCCCTTGTGTAACAGGAGTCGGAAATGTACAGAGGTTTAGTGGGAGTGTTGTTGAGTCTGGCGATATGCAGTTCAGCCTTTGCGGTGGAAGTGGATTCGTCGGCAGTGGTGATGGATGAAGTCGTGGTTACGGCGACTCGCATGGCCGAGCCGCGGTCGAAAGCTTCGGCCTCGGTTGCCGTGGTGACTGCCAAGGAAATTGCCGCACGCGGGGCGACTCGGTTGGATGAAGTTTTACAAGATGTTGTCGGCCTGCATGTGGTCAGCAGCGGGCCGGCTGGATCGCTCTCCAGCGCTAGTATCCGTGGCTCTGAGGCGGCACAAGTGCTGGTCCTGATCGACGGTGTTCGTCTCAACTCGCCTCAGTATGGCCAGTTCGACCTGAACCAGCTGCCGGTCGCTTTGAGCCAGATTGAACGAATCGAAGTTATGCGTGGTGCGGCTTCGGCGCTTTACGGCTCCAACGCTATGGGCGGGGTTATCAATATTATTACCCGGTCTCCAGAAGAGACACCATCCACACAGATCGGCTGGACGGAAGGGGAGCGCAACACCCGGATTGTCAGCGGTTCTACCTCACGCCAGGTTGGCGATTTCCGTTATCGTATCGGTGCCGAGACAAAGGCATCGGATGGTTACCGGAAGAATTCGGATTACGATCAATATACCGTCAATGGCCTGTTTGGTTACTCGCCGACAGAGGATGTTGACATCGAGCTGTCGGTCTATCATCTCGATTATGAAAGTGGTATCCCAGGTTCCAATTCCTGGCCGAGCCCAGATGCTGAGCAGGAAGATAAGCGTACCGTGGCATCCTTGAAAGTGGTAGCGCCGGTGGGCCCAGTCAAGTTGACCACACGTGGCATTTACGAGCACCATCGCAATGATTACAGGGATCCGGGCGGCTGGTCACCGATAAACGAGACTCACAAAATCGATACTTATGGCACTGAAATTTACGCTGAAAAGGCTTTTGCGGGCCAAACTTTCTTGCTGGGTGGCGACTACTATCGTGATGAGCTGGACTCAACCAATATTGGTGATGAAGATCAGGAGCATGGCGCCGTCTTTGGCCAATATCAGATCGATCTGATGCCGACACTGACCATGCTGCTCGGCCTGCGTTATGATATCCATTCCGATTTCGACAATGAGCTGAGTCCGCGTGCCGCACTTCATCTGGCACTGACCGATTCCACCCGTGTGCGGCTCTCGGCGAGCAAGGCATTTCGTGCGCCCACATTGAACGATCTCTACTGGCCTACGGACTTTTTCAGCAAGGGCAATCCTGATCTCAATCCTGAAACAGCCTGGGAATATGAACTGGCTCTGGATCAGACCTTTGGTGATCGTGGTCGTATCTCGCTAGCCGCTTTTCTGCGTGACGCCGAGGACCTGATCAGTTGGCAGCCAGATGAGTTCTTCATCTACAGCCCGGTCAATGTTAATGATGCGCGTATCTGGGGCGTTGAAGTTGATGGTCAATTCGCTCTCTGTAGTTTTGCCACGATCGGTGGCAACTATACCTACCTGAACCCGAAAGATCGCGACACGGATGAATACCTTGTTGGCAAACCGCGGCACGAAGCCCACGCTTTCGTTGCCCTGAAGCCGTTTGAGGAGACCACTCTGCGTTTCGACGGCCGCTATCTGCGCTACTACCCCGAAGCCACCCGCAAGAACAAAGACTATTTTGTCGCTGATCTGACCTTGACTCATGCCATAATGCTCAGCGGGGTCGCCATCGATGCGACCGTTTCGGTAAAAAACCTGTTTGACAAAGACTACGAGGCGAATCCAGGTTACCCGATGCCGCCTCGTGAATTGTTCGCCGGAGTGACCGCTTATTTCTAATTTAAGTGCCCTGGCTCTAATACCCCGCCATTTGCGGCGGGGTTATCCCCTGTTTTGTGCCAAAGGCCCGTGATGAAAAAGACCTTATTTTTACTGCTATGTTCTTTTCTCTTGGCGGCTACCGCACACAGTCGTGAATTGATCGACCAGATCGGCCGCAAGGTTGAGTTTGTGGAGCCCTTGATGCGGGTCGTGTCTCTGGCTCCCAGCCTCACCGAAACCAGTTTTGAAGTTGGCGGGGGTGCTGCCCTGGTTGGGGCAACCCGCTTTGCCACCTTTCCCGAAGCCGCGGCGCGCTTGCCAAGGGTCGGCACTTACGTCGCCTTGGATATTGAAAAAATTGTCAGTTTACGGCCACAGCTTTGTCTGGCCATCCGCGATGGCAATTCGAAGGCCTCCGTGGAGCGACTGGAGTCTCTGGGGATTCCAGTTTATGTCTTCGACCCAAAGAGCCTGGAAGATGTTGTTGATACAGTGTCTCGGCTTGGTGATATATATCGGACAGAAGCCGCGTCTTCTGCTCTTGCCTCAGGTTACTACCAGCGATTGAAAAGGGTGGACAAGCAACTTGAAGGGACTAAAGAGCGACCCCGAGTATTTTTTCAGATCGACTCCCAGCCGATTATCTCTGCTGGTGGTGACACTTTCCTGAACCAGCTTCTGGTCAGAGCGGGTTCCGTCAATCTGGCAGCTGATCGTACCGGTTATCCTCGCTACTCCTGGGAAGAGCTTCTGGGGCTCATGCCTGATGTCGTTCTTCTGGCTTCCATGGGTGGCGGCTATTCAGACCAGGAGCTCCGCTCCCTTTGGCAGGTTTGGCCACAGATCCCGGCGGTGAGAAATCAGCGCTTACATGTGGTCGATGCGGATCTGTTTGATCGTCCTTCGCCAAGATTGATTGATGCCCTTGAACATCTAGTTGGCTTGCTTCACCCCAAGCTCACTGGCGTTCAATAGCTCCGGAGAACAAGAGCTCTAAAAATGCTTGGATACAACCCTGTCTATAAAAAACTGATCACTGTCACGTTGATCCTTGCCTCTGTGTTGGTCGTCTCCATGGTGCTCGGTTTGACCATCGGTTCGTCTGGTAGCACGTCTGAAGCCTGGAAAGTTTTGTTGGGGAAGGGTGGTTTGGATTCGACTCTTGAGGTAATCATCTGGCAACTGCGCTGGCCGCGAGTGGTCCTCGCGGCAACTGTCGGTGCAACACTCTCCCTCGGCGGACTGGTTTTTCAGGCACTATTGCGCAATCCTTTAGCGGAACCTTATATCCTTGGTATCTCAGGCGGCTCGGCAGTGGGTGCCATCCTAGGTATCCTGGCCGGGTTCAGTCTTTTCCCCGGGCTGACTCTGAGCTCTTTTGTCGGCTCGCTTATGGTTTTGTCGCTGGTTCTTCTCCTCAGTAATCGTAGAGAAGGACATAGTGATTCCCTGTTGTTGGCAGGTGTGATGGTCAATGCTTTTTGTGGTGCGATCATCATGTTTCTGATTTCTGTCAGCAAAACAGTGCAAATGCAGAAAATCATTTTCTGGCTTATGGGTGATCTTTCGGCAGTTAGTGCAGATAGTCTGCCGTTGCTGCTCGTGGTGCTGCCCTGTTTTCTGATTATCTTTCTGCTGGCCCAGCCGCTTAACCTGCTCCTGACCGGGCGTGAAAGTGCCTCTGCTATGGGGGTCAATGTTGCGGCTGTTACTCTGATCCTCTTGCTGACGGCTTCCTTGATGGTGAGCCTGACGGTCTGTCATTCCGGGTTAATTGGTTTTGTTGGTTTGACAATCCCGCATATTCTGCGACTGGCGCTCGGCTCAGATCATCGCATCCTTATTCCCTCCTGTATTCTGACAGGGGCGTCCTATTTGATTCTTTGTGATCTTCTGGCTCGTAGTCTGCCTAGTCAAGGCGAAATGTCGGTGGGCATAGTCACGGCATTAGTTGGTGCACCGCTATTTATCGGCCTGCTTTGGAGGTCGAGACAATGAGCTTGGTTGATATCCGTGCAATCAGCCTTCAGTATGGCGTTCGCCAAGTAATCAAGCATGTCTCTGTACAGATTGAGCATGGCGAATTCTTTGCTATTATTGGTCCGAATGGCGCTGGCAAGACCACTCTGCTTAAGGCTTTGGCAGGATTGCATCCATTGGTCGAAGGTGACATTCTTATTCGCCAACGCCTGATCAATGATTATTCAAAAAAAGAACTTGCGCGCACCCTTGCCCTGGTACCTCAGCAGGTTAATGCTGACTTCCCCTTTACTGTTGCAGAAACCGTGTTGATGGGGCGTTATCCTCATCTTGGTCTGCTGGCTGTTGAGGGTCAGAGGGATTTGGAGTTAGCCAAACAGGCTATGGAATTTACTGAAGTGATTCATCTTGCCGGGCGTCGTCTTGGACAGCTCAGTGGCGGTGAGAGGCAGCGGGTCATTATTGCCAGAGCTATCTGCCAGCAGTCGAAAATCCTGCTTTTGGATGAACCGACCGCTTCTCTCGATCCGGCCCATCAGTTGCGGATTATGGATCTGATGGAGAGGCTACGCTACGAGGCACAGGTTACTATTATTATGGTTTCCCACGACCTGAACCTGGCGTCCAGTTATGCAGATCGCTTGCTGCTGCTCAAAGATGGTGAAGTTGAGAAAATCGGGACTCCTCAACAGGTCTTGACTGAAGAACAATTGTCGAAAAGCTACGGCTGTACGCTGTTGGTTGATCAAAATACACTGCTTGGCAAGCCAAGGGTCAGTCTGGTGTCGGGGAATATTACGGCAAAAGCCAATCAATAAATATGAGGACAGGCTTCCTGGTATTGTCTGCCGCCAGGTACTTGTGAGGTTGGGAGAGCTTGTTTCTCTGCGGTTAACTACAGCGGAGCTCTCCATATAGGTTGGATAATAGAGTAAAAAAATAGGGCATCCTCAGGAGGGAAGAGGACACCCTATAAACGGGTTTCTATGATTTTTTAATTTACAACCAACTTGGTTGGATTTGTCAACTGAAATATTTGCCTGAGAAAAATATTTGTTAAAAAAATTGTTTTGTCATTTGACATGCTCATTTATTTTCGCTATAAATGCGCACTTGTGGTGGCGTTGTCATGATGTAGCAAGTTTTCTCTTGCAATCCAGCTGATGCTGTTGTATATAACGCCCCTTGTGCTGGCGTAGCTCAACTGGTAGAGCACCTCACTTGTAATGAGGATGTTGGGGGTTCGATTCCTCTCGCCAGCTCCACCGAGCTGTCGGGGAGTTCAGTTCTCCAGAAAACTTAATAAAGATGTCCCCTGGAGGGGTTCCCGAGTGGCCAAAGGGATCAGACTGTAAATCTGACGTCGAAGACTTCGGAGGTTCGAATCCTCCCCCCTCCACCATTTAAGAGACATGCCGGAGAAAAGCAGAACTGTTTGACGCAGGAGGTTAGTAACCGTAGTAACTGCGAGAGTGGCCCTGCCGGACTCCACAGAGAAGACCTCGTAAGGTTAGGTGTAAGCCCAAACGAAACGCCCAAAGAAACGAATATTTTGCGGGAGTAGCTCAGTTGGCTAGAGCATCAGCCTTCCAAGCTGAGGGTCGCGGGTTCGAATCCCGTTTCCCGCTCCAATTTCCTGGTTGTCTCGGAAAAGGATGATGTGACAGGCCCACATAGCTCAGTAGGTAGAGCACATCCTTGGTAAGGATGAGGTCATCGGTTCAAATCCGATTGTGGGCTCCATTTCGCATCTATGTTTAGTAAAGACAACTAACGTTGTTGGTTTCGTTTCAAGTTCAAGTGCTGCTTTGTTTCGATTAGTGGATCACCTGGAAAGATTGATGGTCGCCTGGAACAATGATGGATGCAGGGGCCTCAACTTCTGGCAGATAAACGCAAACATTATTTATGAACAAGACAAAAGCTAAGGGAGGATAACGCAATGGCCAAAGCCAAGTTTGAACGGACTAAGCCCCACGTCAACATTGGGACAATCGGTCACGTTGACCACGGTAAGACAACCCTGACGGCAGCAATCACGAAAGTGCTGGCGACGAGAGG